>NZ_JBEYAB010000010.1:0-347647 GCF_040631445.1 Streptosporangium sp. NPDC020072 | reverse complement strand
TGCACTGGCTTTTAGCACACTGTTGAGTTCTCAAGAAACGGACGCGTTCACCGTCCGCCGCCACACCACCCGGTGCGACCACTTCAGGGGCACAAGCTTCCGTGTTCCCATCCTATCATTTCCAGCCGGTCCGTGTCAACCCGCCGCCTTCGCAGCCACTCGACACCAACCCACCAGACCCGCTAGGATCTCGCTCACCCCGTCTCCGGAGCAACCCTTCCAACTTACTCTGACATCCGGCTTCTGTCCAATCGTCCGTGGACGATTCAGACAAACGACTGCCGGAGCAAGGAGGTGGGGTACCGAGCGGGTCGCTGTCTTCGAAGCTCTTCGGCCTCTGCGGCTCGCCGCTCTGCGAGAAGAACATTACCAGGCCCCACGGGTCCCAGAGACAACTTGCCAACCATCCCCAGCACCTGCGCGTCCCAAACGTTCGTAGGGAGTCGACCGCGCAAGCGCTTATCAAGCCGTTCGCAATCGCCCCCGGATACGAAGTTGGCACGAGGGTCAGGATTCTGACTCCACCGTGGAGGTGAGCACCATGACCCGTTCAGAGTTCGACGACATCCGCGCACACATCGATGCGGAAGCCGATCGCCCCGGTGATCTGCTCAGGGTCGCCAGGTCCCTTTTGAGTGATCTTGAGGACGCGCGGATGCGTGAGGCCATGCTCCGCGCCGAACATCTACGTCTTCTCACCGCAGCCCGTGCGACGGCCGCCGCGGAGGCGGCCGGGCGCGCGAACCCGCTTTCCTACATCACCGAGGAACTCGCCCGGCAGGGCCAGCTCCCCGCTACCGAGGTCGAGGTGGACCAGATCCTGCTGGACGTCCGTACCGCGACCACGCTGCTGACCCAGCTCGAACAGGCCCCCGCGCCGGTCACCACCGGAGGCGGGCCGCGCGTTCGCAGGTGTGCCGGCACAAGTCGCACTCTCCCCAGATGAGGCGTTCCGCGTCGTTGACCTGGGCTTGAACCAAGATCTGTAAGACTTCAGGCATGTGGCAGCGGGGGCTGGATTGGGGCGCGACGACCCTCGTAGGGGTCTTCGGCGTCCTGTGGGTTGGCGTGGTGGTGTTCGCAGCGGCCGAAAGACCAATGTGGACGAGTCTCGGACAGTGTGTCTTCGGGGCCTTCCTCATCGGCTGGTCACTGCACAAGACGTTCCTGCTGCTTCGCCTCCGCCCCCGACACAAAGCGCGGCACCGTAGGGTCAGGGCCTGACTAGAAGCCGGTTCTGAACACTCGCAGTTCATCCGCCACTTCCCGGCACGGGATTCCAAGGTCGAACCTGCTGAGGAGGAAGATCTCCTCTCCTGTGTCGATCTCCAGGAGTTCCGTGCGGGAAGTGAAGCGCGTCCGAGTGTCCACACGAATCCGTTCGACCGCACTCCACGGCACTCTCTGGGCGCCGGAGAAGCCTCGCACCACGATGAGTCCCTCGCCGTCCGCACTGAGCCGTACCGGGGCCAGGAGGTCACGTAGGGCGAGGGTGGCGGCCACCAGGGCTGCGGCGCCCGCCAGGATCGTCCCGCGTGGGTCGTCCAGATTCAGTACGGCCAGCACCGCGAATGCGAGCGCCGCAACGACCTTGACGATGAGCAGTTCTCTACGCACTCTCCAGCGCAGGGTCGGTCCTGACATGTCAGCCACACCTTGCACGCTAACCGCTGGGTGTCCTGTCTGGAACAAAGTGAAAGGCCCTGATCTCTAAGAGATCAGGGCCTTCCCTTGGTAGCGGGGACAGGATTTGAACCTGCGACCTCTGGGTTATGAGCCCAGCGAGCTACCGAGCTGCTCCACCCCGCGTCGGTATGTCTCAACACTATCGGCCTCCACCGCCAAGAGCAAATCGATACGAGGCCGGGGCAATCGATTCCTTTGAAGCATGGGATGAAATGGAAGAAGGCCCTGATCTCTGAGAGATCAGGGCCTTCCCTTGGTAGCGGGGACAGGATTTGAACCTGCGACCTCTGGGTTATGAGCCCAGCGAGCTACCGAGCTGCTCCACCCCGCGTCGGCGTGCTTTCACACTACCCGGCTTTGGCGATGAATGCGAACTCAATAGCCGCGGTGCCCCTAGGAACTCGGCGAGGGAGACGGTGTCGGCGTGGTCGAAGGGGTGGCTGACGGAGTCGCCGAAGGGGTTGCCGTCCCCGAGGGAGACGAGCTCGGCGTCGGCGACGGGGTCGCGGCAGGGGCTGTGGAGGCCGAGGCGTTCTTCACCTTCTCCAGGGCCTCCTTCAGCGCCTTCTGAGCCTCGCCGTAGGCCGTCCAGTTCGGCGGCTTGGCCTCCAGGGCACGCTGGGCGTCGTCATAGGCCTTCTGGGCCTCTCCGATGGCCTGGCTCAGCACGGTGTTCGACTGGGCGGGGACATCGGGTCTGGTCTCCGGCTTGTTCTGCTGAGCACTGTTGCCGAAGACCTGTTCGAGCGCACCCTGGAGGGTCTCGGCGAAGCCGACCTTGTCTCCGAAGGAGACCAGGACCCGACGGAGAATCGGGTAGGGCTCCTGTCCCGAGGAGGCCGCCGTCTCCACGTAGACGGGCTCGATGTACACCAGGCCCCCGGCGAACGGCAGGGTGAGCAGGTTGCCGTAGCGGACCTTCGCCCCACCGATGCCCAGAAGGTTGAGCTCACCGGAGAACTTGTTCTGGAAGTTGTTCTGCACCTGACCGGGGCCGGGAATCGTGGTGTTCGACGGCATCCGCAGGATGCGCAGCCTGCCGTAGTCGTCACCCGGTGTCGCGTCGACCGCCATGAAGGCGGCCAGGTTCGGCCCCTGGCGTGGCACGAACGTGGTGGTCAGCGAGAAGGTGGGTTCCTGGGTGTCGGGCATCTTGACCGACAGGTAGTACGGCGGCTGCTTGATGTCGTGTCCGCCGGAGGACGGGTCGTTCGGGACGTTCCAGAAGTCCTGGCCGCTGTAGAAGGCGTCCGGGTCCTGGATGTGATAGCGGGAAAGCACGTCACGCTGGACCTTGAAGAGCGCCTCCGGGTAGCGCAGGTGCTGCTTGAGGGACTCCGACATCTCGCTCTTCGGCTTGATGATCCCTGGGAAGGCGTTGCGCCAGGTCTGCAGGATCGGGTCCTTCTCGTCCCAGGCGTACAGCGTGACCGTGCCGTCGTAGGCGTCGACCGTGGCCTTGACGGCGTTGCGCATGTAGTTGATGTTGTCGCGCGGCTGCTGCACCACCTGGCGTGGGTCGGTGACCGTGTCGCGGGTCATCGACTCCAGGCTCCTGCTGTCGGAGTAGGGGTAGGAGTTGGAGGTGGTGTAGGCGTCGGCGATCCAGACCACCCTGCCGTCGATGACGGCCGGGTAGGGGTTGTCGTCGAGGCTCAGGAACGGCGCGACCTTGGCGATGCGGTCCTGCGGGTTGCGCTCGTAGAGGATCCTGGACTTGGCGTTGACGTCTCCCGAGAGCAGCAGGTTCGTCTCACCGTACTTGGCCGCGTAGAGCAGGCGGTTGAAGAACGAGCCGACGGGGACGCCGCCCTTGCCGGTGTAGGTGGTGTTCTGCTGACCGGTTCCACTGCTCTCCGGATAGTCGAGCTCCTGGCCGACCTTCCTGTCACCGCCGACGATGACGTACTCGGGGGCGGCCGGGGACTCTCCGAAGTAGATCCGCGACTCCTTCAGGCCGATCCGGTCGGCCAGAGAGCCGGTGACCGGCATGTCCTTGGCGTCGAAGTCGGGCAGACCCTGGGAGTCGACCTTGTTGCCGGGCGCGGCCACGAAGCCGTAGCCGTGGGTGTAGACGAGATGCCGGTTGATCCAGTTGTCCTGCTCCCTCGGCGGCCCGGTGAGCTCGCGTACCGCGACGACGGTGTCGCGCGGCTTGCCCGTCTCGTCGGGGTAGCGGTCGACGTCGAGCGGGTCGTGGAAGTCGTAGAAGCCTCGGATGCGCTGCTTCTGCTGGTAGGTCTTGGCGACCAGGTTGGGGTCGAGCAGCCGTACACCGGAGATGGAGCTGTCGGTGGTGACGTTGACCTTGGAGGCGTCGCCCTGGGCGGCGTACTCGATGACCTCGGTCTTGTCGATCCCGTAGGCCTTTCTGGTGGCCTCGATGTTGCGCTTGATGTACGGCTGCTCACGGTCCTGCTGGTTCGGCCGGACCTGGAACTGCTCCACGAGAGCCGGGTAGACCCCGCCGACCAGGATGGCCGACAGGACCAGCAGGCCGAAGGCCACACCGGGCAGCATGCCGCCGGGCCGTACGATGCCGGCGAAGAACAGGATCGCGCAGATGAGGGCGATGATCGCCAGGATGGTCTTGGCGGGCAGCACCGCGTTGACGTCGGTGTAGGAGGCACCGTAGGCGAAGCCACGGTCGGAGAAGACCAGGCCGTATCCGTCGATCCAGTAGGCGACGGCCTTCAGCAGCACGAACACGCCGAGCAGCACCGACAGGTGCACCCTGGCCGCGCGGGAGGCGTGCACGCCGGGCGACTGCAGTCTGAAGCCCCCGTACAGGTAGTGCACGATCGCCGCCATGACGGCCGACAGGATGACCGCGGTGAACAGGAAGTTCAGCACCATCCTGATGAAGGGATAGGTGAACATGAAGAACGACAGGTCGATACCGAACTGCGCGTCCTTCTCACCGAACGGGGTCGCGTTGAAGAACTCCAGCCACGTCTTCCACTGCCCCGCGAGCGATGATCCCGAGAACAGGGCCAGCACTCCGGCGCCGATCAGGAAGATCAGTTTGCGGTGCGGGTCGAGGGCCATCCGGTAGCGGTCGGCGCCACTCGCGCCGCCGAACGTTCCGGGGCCGAACATGGGTCTGGCGCGGTAGGCCAGCAGCATGTTGCCGCCCACGAGGCCGACCATGAGCACGGCGCCCACGAAGAAGAGCAGGATCTGTGTGACGACCACACCGGAGAAGACCGCTGTGTAGTCGACCGAGTCGTACCACAGGTAGTCGGTGTATATACCTGCGAAGAGGAAGAACAGCGCGACGATCACGACGATCGCTATCGCGACAGGAAGCAGCAGTCGTGGCCGGCGGGGCAAGCGCATCGCCCTACCGGCTCCGGGGGTCCGGAAGCTCAAGGCCAACCCCTTGTCGTAAAAGAGCACGGTCCGTGTCTGGAAACCTACACCGGTGGGGGTACGGCCGTGCTAAGCCGCTCTGGCAGGGTCCGGCCACATCCCCTGCAGGTTCCAGGGTTCAACGGGTCAACGCGTGAGACCTCGGATGAGTGCCCCGACGTCGTTCTCGGGCCCGAGACCGTACGCAGGGGCGCTCTCAGCTCGCCGAGCAGGTCGGTATGGAGCCGGTTCCCGTGCGGATCGCGTCGATCGCCTTCACCGCGTCGTGCAGCGTGCTCACCTTGTAGAGCCGCATCCCGTCGGGGACCGACTTGACCGCCTCCGCGCAGTTGTCCGCGGGCGTGAGGAAGACCGTCGCCCCCGACCTTCTGGCGCCGACCATCTTCTGCGAGATGCCGCCGATCGGGCCGACCTTGCCCTCCGGAGTGATCGTCCCGGTCCCGGCGATCGACTTGCCGCCGGTCAGCGGACCGGGGGTGAGCTTGTCGACGATGCCGAGGGAGAACATCATGCCCGCGCTCGGACCGCCGACGTCACCGACGTTGATCTTCACCTTGAAGGGGAACTTGTAGCTGATCCGCATGGTGATGCCCACGATCGGCGTGCCGTCCTTGGCCGCCACGGTCGGGACGGCCACGGTGAGGCTGCGGTCGCCGCGGTTGACGGTGAAGGTGACCGTCTCGCCCGCCTTGTGCCTGCGGACGATGCCGGAGACGCTCTCCCTGTCCGTCGCGGGGACGCCGTCGACGGAGACGATCTCGTCGCCGGTCTGGAAGTGCCCGTCCGCGGGCAGGCCCTTCTGGGTCGAGGCCACGGTGACGACCGAGGTGTAGGGGATCTTCAGTTCGGTCAGCGCCGCCGCGGTCGCGTCGTCCTGGGAGTTGGTCATCTCCTGGAAGTTCTGCTGCTCGACCTCCTCGGCCGTGCTGGTCGGCGGGAAGATCGTCTCCTCGGGCACGACGGCGACCGTGGGGTCGATCCACCCCCTGAGCGCCCTGAACAGATCGATCCTGTTGCCCGGGCCACCCTGGTAGGCGACGGTCACCAGGCTCAGCTTCCCGTCTGTCGGGTAGGTCTCCCGGCCCTCGATGCTGATCACCGGCTTGCCCTTGACGTCACCGATGGTGTTCTCCGTGGGCCCCGGACTCAGCACGACGTACGGCACGGGCAGCAGGGCGCCGACAACGCCGAGCAGAAGCGTGAGGAAGCCTGCCACCATCAATGTCAGCGCTCGTCGGGACATGGGAGGAAGCCTATTCCGTGTGACCGGTCAGAAGGCCGCACCCCCGCGCCGTCACCTTCCAGATTGTAAGGATCGCTCCTCAGCCGCAGCTTCCGACCCATTCGGTCGAGCCGTCGGCGAAGGCCTGGTTCTTCCAGATGGGAACCTCGGCCTTGAGGTCGTCGATCAGGCGCCGGGAGGCCTCGAACGCCTCGCTCCTGTGGGGAGCAGCGACCGCGACGATGACGGCGATGTCGCCCAGGTCGAGGTCACCGACCCGGTGCACGGCGGCCAGCGCGGTGATCGGGAAGTCGGCCACGATCTTCTCCGCGACCCGGCGCAGCTCCTCCTGCGCACTGGGGTGCGCGGAGTAGGACAGGCGGGTCACGGACTTGCCGTGGTCGTGGTCACGCACGGTGCCCACGAAGATCGCCGTGCCGCCCGCGGCGTGGTCGCCGATCGCGGAGAACACCTCGTCCACCGAGAGCGGTGTGTCGCGGATGCCGAGCAGGCGGATGACATTCACGGCTCAAAGGCTACCCGGCGGGCGGGGAGCTCCCCCGCTTCGGGCACGGGAGGCACGGCCGGGACGGCGACGGCCGGGGGCGTGCTCGGGACACGCCCCCGGGAGGGCTTCAGACGCGCCGCTTCTTGCGGGCGGCGCGGACGATCGCCGCCGTGCCGAGGACCGCGACGGTCGCACCGGCCGCGGTGAGCGTGGCCTCCTTGCCGGACAGCCGACGACCGACCACCGCGTGCCTGCCCTCGCGGAGTTCGAGCAGCTGTGTGAGGGCCGCTTCGTTGCTCCAGGCCGGTTTCCACCCGGCGTCGCGGAGCCCGGCGCAGTCGACGACCCAGGGATAGACCACGTAGTGCAGGTCGGTCGCGGGAGCCGGGGTGATACCGAGGCGGTGCAGGCGCTGGGCCGTACCGAACGTCAGTCCTGCGGGCAGTTCGAACCTGCGCAGACCGGAGAGCTCCTCCACCTGCTCCTGTTCGAGCCAGCCCTCACTGCCGACCGCCACGACGCCGGAGACGGAGCCGAGCGCGGCCAGCTCAAGGGCCGAGATCAGGTCGTCCACGTGGCAGAACTGCCAGCGGGGGCTGCAGCCCTTGACGCTGAGCAGCCTGGGGGCCTCGAAGTGGCGGGTGACCACGCTGTCGACGCCTGGGCCGACGACGGCCGCCGGGCGCAGCACGGTCACCTCAAGGCCGGGATGGCTGCGCAGTGATCTCCTGACCAGCGCCTCGATCTCCAGATGGTCGCCGACGATGCCGGTGTCCGGCTCGGCCGCGACCGCGGAGTCCTCTGGCAGTGGGACGGGGTTGTCCTGGGCGGCGCCGTACACCATGGCGCTGGTGACCAGCACGACGCGGCGCACCCGGGCGGCGGCCGAGGCGGTGAGCACCGTCTGTGCCGCGCGCAGGTTGTAGGCGCGCCGCTCGGCCGGGTCGGCGTCGAGCGCGTAGTCGCCCGCCAGATGGACGAGCACGTCGATGTCGGAGACCCGGTTCGCCAAGAGCGGATCTCTGACGTCGAGCACCCTCCAGGTGACGTCGGGTACGTCGCCGCGCTGCTCGTCGATGGCCACGACTCTGCGGAAATCCGCAGACGAGGCGACCTTCGAGAGGAAGGCACGGCCGATCCCCGAGGCCGCGCCGGTTACGGCGACGACCGGGAGCCGGGGGCGTTTCGAGGTAGGCACCAGGTCCTCACTTTGCACTGACCCACCATGCGACGGATAACGTGGCGGTTGTGGACTCCTCCATCCTGCACGAGGTAGAGCGGTGACTGACTTGCCAGGTCGGGAAAACGACCCCAACGAGAATCCGTTCGCCATGTTCGGCGACCCGGAGCAGATCGCGGCGGCCATGCGTCAGTTCGCCGACATGCTGTCCGCCCCGCAGAGCTCCGGTCCCGTCAACTGGGACATGGCGAAGAATATCGCCCGGCACGTCGTGGCCGCCGAAGGCGATCCGAGTGTCATGGAAGGCGAGCGGCGCCAGATCGTGGACGCGCTCAACCTCGCCGACCTGTGGCTGAACGAGGCGACCACGCTGCCCAGCGGGGTGAACAACCCGCAGGCGTGGAGCCGGTCCGAGTGGATCGAGAAGACCGTCCCGGTGTGGCGGCAGCTGTGTGATCCGGTCGCCGCCCGCATGGTCGAGACCATGAGCGGCACGCTCGGCGCGACGGGTCTGCCCGCCGAGGCTCAGGCGATGGCCGGGCCGCTGATGGGCATGATGAAGCAGATGGGCAGCATGCTGGTCGGCCAGCAGATCGGCCAGGCCCTCGGCTCTCTGGCCCGTGAGGTCGTCGGCTCCACCGACATCGGCCTTCCGCTGTCGGAGAACGCCGCCCTGCTGCCCGGCGGCATCGCCGCGTTCGGTCAGGGGCTTGAGACTCCCGTCGAGGAGATCCGGATCTATCTGGCGCTGCGCGAGGCCGCGCACCACCGGCTGTTCCAGCACGTGCCGTGGCTGCGGGTGCACCTGTTCGGCGCGGTCGAGGAGTACGCCAGGGGCATCACGGTCGACGTGTCCGCGCTGGAGGAGCAGTTGCGCGGCCTCGACGTCAACAACCCCGAGCAGCTCCAGCAGGTGCTGAGCGGCGGCAACCTGCTCAAGCCCGAGGAGACCGAGCGGCAGAAGGCCGCTCTGGCGCGCCTTGAGACCATGCTCGCGCTGGTCGAGGGCTGGGTCGGCACGGTCGTCGACGGTGCCGCCGAAGGCAAACTGCCCTCCTCGGCCGCCCTGGCCGAGACCGTACGGCGTCGCAGGGCGACCGGCGGTCCCGCTGAGCAGACCTTCGCCACGCTCGTCGGCCTGGAGCTGCGTCCGCGCCGTCTGCGTGAGGCGGCCGCCCTGTGGCAGGCCATCGAGCGCGACCGGGGCATCGACGGGCGGGACGCGGTGTGGAGCCATCCCGACCTGATGCCGACCGCGGATGATCTGGACAATCCCGAGGGTTTCGTCAGGGGCGAGCCCGAGCTGGACCTGTCCTCCCTTGAGGCGTCGCTCGGCGAGGCCCCGAAGGAGCCGGAAAAGGGGAACGACGACCCCCAGGACGGCGCCGCGTGAGCCTGCACGCGCACGCGCAGGAGGTTCTCGCGGCCTGGAAGGCGCCCACGGCCGATGAGGAGAGCCTGCGCAGGGAGTTCCTCGATCATGTGCGGGCCCATGAGGACGCGATGTGGCGGGAGTGCGTACCCGGCCATCTGACGGCCACGACCGCGGTGATCTCCCACGACGGCGAGCGGGTGTTGCTGACGCTGCACCCCAAGGCCGGGATGTGGCTGCCCATGGGCGGGCACTGTGAGCGCGGGGACGTCTCACTCGACGGCGTCGCGCTGCGGGAGGCGACCGAGGAGTCGGGCATCGCCGGTCTGCGCCTGCTTCCCGGTCCGCTCGCCCTCGACCGCCACAAGGTCTGGTGTCACCCCCCGCACAGCCACCATCTCGACGTGGAGTACGGCGCGGTCGCCCCCGCCGACGTGGAGGCCGTGATCAGCGAAGAGTCCCTCGACCTGCGGTGGTTTCCGATCGAGGAGATCCCCGAGCTCTCCGACGAGGCGACCCGTAGGCTCGCCAGGCGTGCCCGTGAGGTGATGCGCCAGATCTGAACCGGTTTATGTTCGGCTCACACGACCATCGATAATGTCGTCACATTGGGTGACCGATGAATCGAGGCGTAGTGAGCACGGACACAGCCGGTGGCGCGATTCTGACTCCGGTACGACGACGACGTTCGCCCCGGATTCCCAGCGCTCTGGTCTGGGCGGCGCTCACTCCTTTCGCGGCCTGGGCTGCGGCCAGGGTCACCGGTCTCGAACGTGGCTCACTCACCGCTCAGCTGATGACGGCCACGCCGTACGCGGCGGCCGGGTCGCTGTTACCTCTGTTCCTGGCCGCGGCGACCCGCCGCCGTGCCGCCACGGCTGTGGCGTTGGTCACCACGGCGGCGCTCGGGCTCAGTGTCCTGCCCCGCGCGTTCGCCTCGGCGCAGCCTCCCTCCGGAGCGCCGTTGCGGGTGCTCACACTCAACATGTTGTTCGGTCACGCCGATCCGGGCGCGGTGATGGACCTGGTCAGACGGCTGCGGCCGGACGTGCTGAGCGCTCAGGAGCTGACACCGGGGATGGTCGAGGAGCTCGACGCGGCCGGGCTGAAGGACGTCATGTCGCACCGCGTGCTGCAGACGGCCTGGAGCGCCAGCGGCAGCGGCCTTTTCTCCCGCTATCCGCTGGCCCCGCTGGAGAACCTGTTCCAGCCCATCGGGCACAACATGCCGGCCGCGGTGCTCAGCGTCCCGGGGGTGGGGAACATCGAGTTCGTCGACGTGCACACCTTCCCGCCGCTGGGCAGCCAGGTGCACGAGTGGAGCGCGGCGTTCGCCGCATTCCCCGACGCCTCCCCGGATCGGCTGCGGATCTTCGCCGGTGACTTCAACGCCAGCCTCGACCACGCCGCGATGCGCCGTTTCGTCAGCCGGGGCTACGCCGACTCGGCTGATCGGACCGGCCAGGGGCTGGTTCCGACCTGGCCGGTCAACAGCAGGATTCCGCCGGTCATCACCATCGACCATGTCGTGGTCGACCAGCGGATCGGAGTGCGGGAGGTGAGCATCCACACCGTCCCCGGCACCGATCACAGGGCGGTCTTCGCCGACCTCAGCCTGCCTTCGATCTGAGCCCGGTCTTCTCAGACCGACAGCAACGCCCGGGTGTTGTCCCAGCCCTCAAGGCCGGGGTCGAGCCTGTGGACGTCGGCGGGAGCGCGCAGACGGTGCCAGCCGGGGCCGGTCGCGACCCGCCAGGAGGCAGGGGCCAGCGTGCGCAGGGTCCTGACCGGCTCGGGGTCGTCGAAGCCGATCTCGGCCCAGTCGGGCCACGGTGTCCGTGTGGCGATCGCGACGACCCCGCCCTCGACGGCCGGGCAGACGGCCAGCCCCGCGCTGCCAAGCGCGCGGAAGAGCTTGCCGATCAGCAGCGGCGGCAGGTCAGGGGCGTCCCCGCTCAGCAGAACCACCTGGCCCGCGTACGGCGCGGCGGCCGAGACCACCTCGAACGCGGCCCTGACCAGGGGTGCTCCGGAAAGCTCGGGGATCTCAAGGACCGGGGTGCCCGGCCAGACGACCTCTTCCATCCCGGGCACGCTCGTCACGAGGACCGGGGTGACGAAGTCGAGGGTGCTGACGAGTTCGTAGGTGTCCTCGACGACGGCCGTCAGGAAGCTCCCGGGGTCGATCCCCGGTGGTGCCCCGGCCGACATCGACGATGTGACGACGACCGCGACCAGGCGGTCCTCCGTACGCTCTGAGGTCAACACTCCTCCGCGACGCCCGCCGCCATGGAGAACCCCTCAAGGAAGCCGCGTGCCCGTTCGGCCTTGGGGTAGTGGTCGACCAGCGCCCAGAAACGAGGTCCGTGGCTGGGCACGAGCAGGTGGACCAGCTCATGCATGATCACGTAGTCGACCACCCACGACGGCATGCCCCGGAGCCGTGTGGAGATCCTGATGGTGCCGTGATCCGGGGTGCACGAGCCCCAGCGGTGCTGCTGGTTGTCGACCCAGCGCACGCTCGACGGTCTTGCCCGCCCGTCGAGATAACGTGCCGAGAGCTCGCTCGCCCGCTCGAAGAGGTCGTCGTCGGAGGGGCGTCTTCGCTGCTCCTTGGCCGCCAGCCGGTCGAGCATCCGGCGCACCCATTGCTCCTCGTCGGTACTGCTCAGCCCGGCGGGGAGCAGCACGATCGTTTTCTCGCCGTCGCGGTACGCGGATACGGTCCGCCGACGACGAGAACTTCGACGGACCTCGACTGTCTCGGGGGGCACATATGAACGGTAGCCGAGAATCACGAATTCACACCAGAGGGCCGAACACGTTCTGGCTGGTCAATCCCTGTTCGTCGATTGTTCAGCAAGACCGATCGGTTATGGCTGGAGCCCGTGGAATTAACCGGACCGCCGATCCCCTCAGGAGCCGCCGAATCTCGGGGACCGTCGTTCCCGCTGCGCCGCCAACCCTTCGAGCAGGTCGTCAGAGGCCATGGTGACGGGTTGGGCGAGAGACTCCCAGCGCAACGCGGCGTCGAGGTCCGCGTGCCCACCGCCCGCAAGGGCCACCTTGGTGAGCCGGGTGGCGACGGGGGCGTTCGCCGCGGTCCTCGAAGCGATCTCCAGCACCTGCGTCATCAGCGTCTCTCGGGGAAACGCCCTGGTCACCAGCCCCGATGCCGCCGCCTCCGCGCCCAGCATGGTGCGGCCGGTGAGCAGCATCTCCCTGGCGACCCCGACCCCGGCGACCCTGGGCAACAGGTAGGTGGCCGCCATTCCCGGGTGCAGGCCGAGCGAGGTGAAGGGGGCCAGCAGCTTGGCCTCCTCCGCCGCGTAGACCAGGTCGCAGGCAAGGGCCAGGCACAGCCCGGCTCCGACGGCGGCGCCGTTGACCGCGGCGATGGTCGGTACCTCCAGGTCCGCCACGGACAGCCAGGTCCGATAGAAGCCCAGCATCCTGTCACGCAGGACGGGCACGCTCTCCGCTCCCCGGTCGGCGAGCCAGGACAGGTCTCCTCCCGAGCAGAACGCGCTGCCCTCCCCGGTGACGACCACGCATCGCACATCCTTGTCGCGACGCAGGTCGGAGACCGCCAGCCGCCACTGCTCCGTCATGCCGTCCGTCATCGAGTTACGCCGGTCGGGGCGGTTCAGGGTGAGCACCACGACGCCGTCGTCGCGCCTGTCGATCAAGAGCTCGTCCATGGCGGGAGCGTAGTACACCGGAAGTTATCCACAGGCGGCGGGAAACGTCTTCGCGATCTTTTGAGGGCGTGGCACTCTGACTGCCCCGGGACCACCGGGTGACCGGAAACTCACGCTCCGCGTCCACCCGGGGTCCTCCCCTTCTGGCCTTCGGGCTCCCTGAGGAGAGGCGGTCACATGAGACCACGTCTGAAGCCCGTTCTGCGTCGGGTCGCGCGCGACGAGCACACCCTGCAGTTCGGTCTGCGCCCCAGGCACGCGGTGGTGCTGACCGACCTGGAGCCCGAGGTTCGCCGCTGGGTCGAGAGCCTCGACGGCGTGCGCGACGTCGAAGGGGTGCTCGCCGGGGCGGACGAGGCAGGGCTCGGCAGGGAGAACGGCCGCGCCCTGCTCGACCTGCTGATCGACCAGGGGGTGGTCGACGACGCGGCGGCGCCACCCGGTCCGCTCCGTCTGCTCACCCTCGCCGAGCGAGACCTGCTCCAGCCCGATCTGGAGGCGCTCTCCCTCACCCCCGGCACGACGGACGGCGGCCTTGCCGTGCTGGAACGCAGGCGGGACGTCCAGGTGCGGGTGTACGGCGCGGGTCGTGTCGGCGCGCAGATCGCCGCCCTCCTCGCCGCCTCCGGGGTAGGCGGCCTGTGCGTTGTCGACTCCGGTACGGCCCGCGGCCGGGACGTCACACCGGGCGGCCTGACCTGGACGCAGGTGGGCAGAAGCAGGCAGGAGGGCGCGGTCGAGCTGGTGAAGCGGCTCGCACCCTCCATCACCGCGTGGACCGGTGATCGGGCCGCCCGGCTGGCCGACGGTGCCAGGGCACCTGACCTGGTGGTGCTCTCACCGGTCGACCCCCTCGACGACCTGCTGATCGACGAGCTCATGTCCCGACGGATCCCCCACCTGCTCGTGACCGCCTACGAGGACCTGGGGTCCATCGGTCCTCTGGTGCTGCCTGGACAGAGCACCTGTCTACGGTGTCTAGATTTGACGCGACGCGATCGTGACCCGGGATGGCCGGTCGTCAGTGCCCGTCCTGGCGGCTTGCCCGCGGGGGAGATCGGGTGTGGCGTGGTCATGTCGTCTCTTGTCGCGGCGGTGGCGACTGGGCACGCGCTCGCTTTCCTCGACGGGGAGGAGTCCGCTGTGACCAACGGCACAACGGATGTATTGCCTGACTGGCGATGGAAACGGCGATCCTGGAGTATTCATCCTCGATGTCGTTGCTTCCGAAACGAGTTGGGTTCGCCAACAATGGTCGCGTCGGCTGCTGACCGCGGCTGACAGACACCACACCGAAGGGAGGGAGCGGTGTCTCACCACGGGGGAAACGCCGCGAGCCAAGGTGAGTGACCTTCCGCGCCGCGCTGTCGCGCGATCCGCCAAGCTGGCGGCCCTGCCGATCGGATTCGCCGGCCGTACCGCCCTCGGACTGGGGAAGCGGATCGGGGGCAAGTCCGCGGAGATCGTCGCCCAGGAGATACAGGAACGCACCGCCGAGCAGATCTTCAAGGTTCTGGGAGAACTCAAGGGCGGGGCGATGAAACTCGGCCAGGCTCTGTCCATCTTCGAGGCGGCACTTCCCGCCGAGGTCGTCGGCCCCTACCGAGCGACCCTCACCAAACTCCAGGACGCCGCGCCACCGCTACCCGCCGCGACGGTGCATAAGGTACTCGTCGAGCAGTTGGGCGACGACTGGCGGGAGAACTTCCAGTCGTTCGAGGACCGTCCGACCGCCGCCGCGTCGATCGGGCAGGTGCACAAGGCCGTTTGGCACGACGGCAGAACGGTCGCCGTCAAGGTTCAGTATCCCGGCGCGGGCAAGGCACTGCTGTCCGACTTCAATCAGATCGCCAGGCTCGGCAAGCTCTTCGGGGTGCTGCTTCCCGGGCTCGACATCAAGTCCGTCCTCAGTGAGCTACGTGAGCGGATCGCCGAAGAGCTCGACTACCTGCGGGAGGCAGAGGCTCAGCACGCCTTCGCCCTGGAGTTCAAGGACGACCCCGACTTCTTGATTCCGGATGTCGTGGCGGCCAACGAGCAGGTTCTCGTCTCCGAGTGGGTCGAGGGTGTCCCGCTGTCACGGATCATCAGCGACGGCACCAAGCAGGAACGTGACCGTGCCGGTCTCCAACTGGTCCGATTCCTGTTCTGCTCGCCCGCGCGGGTCGGCATGCTCCACGCCGATCCACATCCGGGAAACTTCCGTGTCGTCGAGGACGGGCGGCTGTGCGTGCTCGACTTCGGCGCGGTCAACCGGCTGCCCGACGGCTACCCCCCGGCCTTCGGAAAGCTCACCCGGATCTTCAACAACGGCGACATGGAGACCGTGATTCAGGGGCTGCGCGACGAAGGGTTCATCCTTCCCCACATCGAGGTGGACGCCGAGGCGCTGCGAGCCTTCCTCGCCCCCTATGTCGAGCCGACCGCGGTCGAGGAGTTCACCTTCAGCCGCGAGTGGCTGCGGGAGCAGGCCGCCACGGTGACGGACCTGCGTCCGGGAAACGTGGCACGCCAGCTCAACCTGCCGGTGTCGTACGTCCTCATCCACCGTGTGCACGCGGCGGGGTTGGGCGTGCTCTGCCAGCTCGGTGCCACGGCCCCCTTCCGCGAGGAGGTGATCCGCTGGGTTCCCGGTTTCGTCGAGGAGGACCCCGAAGAGCAGGCGATCGCCGCGAGCTGACAGCTCCCCCTATTCCGAGTCCATTTCGTTCTGAAGCAGATCCCCATTCTTTCCGAGATCCGTTTCGAAGCCACACGTCATCCACGATGCCATGACCTCCGCGACGCTCCGAGACCCATGGAGCCCACCTGATCCCGGTAGCTCCTGACCGGTCTCGGCTGTCCTGGTGCTCTTTTTCTTCCTTGCACCTCAGCACCGTTCCTTTTGGTCATTCTTCTCCTCACCTGAGCCTTGGGGGATTGGCCGTACGGCCCGGGGGCGACATGGCCCGTTCAAGAAAGACTCGCCTGGTCAGGGGCGGTTTGACCGTACCTATGGAAGGGTTCGGCGTGCCCTGAAGAGTACGGCTGCACGAAAAGGGACACGCATCCGAAAGGGCCGAATATTCGAAAGATCAAACTTCTCGGAAGCGTCGGCTGCCTGTGGGATATCACAGGTTCGAAAGGACCGTGTATCCGAAAGATCTGCGCTTCCAGAAAGGCCTCCGCTCAAGGGACCATGTGTTTGGGGGAATCACGCGCTCGGGGGGTCACACGTTTGGGAGAAACACACGTTCGGGGAAGCCACATGCTCGGGGTCACATGTTTGGAGCGCGTGTTGGGGCGCGTGTTCGGAGAGGCCACACGTCCAGGAGAGCCACCTGTTCGAGAGCGTCGCGCGTTTTCGGGGCCTCGGTCGGGGTCCCTGCTGGGGGAGAACATGCGAAAGGGGTGACCCGGGGAAGGAGTCACCCCTTGGAAGTGGTTCTTGCCTGGAAGTGGCGCTCAGCCGGCGGCCCGTTCCCGGCCCGAATTTCTGGGCCTGGAATGCCTGGGCCTGGAATGTTCGGGCCCGACTGCTCGTCGCTGTTCACCGCTGCTCGTCGCTGTTCGCGACTGTGTTGCCGTTGATCGTCGCCGCTTGCTGTTGATCAACGGCGAGCGGCGACGCGCGGCGTGGATCCGTGCCGCGTGTCGCTTACCAGAGCCGAACTGAGTGGTGTTCACCGGCGTTCATCACCGTTGACCGGCGCTCATCGCCGACGAGCGCCGTTGATCAATGGTGATCAACGGCGATCGACGGCGATCGACGGTGGCCGGTGGCGATCAGACGAGGTGCAGGAGTACGTGCCGCAGCCGGGCCGAGGCGCGTTCCGCGTTCCGGCGGGCGCGCCTCAGGCGCAGTATGCCTGTCACGATGCGCTGCTCCTCCGCCTCCCGGTGAAGGGTTCGTATTCGGTCCCTCACCAGTTCTTCTTGCATAGGCAGCATGTCGAAACCGGCGGTGGCGCTGTTGGGGTAGGTCATCGGAAGTGGTCCTTTCGGGACATACGGTCTTTTTGGTTGATCAGGTTCCGCGCCGGTCAGGCGGCGACGGGGGTCTTGCGGGGACGGCCACGCGGGCGCTTCCTCGGGACGATGGCGCCCCTCAGGATGAGCTCGCCGCCCCAGACACCCCACGGCTCCTCGCGCTCAAGCGCGCGGGCCAGGCAGGCCTGCTGGATCGGGCAGCCTCCGCAGAGTGCCTTGGCGAACTCCACGTCCTCCGGAGACTCCGCGAACCAGAGGTCGGGGTCGGTACGACAGGGGATTGCGGCTTCGTCGATCAGGTCCATGATCGTCTGGGCCCCCATCTGCTTCACCTCTCAGTTAGGTGTTGGTCTTCGATTACCTCTAGGTGGGGGGACAGGAACAACGCGGACAAACAAGAAGGCCGCGAATCCTGGGTGCGGATCCGCGGCCTGAAGGCTCTTCTTCGGTCAGGTTATGACCGGAGGTTGCCTCCAGGAATACGGACCACGCCGTCCACCATTGCCGGTGTGCTTGGTCAGTGCGTAGCTGCCGCCCTCAGGAGCCAGAACGGCGCCTGCGCCTGCCGCCTTAAAGGCGGCCGGAGTGGCCGGTCGGCTGCCGAGAACTTGGGTACGGACAGTCGTGTCCTGCCGGAGCTGGGCCTCCCGCTGGACCTGGATCTCCTGTCGGAGTCTGGCCGCGGCACCATCGGCGAGGATGGCGCTCGTGCCGAACGACAGGGTCATGGCAGGGGTCATGAAGGTAAGCCCAGACTGGGACGGCATCAGAATGTTCTTCACAGCGGACTCACCTCCATTCGTGGATCGTCGGACAGGAGCGTCCGACTTGCTTGAGCATGACCCTAAACCCCGGCGACAGGGAGGGGCAACATATTTTCTACCTGCAGTTTTACCACTAACTCACACGGATCATGGCTTCCTGGACCACCGACACGGCCAGTTCCCCGGACCGGGTGAACATCTCCCCCTTCGCCAGGCCCCGGGCGGAGCTCGACCAGGGCGACTCCTGGGCGTACAGCATCCACTCGTCGACGCGGAAGGGGCGGTGGAACCACATGGCGTGGTCCAGCGAGGCTCCGGAGACGTTCGGGGTTCCCCAGGCCTGGCCGTGGGCCAGCAGCACGGTGTCCACCAGGGTGAAGTCCGAGGTGTAGGCGGCCAGCACCACGTGCAGCAGCGGGTCGTCGGGCAGCTCCGACTCGTAGCGGAACCAGACGTTCGTCGTGGAACGGCTCAGCGAGGGGTCCCGCAGGGCCTCCCAGGTAAGAGGTGTGGCGTAGCGGGCGTCGAGCGGACGCGGCCTGGCCAGCAGTTCCCGCCAGGGGGAGTCCTCGGGCATGTCCGCCAGGGCCTGCCGCATCCGCTCCGGGAAGGGCGCCAGTTCCTCGGGGCCGGGCACCTCGGGCATCGTCGTCGCCTGGTGCGCGAGGCCCGGCTCGTCGATGTGGAAGGAGGCCGACATGGTGAATATCGCCTTGCCGTGCTGGATGGCCACGACTCTGCGGGTGGTGAAGGAACGGCCGTCCCGGACGCGTTCCACGTTGTAGACGATCGGCACCGCCGGGTCGCCCGGCCTGATGAAGTAGGCGTGCAGCGAGTGGACGTGACGCTCCGGGGGGACGGTCCTGCCCGCCGCGACCAGCGCCTGGGCGGCGACCTGGCCGCCGAAGACCCGTTGGACGTCCTCGGCGGGGCTGCGTCCCCGGAAGATGTCCAACTCGATCTGCTCCAGGTCCAGCAGGTCGAGCAACTCCTTGAGAGCCTGGTTCACACGTCCTCCGTCCGGTCTGCGGCGGCACGGCAGAGAGCCAGCACCGCCTCGCCGTACCGGTCCATTTTGACGCGTCCTATCCCGGTTATAGAGAGCAGGTCCCTTTCTGTGGCCGGGGCTCGCTCCGCGATGGCCTGGAGGGTGACGTCGGTGAAGACCACGTAGACCGGAACCTTGGCCTCCCTGGCGGCCGAGGCGCGCCAGGCCTTGAGGCTCTCCAGCAGGGCCTCGTCGTAGTCGGCCGGGCAGGTGGCGCACCTGCCGAGCTTCTGCTCGGCGGCCGCGGCGAGGGTCCTGCCGCAGACACGGCAGTTGATCGGCGCGGCCACCTCACGACGCCCGGCGGACCTTCTTGAAGCCGAACCCTGGGACGCCCCTCCGGACACGAACGCGGCGAAGGCCGACGTCGCACGGCCGGACCCTCCGGAACGTCCTGTGAGGCCGTCGAGGAAGCGGGAGGGCCTCCTGGAGCGGTGCCCGCCGGGTGAGCGGGCCAACGCCCACGACAGCGCCAGGTGCTCTCTGGCCCGGGTGACGCCGACGTACAGCAGGCGGCGCTCCTCCTCGATCTGCTCCGGTGTCTTGGCGTAGACGATGGGCATCATGCCCTCGGTCATACCGACCAGGAAGACGGCGTCCCATTCGAGGCCCTTGGCGGCGTGCAGGGAGGCCAGTGTCACGCCGTCGACCGGCGGCGCGTGCTGTTCGCCCGCCCTGCGCTCCAGCTCCGCCACGAAGGCGGTCAGGTCGGCTCCTTCGGCGGCCATGTCCTCGGCGAGGTCGGCGAGGGCCCTGAGCGACTCCCACTTCTCCCGGGCCCCACCTCCGCCCGGCGGCACGGGGGTCAGGCCGATCCCGGCGAGGATGTCGCTGACGGTCGGGGCCAGTTCGTCGTCCCGCGCGGCCGAGCGGGCGGCGCCGCGCAGCAGGACGACGGCGTGGCGCACCTCCGGGCGTTCGAAGAAGCGGTCGGCCCCGCGCAGCAGGTAGGGCACGCCGACCGTGGTGAGGGCCTGCTCGTAGGCCTCCGACTGGGCGTTGACCCGGAAGAGCACGGCGATCTCGCGGGACGGGACACCGCCGTCGACGAGGGCTCGGATCGCGCGTGCCACCCCCGCGGCCTCGGCCTGCTCGTCGTCGTACTCGGTGAAGCCGGGTTCCGGACCGTCGGGGCGCTGGGCGACCAGCGTGAGCCGGTGCGGGCTCTTCGACCGGTCGATCAGCCTGTTGGCCAGGGAGACGACCTGGGGGGTCGAGCGGTAGTCACGGACCAGCTTGATCACGGCCGCCTCCGGATGCTCGACGGAGAAGCCGGTCAGATATCTGGGGGTCGCGCCGGTGAAGGAGTAGATCGTCTGGTTGGGGTCGCCGACCACGCACAGGTCGTCGCGTCCGCCGAGCCAGGTGTCGAGCAGGAGTTTCTGCAGCGGGTTGACGTCCTGGTACTCGTCGACGACGAAGTAGCGGTACTGCTGGCGGATCTGTGCCGCCACCTCACGGTGCTCGGTCATCACGGCGGCGGTGAGTTCGAGGATGGTCTCGAAGTCGACCAGGTGCCGTTCGCGGCGGAGCCGTTCGTAGGCGTCGAAGAGCCGGAAGACCTCCTCCGCGGGCACCGGCGGCGTACGGCCCGCCTTTCGCGCGGCCTCGGCGTAGTCCTCGGGGCCGATCTGGGTGGCCTTGGCCCACTCGATCTCGCCCGCGACGTCGCGCAGCTCGGCCCGGTCCGGGGCCCTTCTGACGAGTCGGAAGGCGTCGGCCAGCAGCGGCAGCTTCGACTCGATCACCTTGGGCGGGTCTCCGCCGATGACGCGCGGCCAGAAGTAGGTGAGCTGGCGCAGCGCGGCGGCGTGGAAGGTGCGGGCCTGCACCCCCGGGGCGCCGAGCGCGCGCAGCCGCTGCCTGAGCTCACCGGCGGCGCGTGTGGTGAATGTCACGGCCAGCACGCTCTGGGCGTCGACCACTCCGCTGCGCACCGCGTGGGCGACACGGTGGGTGATCGCCCGGGTCTTGCCGGTCCCCGCTCCGGCGAGCACGCAGACCGGTCCGCGTACCGCCTCGGCCACCGCCCGCTGTTCCGGATCCAGTCCCGCCAGGACGTCGTCTGTGACCACGGGGACTCCTTACACGGGTTGTACAGGCCAGCTGTGAACATCCTGGCAGTCGGTGGCCAAGCTCCGCCCATTCTGGCAACATGCCGCCGTCAACCTACGTCGTTCCAGAAGATGCGTAAAAAGGGCAGTTCCTCCACAATGAGGGGGGATTTTGGGGTCCGAGGGAAGGAAGAAACCTGTGAGAACCGCGGCGACCGTGAGCGCTCTCGCCCTGGCGGCGTTGGTGATCGGCCCCGTGGCGCTACAGACATCCTCCGCGGCGCACGCCTCCCCCGCCACGCTGGCGCACTACGGCGGCGCGTCCATCACCGCCTCGAAGGCGACCACCACGCGCAAGGCCAGGACGAAGCACTCCACCAAGGCGAAGCACTCCGCCAGGAAGGCCGATCCGAGCCCCGAGCCGTCCACGACCACCTCGGCGTCGGCCACCGCGACCTCGACCGCCAAGCCGACGCCCAGCCCGACGGCGAAACCGTCCGCCGGCGCGACCGCCAAGCCGAAGAAGCCGTCGGCCACCGCGACCCCGAGGGTCGCCTCGACCGACAACCCGCTGCTCGACGGCACCGTCATCAACACCGTCGCGTACGGCCCGCACCCCCGTCAGCGGATGGACGTCTGGCACCAGACCGACGGCCTCAAGCGGCCCGGTGTCTTCCTGATCCACGGCGGCTGGTGGTCGAGCGGCGACAAGAAGTACATGACCGCGATCACCACCAGCTACGCCGAGCAGGGTTACACGGTCTTCAACATCAACTACCGCCTGTCCGGCGACGCGGCCTGGCCCGCGCAGCGCACCGACGCGCTGGACGCCATCGCCACCGCCCGCAGGCACGCCGCCCTGTGGTCCTTCGACCCCAACAACTACGTGGTCGTCGGCTTCTCCGCGGGAGGGCACCTGGCCTCCGCCGTCGGCACCTACGGGGACGGGCTGCCCGGCCTGCGCGGGGTCGTCGGCATCTCACCGGTGACCTCGCCGATGCTGGCCTACGAGGACGGCGCGACCGACGTCTTCGACCTGAACAAGCGCAAGCTGCGTGAGTCGGCCATCCAGCTCGCCGGAGGCTGCGAACCCGTCAAGTGCCCGAAGATCTGGGCCAGCATGGAGGTCCCGAGGCACGCCAGCAAGGGCGACGTGCCGGAGCTGGCCGTACATTCCCAGGACGAGTTCGTGCCCGCCGAGCACAGTCTGCGGCTCAAGGAGCGGCTCAAGGCCGTCGGTGTGAGCATGACGGTGCTGACCGAGCCGGGAAGCGAGCACAGCACGCCGATGTACCGGCTTCCCGGGGTCGCCGAGACGGTCCAGGACTGGATCGCGGGCAAGCTCCTCTGACCGACGGAAATCCAGGCGACGGGAAGATGAACGGCTCTCACTTTGTTGCCACTGAGCGCTGAACATCTCACGAGGGGAAATCTCACGAAATGGCGCTGACGGTTTACACCGCCACCTGGTGCGGCCCATGCAAGCGGCTGAAGTCCCAGCTCACCCGCGAGGGGATCTCCTACCGGGAGATCGACATCGAGCAGAACCCCGACGCCGCGCAGTTCGTCGAGAGTGTCAACAACGGCAACCAGACCGTGCCGACCGTGCTCTTCGAGGACGGCACGTCCCTCACCAATCCCTCGGTGATCGAGGTCAAGGCCCGGTTGAACGCCTGATCACCAGTTTCCGGCAAGAGGCTCGCCGTACCAGGTCTCGATCAGCCTCCTGGCGATCGAGACCTCGGGCGGCGGAAGCACCTCGCCGCTGTCCAGCGCGGCCCGCAGTTCGGCGCGGCTGAACCAGCGGGCCTCGGAGATCTCTTCCTGGTCGACCGTGAACTCCGTCGTGACCGCCCGCGCGATGAAGCCGAGCATCAGGCTGCGCGGGAAGGGCCACGGCTGGCTGCCCAGGTAGCGGGGCTCGACGACGCGCACGCCGACCTCCTCGGCGACCTCCCTGGCCACCGCGTGCTCCAGTGACTCCCCCGGCTCGACGAAGCCCGCGAGCACCGAGAAACGGCCCTGGGGCCACTGCGGCCCCCTGGCCAGCAGGCACCGGTCCGCCTCGTCGTGCACGAGCATGATCACCGCGGGGTCGACCCGGGGGAAGTGCTGGCTGCCGTCCTCGGGACAGACCCGCACGTGCCCGCCGGAGCGCGTCTCGGTACGGCTCCCGCAGCGCGGGCAGAAGGCGTGGGTGGCGTGCCAGGCCTCAAGCGCGACCGCGTAGACCAGCAGCCCGGCGTCCAGGTCCCCCAGCAGCGAGCCGACCTGCCGCAGCCCGGCGACGACGTCCGCCCCCTCCTCGATGGCCGAGAGCGCGACGGCGGAGACGATCCGCCCGGGAAGCGCGGCGGGCCCGTCGGCCGGGAGCGATCCCGAGACGGCGAAGTAGGCGATCCCCTCGGCGTCCAGGCCGAGCAGGTAGCGCTCCCCCTGCGGCGCCTCGTCCGTGGGCAGCAGGACGAGATCGACCCCGTCTCCGTGCCGCCTGACCAGCGCCCGCCCGTCGTCGACCACGACGACCCGGGTCGCGCCGTCGGCCCACGCGCGTTCGAGCCACTCGGCGTCACCGCGTAGCGCGGCGGAGCGGTCGATCGCGCTGCGCGCGAGAAGCAGCGGCCCCAGCAGTCCTTCTTGGGTGGTGATGTCCACGTTCTTCCCCGTCTCCCAGATCGACTGGCATCCTACGACGCTCGCCGTGGACGGCTTTCCGGGGAGCGGCAAGCCGGGCATATGCGGTGAATATCCAGTCAGCCGAGCGACATGATCTCTGTACGGCTAGGATGCGGCGAGTTAGGTTAGGCTTACCTGATTCCGGGGGTCCCATGCGGCTGTACCTCACCGCGCTCAAGCCGACCGACTCGGTCACCGACGGATTCCTGCCCGCGGCACGCGCGCTGGGCTGCGACGTCACCGTTCTGACCGACAGACCGGAGCACCATCGGGACTCGGGGACCGAGGTGCTCGGCTGCGACGTCCGTGACGCCCGCGCGGTGATCGACACCGTCTCCGGCCACCACACGCCCGGCGCGATCTTCTCCAACTCCGACCACCTGCAGGCCGAGACGGCCCTGGCCGCGGCCTACTTCGGCCTGCCCGGCAAGGACTGGCGGGCCTGCGTCACCGCGAAGAACAAGGCCCTCACCCGCGCGCGCCTGGCGGAGGCGGGCGTCGAGACCGTCCGTTCGGTACGGCTCGCCCCCGGCGACCCCGTACCCCGGGACGTGCCGTTTCCCGCGGTCGTCAAACCGCGCGAGGGCGTCGCCAGTGAGGACGTCGTCCTGGTGCGGGACGACCGTGAGCTCGAAGAGGCCCTGCACGCGATCGGCGCCAGACGGCCCGGTGAGGCGCTGGTCGTCGAGGAGTACCTCGAAGGCCCACTGCACACGCTGGAGACGCTCGGCGACGGGAGCGGGACACGGGTGCTCGGCGGCTTCAGGACGACGCTCGGGCCGTTGCCGTACTTCGTCGAGGAACGACTCGACTGGGAGCCTCCACCCGCGGCAGGCCATGTGCTGCGGGCGCTGGACGCGCTCGGCGTGGGCTTCGGGGCCTGTCACACCGAATACGTGATGACGCAGGCGGGGCCCAGGATCATCGAGGTCAACTACCGCGTGATCGGCGACCACTGTGACCTCCTGCTCGGCAACCTGCTCGGCGTTCCGCTGTTCGAGAGGATCCTCGGCGTCCACCTGGGCCTGCCGGCCGGGGACCTGGGCGGTGCCCGGGAGCACGGGACCGCGCTGAGCGTGGTCGCGGAGCGGGCCGGGACCGTCGTCTCCGCTCCGGGAGTGGTCGCCCCCGCCCCCGGCGCCCGGGTCAGGCTCTGGCACCGGCCGCTGCGCGCCGTCGGCGACCGGATCGAACCGACCAACACCAACCGTGACTATCTGGGGGTCGTCCGCGCGATCGGGCCCGACCGGGTGAGCGTCGACGCCGCCCTGACGGCCTTCGCGGCGGACAGACCGTGGGTGATCGCGTGACCGCGCGGGAACGGTACCTCGCCGCGCGTGTCCTGGACGCGCTGCTGCGCGAGGACTACGGCGGCCTGGCCGGGCGGATCACCGGGAACAGGGGCGGCGTCACCCTGGCCCTGGCCGGTGGGCGCGGGGTGCGCCTGGTGCCGGGGTCGCTCTTCCAGGACTTCGTGGTCGCCCCCGAGGAGACGCTCGGCCTGCGCGAGGTCCTGCTGACCCTCGGGGAGGTCGCCCCGCCGGAGGACGGCCCGGGGATCGAGGCGTTCGCCCAGGAGTGCGAGCAGGCGCTGCGCGCCCTGGAGCTGCACGCCGCCCACCGGGAGCGGGTGCTCGGCCTGCTGGCCGCCGCCGGGCCCGGGGAGCGGCTGGACGCCGTACGGTACGAGACGCTGGCCGCCTTCGTCGACCATCCGGTCTATCCGACGGCGCGGTGCAGGAACGGGCTGTCCGACGACGAGCTGACGGCCTACGCGCCGGAGTTCGCGCCCTCCTTCGAGCTGCGCTGGGCGGCCGTGCCCCGGGAACGGGCGCGCGGCGCGGCCATGCCGTACGCGCCGGGCTTCGCGGAGGTGGGGCTGCCGTCGTCCCTGGCGCGCACACATGTGCTCTTCCCCGTGCACCCGCTCACCGTTCCCGTGGTCGAGGAGATCCCGTGGGCGGTCGTGGGGGCGCGGCCGTACCTGGAGGTCAGGCCGACGCTGTCGACGCGCACGGTCGCGCTCGACGCGGGCACGCACGTGAAGCTGCCGCTGCCGACCAGCACGCTGGGACTGCGCAACCGGCGCTCCATCAAACCGGGCACGCTCGCCGACGGCGCCAGGGCGGAGCTGCTGCTGCGGCTGCTGCCGCACCCGGGGGTGCTGCTGGCCGACGAGCAGACCTACGGCCACGCGGACCACGAGTATCTCGGCTGGCTCCTGCGCCGCCTGCCGCCCGGCGAGATCGTCCCGGTGGCCGCGCTGCCCGCGCCGACCCCCCGGGGCGTGCCCGTCGTGGAGGAGCTGGCCGGACGGTGGTACGGCGGGGACGTCACGGCGCTGCTCGGCGCCTACCTCAGGCTGCTGTTCGGCTTCCAGGTGCGGCTCTTCGTCCGGTACGGCACCGCCCTGGAGGCCCACCAGCAGAACCTGGCCCTGGTGCTGGGGAACGGTCCGGCCAGGCTGCTGGTCAAGGACAACGACGGGTTGCTGACCTCACCGGACCGGCTGCTGGCCGAGGGCGTCGCGGTGCCGGACTTCACCGACGAGCGGATGCTGACCGACGACCCGCACGCGCTCGCCGACGTGTTCGTGACGATCACGCTGCACCTGGCCGCGGCGGCGGTCGCCTTCTGCGCGCTGCCGCCGGCGCGGGCCTGCCTGCTGGTCCGCGACACGCTCGGGGAGGCGCTCGCCGAGTACGGCGACGACCCGATGGCCCGGCTGCTGCGGGCCAGGACCCTTGAGGCGGCCAGGCTCGTCGGCAAGTCGATGGTCGTCGCCGGGACCCTGGTCGACAAGGCGCGTACCGGGGCCCGTGACGTGAACAAGTTCTACGGCACCAGCGGGCCCAACTACCTGCGCCACCCTCCTGCGGCCATCCAGAACATGACGATGCGAAGGATTCCATGACCGGCCTCGCGCTCGACCCCTGCTCCGCGGCCGTCTCCCCCGCGGCCGTCGCCGAGGAGGCGACGCTCGCCGCGCTGCTGCGCTGCTGCGTCAGGGAGGTCGCCGGGCCTCGCGGACAGGTCTGGCACGCCGAGCCGTACGTGCTGCTGCGGGTCGGCGGCACCGTGCTGCGGGCCAGGACGCACGGCGGGCTCGCGCTGCGCTTGGCGGGCCGCCCTGACTGGCTCGACGGGGGCGCCTGGCGCCCGCTCGACGCCGACCGGCTCGTCGGGCTCGTGGAGAGCGAGCTGGGCGGGACGAACGAGGAGTTCGCCGCCCAGGTCGGCGCGAGCAGGCGGGCCATGGCGGCGCTGCTCGCGGCCAGGCGGAGCGGGCGGGAACCGGCCGACCCGTGGCTGGCCTCCGAGCAGCGGCTGGTCTTCGGGCACCCGTTCCATCCGAGTCCCAAGGCCCACGACGGGGCGGGCTGGCTGCGCTACGCGCCCGAGGCGCACGCGAGCTTCCCGCTCCGGCTGCTCGGGGTCCGCGACGACGTGCTGGCCGAGGCGGGTGAGACCGGGCGGCTCGACGAGCTCGGCCCGGCGCCCGAGGGGTACACGATCCTGCCCGCGCACCCGTGGCAGCTCGACCTGCTCGCCGACGACCTCGCCGTGCCGCTGGCCGACGGCCGCCTGGTCGACCTGGGGTACGGCTCCCGCCCTGCGGTTCCCACCTCCTCGGTCCGTACGGTCTACGACCCCGGGATCGACCGGTGCCTGAAGTTCAGCCTGGATGTGCGGATCACCAACTGCGTCAGGAAGAACGCGTGGTACGAACTGGCCGGAGCGGTCGAGCTGACCCGGCGCCTCGGGCCGGTCTTCGACGACCTGGCCGCCTCCTTCCCCGGGACGCGCTGGCTGAGCGAGCCCGGCTACCGCTCGGCGAACCTGGGCACCCGGCTGTTCGAAGGGCTCGGTGTGATCATCCGTACCAGCCCGTGGTCGGTGTGCAGGCCGGGGGTGACCCCGCTGCTGAGTGGCGCGCTGGCCGTGCCCGGATCCGGGCCCGCCGACCCGGCCGGTTGGTGGCGGGCCTATGTCGAGTGCGTCGCGCTCCCGGTGCTTGAGGCCTACCTGGAGCACGGCGTGGTGCTCGAACCGCACCTGCAGAACGTGCTGGTCGGCGTGGACGCGTCGGGGTCGCCGGTCGAGGCGGTCTTCCGCGACCTGGAGGGGACCAAGCTCGTGGCGGGCAGGCACGACCTGTCCGGACTGCCCTCGCGGGTCGCCGAGGCGCTCACCTACGATTCCGGGCCGGGGTGGGACCGGGTGGTCTACTGCCTGATGGTCAACCATCTGTCCGAGATCGCCGCCTCTCTGGCGGGCGACGGCCCGGTGCGGGAGCTGTGGGCGGTCGCCGGGGAGGTGCTGGCCGGATACGCGGGCTCCAGGGGGTGGCCGCGTCCGCTGGCGGACCTGCTGGCCGGGGCGCCGCTGCCGGCCAAGGCCAACCTCTCGGTGCGGTGGGCGCGCTCGGCCGACCGCCGGGCCGGGTACGTCCCGGTCGCCAACCCATTGGCGATGCTCTCCTAGAGCTCTCCTGGCCCCTCCTGGCCCCTCCTGGGCCCTCCTGGCTTCCGTCCGGCTCACATGCCCGGCGCCGGTTTCCTCCGGTAGCCGGGCTTTTCTCTGGGTGATTTATCACGCCATCCACACATATCTCTCCTACTGAGCGACAACCGCGACCATCCAAGAAATATGGATAAAATCCACCTTCCATATGACACAAGAAGCCGAAATAAGCGGCAGAACACACCAGTCAATTCTTTGATCTTCGTTAATAAACCAAAAGCATCACTGTAACGATCACCGGGTACTTCACCCCTGCCGCCATCAGGCGGATCATGTATCCGAAATCATCAACGACATGGAATGCGATGACTTCTAGTGGTACCGGACGGGCTTCCACCGTCGACTCCAGCAGGTACGTACGGGGATTGATCACCACGGCGGCGACAATCGGTACTTTCCTCGCGCTTGCCTCCCAGTCGCTGGCGAACGCCGCGACCCCTGGCTCGGAAAGCGCCCTGCAGGGCAAGCCCGCGGGCCTCGCCACGCGCGGTGAGACTTTCCATATCGGCAGCCTCTCCTCCAGATGGTGTGGGTGCTGGAGAAGGCATTGCAGGTGCCACAACGGCCGTAACGGCCACAATGGCCGTAACGGCCGGGATGGCCACAATGGCCGGGATGGACGCGACGGTAAGACAGGGCCCCGAGGCCCTCAGGGACCGCAGGGTGTCCCCGGAACCCCGGGTGGGCCCCCCGGACCTCCCGGGCCTGCCGGGCCTGCCGGACCTCCCGGGCCTCCCGGGCCTCCTGGACCTCCCGGGCCCGCTGGAGCCGCCGGTCCTGCCGGCCCCGCAGGCCCCGCAGGCCCTGCCGGTCGCGAGGCCGGACCGCGGGGTCCCGCAGGCCCTGCCGGAGCCACTGGTCCCGCAGGCCCTGCCGGTCCCGCAGGTCCCGCAGGACCCACAGGTCTCACTGGTCCTGAAGGACCCGCAGGTCCCACAGGGCCTGAAGGGCCCGCAGGACCTGCAGGCCCCACAGGCCTCACTGGTCCTGAAGGACCCGCAGGACCCGAAGGACCCGAAGGACCCGAAGGACCCACAGGACCTGAAGGGCCCACAGGACCTGAAGGGCCCACAGGCCTCACTGGTCCTGAAGGACCCGCAGGACCCGAAGGACCCGAAGGACCCAGAGGACCCGCAGGACCCAGAGGACCCGAGGGGCCCGAGGGACCTCCTGGGTGTCATGTACCTGAGAAGCCTCGGTGTCATGGGCCCCACAAGCCCCATGAGCCCCGCAAGCCCTGCGAGCCCTACAATCCCTGCGAGCCCCACAAGCCCGGCTGGACCGCAGGGCCCAGCGGAGTCGGCTGGACCGCAGGACCCAGCGGGGCAGGCTGGACCGCGGGCCCCAGCGGAGTCGCCTGGACCGCAGGGCCCAGCAGGGTCGGCTGAACCGCTGCCCGCTCCCACCGCCTGTCCATCCGGGCAACCGCACCCCGCTCAGTGACGAGGTGGTGCCCTGACGGGTCCGGCCCCCTTCAGGGGGCGAGGAGACGAACCGGATGCCGTGCCCGACCCATCGGGCGCGGCATCCGCGTTTCCCCGGCCGGGCCGTACTCAGTCGTCGAGGTAGCGCAGGATCGCCAGCACCCTGCGGTTGTAGCCGGGGTCGCGCGGCAGGCCGAGTTTGTCCGTGATCGCGTTGATGTGCTTCTCCACGGTGCTCAGTGACACGTGCAGGCGTCCGGCGATCGCCGCGTTGACGAAGCCCTGCGCCAGGAGGCCGAGCACCTCGCGCTCGCGCCCGCTCAGGCCGTCCAGCGGGTCGGTGCGGGTGGTTCGGGCGAGCAGCTGGCGCACCACCTCCGGGTCGAAGACCGTCCCGCCCGCGTGCACCCGCTCCAGCGACTCCAGGAAGTCGGCGACCTCGGAGACACGGTCCTTGAGCAGGTATCCGACCCGTCCCCCCGCCCCGGAGAGAAGGGTCGCGGCGTAGGTCTTCTCCACGTACTGCGACAGCAGCAGGACACCGACCTCGGGCCTGCGCCCACGGATCTCCAGGGCCGCGCGCACCCCCTCGTCGGTGTGGGTCGGCGGCATCCGCACGTCGATCACGGCCACGTCGGGGCGGTGCCGTTCGACGGCGTCGAGCAGCGCCCGCGCGTCGCCGACGGCCGCGACCACCTCGTGCCCGGCCTCGTCGAGCAGCCGGACCAGGCCCTCGCGGAGCAGTACCGAGTCGTCGGCCAGGATCAGCCGCACGGCACGTCCCTCGGCAGCGTCGCGACGACCCTGGTCGGCCCGCCGGGCGGGCTGTGGACGTCGAAGGTGCCGTCGAGCGCCAGGACCCGCCTGGCCAGGCCGGACAGTCCGCCGCCCGAGGGGTCGGCGCCACCCGCTCCGTCGTCTGAGATCGTCACGCTCACCGTCCGTTCGTCCTCGGCCACGACGACCAGGATTTCACGCGCGTCCGCGTGCTTGACGGCGTTGGTGATCGCCTCCCTGGCGACGAAGTACAGGGCCGTCTCGATCGCGGAGGCAGGGCGCCCGGCCAGCCCGTAGTGCACGGTGACCGGCACCTGCGACCGTTCCGCGACGCCGGCGAGCGCGGCGCGCAGGCCGAGTTCGTCCAGGGCGGTCGGGTAGATCCGCCAGGCCACGCTGCGCAGTTCGTCGAGCAGGCGGCGAGACTCGGCGTAGGCCTCCTCGACCAGCGCCGCGGTCCTGGCCTGGTCGGGATTGCCCCGGGCCCGGCCGAGCAGCATGGCCAGCGCGACGCCCCGCTGTTGCACGCCGTCGTGCAGGTCGCGCTCGATCCTGCGCCGTTCGTCGTCCACGGCCCTGACGACGCCCGAGCGGGTCGCGGTCAGTTCGGCGATGCGCCTGCGCATCAACTCCCGCGTGCCGGGACCGAGGAAGTGGTCGGCCAGGCGCCGTTCCACAGCCCCCGCGGCGAGAAGCCAGAGCACGGTCAGGGCCAGCACGACCGTCCCTCCGGCGAGGCCGAGCACCCCGTCGCTGGTCACCAGCCGCACCCCCGGCAGGTGCACCGGTACGGCCCGCGCCCTGTCCCCGGCCAGGTTCCACAGGCCGCCGAAGAGGAACAGCCCGCCGAGGAACAGCCCGGCGGCGCTGCCGTACCCGGCGAGGAGGCCGAAGAGGGCGCGGACGGCGAGATAGCGACGGCCGTCCCGCCGGGGGTGCCCGGTCGTCTCGTGGTCGAACCAGGCGGCCAGCCTCGCCCGTTCGAGGGCGGTCAGCCGGTTCAGGATCCGCTCGACGCCGGGCCGTACGGCGGGCACCGGGTGGACGAGCGCCGCCGCGCACAGGAAGAGCAGTTCGACGAGGCCCAGCACGGCGCCCGCGAGCACCCCGACCAGGGCGCGGGTGATCCGGTTACCTGACACGGGCGCGCAGTCTATGCGTCCCTGCGGCGCAGTACGGCATAGCCGGCGACCGTGGCGGCCGCCGTCCAGACCAGCAGCCACACCAGCCCCTGCGTGGCCGGGTAGGGCACCGGGCCGCCCATCGGGGTGTCCGAGCTGCCCATGAAGGCCAGGCCAGCGAACAGCGGCATGCGCAGCGAGGCTTCGAAGCCGATCGAGGTGCCCGTCATCACCAGCAGCAGCGGTGCGCCCATCAGCAGCATGAACGCCGTGGTCAGGGTGCCCGCCGCGCTGCGCGTCGCGACTCCCACGCCCAGCGTCGTCACCGAGACCAGGGCGAGGAAGACGCCCACGCCCAGCAGGTCGGGGACGACCTCGGCGGGCGGCGCCGTCACCCGGCCGCCGAACACCTCCGCGGACAACACCAGGTGGACCACCGCCGTCGCCACACCTGCGGCGACCACCCCGGCGACGAACGTCACCGGCGCCAGTACCAGCGCCTTGGCGGCGAGCACCCGGCCCCGGATCGGCGTCGCCTGCAACGTGGTCCTGATGCCTCCCGAGGCGTACTCGGGGGTGATCGTCAGCATCGCCAGCGCGACCAGGCCGAACTGGGCGAACGCCGTCGCCGAGGTCACCGGATCGCTGGCGGACAGAGTGCCGGCCAGGTCCCGGCGCACCATCTCCGTCGCCGTCCCGCCGCCGATCGCCAGCGAGCCGAGCACCATGAGCGCCGTGGTGCAGGCCAGGCACCACCAGGTCGAGCGGACCGAGCGCAGCTTCACCCACTCGCCGCCGATCGCCTGAAACAGCTCTCTCACCGACGTGTTCACGCCCGCCCCTTCCGTGCGCCGTACTCGACGCTGTCGGCCGTCAGTTCCTGGTAGGCCTGTTCCAGGGAGGCCTCGCGGTGGCGTAGTTCGTGCAGCCTGATGCCCGCCTCGTGCGCCAGGTCGCCGACGCGCTCCGCCGTGGCTCCGGTGACGACCAGCTCGTTCTCCCCCGGCCGTTCCCAGTGCAGGCCCGCGGCGCCGAGCCGTACGGCCAGGTCGTCCGTGTGCGGGGTGCGGACGACCACCGCGCCCAGCGAGCCGCGCGCGATGATCTCGGCCAGCGGCGCGTCCGCGATCAGCCGTCCCCTGCCGATCACCACGAGGTGGTCGGCGGTGAGCTGCATCTCGCTCATCAGGTGACTGGAGACGAAGACCGTCCTGCCCTCGTCGGCCAGGGAGCGCATCAGGTCGCGCACCCAGCGCACACCGTCGGGGTCGAGGCCGTTGACGGGTTCGTCGAACATGAGCACCTCGGGGTCGCCGAGCAGGGCGCCCGCGATGCCGAGCCGCTGGCTCATGCCCAGCGAGAGCGCGCCCGCCCGCCTGCGCGCCGCCTGCCCGAGCCCGACCGTCTCCAGGACCTCCGTGACCCGGCGGCGCGGGATGCCGTTGCTGCGGGCCAGTGCCGTCAGGTGCGCCCGGCCGCTGCGCCCGGGGTGCAGGGCGCGCGCGTCCAGCAGCGCGCCGACCGTCCGCAGCGGGTTCCTGATCCGGTGGTACGGCAGGCCGCCGATGAGCGCCGTGCCCGAGGTCGGGTGGTCGAGTCCGAGGATCAGGCGCATTGTCGTGGATTTCCCCGCCCCGTTCGGGCCGAGGAACCCGGTGACCGCGCCCTGCCTGACCTCAAGGGACAGGTCGTCGATCACCGTCCGATCGCCGTACCGTTTGCGCAGGCCGTTGAGTCTGATCATGCCCGCAACGCTAGGCGGGCCCCGGGGTGGTGACCATGGAGGCGATCCTCCGACCTCGATGGCGGAAACCCGTAACCGCGTGACCGTGCGGGCCGTCCGGGGAGGGGCGGACGGCCCGCACGGATCCCGGTCAGACCTGGTTGAGGTACCAGATCTCGTTGCCCGCGATGACTCCGGCGCCGGAGTCGTTGTTACCGGTGATCGTCTGCTGGTCGAGGGTCGTCCCGCTGCCGGACGGCGCGTCGAGCACCTTGGCGCTGTAGCGGTTGACCAGGTAGAACGTGCCGTCGGCGACCCTCTGCAGGGTCCACTGCTGGCTGGTCCCGCTGCCGCAGGTCGCCTGCCTGATCTGGGTGCCGTTGGTCGTGCTCGCCGTGACGAGGTCGAGGCACTTGGCGCTGTTGACGTTCACCAGCTTCCAGTAGGAGCCGCTGGCCTGGAGGGTCCAGCGCTGGCTGGTCGCCCCGGAGGGCGCGTTGTGCGTGACCAGCGCGCCGGAGGCGGTCGAACCGCCGGCGGGCTCGACGTTGTCGTGGCTGGCGAACCCGTTCAGGTAGTAGGAGGTGCCGTTGACCGGGGAGGCGTCGGTGACCTGGTTGAACACCCACTGCTGGTTGGCCGCGCCGGTGTAGGTCTGCTGCGTGACGGCCGCCGGGTAGGCGCCGCCCGCGGTCAGCGCCAGCCCGGAGAGCCAGTCGAAGATCGCGTAGGTGTTCGTGCCGGTCTGCAGGTAGGCGAAGCGCATGCCGTCCTGGCCGTTGCAGTAGTACTGCAGCAGCGTCGTGCCGGGCGTGGTGCCGCTGTAGGCGCTGTCGGCGCACAGGCGACTGCCGACGTTGATGAACTGCAGTCCGGTGTTGTAGCTCATCAGCCACTTCTGGCTGGGGGTGTCCACCCGGGTGCGCTGGCTCAGCTCGGTCAGCGCCGTGGTCGCGCCGCCGATGGGTTCGAGCGCGCCCCCTGTCGAGGCGTTCGTTATGACGTAGGTGTTGCCCACCTTGGGATGGGGGTCGCTGTCGGCCGTCGAACCCGCGATGAGGTAGGCGCTGTCGGCCACGTTCCAGTGCGTGGCCAGGTAGCTCCCGGCGGTCGGGACCGCGTTGTAGTAGTCGTCCCGGTTGCAGTCGGGCAGCCGGTAGTCGTTCCACTGCAGGCAGCTCCAGGTGGGCGTGCCGCCGTAGCACATGATGTCCCACTGGTCGAGGCAGTGCCAGGAGCCGTCCGAGTGGGCCGCGCTGAGCTGCACGGCGCCGAAGCTGTGCCCCAGTTCGTGGGCGATGGCGTTCGCCCCGAAGCAGTTGGGGCTGGCGTCGACCCGGGAGAAGGCGAGGCCGTTGTTGAGGTTGGTCGACCCGGTGGTCAGGTCGTCGTTCTTGATGTCGGAGACACCGCAGATCACCGTGGCCTCGGTGAGCATGAGGTAGTGCCGGTCGTTGCTGTTGTAGCCGAGGGCCTGCAGGGCGGTCTTTCCGGCGTCGAAGGTGGCCAGCGAACCGGCGGGCACCACCACGTTGCGCACGACGGGGACGCAGCCGCCGCTGACCGCCGTGGTGACGTACCGGATGTGCCTGCTGCGGTTGGAGGTCGCGGCGGCGTCGTTGAACTGGTCGTCGGCGTTGGCCAGCCAGGCCCGGAACATGGGCAGGAGCTGCGCGTAGCGGTCCGGCATCGTCGCCTCGCGCACGTACAGGGTCTCGACGCGCTTGCCGCTGGTGCCGTCACCGTCGCAGGCGACCAGCTGGGGGCTGACCCGTGCGGTCTCCTCCTGCTTCTCGGCGTTCTTCCCGGTGTCCTTGACGGCCTTGGGGCCGACGCGCTCACCGAGCCTGGCGCCGGGGAAGACGTCGGAGGTGACACTGGACTGGCCGCCGTCCGGCGGGGCGGCCGACGCCGCGGGGGGTGAGGCGACCAGGCCGACCACGGCGAGTATCGACGCGGCGGCCAAGGAGAGGTTTCGCCTGAGCTGCATTCCGATGAACTCCGATCGGTACGGATACACCCGCACAGGGCGATTCATCGGCAATGATCACATTTCAAATATTAAAAGCGACCCCCTTGTAAGATTTATCACACCATATTGACGCGAGGCCTTCCAGGTGTTCTCACATTCAAGGTGAACACGTGCGGTAATACCGGTGAACACCACAACCCCATTACGTCCCCGTACATTCAGGGAATGCGCCGCGACGGAGCGTGCGCACCCCTCCGCCCCACGTGACGTCGGGCTTCGACCGGCACCCCACACCCTTCTCATCGGGAAAGACCCAAGGACAGGAAAGCCGAACATTTCCCTCCCTGGAGGGAAACCCGGGGAATCGGCCGGGAGAATCAGGGGAGGATTTCCAGCCGGACGCCGGGAATGTCGTCGTAGAGGTGAGGGGCCGGGGTTATGACGCGCCAGCCGCCTCTGGACTCGGCCAGCAGTACGGCATGGGCCGCGGCGAGAACGGCCACGAGGTCGGTTCCCGTGACGGGGCCCGGGGTGTGCCGTTCCAGGTTGGCCGCGATCCTCGGGCCGAGCCCCGCGGCGTGCGCGACGTCGGCGGCCGTCAGGCTCCCCACCGTCACCACCGGCACCCCGAGCAGGGCCTCGGCCTGCTCGGGCCGCAGGGCCGTCACACACTGCGCGGCGGCCGCGGGCAGCAGGAGTGTGGTGTTGCGCAGCACGGACTGACGGACGATCTCACGCCCGTAGTTGCTCCTGACGTCGAGCAGATGGCAGACCGCGTCGAGATCGAGGACGTGGCCGGTCAGACCGTCGTCCTCCGGGGTCACCCGGCCTCCCGCACGTCCGGGGTCACGCGACCTCCCGTGCGGAGCCGAACAGGCGGTTGGCGCGCTCCCGGTCGGCGTCGGTGATGTCGTCCTGCCAGCCGGGACCCCACAGCCGTTCCAGGGCCGCCATGCCCTCCCTGATGCGACGCTGCTCCCGCAGTGCCTCGGCGATGTAGCCGGAGGCGTTGCCCGAGCGCTGCGCCTCGTCGGCGAGGTCGTCGGGCAGGGAGATCGTGATCCGCTTGGTCATACCGAGGAGGGTAATCGCGTCATACTCCCCCCGTCCACGAAAGGGCGATCATCCGCGTGGCCGGTCACGCGGAGGCAACGGGTCAGTCGACCCGGGGAGATTCCGTACGGCTCCGCTTGAGCTCGAAGAAGCCCGGGGTCGCCGAGACCAGCAGCACACCGTCCCAGAGCCCGCCCGCCGCCTCACCACGCGGCACCGGGCTGACCACCGGCCCGAAGAAGGCGTTGACCCGCCCGTCGGGGCCGGGGACGTGGATGGCCGGGGTGCCCAGGTCCTCACCGATCGGGTCGAGACCGGCCCGGTGGCTCAGCAGGAGGGCCTCGTCGTGGTCGGTGCTCTCCGCCGCCTCGGCGAGTCCCGGGTCGAGGCCGAGTTCGGCCAGCGCGTCGCCGTACAGGCCGGGACCGATCGGGACCTTCCCATGGTGGATCCGGTCGCCGAAGGCGGTGTAGAGGTCACGCAGGACGGGCGTGCCGTACTTCTGCTCGGCGGCGACGAGCACCCGGACCGGGCCGAGCGTGTCGGTGAGCCAGTGCCGGTACCACTCCTCCAGGCCCTGCCTGCCCTCGTTGAGCAGCCACAGGCTCATCACGTGGAAGCGGACCTCCACGTCACGGACGCGTTCGACCTCCAGCAGCCAGCGTGAGGTGTTCCACGCCCAGGGGCACTTCGGGTCGAACCACATGTCGGCGACGGTCAAGACATAACTCCTCGGCTGTTTCCCCGTTGGTCGAGTCCATCCAACGGCCTCGATTGGCTCCCCAGAAGGGCCAATTCCCCGGAAACTGAAAGAGCCAATGTAGGGTCTCCGCGTGGACCCGCACGTCAGCCTGGACGGCCCCGGCGACCTGGCCTCCCGCATCTACCGGCAGCTCCGCGAGGCGATCCTGGACGGCAGGCTCCGTCCCGGGGAGCGGCTGCCGCCCTCGCGGGAGCTGGCCCGCCGCCTCGGCGTCTCGCGCAACACGGCCTGCACGGCCTACGAACGGCTGACGGCCGAGGGCTTCCTCCTCCCCCGCGTCGGCGCGGGCACCTTCGTCGCCGAACCCACCACACCCGCCGGAGCCGTACGGCGTGGCGCCCCGCAGGGCCGTGGGGTGCGTCCCCGCCCCTTCTGGGACGATCTCCCCGACACCGCGGAAAGCCCCGAACCCCCTCGCTACGACTTCCGGGTCGGCAGACCCGACGGTGACCTCTTCCCCCTCGCCACCTGGCGCCGCCTTCTCGCCGCCGAACTACGCGCCTCGACGGTCAGAACCTCCGGGTACGGCGAGCCAGCGGGCCACCCCGCCCTCCGGGAGGCCGTGGCCCGCCACGTCGGCCTGTCCCGTTCGGTGCGCGCCGACGCCGGGGACGTCGTCGTCACCCAGGGCGCGCAGCAGGCCCTCGACCTCGTCGGCCGAATCCTCATCGAGCCGGGTGACCGGGTGGCCGTTGAGGAGCCGGGCTATCCCCCGGCACGGCTGCTGTTCGCCTCCCTCGGCGCCCGGGTCAGCGGGGTGCCCGTGGACGACGAAGGACTCGACGTGGACGCGCTCCCGTCCGGCACCCGGCTGGTCTACGTCACCCCGTCGCACCAGTTCCCGCTGGGCACGCCGATGTCCCCGGCGCGGAGGGCCGCGCTGCTCGGCTGGGCCGCGCGCCACGACGCCGTGATCGTCGAGGACGACTACGACAGCGAGTTCCGCTTCGGTCAGCGTCCTCTCGACCCGCTGCAGAGCCTCGACCGGGACGGCCGGGTCGTCTACGTGGGCACGTTCTCCAAGACGCTGCTGCCGATGCTGCGGCTCGGCTTCCTGGTCGCCCCGGCCTCGTTGCGCCCGGCGCTGCGCGCGGCCAGGCGGCTGACCGACTGGCAGGGCGACCACGCCGCGCAGGCCGCGCTCGCCCGGTTCATCGACTCGGGCGAACTGTCCCGGCACGTCCGCAAGGCGACCCGCGTCTACGCGGACCGCCGCGAACGCGTCCTCACGGCGCTGCGCGGGGACCTCAGCGACTGGTTCGAGCCTGTGCCGTCGGCCGCGGGTCTGCACCTGTGCGCCAGGCTCAGGCCCGATGTGCCCGTCGATCTCGGCCGGATGTCGGCGGAGGCGCGCGCGTCGGGCGTCGCCGTCGAAAGTCTGGAGGCGTACTGCGCCGAGGACCGGTCACGCTCCGGGCTGGTGCTCGGCTACGGCTCCATCCGCGCCGAGCGCGTCACCGAGGGGCTGCGGTTCCTCACCCACCACCTGGCCACGCAAGTCCGAAAAACGCACCGTGAGCTTGACAGGGTTCTAAATTACGATTTTCCGGCGTAGCCCCTCGGCATGTGATCCTCGATCACGGCTCATAGAGTTTGCGCGCCCCCGAGGCGTTTTCCCCGAGACAGTCATCCGGATTGACCAGCTTGCACAGCCCCAGGGACAGGCAACCGCATCCGATACATCCGGCGAGCCGGTCGCGGAGCCACTCAAGACGCTGGATTCGGCCGTTCAGGTCTTTTTGGTAGCATTCCGAAAGCTTGGCCCAGTCTTCCCGTGTCGGCGTACGCCCCTCGGGAAGGAGGGACAGGTAGAAGCCGATCTCCGCAAGAGAGGTCCCCAGCTGCTGGGACGCACGGATAAAGGCCACCCTGCGAAGGGTGTCACGTGAGTAACGTCGCTGATTGCCCGCCGTACGGCGACTGACTATGAGCTGCTTGCGTTCGTAGAAGCGCAAGGTCGAGGTGGCCACACCACTACGCCTGGACAATTCCCCGACCGTCAGCTCCACGGCTCGACGATATCCCATATAAATGGGGACAACCATTATTCCGTTCATTGCGTGAGCGGCTCTTACGTTCCTCCACCCGACTCCGTAAGAGTCCTGGCGACGGAGTGGGTCACCACCGGACGCGGTGAGATCTCCAGGAATCCCCGCTGACCAGAACGACACCCGGACTTGCCCTCCCGGGGAGGACGCAGGCGACGCCTCGTTTTTGGACCTGCCCACCGTGGTCATGCCCCTCCCGCCCGGACAGCTGGGAGAACACGATCTCCGGCACGGAGGTCGAGGCGTTGGCGTGACCTGACACGTCAGCTGTTCAACCGATCGCGGGGACCGACTCGATGAGGGCGACCAGGCCGCGTTCGTCGAGGAGGTCGGCGGGCCGTACGGTCTCGTTGAGCCGCACGTAGTGGAAGGCCGCGCTCACCCGGCCGAGCGGGACCTCCGCCAGGTGCGCCCAGGCCAGCCGATAGGCCGCCAGCTGTACGGCCGCCGCGACCTCGGCCTTCTTCCCCTTCGGTCGTCTGCCGGTCTTCCAGTCGACGACCTCGTAACCGCCGTCCGGTGTCTCGAAGACCGCGTCCATCCGGCCCCTGACCAGCCGGTCGGCGATCATGGTCTCGAACGGGACCTCGACGTCAAGCGGCTCCCTGTCCGCCCACTCGCTCTCCTCGAACCGCTCGCGCAGCTCGGCCAGCTGGATGTCTGCGGCCTCGTCGGCCTCGCCCGTCTCGTCGGCCGAACCGGGCAGGTCGAGCTCGTCGATCAGCCGCTGCTGGCCCCAGCGGGATTCGAGCCAGCTGTGGAAGGAGGTGCCCCTGCGGGCCAGCGGGGCGGGCTTCCTCGGCACGGGACGGCGGATCTGCCGGGCCAGGGCCTTGGGGTCGGAGGCGAGCGTGACCAGCGAGGACACGGTCAGGTGGGTGGGCAGCTCGACCCGGCCGGGACCGCGCCGCCGGTTCAGCTCACGTTCCCTGAGCAACAGCTCGATGTCGCGTTCCCAGGCCCTGGCCCGCTCCCTGTCCCACCCGCGCAACGCCGGGGAGACCCGGTCGGGGACGTCGTCACAGGGTTCGGGGAGAGGCCGGCCCGCCGGGCCGAGGTCCCCGTTGAGATCCTCGTAGGGATCGTCGTAGGGGTCGTCGGGGAAGGGCACCTCGTCGTCCTCGACGACGAACACCTCCTCTACCGGGACGACCTCCGGCTCCTCGGATTCCTCCGACAGCGCCGCCAGCGCCGCACTGACCATGTCCGCGCCGTCCCGTACGGCCTCGTACCGTGCCCCGGCCGGGGTGACGGGCCACCTGGACTCGGCGGGCTCGGCCAGCAGCGGGTTGGTCTCCCCCTCCTCAAGGGGCGGTGCCCAGACCTCGGCCCGCCCGCACGTGTCGCGGACCTCGACCAGGAAGTCGGACGGGTCGAGGGGCTTCGACCCGCCGCCCCAACGGTAGCCGGAGGCGATCAGCAGGTAGTGGGCACGGGTGACGGCGACGTAGGCCAGACGGCGTTCCTCAAGGAGCTCCCGCTCCCGGCAGCGCTCGTCGAAGTCGCCGATCTCCTCCTTGGACAGGCCGCCGAGTCTGGGCAGGTCGGAGGCGTCGCCCCGCAGCGGGTACGGCAGTTTGCGCGCGTTCTCCGTCCACCTGGGGCTGACGGTCGGCCTGGCCGGGAAGACCGTGCCGACGGTGAGCGTCCCGCCCTTCGACAACGCCTGGGACATCCCCGGCACGATCACGACCGGCCATTCGAGGCCCTTCGAGGCGTGGACCGTCATCAGCTTGACGCTGTTGCTCTCTCCGACCCGGCCCGCGTCGAGGCCGTTCTCCTCCTCGTCCGCGGCCTTCAGGAACGCCAGGAACGCCCCCAGCGTCGGGTCCTCGGAGTCTCCGGCGAAGCGGGAGGCGGCGTCGAGGAAGGCGTCCAGGTCGGCGCGGGCCGCGAAGACACCGGCGGAGCCCCTGGCCGCGACCTCGATGTCCAGGCCGAGCCTGCGTTCGATCTCGGCGACCAGGTCGGGCAGCGGCTGCCCGGTGTGGGCGCGCAGGACCCGCAGCTCCTGGGCCATGGCCACCAGGCGGACCCGGGCGAGCGGGGAGAACGCCTCCTGCCACTCGGGGCGTTCCGGCAGCTCGTCGAGGGCGTCGACCAGACTGCCCCGCTCCTCGGCCATGTCCGCGACGACCTGGTCGAGGGGGTCGGCGACGCCGCCGGGCCCGTCCTCACGGGTCTCCCGGCTCAGCTCACGCGCCCGGTCGCCCAGTTCCTTCAGGTCGGCGGGACCGATCCGCCAGCGTGGTCCGGACAGCAGCCTGACCAGGGCGTCCCCGGCCGTCGGGTCGTAGATCACCCGCAGCGTCGCCACGATGTCCGCCACCTCGGGCACGGTCAGCAGCCCGCCGAGACCGACCACCTCGACCGGGATGCCCCGCGCCTCAAGGGCCCTGCGCAGCGTGGGAAACTGCGACCGTTTGCGGGCCAGGATCGCCACGTCGTGGGGTTGCAGGCACTGCGGCCCGCCCCAGGCGCTCTGCTTGGCCCGTTTGCGTTCGCCGTCGCCCCAGGGCAGCCCGTCGGGGGCGCTCTCGCCGCCCAGCAGACCGGAGATCTTCGCCGCGATCCACTCCGCCTCGTCCTCAGCGGTCCCGTGGAAGGCGGTCACGACCCGGCCCCGCTCGATCCGGTTGCCGCCGGGCACCAGCACCGGCACCTCACGGGCTTCGAGCCGCAGCGGGATCTGCACCCTGGCCGCCACGTCGAGTACGGCGTCGCCGTTGCGGAAGCTGACCGAAAGGCGGCGGACCGGGGCGGGCTCCCCCGAGGCCGTCCTGAAGTCGCGGGGGAAGCGGGTGAGGTTGCCCGAGGAGGCCCCGCGCCAGCCGTAGATCGACTGGCAGGGGTCGCCGACCGCCGTCACCGGGTGCCCGTTCCCGAACAGCGAGCGCAGCAGGACCAGCTGGGCGTGGCTGGTGTCCTGGTACTCGTCGAGCAGGACGACGGCGAACCTGCCCCGCTCGGCCTCCCCGACCTCGGGGTGCCGTTCGGCGATCCTGGCCGCGAGCGCCATCTGGTCGCCGTGGTCGACGACCTCGCGGCGGCGCTTGAGCCGTTCGTAGGCCTCGACCAGCGGAAGCAGCTGCTCCCTGGCCCGCTGCGTGGCCAGTGGCCTGCGCTGGAGCTGGGTGGGCGTGCCGGGCAGTCTGCCGTACCGCTCGGCCAGCCAGGCGCCGATCTCCCGCACCTCCTGCGGGGTGCGCAGGTGCTCGGCCATCTCCCCGGCGAGGTCGAGCACCGCCCGCGTGACGGTCGCCGGACCCCACTCGATCTGCTCCATCGGGCCGTCGTAGCCGCTGACCACCCGTCCGGCGAGCTGCCACGCGACGGCCGGGCTGATCAGGCGCATGGTGGGTTCGAGCGCCTCCCGCAGGGCGTGCTCGGTGACCAGCCTGGCCGCGTAGGCGTGGTAGGTGGAGATCGTCGGCTCGCCCTGCAACAGCTCGGCGGGCACCTGCTCGGCCGCGACCAGCCCGTTGAGCCGCTCACGCACCCGTACGGCCAGCTCCCCGGCGGCCTTCCTGGTGAAGGTCAGGCCGAGCACCTGCTCGGGGCGGACCAGGCCGTTGGCGACCAGCCACACGACCCGTCCCGCCATGGTCTCGCTCTTGCCGGAACCCGCCCCGGCGACCACGACCATCGGTTCGAGACCTGCCTCGATGACCTCGGCCTGCTCCGGCGTCGGCGGGAGGATGCCCAGCTTGGCCGCGAGCTGAACCGGGCTCAGCACACCTGGTCTCCGTTCTTGCTGACCGGGCAGCTCGCCCGCACGACACAAGTGCGGCAGCCGTCGTTGACCTTCGCCTGGAAGACCGGGCCGGACATCCCGGCCGCCACGGTGTCCACCATGTCACGTGCCCAGCCCGGGTCGGTGTCGTCGGCCAGCGGGATCTGGGCCTGCTCCTTGGCGGCGTTCCTCGTCGCCGCGTCTCCGACCTGCACCAGGGCAGCGCCGCCGGGCTCGGTCATCCCGTGCCGTTCGAACGCGCCGAGCAGCGTGGCGAGCTGGTAGACCCCGAGCTGGGGGTGGCGTTCGAGGTCGGCCTCCTTGGGGCCGTGCTTGCCGGTCTTGATGTCGATGATCACGGCCCTGCCCTCGCCGTCCCGCTCGACCCGGTCGACCCGCCCCTTGATCTGCACGCCCTCGGAGACCGTCGCGACGAACGACTCCTCAAGGGCGACCAGCTCCCGGGGGTTGTCCCGCTGCCAGCGCAGGAACCGGGAGACCATCTCCTCGGCGACGCCGCGCTGCTTGCGGTTGTACCAGGCGCCGCCGAAGTCCAGCTCGTGCCAGACGTCGTCGAGCCGTTTGCCGAGCGTCTCCTCGGTCCCCTCGCCGGTCGCCGCGAGCACCGCCAGGGCGTGGATGACCGTGCCGAGGCCCCTGGCGACGTCGGTGCCGCCCGCGCCGACCGAGGTCTCCAGCAGCCAGCGCAGCCCGCACTTGGTGAAGTTCTCCACCGCGGACGGCGAGACGCGCACGATGTCGTCCGGCCAGCGCAGCGGACGCTCGTCGGAGATCTCCGTCAGGGCGTACCACTCGTTGGGGTGCGCGCCGGGCACCCCGGCGGCGGCGAGCCTGGCCAGGTGCTCGGCGGCGGCCCGGCGCAGCGCCTCGGGCCGTGTCGGGTCGGAGACGGCCGAACGCAGGTCCGCGACCAGCGCGGACATGCTCAGCCAGCGGGAGCGCTCGTCCACGACCGTCTCCCCCGTCTCGCCGGGGGCGAGCTCGGCCAGGAACCTGGAGGGCCGCTCGTCGGCGTCGTCCCCCCCGACGGCCGTGACGACCAGCTTCCTCCTCGCCCTGGTGGCCGCCACGTAGAACAGGCGCCGCTCCTCGGCCAGCATCTGCGAGGCCAGCGCCGCCGAGACGGCCGCGGGGTTCTCGTGCTCGGAACCGGCCGCCTTGGCGACCATCTCGTCGGTGCCCAGCACCGACCCCCGCAGCCGCAGGTCGGGCCAGGCCCCCTCCTGCACCCCGGCGACGACCACGACGTCCCATTCGAGGCCCTTGGAACGGTGGGCGGTCATGATGCGCACCGCCTCGCTGTCGGGGGCGCGCTCGGCCAGGGAGTCTCCGGGGATCTCCCGCGCGATGAGGTCCTCGACGAACACCTCGACACCGGCGTGCGGCAACCGGTCCACGAAGCCCGCCGCGTAGTCGAACAGCGCCACGACCGCGTCGAGGTCACGGTCGGCCATCGTGCCCCTGAACCCGCCGGACAGGCTTGTCTCGGTCCACCGTCCGGCCAGCTCGGTGGCGCTCCAGACGCCCCACAGGACGTCCTCGGCGGTGCCGCCGCGCCGTACGACCTCCGCGGCGCCCGCGATGAGCCTGGCGAGCCGTTCGGCGGGGAGCGCGACGTGCGGCTCGATCCTGACCAGCTCCCGCTCGTCCTTCAGCGCGGCCACCAGCAGCTCGCCCGAGGAACGGGGCTCGGCCGCAGGGGCCGGGTCGTCGAGGTCGTGCTCCTCCGGACTGGTCACGGCCTCGTGCTCGGCGACGCGCAGGGCCCTGCGCAGCCGCCGTACCCCGATCATGTCGGTGCCGCCGAGCGCGCCGGTCAGCAGTTCCTCCGCCATCGCCTCGTCGAGGATCTCCGGGTCGAGCGCGACCTGGATCAGCCTGATCAGCGGGCGCACCCCCGGCTCCTGGAACAGCGGCAGCTCACCCGCGCCGACCGCGACCGGCACTCCGGCCGCGACCAGCGCCCGGCGCAGCAACGGCAGCTGACGGGTCGCCGAACGCACCAGCACCGCCATCCGTGACCACGGTACGCCGTCGAGCAGGTGGGCCCTGCGCAGCGTGTCGGCCACCAGCGCCGCCTCCTGCGCCTCGCCGTCGGCCACCACGACGTGGACCTCGCCCGGCTCCACGTCCGGCAGCGGCCTCAGGTCGCGGTGCCCGGCGCCGCCCGGCGGAACCGGCAGGCGGGCCGTCACCCGCCGCGATGCCTTCAGCAGCTCGGCGCCGCTGCGGCGGCAGACCCGCAACGCGATGACGGGGGCCCTCCCGCCGTCCTTCCTCCTGAAGCGGTCGGGGAACTCCATGATCCCGCGCACGTCCGCGCCCCGGAACCCGTAGATCGACTGGTCGGGGTCACCCACCACGACCAGGTCACGCCCTTCCCCCGCGAGCTGCCCGAGCAGGAACTCCTGGGAGGGGTCGGCGTCCTGGTACTCGTCGACGAAGACGACGTCGTAGGCGGAACGTTCGCGCTGCCGTACCTCGGGGTCGGTCAGCAGCGCCCCCGCGGCCCGGATCAGGTCGGCGTAGTCGAGCACCGGCTCCAGGTCGAGGTCGAACCGCGCCTGGTAACGGCCCGCGAACCGGCCCGCGGCCACCCAGTCGGCTCGGCCGTGCGCCCGGCCGAGCGCGACCACGTCCTCACCGTCCAGGCCGCGTTCGGCGGCACGGGCCATGAAGTCGCGCAGTTCCTGGGCGAACCCCCTGGTCCTGAGCGCCTCCCGCATGTCCTGCGGCCACAGCGGGGCACCGTCCTCAAGCTCGCCGTGGAGCAGGCGGCGGATCTCCAGCAGCTGCTCGGGCGCGGTCAGCACCCGGGGCGCGACGTTCCCGGCGAGTACGGCCTCGCGCCGCAGCAACGCGTAGGCGTAACTGTGGAAGGTGAGCGCCAGCGGCGTCCTGGTCGTACGGCGCACGCGCGCCGTGATGCGCTCGCGCAGCTCCTCGGCGGCCTTGCGGCTGTAGGTGAGGACGAGCACCCGTTCCGGGTCCGTCCCCCTGCGTTCGATCCGGTCGACGACGCTCTCCACGATCGTGGTCGTCTTGCCGGTCCCCGGCCCGGCCAGGACCAGCAGCGGGCCGCTCTCATGCGTGACAGCCGCCCGCTGGTGCTCGTCGAGCACGGGGGCAACAGCCCTCCCGGCGCCCACACGACGCACCAACCGCCAGCCCTGACCACTCACAACTCGTCATTCCACCAGATCCCGGACGATGATCGTGCCGACTCCGCCCCTCCGGCCCCTCTTGTAGGACGCCGAAGCGGACCGGGTCACGCGGAGTTCGACCTGGCCATCGCCCCCGGCGGACGCCAGACCTCCTGGCCTGTGCCCCCCGGTCCTGCTCCTTCATCCCGGCCTCACGCCGGTGACCGGCCTTCTCCCACAGGGCACCGACCGGGACGGCCGGCGTCCGACCTCGGAAGGAGCCGGTCCCACCGAGAGGGCATGGGGTGGTCGCTCTCCGAGCGGCTCGCCGTACGGCCCCTTCGCATGGGTCCGCCGACATGTGGTCGGCGTTATCGATCAGGCGTCCGGTTCCAGGGTTGTGACAGTCAGGAAGTGCCGGGTGTGGAAGAGGCCGCCACCAGTGGATCACGAGTCTCGACGTCCACACCCGCCGCGGCTCACCCTGTCCTGCCCGATGCGTTCGACGATCGCTGCTACCCGCTCAGCGCCTCGCGCAAGACGGAGGGGGCTTCACCGAGGTGCTTGCGGACGGTTCGGGTCAGGTGAGCGTGGTCGGCGAAGCCGTAGCGGGCGGCGAGATCCGCGAGGCAGTCGCCACCGGCGGTCAGATCGTTGAGGACGGCGCGGACGCGTAGGTCGTTCCGGTAGCCGGTGATGGTGCGGCCGGTGACGGTATGGAAGATCTTGCTCAGGTGCTTGGGGGACGCGCCGACCATTCGGGCGAGATCTTCGAGGTTCGTCGTGAGATAACCGGCGTTGAGGGCTTCCTGGACGGCCAACGCCAGCCGACGATGCACCACACGTGTGGCCATCGAAGTGCCGGCGGAGGCTTTCCACGCCGGCCGGGACGGGGTCAGCGCGTCGAAGAGCAGGTAGAGCCGTTCCTCGGCTTCGAGGCGGTCGGTTCCCCGCAGAAGGGCTCTTAGCAGCTTCCGATGGCGAAGATCGGCTTGCGCGCTGACATGGAGGGTCCAGTCGTGACGCAACGGGCCGCTGAAGCGATCGGCGAAGCTGCCCGGCTCGAAGAGGATCGCCGTGTACACCCAGTCCCGGCCCAGGGGCTCGGCGAACCTCTCCTCTGTGCCGGCGACATTGACGTATCCGGTGACGGGGTCGAGATAGGACGCCATGCCTTCGGCGTCGCGGACGAAGCCGCTGGCCTGGAAGAGGACGACTGCGTCCGTCTCGTCGGGTGAAAACCCTGACCACTCCGTGGGAGGACCGCCGTCGCCACGGGCGCGCTCGATTCTGATGCCGATGTCGGGCGCGTGCATCAAGTTGTCCCTGGACATGGCCGAAGCATTACACGTCATCGGGTAGGAGTAAACACCCATGTCAATTAATACCATTCGAAACAGTCAATGCATGGAGCGATTTCCGCATCCGGCGATTCCCTCCACGACGAAAAGACCTTCGATCGCAGATATCAAGAAAAGCTCTCGGCATTCACCCCTGCAAATCAACCATGCTTTTCGGACCCGATGACCGTCCCGGCGGGCTTCGAGAAGCCGCGTACCGATGTTCAAGCGCGAGCGGGTTCGAGCGGAAAAGATGGTGGCACAGGGGCTCCAGCCGGGCGGCCCGAGCAGAAGGAAGGCCACGACATGGCGGTACACGTAGCCCTGGTCGTCTTCTGAGCGTCCACAGTCCCGAACGAGGCCGTCCATCCCATGAGCGGCCCGGCGGGCGCGGCCACGCCGACCTTTTCAGGCCCCGGATGTCACCGATCCAGGAATGGAGAGTGAGGCATTCGCGCCCCGCCCTCGATCAACGGATCCTCACAACGGAAGGGAAGAACATGTTCAGCCTCATCAAGTCGACGAACCCGACCCCGGGCCGAATGGTCGCGCCTTCGGTGACCGCGGTTGCGGCCAACTGCTGGTCGTAGGCGGGGCCTGGTCGGACCGGCTCAGGCAGCAGTACAAGCGCGATCCGGAAGCAGCCACGGGACCCGGCTCCTGCGCGAACCGGCATATCGCCCGTCCAAACCGTGAACGGTCGTGTTCCGCGCCTGTACCGGCGGCTCGGAGTCGTTCTGCTGCACCGCACCCCTCGCGCCGTCGCCGACCTCGTCCGCACCGCGACACGCCTCTAGTGCTCTGACCGGGAAGGTTCGCCGGGGTGGGCGTCCGGGCGGTTGGATGCACGGTGATGTCCGCGCCGACTGCTGGGGGTGTGGTGGCAGAACCTGTCCATGTACGCAGACTGACCGACCAGGAGGGTCAGAAGCTGCAGCAGATCGTGCGCCGCGGCAGCACCAGTTCGGTGCGCTACCGGCGCGCGATGATGCTGCTGGCGTCGGCCGGTGGGAATCGGGTGCCGGTGATCGCGAAACTGGTGCAGGCCGATGAGGACAGGGTGCGGGATGTGATCCACCGGTTCAACGAGATCGGGCTGGCCTGCTTGGACCCTCGGTGGGCGGGAGGCCGTCCCCGCCTGTTGAGCCCTGACGATGAGGACTTCGTCGTACAGACGGCCACCACCCGCCCGACCAGGCTCGGCCAGCCCTTCACCCGCTGGTCCATCCGCAAACTCGTCGCCTACCTGCGGAGAGTGCACGGCCGTGTCATCCGGATCGGCCGCGAGGCGTTACGGTGCTTGCTCGCCCGCCGCGGCGTCACCTTCCAGCGGACCAAGACATGGAAGGGCATCCGCTGGGGCGGACGCGCCCTCGCCGCCGCGGCCTGAAGACTCCGACGCCCCTCACTGGGTCAGAGGACTATCCGGCGTAGGGGTTGCCGCCGAGCCAGGTGGTGCCGTCGATCAGTTCGCGTGCCGCGTCCAAGTGACCGCTGTGGCAGGCGACCTCGGTGAGCACATGGATGAGGATGCGGCGTACGTCGGGCAGCCGCCAGGCCGGCCAGATGTCCACGGGCCACACGGCGGGCTCCTGCTCCAGGTTGGCGGCGGCGAGCACGACGTCTGCGCGTGCGATGGCCGCCCGGTAGTCGGCGAAGACCTCCTCGGCGCTCATCCCCTCGGGCACGTGCCAGTGCGCCTCAGCGCCTGCCGCGAGCTGTCCGGCCACATCCGGCTCGCCCGCGATCACTCCGGGGAACCAGAAGCGTTCGACATCCACGGTGAGGTGGCGCAGCAACGCCAGGCAGCTCCAGCCGCTGGGCAACACCGACCGCCGCAGATCCTCCTCCGAGAGCCCTTCAAGGATCCCGAGGACGTGCGCGCGCTGGCGGTCCAGGGCGCCCTTGAGCGCGTCGAGTTCAGCGTTCACCGAACGGCGCCCTGCGCCGGGATCTTGCTGAGCCGGAACGCCGCCCCCCACGGCCTCGCCAGTCGTACTTGTCATCCGCGCGCCTCCGCCAACCGCAGAACATGGTTTGACTCCGGCTTGGACGCTACACCGGGGGTACGACAACCCCTGGCCGATCGGCGCCACGTCGTTCTGCACCCGCCCACCCGGCAAACCTTCCCGGTCACGGCACTAGCCGCCCGATCCGGGGTTCTCCCGCCGGTCACAGCGACATCGCCTTCCGGTCGGCGACCGGCGGCAAGAACCGCTCATGCCGGATCGACGACGTTCAGCCGTGACCGCCTACAACGACAAGGCACCTACCCGAAGAACGCCCGTGAGCCTCGTGGGATGGAGCCCTTTTGGGCACTTTTCTCACCTGGGAACGGCCCTCGGTAGGGTCGTCGGCATGCGAATCATCAAGGGTGCGGGTGAGTGGGCGCAGCCGGCCGGTGGGGCCGCCAACGACTGGGTCGAGCAGCTCAAGGTGCCTGATCTGTCCGTCGGGACGTACTGCATCCCGGCGGGCGGGGTCGACACCCAGAGCCCGCACACCGAGGACGAGATCTACGTGGTGACCTCGGGCCGGGCCAGGATCGTGACGCCGGACGGCGAGGCGGAGGTCGGCCCGGGCGCCGTGATCTTCGTCCCGGCGGGCGAGGAACACCGCTTCGTCGACGTCACCGAGGACCTGGCCCTACTGGTCGTCTTCGGCCCGGCCTACGGCTCACGCGCGGTTCCCCAGTCCTGACGACCGGCTCGCGCGAGGTGGCCGATCGGTTGTGCGAGCGCGCGGGCTTCGACGGCCGGGTGCCGGACGGCCCTCAGGAGTGATTCCGAAGGTCCGCCCGGCCGCGGAGGTTACTCGACGAATTCGGTGATGTGGTCCCGGATCCAGGTGGTGAACGGGCGGGCCGGGTGGCCGGTGACCCGTTCGACGGTGTCGCTGAGCGGAGTCGGGCGGCCGTCGTTGGCGTGCCAGTAGTCGAGCAGGGCGTCGGCGTAGGACGCGGGGATGTAGGCCGCCACTTCCCGCCTCCATTCCTCGGAGGTGACGTGGTTGACGGTGATCGGGCGGCCGACGGCCTCGGAGAGCCGGTCGATCTGCTCGCTGAAGGTGAGGGTCCGCGGGCCGGTCAGGTGGAGGTTTCCGCCCTGGTGGTGGGGGTCGGTGAGCACGGTGAAGGCCACCTCGGCGATGTCCCGTTCGTGGATGGGGTCGGTGTAGGAGCCCGGGTAGGGCAGGTTCACCGGCTGCCCCGCCTTGATCGCCCACGCCCAGGCGCTCGCGTTGCCGGCGAAGGAGCCGGGGCGCAGGAGCGTGGTGGTCAGCGGCGAGTTCAGCAGGGCGGTCTCGACGTCGAGATGGGAGGCGGCCAGCGGGTTGTCGGCCGCGCCGGGGTCGAGGACGCTGGCTGAGGACAGCAGCGCCACGTGCTTGACGCCCGCCGTGGTGGCGGCGCCGACGAACTCGTCGATGTGTGACGCCTCGGCGTACAGGAAGACCGCGCTGACACCGTGGAGAGCGGCAGGGAAGGTGGCCGGGTCGCCGAGGTCGCAGGTGGCGGTCGCGACGCCGTCGGGGACGCGGAGTTCGCCGGGAACGCGGGAGGCGACGCGTACGGGGTGGCCTGCCTGGTGCAGCAGGGCGGTCAGCTGGGTGGCGACCGCGCCGCGGCCTCCGGTGACGAGAATCATGAAAGTGTTCCTTCGGATGGTGTGGTCAGGGTTCGGGCCGGTGGAGAGACACCGGCCCAGCGTCAGAAGGGCCTGCGAGGCTCGGTGGCGGCGGGCCCCGCGCCGGAGCGGACATGGACCGAGGCACGGATCGAGACGGCGCCGTCGAAGAACGGGGTCGTCCTCAGACCCGCCGGCGATCGTCGGGGAGCCGGACTCCTTCAGGATGGTGAAGGAGGGCCACGAGCAGGAGGACCGCGCGTACGCGCGAGGGGAAGGTTGCGGGCATGGCTGAGCACGCTCTCCACTGAGAGATCCAGACAGCCTTGCTGAGGCTGCCGTGCCGGCCGGATGTCCCGACGCGCTCACCGAGGAGCGCTGCACCTTACGAGCGGGAACGTACCACAAATCACGACATCCACGATCACCGGTACGCCTCAAGGGACCCGGGAGTAGCCTCTGCCGAGGATGTGAACGACCCGTAAGGCGGCGGAGGGACGAGATGGGCGCGGACGATCGGATCGAGCGGGCCGGGGTGTTGTACGAGCGGGCGGTCTTCGGGGGTGACGCCGACGCCGTGGCGGCGGCCGATCGGGAGTTGGACGCGGTCGAGGCCGATCTCTCCCTCGCCCGGGGGCGGGTCGCGCACGCGCGGTTCCTGGCCGACGGGCGCCGGGAGGCGTACGAACCAGGTCTGTTCGAACGCGCCGCCGAGCTCTACCGGAGCCTCGGGGACGTACGCGGCGAGGCGGAGGCCCTGTTCTGGATCGGGTGTTTCCACCAGGTCGTACGGAACGACGACACCGCCGCGGTTCCCGTGCTGGAACAGTCCCACCGGCGGGCGGTGCGTGCCGGTGACGCCCTGACCGCGTCCTACGCCCTCCGGCACCTGGGTATCGCGGAGCACCGGGCGGGCCGGCTGGGAGCGGCAAGGGAGCGCCTGGAGGAGTCGACGCGGCTCCGCCGTGAGGCCGGGTTCCTTCCGGGTGTCGCCGCCAACCTGGTCGGGCTCGCCTATGTCACGGCCGGGGAGGGTCGCCGCGACGAGGCGCTGAGGCTTCTCGACGAGGCGGGTTCCATCGCCGGGTCGTCCCGGGCCGACGGCGTGCTGCGTCAGGTCCAGGAGGCGCGGTCCCGCCTGTGACCTGGGACGAGGGTCAGGTGAAGATGTGGTCCACGAGGCGGGGGGTGGCCTTGCCGTCGTCTCGGGGGGTGTAGGTGTTGCGGAAGTGCTCGTAGCGTTCGGCGTGGGCGGCGGCCACGGTGTCGATGGTCCTGAGGGCCTCGATGACGTCGGCGCCGTTGGTCAGCAGCGGCCCCGGGGCCTCGGCGGCGAGGTCGAGGTACAGGCCGCGCTTGGTCGAGTAGCGCTGCAGGTCGTAGGTGAAGAAGAGCATGGGCCTGCCGGTGGCCGCGAAGTCGAACATGACGGACGAGTAGTCAGTGATCAACACATCCGCCACCAGCAATAAGTCCGTTACATCCGGATAAGCGGTGACGTCGCGGCCAAGCCCTTCGGGGATGTTGGGCGCCGCCTGCATCGAGTGCGCCCTGATCAGGAACTCGTGTCCCGGGCCGAGCGCCTTGTGCGCCCGCGCCAGGTCCAGCTTGAGCGAGGAGTTCTTGCGGTCGTAGTCGCGGAAGGTCGGCGCGTACAACACCACCCTGACCCCGTCGGCGACGCCGAGCCTGCGGCGCACCCGGGCGGCCAGTTCGTCCCGCTCGGGCGAGGAGAGCACGTCGTTGCGGGGATAGCCGCACTCCAGGACCTCCCCGTGGTAGCCGAACGCCTTGCGCAGGATCGGGGTCGCCCAGGGGCTCTGCGAGACCAGCAGGTCCCAGCCGCGCACCTCGGCGGCCTGCCGGTGCCAGGCGGCGGGCTTCGGGTCACGGGACATGTGGGGCAGGTCGTTGCCCAGGCGCTTGAGCGGGCTGCCGTGCCAGGTCTGCACGACCATCTGGTCGTCGCGGGCCCGGAACCAGGGCGGCAGGAAACCGTTGGTGACGACGTACCGGGAGCGTGCCAGCACGGCGTAGTGCTCCCGGCTGCCCGCCCTGACCACCGTCGGCCGGATGCCCGAGCCGAACCCCAGCTCCGCCGAACCGGGCGGGGTGAAGGCGCCGTCCTTGACGATCCAGACGTGCGCGCGGTCGTCGCCGCGCCGTACGCGCTCCTCGTAGATGGCGCGGACGTTGCCCTCGTACTGGCGGCCGTCGTAGGCGACGTAGACGGTGGCCTCGTCCAGCTCACGACGCCGCTGGTCGGGATAGAAGGAGCGCTGCAGGGCGTACAGGCCCCCGGCGCCCTTCTCGTCGTCGGGGATGTCCTCGGCGACGATCAGCACGGGCACGTCGAACCTGGTGGACAACAGGCGGTAGGCCCTGCCGTCGCGGACCCTCGGCTCCTCGTCGAGGGTGTCCAGCGCGGCGTGGTCCACGCGGAGGGGGACGACCTCACCCGAGGGGTCGCGGGTGGTCATGCTCCAGCTTCCGCTCCCCATCGCGACGGCCTCGCCGAACTTCGGCATGGCCGAGGGCGTCAGCCGTACGGCGAAGCGGTCGTCGGCGCGCTCCATCGGCACGGTGTGGACCGTCCCGCCACGGTGCCTGAGCGTCAGCTCGGCGGCCCCCGAACCGGGGTAGGAGCCCTCGATGGTGAGCGTGCCCTCCTCGTCCCAGGTGGCGGAGGAGATGACGGGGCGGATGCGGTGCGCGGCGACGCTGACGCGGTCGCGCCGGTCGCGCAGTACGGTGATCTCCCGGTCGCCGACGACCAGCCGGATCTCCCTGGCCTGGCCGATCATGACGGGTGCGGCGGGGTCGCCCTTCGGCTCGATCCAGAGCCTGCCGCCGTCGCGCTCCTGCAGCAGCGAGGGTACGGCCAGCGGCACGACGACCTGGGTACCTCCCTCGACGGGGGTGAACTCGGCGGACATCCGGTGGCCGTCGAGCCGGGCCTGTCCCCTGGTGTGCTCCCCGCCGGGCAGGAAGACCGTCAGTTCGAGGCGGTCGCCGTCGAGGCGGATTCCGGTCAGCTCGGCCCTGGTCGGTTGCAGGGCGATCTGCAGCGCGCGGTCGGAGGTCCAGACAGGACGGATCCACCAGCCGCCGGGGAGCTCGAACCCGGCCGGACGCTCGGTGCGACCGTTCGAGGGGCCGCGGAGCAGGCCGGTGGCTCGGGCGCCACGGCTCCAGATGGCGATCTCGGCCCGCCAGGTGGTGGTGTCGGGCACGGTCTCCCTGCGGCGCAGGGTCCGCCTGACGCCGTTCACCAGGGAGCGCAGGGCGCCGCGCCAGCGCAGCGGCCAGGCGGGCATCTCGGCGACGAAGCCGGACCAGTCGTAGTTGCAGCCGGGCTCACGGGCCCCGTGGGTGGCCTCGGGGCGCAGGACCCTGCGGGTGCGCAGCCGTACGGGAGGCAGCCAGCGGGGGCCCCGCAGCACGACGAAGGCCCGGTTGAAGCGGGGGCTGCGGACGGAGAGCCCGGCGAGGTAGGCGTGCCCGGTGACGCGCAGCCGACCACCGGTCCAGGAGACGTCCTCGATGTGCGTCATCGGGATCAGGTCGGCCGCGCGCAGCCGGTACATGGCCTCGGGCAGCTCGTCCTGCAGGGGCAGGTTGGCGTACCAGCGCAGGCGTCTGCGGACCCGCCGGGAGGGCTCGGCCGCCGCGGTGGTGAGGCTCTGCAGCGCGTCGCCCTCGGCGAGGTCGTCGATCGTACGGTGCTCGACGAGGTGGAAGGCGAGCCTCCTGGCGACCGGGAGGTCACGCTTGACCTTGGGGTCGACACCCGTGATGTAGGGCTTGAAGAGCGTGACGAACTCGCGGCGGCGGGCGGCGCCGCGTTTGACCGCGAGATCCAGGCGGCTGCCGAGCGGACCGGAGAGGACTCCGGCGTCGAAGCGGCGGCGTTGCGCGGGTGTCAGTCCCTCGGCTGTCACGGCCGAGAGGATCGATTCGAGCGGTTCTCCCCGGTCACAGAGATCTTGGACAACCCGAAGACGGTCGGCGACGGAGTCGCCACCTGTTCGGGCGGGCGTGACGCCTGTGGCCATGAAGGGGGCACCGCCTTTCGGACAGAGCGCTGTCCTAGGCAATGTTAGTGGGCCACGAAGAAGCCGGTTACGTCGTGATTTCTGGTAGACCGTCCCAGCGTGCGAAACGCATGTCGGCGCGCTCGCCCCGCATGGGTGTGCCCTCCTCGCGCCACCTGGCCAGGCAGCGCGCCTCGTGCCCGGGAGCCGGGGTCCCGTCGGCGTGCACGACACGCCACCACGGCACGCCGCCGCCCCAGGTGGACATGACCCTGCCGACCTGACGGGGGCCACCCTCGCCGAGGTATTCGGCGATGTCGCCGTAGGCCATCACCCTGCCGGCGGGGATGCGCTCGACCAGGTCGAGCACGCGCTCGGCGTAGGGGGTCGGGTGGCCTACTGACTCCATACGGAGGGTCCGGCCGCGAGAATCTCGTCGATCTTCCCGAACTCGTAGGCCGTCGAGCCGTTCAGCTGCTCGACGAGGCCGTCACGGATCGCGTACTGCTCGCCGTCCTCACCGACCAGGCGGGCGCCGAGCAGCGCGGAGACCCTGGCGAGCTGAGCCACCTGCCAGTCGGAGCCCGGCGCGCCCGAGAGCTTGCCGTCCCAGACGGCCACCGCGTGGACCCCGTCGCCGTGGCGGGCCAGGACCTCACCCTTCTCCTGCGAACCGCGGAACTCGAACCCCGCTCGCCCCAGCACGTTCGCGAGCTCCGCGAAGGCGAGAGGCGCCGGGCGCTCCACGCGCAACTCGTACCCCATGATGCGCGACATTAGCGAATGTTCGACGTTCGCCGGACCGTGAGAAGCCGCATGGAGCCGTCCGCGTCCGAACGGTGTCCAAAAAGACTTCGAACCGAATCAAAGCCCGTCCCATATATGACGTTATATGGCATTTATCCGGAACGCCGGGTGAGTGTCACCACGGTCCAGCAGAACGCGAGCAGGCCGACGGCCAGGCCGGTGCCGTACACCCAGAGCCTGAGGGCGTCGGGGCCGGGCCTGGCGGGCTCCTCGGTCGGGAGGCCCGCCCCGAAGTGACGCTCCCCCTCGTCCGGTGGCGTGCCCGCCGAGGCGCGCAGCAACTCCCCCGCCCTGGCCAGGGCGGCGCCCGCGTCGACCACACCGAAACCGACATGGTCGTCGTATCCGGCGATCGGCGCGGAGGTGGCGGTCGAACTCAACGCTCGCGCCACCAAATAAGGCGGGATATCTGGATATTTCGCTTTTATCAGTGCGGCGACTCCGGCGACCAGCGCCGCCGCCGAACTGGTCCCGTCCGAGGGGCGGTACCCCCCGCCGGGAACGACCACGGGCACCTCGACGCCCGGCGCGGAGACCAGGACCGACAGGTTGTCGCTGCTGAACCCGGCGGGCTCGCTCCGCTCGTTCACCGCGCCCACGCCGATGACCCCGGAGTAGCCCGCGGGGAAGCTCCAGAAGGAGGTGTCCTTCTTGACCGCGTAGGGGGTCTCCCCGTCGTTGCCGGCCGCCGCGACCAGCACGACCCCCTTCGCCAGGGCGTAGGAGACGGCCTCACGCTCGCTCTTCTGCGGGCCGTACGCCCCCAGGGACATGCTGATGACCTTGGCGCCGTGGTCGGCCGCGTAGCGGATGGCGCGGGCGACCGGGCTGTTCGTCCCGGTGCGCCGGTCCTGCTCGGGGAGCGGGGGGGCGCTCTGCTCGCTGTCACGCAGGATCAGCGGCAGGGACAGGACGCGCGCCTCGGGGGCGATCCCCAGCAGGCCGCCCTCGCCCCGGCCTCCCCCCGCGATGAGCGAGGCCATCGCGGTGCCGTGCCAGATCTCCTTCGCGTCGTCCCCGACCGGCCCGGCCGAACCCATCTCGGGCCCGACGGTCACCCTGCCGCGCAGCTCCGGGACCTGGGCGTCCACGTCGCTGTCGACCAGCGCGACGGTCACCCCGGCCCCCTTGGTGATCTTCCACGCCTGCTCGACGTTCATCTTCTCCAGCACCCAGCGCTGGTCCCGGCGCACGTCGTCGGCGACCGCCGGGGCGCAGACCCCCAGACAGAGCGTGATCAGGGCTCCCGCGGCCCCCAGCCGCCTCAGCACACGTTCCCCTGGGTGCACTGGGGTACGGCGCTCGGCTCGTCTCCCAGGGCACGGGCGATGCGTCCCGCGATGGACTGGGCGGTCGGCCACAGCTCGCTGTGCAGGATCTCCTCGGGCGGAACGGCCTCACGCGTACGGCCGTCGGCGTATCCGGCCGTGGAGAGGACGACGTACGGCCCGGCCGCGATCCAGGAGTTGTGCTGGCGCTGCGCGGCGCCGAACAGCTCACCCGCCGTACCGGGGAAGGCGACGGGGCGCACCCCGACCCGGTCGTCCACGGGCAGTTGCCCGGTCGCGGCGATCCGGCGCTCCTCGCTGCCGAGTACGGCCACGCCGACCGTGACCACGAAGGTCGAGGTCTGGTCCACGTAGGTCGCCCGCAGCAGGGTCAGGCAGCCGTGCTCGGAGAGCACCGAGCCGACCGGGGCGTCAAGGCCCGCTCCGCAGGAGGTCTCCGGGGCCAGCCCGATCCGTCTGGCGTACTGCTGCGCGCGGCCGAGGGCGACGTACTGCAGCTCGGTGGGGAAGATCAGGTCGGCCGACCAGGTGTGCCAGCGGGCCGCGATGTCCTCCTGGATGTAGCGGGCCTGCTCGGCGGGGGTCAGCGGGCGGGCCCTGGTCTCGCGGAGGACGCCGACCGCGCCCGCGAGCACGTCGCTCACGGCGATGGCCAGGATGACGCCCATCAGGATCAGGAAGATCACCCGCAGGCGCATGCCCTCTTCGAGGCTCGCCGCCTCGACGCGCTCAAGCGCGGGACGGCGGTGCCAGCCGTTCTCCCGGCGCCCCGCGGCGGGCCAGGTCCGGACCCTGGCACGTCGCGGCGCGCCGGGGGCACCGGGAGCGCCGCCTGCGGTGGTCCTGCCGGGACGGGAGCCCCGGGGCACCCGGGAACCGCTCGGAGGCCAGCCCGTGGCACGGCCCCCGGCGCGCCCACCGGTGTGTCCACCGGCGGACGGAGCCTGGGAGCCGCCCGTGTGCGGTCCCGAGGCCTCCAGGTGCCGTTCAGGCTCCTGGGACCGCCCGGGCTTCGACATAGTTCGATGCTACGTCGCGCGCCCCCGCCGCCCTATCGCCGGAGTGTGTTTGGCGGGTCGCACCCTGCCGTCCCCGGCACCCCTCAGGGCGGTGCGGGAGCCGTACGGGCCCGGCGGACGGCGAATCCGGCCGTCACCAGGCAGGCGGTCGCGCAGAGCGCGGCGGCCGCGGCGACCCCGCCGTTGAGGGCGATCCCGCGCCGGTCACGCCGGATCACCTGGACCGGCCCGGCCGCCGCGCCCATCGGCAGGGCGGGATCGTGGACGCCGTCCCCTCCCGCGGTCAGGGTGTGGCGGGAGATCCTCGCGGCCTCGGCCAGCGCGCGGGGGGCGTTGACCACGCCGAAGCCCATGCCGGTGTCGTAGCCTCCGCTGGGCCGCCTGGTCGCCCCCTTGGTCAGGGCCTGCGCGACCAACGCGGGCGACATTTTCGGATATTTCGCTTTTATCAGGGCGGCGACTCCGGAGACCAACGCGGTCGCCTGGGAGGTTCCCCGGCCGATCCAGTATTCGTTGCCCGGCCCCGCGCCGAGGATGTCCACCCCGGGCGCCGCCACCACGACCGAGGGGTTCCAGTTGGAGAAGGAGGCCCGGCGCAGCCTGCGGTCGGCCGCCGCGACCGAGACCACCCCGGGGAAGGCCGCCGGATAGGAGTAGGGGGCGTAGCCGGTCGCCTCCGGCCTGCCCGCTCCCTCGTTGCCCGCCGCGGCGACGAGTACGACCCCCCTGGAGATCGCGTAGCGGACCGCCGCCCGCTCCTCCCTGGTCGCCAGTTCCTTCGAGATCGACATGTTGATCACGTCGGCGCCGTGGTCGACGGCGTACCTGATGCCCTTGGCCACCACGTTCTCGAACCGCTCGGCGGTGTTGAAGGTGCGAAAGCCCGGCTCCTCGTCCTCCAGGATCACCCGCACGGACAGGATCCTCGCCTTGGGCGCGACGCCGATCACCCCGCTGCCCCCGCCGGGACCGTGCCCGTGCCCGGCGATGAGCGAGGCCATGTAGGTGCCGTGCAGCCGTGAGGGGGCCACTCCCCGTGGGTTGGCGCCCACGGTGAAGTCCCTGCCCTCGGTGACGGAACCCGCCAGGTCGCGGTGGACGGGATCGACCCCCGAGTCCAGCACCGCGACCAGCGCGCCCGCCCCCTTGGAGACGCGCCAGGCGTCGGCCAGGTCCAGGGTCCGCAGCACCTGCCGCTGGTTGCCCCGCACCTCGTCGGCCCACCCGGCCGGTACGGCGGGCACCAGCCAGAGCCCGGTCAGCGCGAGCGCCGCAACCGCCCGCCGTATCCTCAGCACCGCCACCGTCCAGCAGACTCGGAGCCGCAGTCGGGGCGTTCCGGCGTCGCGAGCCCGGCGAGGATCCGGTCGGCGATGTCCCCGGTGAAGGCGAAGATCGTCGGCCGCTGCTCCCCCACGGCCTTGCCCGGCCTGCCGTCCACCTGGCCGACCGTGGTCATCACCACGTACGGCCCCGCCTGCCGTACCAGGCCGCGCTGCCTGCCGACGGCGGTGAAGCGGTCGGTGACCGTACCGGGGAAGCCGAGGGCCAGCAGGCCCGGGGAGGGGCGGCCGGTCCTGGGCAGCGCGGCCTTGGCCCTCGCCGCCTCCCGCTCCCCCGCGAACGCCACGACGCCGACGGTGACGACGACTCCCTGGAGCGCGTCGATGTAGGTGGCGCGCAGCACCCCCCGGCATCCCGTACGACGCAGCGCCTCACGCAGCCCGGGGTCGACGGCCCGGTCGCAGCGGGTCTCCGGGGAGATGCCCACCCGGTGCGCCTGCTCCCTGCCACCCTGTTCGGCGGCGTAACCGACGGTCTCGGGGAAGATCCGCCCGGCGGGCCAGGCCCGCCAGCGGCCCGCGGTCTCGGCGGCGACGGCGCGGTCGAGCTCCGCCCTGGAAGGGCCCCTGGTCAGCTCGGTCACCGCGGCGCCCGCCGTGACCGCCGCCACGGCCGCGCAGGCCAGCGCCAGCGTGGACGCCATGATCAGCGTCATCCACGCGCGCCTGCGCTGACCTGGGACTTCGTTCACATTCTCGACCTTAAACCGGCCTCTAGGGATCTCACCCGCTCTATCCCCAAATAACGGACGCCTCATGACAACGGATGTCCGTGACAACACACGCCCCACGGAGCTAGGCTCCGCGGGGCGTGAGGTACGGCCGTGACTAGTAGGTCGGCAGGCTGGGGTCCACAGACTTGATCCAGCTCAGCACACCACCGCCGACGTGGACGGCGTCGGAGAAACCGGCGTTCTTGACGATCGCCAGCACCTCGGCCGAACGCGCGCCGGACTTGCAGTGCAGCACGATGCGCTTGTCCTGCGGGAGCCGCTCCAGCGCGGAGCCGTTGGTGAACTCACCCTTGGGGATGAGCACGGCGCCGGGGATGGAGACGATCTCGTACTCGTTCGGCTCGCGGACGTCGATCACGTAGATGTTCTCGTCCGCGTCCTGCATGGCCTTGAGGTCGGTCGCGGTGATCGTGGAGCCGGAGGCCGCGTCCTGGGCCTCCTGGGAGACCGCGCCGCAGAACGCCTCGTAGTCGTCCAGGAGCTGGGTGACCGTCGGGTTCTTGCCGCAGAGCACGCACTCGGGGTCCTTGCGAACCTTGACCGAGCGGTAGGTCATCTCCAGGGCGTCGTAGATCATCAGACGGCCGACCAGGGGCTCGCCGATGCCCGCGAGGAGCTTGATGGCCTCGTTGACCTGGATGGAGCCGATCGAGGCGCACAGCACGCCGAGCACGCCGCCCTCGGCGCACGAGGGCACCATGCCGGGGGGCGGGGGCTCGGGGTAGAGGCAGCGGTAGCAGGGACCGTGCTCGGCCCAGAACACGCTGGCCTGCCCGTCGAAGCGGTAGATCGAGCCCCAGACGTACGGCTTGCCGAGCAGGACGGCCGCGTCGTTCACCATGTAGCGGGTGGCGAAGTTGTCGGTGCCGTCCACGATCAGGTCGTAGCCGGAGAAGATCTCCATGATGTTGTCGGTGGTCAGCGCCACGTTGTGGACGATCACGTCGATCAGGGGGTTGATCTCCCTGACGCTGGCCGCGGCGCTCTCGGCCTTCAGCCTGCCGATGTCGGACTGGCCGTGGATGACCTGGCGCTGGAGGTTGGACTCGTCGACGACGTCGAAGTCGACGACGCCGAGGGTGCCCACGCCCGCGGCGGCGAGGTACAGCAGAGTGGGAGATCCCAGGCCGCCCGCGCCCACACAGAGCACCTTGGCGTTCTTCAGGCGCTTCTGCCCTGCCATACCCACGTCGGGGATGATCAGATGGCGCGAGTAGCGACGCACCTCATCGACGGTCAGCTCGGCTGCCGGCTCTACCAAGGGTGGCAACGACACAGTTCTACTCCCGTTTCAGGGGGTTTTGACGATACGGCTGGCACAGCACGCACCATTCACAACCTAACCGGATGCTCCTGTCATTCCCCAATCGGGACAGGTGTGGACTCGGAGATGAGCCTGCGGGCCTCACGGGCGACCCTGCCGGGCACCTCCATCTGCGCCACGTGTCCGGCGTCGGGCAGCAGCACCAGCCTGACGTGCGGGAAGGCCCGGCCCGCGCGGACGGCCATGCGAGGGTGCACCAGCCGGTCGCGCCTGCCGTGGATGACCAGCGTGGGCGCGGCCACCAGGGCCGCCTGACGCCACAGGTTCTCCTCACCCCGCCTGAAGTACTCGGCGACGATCCCCCTGGCGTAGCCCGTCAGGACACCCGCCGAGTACGGCAGGCCGTCCCTGCGCCGCAGTTCCTCGGCCGCCTCCTTCAGCCGGTCGGGGTGGAGCCGACCGAAGTCGGCGTAGCACATGGACATCGTCATCGTGATCCTGCGCTCCGCGGGCAGCATGCGCATCCGGCCCACGGCCCACTCCCCGACCTTCGGCACACTCGACAGGGCCACACGTGCCGGGCCGTACCGGGGCAGCAGGTCGGGCAGGGCCGGGGAGACGAGGGTGAGCGAGCGGACCAGGTCGGGCCTGGTCGCGGCGACGCGCACCGAGACCGCCCCGCCGAGGGAGTTGCCGAACAGGTGGACCGGGGTGTCGGAGACGCGCTCGATCAGCGCGATGACGGCCCGGGCGTGGGCGGCGACGGAGTAGTCGCCGCCCGGCGGCTCCGGTGAGTGCCCGGCGCCGGGCAGGTCCAGCGCGTATCCCCTGACCACGTCGGACAACTCACCCATCAGGTCGGTCCAGTTGGTCGCCGAGCCCGCCAGGCCGTGCACGTAGACGGCGCTCTCCTTGGGCCCCGGCGGGGTCGAGCGCACGTGGACACGTCCGTCCCATCCGTTCTCCGCCAGGTCGACCAGCTCTCCGGGCCAGCTCGGAATCGGCTCGCTTCCCACGACTTCCCCCCTCGTTCGCCTTCCGTTTCGACGATAGCTCCCCGCCGTACAGCGTGGGCACAAAAGCGACATTAAAGACTTATCGCATCAAAACAATTAATAAGAGTCCAACGCCGTCAATAGAGAGATAAGGAGACAGTAAAAGCCACCGATCGCCGTTTGGTAGGCGAGATGCACGGAAATACAAGACTGCGAAGGATGACCGATTAACAGTCATCCGGGGCATTTTCCGACCAGTGTGGAAAATGCCCAAAGAGTGGGGGCAACCGATCCTTTCAAGGGGGAAACGAAATGCCCAAGTTCAAGAGCATTCTCACGGGACTCGCGCTCAGCACCGCCCTGTCGGGCGGGCTCGTCGCGATGAGTGCCGCGACCTCGACCGCCGAGGCCTCCGTGGTTCCGGCCTTCCAGACCAGCGTCGGCTTCACCACCGGCGGCTGCGGATGGGGCTGGGGCCGTCGCTGGGGTGGCTGGGGCCACCGCGGCTGGGGCTGCGGCTGGAGGCGTCACCACCACCGTAGGCTCGTCATCATCAACACCAACAACGTCGGCGCCGGCGGTGGCGGCGGCGGTGGCGGTGGCGCTGCCCGCAACGCCAACGACAACGACAACGACAACGACAGGCGCGGGCTGCTCGGGGCACGCTAACCCCGCAGACGGCTGACCGCCGGGCCGGCGCGCCACGTGAACGTGACACGAGGCCGAGTCACGTGACCGGGCGCGACCGGCTCCGGCGGCCGCCGAAACTCCCGCCCACGGCGAATGGGTGTGGTGTCCGCCTTCTCCTCCGAATACGCGGGGAAATGACGCGGACATCCGGGAGTGAACCAATCGATTCGCCTTTCAGATAGACGCGAAGCACGGTTCTTCGTGGAGACCGGCGAGGGCCCCGGGGATTCTCGAATCTCCGGGGTCCTCATCGCGCCCGCCTTTCCGCTGGGCGTTCTCACGCGAGGCTCACGCCGTGCCCCGTGTCTCCTCACCGGACGCCGCAGGGCGCCTCCGCCCGCCTTCCCCGGGGGCGGGACGCCTCCGCTTGGCGGCCTCGACACTGGCCCGCAGCGCGGCCATCAGATCGGCCGTCGGGCCCGGCTCCGGCGGCGGGCCCACGGAGACGACCTCCCTGCCCGCGACCTTCGCCTCGATGACCTCCTGCAGCGCCCTGCGGTAGGCGTCGTGGTGGCGCGAGGGGTCGAAGTCGGCCGTCATGCTCTCGACCAGCGACTCGGCCATCCGCAGCTCCTGCGGCCTGACCTCGGGCTCCTCCTCCAGGAAGGCGAAGTCGGCCGGGCGCACCTCGTCGGGCCAGAGCATGGTCTCCAGCACCAGGACCCCCTCCCTGACCCGCAGCGTCGCGAGCGACTCACGCTGCCGCAGCGCGACCTTCGCGATCCCCACCCGCCCCGAGCGCCCCAGCGCCTCCCGCAACAGGACGTACGGCCCGGCGGCCCCCTCGTCCGGCTCCAGGTAGTAGGCCCTGCCGAGCAGGACCGGGTCGATCTGCTCCGCCGGGGCGAACTGCAGGACCTCGATCCGGTGCGCCGTGGACAACGGCAGGTCCTCGAAGTCCTCCCCCTCCAGTACGACCACCTCACCGGTCGGCAGTTCGTAGCCCTTGGCCACCTCGGCGTAGGGGACCTCCTGCTCGCAGGCCTCGCAGAACCTGCGGAGCCTGATCCGGCCCGCGTCCTCCCGGTGCACCAGGTTGAAGGTGACGTTCCGCTGTTCGGTCGCGGCGTACATCCTGACCGGGATCGTCACCAGACCGAACGAGACCGCGCCGTTCCAGATGCTCCGCATGGCGTCTCCCTGGATAGGGGCTTTCCCCAAGTCTCGCACGCGTGTTCGGAGACGTCACAGGACGAAGGCGAACACCCGCTCACGGGACCGGGCACATCCGAGGCCGTACGCTGACGATGTCCGGCCATGTCCGGTATTCCCCAGAGAACGGGGAAGGTGTCCACCGAGGAATCCGGAGAGCCAGGGAGAGCAACGGGAGGGCAGATGTCAGAGATGGACGTTCACGGCGAAGGCGCGCAGGACGAGCCGCAGGAGCCTTTCAGCGAGGAACTCGACATCGAGGCGCCCGAGGCGGACGCCGTGGAACAGCAGCGCCCGGCACGCGAGGAGGACTCCCCGACCTGGCCCGACCACATCCCCCAGGAGGCCGACACGGCGGACACCACGGAACAGAGCCGTGCTGTTGATCTTGATGAGGACGATTATCGCTGACGTGGATTACCCGCGCGTAGGATGAGCGAGACAGCATGAGACCCCGCGAGGAGACCGCCGTGACGACTACCCCGGACGCCAAGCCCCGGGGCACCCGGCTGCCCCGGCTGGCCCGCCGCCGCCAGTTGCTGAACGCGGCCCAGGAGGTCTTCGTCGAGAACGGCTACCACGCGGCGGCGATGGACGAGATCGCCGAGCGCGCCGGGGTGAGCAAACCGGTTCTCTACCAGCACTTCCCCGGCAAGCAGGAGCTCTATCTGGCCCTGCTCGACCTGCACGTCGACGACATGATCGCCCGCTGCCGCGACGCCCTGGCCTCGACCACGGACAACAAGCAGCGCGTCCAGGCCGCGATCGGCGCCTTCTTCGACTTCGTCTCCGGCCAGGGTGAGGCCTTCCGGCTGGTCTTCGAGTCCGACCTGCGCAACATCGCCCCCGTCCGCCAGCGCATGGAGCGCAACCTCCGCGAGAGCGCCGAGATGATCAGCCAGGTCATCCAGGAGGACACCGGCTGCTCAAGCGACGAGGCCCGCCTGCTCGGCGTCGGCCTGGTCGGCATGGCCGAGGTCAGCGCGCGCTACTGGATCAGCAGCACCGGCTCCATCCCGAAGGACGCCGCGACCCAGCTCATCGCCCGCCTGGCCTGGCGTGGCATCTCCGGTTTTCCGAGGACCGCCGACCACTGATCCGGCTGTTCGCTTGACGCGATCAGCCCGCATGTCGTGCCTCCGATGGGGCGACCATGGGACGAGCAACCCTCGTCGAAAGGGAGCAACATGGAAATCAAGATCGGCGTGCGCTCGGTGCACCGCGAACTCGTGGTCGAGACGGACCTGACGGCCGAGCAGGTCGAGGAGGAGCTCGGCAAGGCGCTCGCCGCCGACCGCGGGATCTTCTCCCTCACCGACAGCAAAGGTCGCAGGGTCCTCGTCCCCATCACCTCACTCGGTTTCGTCGAGATCGGCGAGGAGGAGGCACGCCCCGTCGGCTTCGGCGGCACCCTCTGACAGACCCGGTACGGCTCGCGCCAGGCCGTGACGCCGGTCGTGAGACCGGCGCACCGGTCCTGGCGCGACCCGTCACCGAGCCCTGGGCGATTCCGGCGCCGGCGGAGACGAGACGTCCCGCACCGGCGTCGGCGGACGCCTCAGTGCGGTCTCAGCACTCCCCGGGGCACTCTCCCCTCTCTCCGAGTCCGCACCCGCGCGGACGGCGGGCCCTTCTTGCGGAATGGCCCTCCGAAGGGGCCGCCGGACAGTCGGCGCCTCCCCTTCGCAGCACCGGACGTGACGTCCAGGGGTTCGGTCCACATCTCGTTAGGAAACTGCCATAGCGGCGCGAGGCCCTCATGTCTCGCACGGTACAACCGTTTGGCGCCTCGACGCGTGGTCTCGCCGGGCGCCTTTTCCTCCCGCACCCCACATCTGGCCCGGCGTTCCGCCCGATGGCGCTTTCGCCCGGCGCCGCCCCCGACGCCGGGAGGCGCTCACGGACCGGGGGTCAGGCCGAGGGCGGCCATCCGCCCGCCGTGCGCCTCGGTCAGCCTGCCGAACATCCGGGTGATGTCCTCCCCGGCCGCCTCGACCAGCAACGCCGCCAGCTCGGGGCGCGCGGCCACCACGTGCTGTCCCTGGCTCAGGGCCTCACCGACCAGCCGCCTGGCCCACAGGGCGAGCCGCCCCGCCTGCCTGTGGTCCTGCCTGATCGCCGCACCGACACGGTCCACCGCGAACTGGGAACGACCCTCGTCGACGAGCACCTCCTCGACCAGTTCCCGCGTCTTGTCGTCGACGTGGGCGGCGGCCTCCCGGTAGAAGTCGAGCGCGATCCCCGTGCCGACATAGGCCTTGACCAGCGCCTCAAGCCAGTCGGAGGGCGTGGTCTGGGCATGCCAGTCGTCCAGGGGCCGCACGAAGGGCTCCATCGCCTCCTCCGGATCGACCCCGAGCGAGGCTATCCGGTCACGCAGAAGACGGAAATGGGCGTACTCGGTCGCGGCGAGGTCGCTGAGCGCGGCCCGGTCGGTCAGTGTCGGGGCGTGTCTCGCGGCGTCTTCGGCGAGCCTGAGGAACGCGGTCAACTCGGCGTAGGCGAGCACTCCGAGCAGGTCGGGGACGCCAGGAGGGGAATCACTCATGCAGGAAGCCTATGAGTTGCGGCGCCTGCCCTTTCAGCTGGAATACGAAGAAATCGGCTGCACGTTGTGGTATCGAGTACACTACTGTGTGAAAGTGCGACCGCCCTGTGTTAATCCAGGAGACCTGCTCCTGGACGCCCCCAAGTCGGCATGACGCCGCAGCGGTCGCTGATGACATTGAGAGGGCTAGCCCTTCCGCGAGGACACGGCACGGGGAACCTTTGCGCCCGTGGTCCCGGCAGGACTGCCTTCAACGGAGATTAGGCAGGCCAAGCTGACGACGTTCCGAGACCTCGGAGTCACACCAGAGATCGCTGACGCCCTTGAGACCGAGGGCATCACCGCACCGTTCCCGATCCAGGAAATGGCCCTTCCCCTGGCCCTGACCGGCCAGGACATCATCGGCCAGGCCCGCACGGGTACCGGCAAGACCTACGCCTTCGGCGTGGCGATGCTGCAACGTGTCGGCAAGCCGAGGAAGAACCGAAAGAAGCCGCGCGGGCTGATCGTCGTGCCCACCCGTGAGCTGGCCATCCAGGTCACCGAAGACCTGGTCACGGCCGCGGGCAAGCTCGGCTCCCGCATCCTCACCGTGTACGGCGGACGCGCCTACGAGCCCCAGATCGAGGCGCTCAAGCAGGGCGTCGACGTGATCGTCGGCACCCCGGGCCGCCTGCTCGACCTGGTCAAGCAGAAGCACCTCGACCTCGGCCAGATCGACGCGCTCGTCCTCGACGAGGCCGACCGCATGCTCGACCTGGGCTTCCTGCCCGACATCGAGCGCATCATCAAGCTCGTCCCGGCCAAGCGGCAGACGATGCTGTTCTCCGCGACGCTGCCCGGCGAGATCGTCGCGCTGTCACGGCGCTACCTCAACCGCCCGACGCACGTGCGCGCGGAGAACAACGACGCCGAGGCCGAGGCGACGCCGCAGACCACCCAGTTCGTCTGGCGCGTGCACCGGATGGACAAGATCGAGATCCTGGGCCGCCTGCTCCAGTGCGAGGGCCGGGGTCTCACGATGATCTTCTGTGAGACCAAGCGCGCCTGCGACATGGTCGTCGAACAGCTCAAGGAGCGCGGGTTCGCCGCGGCGGCCGTACACGGCGACCTGGGCCAGGGCCAGCGCGAGCAGGCGCTGCGCGCCTTCAGGAACGGCAAGATCGACGTCCTGGTCGCGACCGACGTCGCGGCGCGGGGCATCGACGTCGACGACGTCACCCACGTCGTCAACTACGACTGCCCGCAGGACGAGAAGGCCTACGTGCACCGCATCGGCCGTACCGGCCGGGCGGGTAAGACCGGCGTCGCGGTGACCTTCGTCGAGTGGGAGGACCTCACTCGCTGGAAGGTCATCAACAACGCGCTCTCGCTCGACTTCGCCGAGCCCGTCGAGACCTACTCGACCTCACCGCACATCTTCACCGAGCTGGGCATCCCCGAGGGCACCAAGGGTGTGCTGCCGCACGCCAACCGCTCCAGGGCGGGCCTGGCGGCGGAAGAGGTCGAAGATCTCGGAGAGACGGGCCGGACCCGCTCACGCGGCCGCAGGGGCCGTGAGGAGGAGCGGGAGGAGCGCCGTGAGCGCCCCGCCCGCACCAGGGAGAGGCGCCGCACCCGCGGTGGCCGTACCGGCGCGGAGGCGGCCGAGTCCGCGGGGGCCCAGGAGTCCCGGCCGGCCGTCGCCGAGGCACAGCACGAGGAGTCCGGGCGCCGCCGCTCGCGGGGGGACCGTGTCTCCGAGGAGACCCAGGCGCCGCTCGCGGCGCGGAGGGTCGAGAGCCCGATCGTCGAACCCGCCGAGCTGGAGGTGGACGTGGATGTGACGCCCCGCAAGGACATCCGTGACGACCGGCCCGCCGAGACCGCGTCCCGCAGGGGCCGCAACCGGAGGGCAGGCCTGAACCCCGAGGTGAGTCTCACCGACGAGGGTCCCGGTGGGGAGGCCGCCGAGGCTCCGCTGTGGGACGACGAGCAGGACTGGGAGGACGAGGCGCCCGCGCCGCGCCCCCAGCCGGAGAAGATCATCCCGCCCAGCCCGTTCGCGGTGATCTTCCAGTCTCCCGACCTGGCCACCGACGACGACGAGATCGCGCCGTCCGCCGCCTCCGAGCGGGCGCAGAGCCGCCGCCGTCCGCAGGTCAGGGGCCAGCAGCGGGGTCCCCGCCGCCAGGGCTAGCCGTACCGGTGTGACGAGGGGCGCGACCGCGAGGTGGCGCCCCTTTGCCGCATCTCGGCACGTCCGGCCTCGGGGCGCGGAGACATGTCACCAAGAGAGGTATCGTGGGGCCACGTGAGTACGCCGCGTTTTCTGACCCTGCCTCCAGGCGTCCGTGCCCGTCGGCTGGAGACTGCGGCCGGCACGTTCGCCGCGCTGGAGGCGTTGCCGGTCAGCGGCATCGCCGAACGCATGCCCGCCCTGCTGGTTCCCGGTCTCACCGGCAGCAAGGAGGACTTCCTCGCGGTTCTTCAGACGCTCGCCCAGTCGGGCCGTCAGGTCGTCGCGATCGACATGCGGGGGCAGTTCGAGACGGGCGGCCCCGACGACCCGTCGGCCTACACGTGCGCGGCGCTGGGCAACGACGTCGACGCGCTGGCGCAGCTGATCGGCAGGGGTGAGCCCGTCCACCTGGTCGGGCACTCCTTCGGCGGCCTGGTCACCCGGGAGGCGGTCATCGACGGCCGCACCAAGTTCGCCTCCTACACGATGATGAGCACCGGCCCCGCCGCGATCGTCGGCCCCAGAGAGCAGGTGGGCCGGGAGATGCTGACCAGGGCCCCCGAGGTGGGGCTCGAACGGATGTGGGACGCCCACCTTGAGCCGGAGGCCCTGTCCGCCGGGGTGCCCGACGAGATCGTGGCCTTCCTGCGCAAGCGTTTCTTCGCCAACTCCCCGGTCGGGATGTCCGTGATGACCAAGGAGATCCTCGCGGCACGTGACCGCTGTGACGAGCTCAACCAGGTGGACGTGGCGACCCTGGTGCTGTTCGGCGAGCACGACGACGGCTGGCCGCCGATGGCACAGTCGGAGATGGCCGACCGGCTGAACGCCGACTGCGTCGTCGTGCCCGGCGCGGCCCACTCTCCCGCGGTCGAGGCCCCGGAGACGACGGCGGCGGCGCTCATCCGCTTCTGGACCGCCGCCGAGGCGAACCTGCGCAGCTGAACCGCGTTCCTCAGGGGTTCGGGCCGACCGCCTGTCGCGGCGGGGTGAGCCGTTCCGGCCGCCGGTAGACCAGCTCCCCGTCCCCCGCCGACTCGACCAGCTCGGTGATCAGGTGGTGGTCGGGTGAGAGCCCGCACGCCGGGTCCGTACGGCTCGCGTCCCCGGTGAGCGCGTAGGCCTGGCAGCGGCAACCGCCGAAGTCCACCTCCTTGCGCGGGCAACCGGCGCACGGCCCGCTCATCCACTCCGTGCCCCGGTAGGCCTCGAAGGCCGCCGAACGCCGCCAGATCCACTCAAGCGAGTGATTCCTGACGTTGGGGAACTCCAGTGGCAGGTCGTAGGAGGCCGGGCAGGGCAGCACCGATCCGTCAGGGCCGACGGTCAGCGAGATCGCCCCCCAGCCACCCATGCAGGGCTTGGGCACCCCGTCGAAGTAGTCGGGGACGACCCAGATCAGTTCGACGCCCTCGACCCGCTCGCGCAGCCGTTCCACGGTCTCCTTGGCCCGGGTGAGCTGCTCGCGCGTGGGCAGCAGCGCGCGCCGGTTGCGCAGCGCCCAACCGTAGAACTGGGTGTTGGCCAGCTCGACCCGCTCGGCGCCCCAGGAGGCGGCCAGTTCGACGATGCCCTCGATGGAGTCGAGGTTGCGCCGGTGGAGGACGACGTTGAGCCCGAGCGGAAGCCCCGTCTCGCGCACCAGGGCCGCCGCGCGCTCCTTCGCGGCGAAGGAGCGGGTCCCGGCGATGAGGTCGGAGGCCGCGGCCGTCGAGTCCTGCACCGAGAGCTGGACGCTGTGCAGCCCCGCCTCGACCAGCCGGGCGAGCCGGTCCTCGTCGAGCCCGACGCCGCTGGTCACCAGCTGGGTGTAGACGCCGTTGCGCGCCGCGGCGGCGGTGATCTCCTCAAGGTCGGCGCGCAGCAGCGGTTCGCCGCCGGACAGGTGCGCGTGGACCACCCCGAGCGCGGCGGCCTCCTCGAAGACCCGCACCCAGTCGGCGGTGGCCAGCTCCCGGGAGCGCGGGATGAGCCCGACCGGGTTGGAGCAGTAGGGGCAGTGCAGCGGGCAGCCGTGGGTGAGCTCGGCCAGCATGGCCCACGGCGGCGCGGGCCCGTCGCCCGTCTCACTCATCGCACCCACCCCTCCGTACGCACCCGGCTGAGAAACTCGGTGACGTCGTCGGCCACCGGCGCCCCGGGGAAGTCCGCGCTCAGCCGCTCGACGATCTCCGCCACGGTCCTGACCCCGTCGCACAGCCGCAGTACGGCGACCGCCCCGCCCTCAAGCAGCACGATCCGCTCGGGCATGACCAGCAGGTCGGCCCGCCGTACGGCGTCGTGCCGCAGGATGATCCCGGAGCCGAGGCGGGGCCGCCAGTCGGCCTGGGGCACGGTCTCCGCCCCCGGGGAGGGGGCCTCGGCGGCCGTCACGCCTGGTCCACCGCGTCGAGCAGCGCCCACAGCACGTCGCACTTGCGGGAGAGCGCGGCCACGGCCCGCTCCTGCTCGGCCCGTCCCCTGGCCCACTCCAGGACCATTTCGAGGGCCTCCCCGCTGTCCTGCCGTCCCTGGCTGATCCTGCCCCTGAAGTACTGCAGGCCCTCGGAGTCGATCCAGGTGTAGTGCCGCTCGAAGGCCTCGATCCTGGTCCGCATGATGTCGGGGGCGAACAGCTCGGTCAGCGACGCGGCGACGGCCTCAAGCGGCGTCCCCAGCCTGCACAGGTTCACGTACGCCTCGACGGCGAACCGCACGCCGGGCAGGACGCCCTCCCCGGACAGCAGGTCCTTGCGGTCCAGGCCCGCGGCCTCTCCCAGGCGCAGCCAGCGCTCGATGCCGCCCTCGCCCGCGCGCCTTCCGTCGTGGTCCTGGATGCGGCGGATCCACATGCGGCGCAGTTCCGGCGCCTCCAGCTTGGCGAGGATGAGCGCGTCCTTGATCGGAATGTGCCGCTGGTAGTGGAAACGGTTGAGAATCCACCGGCGGATCTCCTCCGGCGACAGCTCCCCGGCGTGCATGCGCACGTTGAAGGGGTGGCGGTTGTGGTATCGCGCCTCGGGCACGGCCCGCAGACGGGACTCGAACTCGGCGGGGGTCCAGGATTCGGCGTTCACAGCTCGATCACCATTCCGTCGGCGGCCACCTCGACGCCCAGTTCGGCCAGCCTCTTGTGCTGGGGCGCGTCCGGGTCGACGAGGGGGTTGGTGTTGTTCAGATGCGTGTACAGGCACCGGCCGGGCAGCCGGGACAGTCGCTCCGCCGTCGCCTCGACGGGCAGGTGGCCCATCTCGGTCGCGGTGCGCGAGGAGATCCCGGTACGGCGGGGCTCCTCGTCGTCCCAGAAGGTGCCGTCGACGATCACACAGTCGGCCTCGGCCATCGCCGCCTCAAGCTCGGGCGACCAGACGCCGAAGGCCGGGGCGTACAGGCACGTCCCGCCACTCGCCCGGTCGGTGAAGCGCAGCGCGACCACCCAGTCGGGAGCCGCCGCCTCGTCCGAGGCGTAGCGGGGGCGTTTCCCGGAGACCGGGACCGCCTGGACACCGACGTCCTCGGCGAGCGCGACCTCGCCGTCCGCCGTCAGGTCACGCCAGCGCAGGTCGGCGTACGGGGAGAGCACCTCAGACAGCCTCAGCCCACCGGTGAGCGCCCGGCGGACCGTGGGGGTGGCGACGATCTCCAGTTCGTCGGCCTCGCGCAGCCGGAACAGCCCCAGTGTGTGGTCGAGTTCGGCGTCGGTGAGGACCACGCGCATGACGCGTGTCCGCTCCGTGGGCGTACCGCCGGAACGCAGTGTCTCGACGTGTTCGGCGATGTCGGGGGTCGCGTTGACGATGTGGTCCTCGACGGCCAGCGACGCGTGGGTGCGCCGCCAGGCCGGGTTGGTGCGTGCCCCGGTACACCCGGGGCACGCACAGTTCCACTGGGGGACGCCACCGCCTGCGGCGGTTCCCAGAATTCGCAGTCGCATGGCGTGAACCCCCGTCCGGTTACCTGGTGGCCAGGAAGTACGCCGTCATCTCCATCGACGCCTCGACGACCTGGTAACCGGGCTTGTGCCAGGTGGCCTTCTCGCCTTGGCGCTCCGTGGTCTCGACCATGAGAGTGCACCGCCTTCCATGTGACGCGTGGGTTTTGGGTCACAACCGTTATGACCCGATATCAGTGCTTTCGTCAATGGTTGGCGGCAATTACGTCGGACCTATTTTCTGTTATTGGCCCCAAATATAATAATCTACCACTTTTGATACATATTTCATCGGATCAATCCGGGGCACAACACGACAGAAGCCCTGAGATACTCATGCACTGAACGCCAAATTCCGGACACCCGCGCCCCAGTCATCACCCGCCCCCGGAACCTCGTCTCAAGGGGCGCTCAGGCGTGCCGTAAGGGTCGCTCTGAGACCTGTGGAGATGCTTCGAGAACGCCTCAGTCGTCGCCGAGGCCGTCCCACGGCTGACGGCCGTCGGCGGCCCGCTGTCCCTCCGGGCAGTGCGCGCGAAAATCACACCAGGAGCAGAGCGGGCCCGTCCTGGGCGGGAAAACCTCGTCGATCCGAGGTGGTACTGCGGGCGGCGTGCGCCCCGCGGCGGCCGTACGGGAACCTCGGGGGGCCTCGCCCGCCCAGGCCCGGTAGGCCTCGTCCGCCTCCGACGCCTCGACCGCGATCGCCTCGGCACGCCCGATGTGCCGGGCCAGGGACTCCTCGGAGTGCTCCCACTCCACGATCGAGCCCGTCGGCAGATGGTGCAGCTCCACCCGGTGGCAGGGACGGCGCATCATCCGGGAGGAGGCGACGGCGTAGACGGCCAGCGCCAGCGAGGAACGCGCGTCGTCCTCGGTCAGCGGGCGGCGGCCCGTCTTGTAGTCCACGACGACCAGTTCGTCACCGCGCCGGTCGAGCCGGTCGACCCGCCCTGAGACGGCGATGACGGACGTCCTGGTGGCGACCGTACGCTCGACCCCGACCGGCTCGTCAGCGGGGTCCAGCGAGGCGGCGTAGCCCATGACCATCTCACGGGCCCGCGCACGCCACGCCGCCGACTGGGCGGCGTCGCGGAACCCCTCGCCGATCCAGCCGTTGTTCAGCAGGACACCCGCCATCACGGGCGTGCGCCGCTCGTACGGCTCCCGCCACCACCCGGCCAGCGCGTTGTGCACGCTGACGCCGACGCTGTTGTGCGCCCACGGCGGACCCTTCTGCGGCGCCGGCCGGTCCAGGTAGGTGAACCGGTAACGCCTCGGGCAGTCCAGCCAGGTGTTCAACCGCGACGGCGTGCACGAGTACAGCCGCCGCGGCATGCCCTCCAGGGGCAGCTGGTCCATGAAAGGACTACTCGTCGTTCAGGTTGATCCGGATGCCCGCGGCCCTGGTGCCGTCGGTGAGCGGCCCTTCCTTCTCCTCGACCGTGCCGCGGGTCAGCGAACCGGAGAGCCAGGCGTCGAACTGCGGCTCCAGGTCGCCGATCGTGGACTCCTCGCCGTGCGCGGGCAGCACCCGGGTGCGGTGCGGCAGCGTGAACAGCCTGCCGCCGATCGCGGTGAGCTGGTCGGCCAGCGCGGGATACTCCCCGCCGATCCTGCCGGGACCGTCGGCCTGCAGCGTCTTGCCGCTGAAGACCGCGTCGAGCGTCTCGCAGTACAGCGAGACCCCGCCCTGCGAGACACCGGGCGTCGAGAGGACCTCAAGCTGGACGCCCGCGACGCCGAACAGCCCCTCGTCCTCCATCTCGATGTCCGGCCACGTCTCCGACCAGGTCAGCCGCCACAGCGGCCGGTCCTTCGGGTGGAGCGCGACCACGGCCTCGTCACGGGCCGCCACCTCGATGGCCGCACCCACGTGGTCGGGCAGACCATGGGTGCAGACGACCGCCAGCACCTCCCGCTCGCCGACCTTCTCCAGGATCGCCTCCGCGTCACGCGCGGGGTCGATGACGATGACCTCCTCATCGTCACCCACGATCCAGGTGTTGTTCTCGACCTTGTGCTCGACGCCGTCGACATCGACGACGCCCTCGGTCACCACTCGCTCGATACGCGCTGTCACGCTTCCGCACTTTACCTGTTTTCTTTGCGACGCCTTCGGCGTCGCGGGTTCGGGCGCTCTGTCTCTTGCTCCGCCTGACGGCGTCGCGGGGTTCGGGCGCTTCGAGCCGACGCTCTGTCTCTTTGCTCCCCCTGGCGGCGTCGCGGGGTTCGGGCGCTTCGAGCCGACGCTTTCCCTCGTCGCTCATCCGCTTCGCTCCTTCGCTCCTCAGTCCAAGCGCCGGCGCGCCCGAACCGAAACCCCTCCCACACGACACCGGTAAGGCAAAGGCCAAGCCCTCACACGTGGCGCCGGAAGACCTGGGCCGAAAAGGCGAAGAAGGGTCTCAGGTGGGGGTGTTCAGGAGGGTGCGGATGGCGGTGATGATCAGTTGTACGGCCAGGGCGGACAGGAGGAGGCCGGAGACCCGGGTGATGAGTTCCACGCCGTTCTCCTTGATCACTCTTATGACGGTGACCGAGAAACGCATGAACACCCACAGCAGGATGTGCACGACGGCGATGGCCAGGGCCAGGGCCAGGATGCCGCCGTCCTTGTGGCCGGCCTGCTGCGCGAAGACGATCGTGGCGACGATCGCGCCCGGCCCGGCGAGCAGTGGGGTGCCGAGCGGGACGAGCGCCACGTTGACGTTGGACCGTACGGCGTTGGCGGGAGGCTCGGTGTCTCCGGTGAGCAGTTGCAGGGCGACCAGCAGAAGCAGGAGGCCACCGGCGATCTGCATGGCCGCCACCTCGACGTGCAGGTATCCCAGGATGGCCTGACCGAAAACGGCGAAGATCACGATGAGGCAGAACGCGACGATGGGGGCCTGCCAGGCGATCCTGCGACGTTCGAGGGCCGTACGACCACCCGTGTAGGCGAGGAAGAGCGGAATGATCCCGGGCGGGTCCATGATCACGAACATCGTGACGAACGCCTCGACGAAGAACTGGACGTCGAACACCCGTTTCCCCTGACCCTCGGTAAGGAACACGCCATGACAGACCAGACGTTCCCGACCCGCAGGGTAGCAAGCATCCCCGTTCTCCTCACTCCACGTAGCCCTCCCGGAATTCGGCCCCCTCAGACCACCCGGTAACGGCCCACCGCCCTCGGGCGGACACGCCTCACCACCTGCCCGAAGAACGACGAGGAGTTCTCCCGGCTCACACAGACGAGCCGCACCGGCCCTCAGACCCCCGGCCCCCACACGGAAAGGAAGAGCGCACGGCCGACCAACAAACCCGAAGCGAAGACTTTGATCTTGGCCCTACCGGTGCCGTGCGTGAGGGGTTTCGGCTTGGGCGCGTCGGTGCTTGGACTGAGGAACGCAGGAGCGAAGCGACGGAGTGACGAGGGAAAGCACCGACGCGCCCAAGCCCCGCGACGCCGAAGGCGGAGCAAAGAGACACAGCGACGAGGGAAGACACCGACCCAGGGCGCCCAAGCCCGCGACGCCGCCAGGCGGCGCAAAGAGACACAACCCGCGACGCCGCCAGGCGGAGCAAAGAAACACAACTAGTTTTCCAGGCGCGGAGAGAAAGCTCCCAGAGGGAGGTCGAGGGTTTGGTCGTGTTCCCTGAGATCTCTCAGGGAGAGTTCGGCGAGGGTCACCAGGTAGCCCGCCTCGCCCGGCCAGACGACCGCCCACAGCCAGTTTCCCAGGGCCTCGCCCGCGTAGACCGCCCGGTCGGGGGCCGCTTCGACGCACCACATGGGCGTGGGATGGCCCATGATCTCGACCTTGGCGTGCGGCGGCCCTTCGCCGAAGCCCTCTCCCGGGTCGGTTCCCGCGATTCCGGCGAACCCGGCGCCGAGTCCCACTCCGGGCTCCTCGGCGATGATCAGCATGTCGGCGGGGCCGTGGGTCAGTGAGGGGCCGGAGATCGCGACCACGGTGCCTCTGACGCCGCTGCGTTCGTCGCCCGCCTCCGCGAAGCCCGTCACCAGCCATCCCTGCGGCAGCGGCCACGGAAGCCAGGCCGGGACCCTGGAGTTTCCGAGGCCCTCGATCGCAGCCTGAGAGGGGCGTTTCGGCGACTGCAACGGCAGGACGTCACCGTGCGGTCCACACCGCCAGGCGCTCGACCAGGCACTGGGCGGGCGGAGGGGGCCGAAACAACGCGGACAAATGGGCTCGGCTCTCACGCCTACCCACGGTGCTTTGTCCACACCCGGTTCGTCAAGGGCGCTTCTCGTTGCGCAGCCGTAATCTTGTTCATGTGCGCGTAAATTGTGTGGGAGCGATCATCCGTGACGCGGAAGACCGGTTACTCCTCGTACGGCGAGGCCGTCCCCCGGGGAAGGGCCTGTGGTCCATCCCCGGAGGGCGGGTCGAGCCGGGCGAGTCCGACGCCGAGGCGCTGGCCCGTGAGCTGCGTGAGGAGACGGGCCTGACGGTCAGGGCCGTCGGCCTGGCAGGCACGGTCGACCGTCCGGGTCCCGGCGGCGTCGTCTACGAGATCCACGACTATCTCGCCGAGGCCTCCGGCGGCACGCTCCGCGCCGGGGACGACGCGGAGGACGTCGGCTGGTTCGCCGAGGACGACCTGGCCCGGCTGCCTCTCTCGCCGGGCCTGCTCGACGACCTCATCGGCTGGAAGATCATCGGGAGGCCGTCAGGGTCGAGCGCCACAGGGTGAGGTGGTCGCTGTCGTAGGTGGTCGAACGCCCCAGGGCGACGACCTGGTCGCCGGCGACGGTGACGGCGCCGAGCCGTTGCGCGCCCTCCCCGGCGAGGCCGTCCTCCGTCTGGGTGTGCGGCTGCCACTTCAGGCCGTCCTCCGAGGTCCACGCGACGCTGTCCCCTTCGCCCGGCGCTCCCTGCCAGCCGACCGCGACCACGCCGTCGGCCGTCGCCGCCATGTCCAGTACGGCGGCCGCCCCTTCGGCGGGCAGCCAGGAGAACTCCCACGAGATGCCGTTGTCCTCCGACATCGCCCCGAAGGCCCGTTGCCCGTCGCCGGTGACGGCGGTTCCGGTGGCGACGATGGTCGTGCCGTGCTGGACCACGTGTCTCAGGCCCGCCGCCGTCGCGCCCTCGGGCAGCACGGGTTTGCGCGCGACCCAGTTGATCCCGTCGGCGGAAACCCAGACCACACCGGTCTCGTGGCCGTCGGTGCCCATGCCGCCGACGGCGACGTACCCGGAGGAGGTGACGGAGACGTCGTACAGGCGCACGCCGACACCGCCTGCGGGCAGACGCGCCGCCCGGGTGAAGCGTTTGAGGTCGGCGGTGAACCACAGCACCGGGACGGTCGCGGACGGTCCCCGGTCCTCTCCGGCCAGCACGTAGCCCGAGGGACCCGCGGCCACCGCGTGGGGGGCGAGGAAGTCGTGTTCCGCGGCGGGGGCGAGGGGGCCGGTCGCGGGAAGCCTGCGCCAGGTCGCGCCGTCGGCCGAGGCGACCAGGAGCGGCCCCGTCGAGGAGGCGTCGGTCATCGTGCCGCCGACGGCGAGCCAGCCCTGCCTGCCCCGGGTGACGTCGCTGAGGGCCTGGCGCCACGAGCCGCCGAGAGCCTGTGCCGGGCCCGCGCCCTTCCAGGTGTGGCCGTCCCTGCTGGTCCATATGCCCGCGTCTCCGGCGACCGCGCCGACGGCGACGAACGCGCCGTTCCCGGCGGCGATCCTGGCGGTGTCGCGGGAGGCCCTGGTCAGACCGTCGATCCGGTCGAGGGCTACGGGACGCGCCTGGCCTCCCTCGGGGGCCGTGATGAGGACCAGGCGGTTGTCCACGTCGGCGGCGCGTTCGTCTCCGCCGACGACGAGGGTGCCCTCCTCCGAGATGGCCAGGGCCCGTAGCGAGCCGGGCACGTCGCCCAGGTCGGTGGACCTGCGCCAGTCACGGCCGTCCCTGCTGGTGTAGACGGCGTACCGTTCGAAGCCGGATTCGGCGACCGCGGCGATTCCGGCGTCCGAGGAGGCAAGGCGCCTGACCCCGGAGCCCTCCCGGGCCAGGCCGGTGATGCCGCCGCACTGCTCCCAGTCGTCGCCCCTCGCCGAGCAGTAGACGACGACGTCGCCCTTCGCGTCGCGCCGCTGGATCGGGACGAGTACGAACCCCGAGGAGGAGGCCGCGAGCGCGCCCGCCTCAGGGGTGACGCCCGAGGGCGCGGAACCGGCCCGCGTCCAGGTCTTCCCTCCGTCCGCCGAGCGCAGGACGGCCGGGGAGCCGCTCCGTCCCGGGTCGCCGAGCGCGACCACCGAGTCGCCTCTGGCCACGACCGCCTTGAGTCCTCTGACCTGGTCCGGGGTGCCGAGTTCACCGGCTTCGACCCTGCTCCACCCCTGCCCGTCGGGGGAGGTCCAGGCCACGGCCCCCGATGAGCCGTCCTGGAGCACTCTCGTGCCGACCGCGACGAACCCGGAGGAGGTCCTGGCCAGGTCCATGATCTTGTCGCCGGTCATGAACGCGCCCAGTTTCGCCGGGGCCACGGCGGTCCAGGTGGTGCCGTCCTCGCTGGTCCACAGGCCCCGGCCCGCGCCCAGGAGGTCGTTGCCCGCGGCCAGCCAGAGGCCGTCGCCGCCCGCGACCCTGCCCACGGTCGTGGGGCCGTTCTCGTAACCGGCCGGGCCGGTCACCTTGCCCAGCTGCCAGGTCACCCCTCCGTCGGGGGAGACGAGGAACAGCGGCCTGGGCACGGGGCTGGTCGTGTCGCTGCCCACGGCGACCATGACGGAGCCCGCCGAGGCCACGGCGTTGAGCACCTGGCTCGATCCGGTGCCGCCCGCGTCCGCCGGCGGGGCGAAGTCGGTGTCACCGGGACTCACCTCGGCTCCGACGAGTTGCAGGCCGGTGGTGAACGGCCCGCCGTTCCAGCTCCACAGCACCGCTCCCCCGCCGACCGCGGCGGCCAGTACGGCGGCGACCACGACGGGCACGACCAGGCCTCTGCGCCCGCGTCCGGCCGGGCTCGAACGGCGCAGCGCGGAGGGGGCGGTCGTGGAGCGGTGGTGCCGTCCGCCGGACCCCCTCCTGCCCGGCGGCCCCTCGGCGACCAGCAGGTCGGGCCTGGCGGGCCTGCCTCCGGGGGGACGTCCGAGCCGGTGCACCGGCTCAAGGTCGTCGTCCTCCCCCGGTACGGCGGGCTCGTCCTCGTCCGGTTCCCACGGCTGGGCCGGCGCCTCCTCCTGGAGGTCGTGCCACACGTCGTACGGGCCGGTCCGGTCCTCCTGGGCGGGCTCGGCGGGTCTGCGCGGCGGCCCCGAGGCCACCAGCAGGTCGGGCCGGTCGCCACGGCGGCGTCTGACCGGTTCACGGGGGACGTCCGGCTCCTCGGTCTCCCCCCAGGACGCGTCGGGACCGGGGGCCGAGAAGACCGCGTGGGCGTCGTCGCGCCCCGAGTGGCCGAGAAGGTCCCCGTAGTCGCCCTCTCCGGTCCTCCTGGGCGCCTCGGCCGCCGGGCCGAGAGGGTCGGAGTCGTCGAACCAGGAGGGGCTCAGGAGGTCTCCGTAGTCGCCGTCACCGGGGGCGTCGTCCCGCTCGCGGGACGGCCCGGAGGCCACCAGCAGGTCGGGGCGTTCGCCGTCCCGCCTGCCGTGCCTGCGCTCGGGCGGCCGGTCCGGCCACAGCTCGGGGCCGGAACGCTGGTCGGGGTCCGGCGGGCTGCCCGCCGGGGAGGCGTACGGCTGGGTGTGGGCGCGGCGGCGCTCACCGCCCAGGCCCTCGGGGCGGGCCCTGGGGGGCTCGTCCTCCGGGGTGGGCGCGGCGAACGGCGGCAGCCTCCACGGGGAGGCGAGCGGAAGTCCTCGGGGGTCGTCGTCAGAGGGGCCTGGGGGGGAGTGCTGGATCGTCGGAGGCGAGTCCGGATGCCGCCGGCGTCCGCCTCCGTGCGTCCCTTCGTCGTCCGCCGGCCACTCTCGTGAGCGCGGTTCGTGGGGGCCCGGGGCCACGCTCAGCACCTCCTCGCAGGAAGCCCGTCCAGCCCGGGGTTGGGCACTCCGGACCGTTCCATTCATCTCCGTGACACTCCGTCGCGTCACCGTACGGCCACGGCGAAGCGCAGGAGACCTTACTACTACCCCGTTCCGCGGAAACGATCACCTCCGTGGGGCGGCGGGGGTTCCAACCGTGCACATCAAGAGCAACACGCCGGAGCCCCGATGACGAGACCTCTCTAGTCAGATTTATCGGCGCGGCGCCGGAATTATCACTATCTGTGGCTTTAATTCCGAGATTTCATGACGGGAAAAACCCTCGGGCTGGGAGTCAGGGGGCCGGTGGGGTGAAGGCGGTGGTCCGGGTCATCCCCGCCGCCCTCCCCTTGGCCGTCACGACCAACGCCATCTTGCGGGACGCCTCGTCGATCATCTCGTCACCGAGCATGACCGCGCCGCGCCCCTCGACCGTCGTGTAGTGGTCGTAGGCGTCCAGGATCAGCTCGGCCCGGTCGTAGTCCTCCTGGGACGGCGAGAACACCTCGTTCGCCGCCTCGATCTGCGTGGGGTGGAGCACCCACTTTCCGTCGAAGCCGAGGGCCGCGGAGCGCCCCGCGACCCGGCGGAAGCCGTCCAGGTCCCTGATCGCCAGGTAGGGGCCGTCGACGGCCTGCAGGCCGTGCGTGCGGGCGGCCATCAGGATGCGCATCAGGATGTAGTGGTAGGCGTCGCCCTCGGTGTAGCCGGGAGGCTGTTCCCCCACGACCAGCGTCCGCATGTTGATCGAGGCCATGAAGTCGGCGGGGCCGAAGACCAGCGTCTCAAGCCGCCTGGAGGCTCCGCCGACCGCGTCCACGTTGACCAGGCCCCTGGCGCTCTCGATCTGGGCCTCGATGCCGATCCGGCCGACCGGCAGGCCGTTGGCCTTCTCGATCTGGGTCAGCAGCGTGTCGAGCCAGACCACCTGGGCCGGGTCCTCGACCTTGGGCAGCATCAGGCAGTCGAGGAACTCCCCGGCGCCCTCGACGACCTCGATGACGTCCCGGTAGGTCCACTGCGTGCTCAGGTCGTTGACCCGCACGACCCGGGTCCTGCCCGACCAGTCGCCCTCCCGCAGGGCCGCCACGACGTTCTTGCGCGCGCCCTCCTTGGCCGACGGCGCCACGGAGTCCTCAAGGTCGAGGAAGACCTCGTCCGCGGGCAGCCCCTGGGCCTTCTCCAGGAAGCGGGGATTGCTGCCGGGCACCGCCAGGCACGAACGTCGTGAGCGCATGACCCAACGCTAGCGGCAGCCCGCCCCGCCGGGGACGGCAGGCGAAGGCCGTACATTCGTGCCATGGGAGTGATCGAGGAGGGCGCCAGGAAGTCCGGGGTCCTGTGGCTGTCGCTGGACCGGCAGCGGCTCGCCTGGCACGTGTGGCACGACGGCGCGATCTATCTCGTCACCGGCGGGGACGAGCAGGACCTGCCCCGCCTCGCCGAGGCGGAGCGGGTCCAGGTGACGCTCAGGAGCAAGGACAACGGGGCCCGCCTGGTCGTCTTCGACGCGGCCGTCGAGGTGGTCGACCAGGCCGCCTCCCCCGAGGCGGTCGCCGTGCTGGCCAAGGAACGGCTCAACGCCCCCGACGCCGCGGGTCTGCCCGAGCGCTGGGCCGCCGCCTGCACGGTGGTACGGCTGACGCCCCAGGAACCCGCCTGAGGCCCGGCTGAGGCCCGCCTGGAACCCGCGGCCTCAGCCGACCCTGGCCGGTTCCCCGGCCTCGACGGGGACGGGCAGGGCCGCGGTGGCGCGCTGGGCCAGGTAGGCGCCGAACAGGACGATGAGACCGCCGACGATCTGGAAGGGGCCGAGCGCCTCACCGACCAGCACCCAGGCGATGATCGCCCCGGCGATGACCTCAAGCGAGGCGACCGTCGAACCGACGGCGGCCGACAGGCGGCGTACCGCGGTGACACCGAGGATGTAGGCGGCGACGGTCGCGATGAGGATCATCCACAGCGCCGCGGCCAGCACGGGCAGGGGGTGGCCTCCTGCGGGGGCGACGACCTGGCCGAAGGCCCGCCACGGGATGTTCCACGGCTGGGAGACCGGCACGAGCACGATCGCCGCGCCGACCAGGCCCCAGGCGATCAGGCCGAGCGGGTCGACGTCCCCGCCGAAGCCGTCGCTGAGCAGGAAGTAGCCCGTGCAGCAGGCGGCGGCGCCGAAGGCGAGCAGCAGTCCGAACGGGTCCAGGGCCATGCCCGACCACACCTCGACCACGATGCCGAGGCCGACGACCGCGACCACGGCGCCGACGAAGGCGGCGCGCGGCAGCCGTACCCGGCGGACGAAGCGCACCCAGAGCACGACCAGCACCGGGGCGGTGAACTCGATGAGCAGGGTGACGCCGACCGGCAGCCTGGTGATCGCCGCGAAGTACAGCGCCTGCACCCCGGCCACCGCGACGACCGCGTAGGCCACGAAGAGCGGCAGCCGGGAGCGTGGGATGCGCAGCGCGGCGGGCCGCAGGAGCGCCAGTACCCCGGTGAGCAGCAGCCCGGCTCCGGCCATCCGCACCCAGACGGCCTCAAGAGGGGACAGCCCGGCCGCGCCGAGATATTTGGCCATCGGCCCGGAGAACGCGAAACACCAGGACGACGCGAAGGCGATCAGCAGACCGTCACGCCGCACGGATTCACCACCCATGTAACTACCGTTCGCATGCTTTGATGCTGACATATCGGATATGCGCACAGCAAGGGGACGTCCGAAATGTGAGCGAGCCTTGAACCGCCCCGGCGAGAAGGCGACCTACCCTGCAAATGTGAAGATCTTCATCGCGCGACTCGCGGGAACCCCGGTCTTCGACCCGGTGGGTGACCAGATCGGGCGGGTGAGGGACGTCGTGGTGGCGTTCGCGGGCGCCGCTCCCCCACGCGTGCACGGCCTCGTCGTCGAGGTGCAGCCCAGGCGGCGGGTCTTCCTGCCGATCACCAGGGTCCGCGGCATCGAGGCGGGCTCCGTCGTCTTCAGCGGCCAGATCAACGTGCGGCGCTTCGAGCAGCGGGCCACTGAGAGCCTGGTCATCGGCCAGATGCTCGACCTGGAGGTGCAGGTCGAGGGCGAACGTGTGACCGTCCTGGACCTGGCCATGGAGCAGGTCAGACGCGCCGAGTGGCTCATCACCAAGGTCGCCGTCGTCAGGGTGGGCCAGGGCCTCGGCCTGCGGCGGCGCGGCCCGGCCAGGATCGTCGACTGGGCCGAGGTCAGTGGTTTCAGCGCGGTGCAGAAGGACCAGGGCGCGGCCGGCCTGCTGGTCGCCTTCGAGACGATGCGCGCCGCCGACCTGGCCGGCGCGCTGCACGAACTGCCCGCCAAACGCCGCACCGAGGTCGCCGCCGCCCTCGACGACGTACGGCTCGCCGACGTGCTCGAAGAGCTCCCGGAACGGGACCAGATCGGCATCCTGGGCAGGCTCACCCCCCGGCGCGCCGCGGACGTCCTTGAGGAGATGAACCCCGACGACGCGGCCGACCTGCTCCAGGACCTCCCGGCCGAACAGGCCGAGGCCCTGATGGCGCTGATGGAGCCCGAGGAGGCCGCCCCCATCCGGCGGCTGCTGATCTACCCGGAGGACACCGCGGGCGGCATGATGACCAGCGAACCCGTGGTGCTCCCGCCGAGCGCGACCGTCGCCGAGGCGCTCGCCCACATCCGCCAGCGGGAGGTCACGCCCTCCGTGGCCGCGCAGGTCTACGTGGCCAGGCCGCCCATCGAGACCCCGACCGGCCGCTTCCTCGGGCTGGCGCACTTCCAGCGGCTGCTGCGCGAGCCTCCCTCGACGCTGCTCGGCGGGGTCGTGGACAGCTCGCTCGACCCGATCAGGCCCGAGTTCACACTCAACCAGGTGGCCTCCTACATGGCCACCTACAACCTGATGGCGGTGCCCGTGGTGGACGAGCTCGGCCGTCTGGTCGGCGCCGTCACCGTGGACGACGTTCTCGACCACCTGCTGCCCGAAGACTGGCGGGAGCGCAACCACGAACCGGGAGCCGAACATGGTTGACCGTCTCGACCAGCCGAGACAGCAGGGCCTGCGTCTGCGCGCGCACTACGACCCCGAGGCCTTCGGGAAGCTGTCCGAACGCATCGCGCGTTTCCTCGGCACCGCCAGGTTCCTCGTCTACATGACCGTCTTCGTCGGAGTTTGGGTGGTGTGGAACGCCCTGGTGCCGGGCGAGGGGAGGTTCGACCCCTACCCGTTCATCTTCCTCACCCTGATGCTCTCGCTCCAGGCCTCCTACGCGGCGCCGCTGATCCTGCTCGCCCAGAACCGGCAGGACGACCGGGACCGCGTCCAGACCGACATAGACCGGGCCGCGGCCGAACGCAACCAGGCAGACCTGGAGTACCTGACCCGGGAGATCGCGGCCCTGAGGATCGCCCTTGGCGACGTGGCCACCCGCGACTACGTCCGCTCCGAACTCCAGCGCCTGCTGGAGGACCTCCAGCAGCCCCGGCCCCCGGCGAACGACCTCCTCTGAGAGATCAGTCGTCCGCGGGGAAGAGCTCGGTCAGGATCGAGGCGCACCGGCGCAGTTCCTCAGGGCCCAGGGTGTCGAGGAGCTGGGCGCGGATGCCCCGCAGATAGGTGGGCCGCGCCTGCGCCAGCCGTACGCCACCGGCCTCGGTGAGCACCGCGAACAGGCCACGCGCGTCGCTGGGACAGGCCTCGCGGTCGACCAGGCCGTCACGCTGGAGGCGGTCGATCAACCGGGTCAGGCCGCTGCGGGAGAGCAGGACCCGCTCGGCCAGGTCGTTCATGCGCAGTCTGCCCTCCGGCGCCTCCGCCAGATGGGAGAGCACGTCGTAGGAGGCCAGGGCGAGGTCGTGACCGACGAGCAGTTCGGTCTCCAGTGCCCGGGTGACACGCGCCTGGACGCGTTGCAGCACCCTCCAGACCACCAGTTCCTCTGAACTGACGGCCTCCTTCGGCTCGTCCGCCGTAACGGTCACGCAGTAACCTTAGACTGTTGCACGCGCACCTACATAGGGGATCACCCGGGTGCGGGAGCCCGGAATTCCCGGCGTCAACTCCCGGTTCATACCATGGGTCCGTGACCCCTCCCACTCTCAGCCGGGAGCGGCACGAACTGTCCGTGAAACGCCTGGACGACAATAGACAAGGAGGGACGGCAGCCCCGCCGCCTCATCGCGACGCCCGTTGCCGACACTTCGATGGCACCTACCCCGGAACTGGTCACGGCCGCGCTGGCGACCGTCAACGACCCTGAGATCCGTCGGCCGATCACCGAACTCGACATGGTCAAGAGCGTCGACATCTCCCCAGAGGGGGTGGTGCGCGTCGGAATCTACCTCACCGTGTCCGGCTGTCCCATGCGTGACACCATCACACGCGACGTCACCACGGCCGTCTCCAAGGTCGAAGGGGTGACCGGCGTCCAGGTCGAGATGGACGTCATGAGCACCGAGCAGCGCAAGTCGCTCCAGACGAAGCTGCGCGGCAACCGGGGGCCGGAGAAGGAGATCCCCTTCGCCCAGGCCGGTTCCCTGACCCGGGTGTTCGCGGTCGCCTCGGGCAAGGGCGGAGTCGGCAAGTCCTCGGTGACCGTCAACCTCGCCGCCGCGATGGCCGCCGGCGGCCTGAAGGTCGGTGTCGTGGACGCCGACATCTACGGCCACAGCGTGCCCCGCATGCTCGGCGTCTCCGACCGCCCGACCAAGGTCGAAGACATGATCATGCCGCCGGTCGCGCATGACATCAAGGTCATCTCGGTCGGCATGTTCAAGCCGGAGGGCAACACCCCGGTGGTGTGGCGCGGCCCGATGCTGGACAGGGCGCTGCACCAGTTCCTCGCCGATGTCTTCTGGGGCGACCTCGACGTCCTGCTGATGGACCTGCCCCCCGGCACCGGTGACATCGCGATCTCGGTGGCGCAGCGGATGCCCTCTGCCGAGATCCTCGTGGTGACGACCCCGCAGCAGGCCGCCGCCGAGGTGGCCGAGCGCGCCGGTTCGATCGCCGTGCAGACCCACCAGCAGATCGCGGGCGTCATCGAGAACATGGCCTGGCTGCCGTGCCCGCACTGTGACGAGCGGATCGCCGTCTTCGGCGAGGGCGGTGGCCAGACGGTCGCCGACGCGCTCACCCGCACCCTCGGCGCCCGTGTGCCGCTGCTCGGCCAGGTGCCGATCGACATGCGGCTTCGCGAGGGCGGCGACGAGGGCAAGCCGCTCGTGCTGACCGACCCCGACGCCCCGGCCGCCGCCGAGCTGATCAAGATCGCCTCGGGCCTGAGCAGGAGGTCGAACAGCCTCAAGGGCATGCAGCTCGGCATCTCCCCGACCAGGGGCCGCTAGAGCGGGACGTACGGCGGGCCCCAAGAGGTCACTGCGGGGTCACCGAGAGGTCAGGTGGCCTCGGAGTCGTAGGGCGGGAGCTCGCCGTACCCCAGTTCGTCGAAGTCGTCCAGGACGTCGGTCCCCGTGCGGCCGGAGACGGCGGCCCCTCCGGCGACGCCCGCCGTGGCGCTGCGCCACTCGTCCTCCAGGTCACCGGTGAGGTGCTTGCGGACGAAGTTCTTCGGGTTCAGGTCGGTCGGGTCGAAGTTGGCGAACTCCGGCCCGAGACCGTCCTGCAGGTCCTGCTTGGCGTTGTTGGCCATCTGCCGCAGGGAACGCAGCGTCTTGCCCGCCTGCGCGGCCGCCTGGGGCAGCTTGTCCGGCCCGAAGACGAGGAGCGCGATGACCACAAGCGCCAAGATCTCAGGCCAGCCGAGTCCGAACACCGTGATCTCCTAGCGGGATGACACCAAGGCGGCGCTCCGGGCACACGCCCGGAGCCTTTTCCAGACTAATGCCCACGACCCGTGCCCGCACCAGCCCCTCCATCGATCATGAGGGACTGGGCGTGGGCTGCGGGGACGCGGCACCGACGGTCACGACGACCGTCTTCTCCTGGCCGCCGCGCTGGAACTTCACCGTCAGCCTCTCCCCCGGCGCCTTGTTGCGGATCAGCGCGATCAGCTCGTAGCCGTCCTGCAGCACGATGCCGTTGACCTCGGTGATGATGTCCCCGGGCTTGAGCCCGGCCTTGTCGGCCGGCCCCTCGGGCTCGACGGGCTTGGTGGCGCCCCTGACCTCGGTGTCGATGCGGACGCCCGCGCCCTGGTAGGACTGGTCGATGGTGACGCCGATCCGGGACTTCTTCGCGGTGCCGGTGGTGATCAGCTCCTCGGCGACCCTGCGGGCGTGGTTGACCGGGATGGCGAAGCCGAGGCCGATGCTGCCGCTCTGGCCGCCGACCGACCTGCCGAGGGTGGCGATCGCCGAGTTGACGCCGACCACCTCACCCGCCGAGTTGACCAGCGGTCCGCCCGAGTTACCGGGGTTGATGGCCGCGTCGGTCTGGATGGCGCTCAGCCAGGTCGTGTCGGTGCTGTTCTCCTCACCGGCCTGGACGGGACGGTTGAGGGCGCTGACGATGCCCGAGGTGACGGTCCCGGTCAGGCCGAGCGGGGAGCCGATGGCGACGACCGGGTCGCCGACGACCACGTTGTCGGAGTTGCCGAGGGCGATCTCCGGGGCGCCGAAGGTCTCGTCCGGCTTGACCACCGCGAGGTCGGACTCCGGGTCGCGGCCTACGACGTGGGCGGAGGTCGACTTGCGGTTGCTGAACTGGATCTGGATCTGGCTGTTGTTCGGCTCGGCCCCGGCGACCACGTGGTTGTTGGTCACCACGTAACCGCCCTTGATCAGGAAGCCGGAGCCGGTGCTCGCGCTCGTGCCCGCGTTGACCGACAGCGAGACCACGCTGGGCAGGACCTTGGAGGCCACGCCCGCGATCGACTCGGGGGCCCTGGAGTTGGAGCCGCTCGGCGCCGTCCCCAGCCGGTAGGACGGGTCGAGGTCGGAGTTGGCCGGGCGGGTGAGCAGGTAGGTGCCGAAGCTGCCCGCCGCGGAGGCCAGCAGCGCGATCAGCACGGCCAGTACGGCCAGCGTGCCGGTGCGCGGGCCACGCCGCTCGGTGACGGCCGACCCGCCGAAGGTCCCGTCGTACGGCCCCGGCCCACCGGGGACCGGAGGCGCGGGCGGCGGTGCCCAGCCCAGCCCGAGGCCGTGCGCCCGCGACGGCGGGGGCGGCTGGTTCCCCGGAAAGCCCCCGGGGGCGGCGAAGACCGCGGTGTCGCGGTAGGTCCTGCCCGACGGGTCTCCCCAGCCGCCGTTGGCGGGAGGCGCGGCCTGACGCCCGGTCCAGTCCTCGTATCCGGGCCCCTCGGGCTCCCGGGCGCCCCAGCGGGCACGCCCCGGGGGCTCACCGAGCTGGCTCCAGCCCTCGCCGTACCCCTGGGAGCCCTGGACTCCGTGGGACCGGTCCACCGGCGAGGGAGGCGTCTGCCCTGCGGGCAGGAACTCCGGCCTGGAGAACTCCGAGGTCGCGCCTGCACCGCCTCTGTCGTCGGTGAGGCCCGACTGCGTACGCCCCTCGGCGTCGTCCGCCTCGTGGGTACGGTTCTCGTCGGTCATCGAATGTTCACCACTCCTCGCCTCGCATGAGGCAACTCACCGGGGGGCACCCGGCAATCTTCCCCTGAACGGCATACGAGAGACGTAAAACGCGCCCTATCCGAAGGGATTGACCCAGGAAAGCAGGCGGTGGGCTCCTCTGCCCAGCCGGTTCCACAGGTTCGGGGCGGGTTCGTGGGGCAGTGCCGCGACCGCGGCGTCGACCGTGTCGGCCGGAGCGTCCGCGAAGACGGTGTAGACATGGTCCCCACTGGCCCAGATCGTCCCCTGCTCGGCTGAGTTCCGCATCCAGATCGTATGCCCGTCATGACGCTGGGCATGCCACCCACGGAGCTTTTCCCCATCAAGCACACCAGAGTCCACGAAAACCGACACGACCGACAACCCATCCGAATATCCCAGATACAAGTATCCGGCAGGTGCGGTGTGCGCCGCGAACAGCTCAAGGTGACCGGGCAACTCGGCGGGGAAACGCCACCCCCGGTCCAGGAGCTCGGGCACCTCGCCCAGGTCGAGCCCGCCCGGAGGCGGCACGGGGACGACGCTCCCACGCGCAACCGGATCGAGGGTCAGGTCGAGGAAGCCGCCCACGTGGACGGTCCGGCCCCGGCCGTCGAACAACTCACGGCGCAGCGCCAGGCCCCCCGACTCGTCCAGCCAGTAACGCGCCGCGGGCGTGCCGTCCGTGCGCAGGACGTCCACCAGGCGGGCGGCACGTCCGCCGGTACGGGTCCTGCCCGCGTCGACCACCCGGTAGTTGCGGGCCAGCACCTCAAGCATCGTCTCCGAGGGGGCGGCCATGCTCCCCGCGGGGGTGCCGGGGTCGACCCAGCCCGCCGTACCCGAGGGGCGTGAACTCACCGACAGGCCGCGCCCGGGGACGTTGCGGACCTCGACCATGGAGGAGAAGGACCCGGAACGGCCCCAGGTCGTGACGTACTGGGTGCCCGAGTAACCGCGCCCCCTGGCCGCGGCGGCCGCCTCACGCAGCAGCCGCAGGCCCGTGTCCTCGTCGCGCTCGCCCTGCTGCACAGACTGCTGTACGGCTCGCGCCGGGCTGCCCGCCACCAGGCCCAGCACCATGGCGACCACCACGGCCAGGCAGGCGGGCAGCCGGATCACGGAGTCGGCGAGAAGCTCGGAGTCGCCGAGCCTCCGTACGGGGCGGTGTTCCTGTGCTGGTTGGCGAACATGTCGACCGGAGGCACACGCGGGCCGGGGTCGGGACCGCCGACGACGAACAGCGTGCCGATGGCGACCGCCGCGGAGGCGACGCCGACCGCGACGTAGCCGACCCTGCGGGCACGGCGCGTCGACGCGGCCCGCCCGCGCGGCCGGTTGTCCGGCGGCGCGACGGTGTGCATGCCGGGGATCGGCGCCCCGCCGAAGGTCCGTGAACCGCTGGGAAAAGGCCGCTCACGCGGCGGTAGCGGGTCGCCGGGGTCGGCCATCCGCAGCAGGGACATCGTCAGGTCGGCGGGCATCGCGGGCCCGTCGAGCGACCTCAGGCGGCTCTTCAGCGCCCGCATGGCCTCCACCTCGGCCCTGCAGGAGGCGCAGAAGGCGAGGTGGGACAGCGCCCGGTCACGCTCGTGGTGGTTCAGCTCGCCGTCGACCAGCGCGGAAACACGTTCTCCAAGATGACTCATGACCACTCCTTGCCAAGCGGCTCGTCGTGACATTCGTCATAACTGCGGCTTCTCATGCGAGTTCCTCCCCGCGGGTGATGGTCGGGGGGAGTTGATCTCCGCGGGGCGCGCGGTGTTCCAGCGCGTCACGCAGCTGAGCCCGGCCACGGTGGATACGGCTGCGGACCGTGCCGAGCTTCACGCCGAGTGTCGCGGCGATCTCCTCGTAGGACAGCCCCTCGATGTCACACAGAACGACGGCCGCGCGGAACTCGGGCGCGAGCGCGTCGAGTGCCGCCTGGATGTCGGGTTCGAGATGGGTGTCGTCGTACACCTGGGCGGGGGACGGCTCACGGCCACGCAGCCGTTCCGCCGCGTCGTCCGCCAGGCCCTCGAACCTGATGCGCTGCTTGCGCCGCGCCATGTCGAGGAACAGGTTGGTGGTGATGCGGTGCAGCCAGCCCTCGAAGGTCCCCGGAGTGTAGTTCGACAGGGACCTGAAGACCCGGACGAAGACCTCCTGTGTGAGGTCCTCGGCGTCGTGGACGTTACCGGTCAGCCGATAGGCCAGCCTGTAGACACGCGCCGAATGGGTCCGAACCACCTCCTCCCAGGTGGGAGGTGTCCATTCAGACACGGGAGTATCCGTCTGGTGGTCGAACTCGTCCACCAGCACTCCTCTCTCCGGGACCACCGCTATCGCCATAGTGCCTGGTTTCGTCCCTTCGTGCGCACTCACTACCCTCAGGACCGGCAAAGGCCGCTTAAACCGTGCAACGCACCAGGCATGACATGAGTTCCCGATCGGGCTTGGCTCCCCTAGGCTGCGACCCAGTCCCTATATGGCTCTGTACGGAGAAAGCGGGAAGGAGAGGCCGATGGCAGAGACGCCGACAAGTCCGTTGGAGGCCGCTCTGGCCTATGCCGAGGAATTCCACCGGGAGGACGAGATCCTCTGGGAGGCGCGCCGACGCGCCGCGGAGGTCGGGGTCACCCCCATCCCGCCCGGCACCGGCGCCGCGCTCTGTTTCCTCGCCTCGGCCACCAACGCCAAGGCCGTCGTGGAGGTCGGCACGGGATGCGGTGTGTCCGGGCTGTGGCTGCTGCGCGGCATGCGCCAGGACGGCACGCTCACCAGCGTGGACGTCGAGCCGGAGTACCAGCGCCTCGCCCGGCAGAGTTTCGCCCAGGCGGGCTTCCCCGGCGGCAGGACCCGCCTCATCACGGGACGGGCCCTGGACGTGCTGCCTCGTCTGTCCGACGGCGGCTACGACCTGGTCTTCTGCGACGGAGCCAAGCAGGAGTACGCCGACTACCTGGCCGAGGCGGTCCGCCTGCTGCGTGTCGGCGGCATCGTGATCTTCGACAGCGCGCTGTGGCAGCACAGGGTGACCGACCCCACCCGGCGTGACCCGGACGTCGTGGCCCTGCGGGAGCTGGGCAAGCTGGTCCGCGGTGACGAACGACTGCGCCCCCTGATGATCCCTCTCGGCGACGGCGTCCTGGCCGCCGTCAAACTCGGCTCCTAGCCGCCCGGCTCAGCTCCTGGTCAGCCAGTCGAGCAGCAGGCGCACGCCGTAGCCGGTGGCGCCCTTGCTGAGGAAGCCCTCGTCCGCGGTGCTCCTGCCGACGCCCGCGATGTCCAGGTGCGCCCACGGCCGCCCGCCGGTGAACTCACGCAGGAACAGCGCCGCCGTGATGGAACCGGCGCCGTAGGTCGATCCGGCCTCGATGTTGGCCAGGTCCGCCACACTCGACTCCAGCGCCGGAGAGTAGTCCTCGATGAGCGGCATCCGCCACAGCCGCTCCCCCGCCTGCGTGCCCGCCTCGGTCAGCTCGGCCGCCAGGGCGTCGTCGGAGGCGAAGACGGCCCCCACGTCCTTGCCCAGGGCCACACTGATCGCGCCGGTGAGCGTCGCGACGTCCACCATGACGTCCGGGTCAAGCTCGGCGTCGGCGTAGGCCAGCGCGTCGGCCATCACCAGCCGGCCCTCCGCGTCGGTGTTGAGCACCTCGACGGTCCGCCCGCCGTACTGGGTGATCACGTCGGAGGGGCGCTGGGCCGTACCGGAGAAGGCGTTCTCCGCGGCGGCGACCAGGGCGGTGACCCGCACCCGCGCGCCCAGTGCGGCGAGCGCGGCGACGGCCGCGATGACGGTCGCGGCGCCCGCCATGTCGGTCTTCATGAACTTCATGCCGTCGCTCGGCTTCAGGGACAGGCCGCCGGTGTCGAAGGTGATGCCCTTGCCGACCAGGACGACGTGCCTGGTTGCGCCCTGCGGGCTGTAGGAGAGCCGGACCAGGCGCGGCGGGCTGACCGAACCCTGACCGACCGCCAGGATGCCGCCGAAGCCCTCGGCGCGCAGCTCGCGCTCGTCCCACACCTTCACGTCGACGCCCCCGGCCGCCTCGGCGCGCTCCGTCGCGCGCTCGGCGAGCCACTGCGGCGTCTTGATCGAGGCCGGGGTGTTGGCCAGGTCCCTGGCGAACGAGACGGCCTCTGCGACCACGGCACCCCTGGCGACCTCGGCCTCGACGCCGTCGCCGACGAGCTCGACCAGGGCCGCGGGGGCGGACCTGGTCTCGCCGATCCTGAAGGTGTAGGTGGCCAGCAGCGCGCCCTCGACGAACGCTGCCACCGGCCCCTCCGGCAGCACGACCCTGATGGAGGACCTGCCCCTGCCCCGCCGTACGACCGTGGCGCCGGCCTTGCGCAGCGCGCCCGCCGAGCCGTCGCCGACCCCGTAGAGCAGCACCCGGCCGACGCCGTCGCCGTTGGCCACCGGGACCTCGACGACCTCACCGGCCTCGCCCTTGGCCTCGTAGTGCGCCAGCAGGGCCTCGACGGGCAGTGGCAGCTCCACCTCGGGCGCGCGGTCGGCGGAGAAGGGTACAGCGAGCAGCCCTGCCTCCCCGAGCGGCGGCACCCTCGCCGGGACGGCGGCCCCGGGTTCCGAAGGGGCACCGGTGAGCAGGGTGTACGGAGAGATGGGCATGTGGAACTCCAGTCATCAGCCGGGGGACACCGCGGCCCTGGCACGAGCCGCGCTCCGGCGGTCCGGTGGCCAGGGCCGTGTTCGTCGATCGGGGGCGCACGGGCCGCAGTGGCTGTCGTGCTCCGCGAACGAGATCGAGTCGGGGCCCGGCGTCACCGCTGGTCTCAGGCCGGGATCAGACGACGACCTTCTTCAACTCTTCGCCAAGGGCGCTGGCCTCGTCCGCCGAGAGCTCGACGACGAGCCGGCCGCCACCCTCAAGGGGAACCCGCATGACGATGCCCCTGCCTTCCTTGACGACCTCCAGCGGACCATCACCGGTCCTCGGCTTCATAGCCGCCATGCGTGTATCCCTTCCTGCTTCGGGCTCCGGATCTCCGACTGACCCGAGGGTGGCCGACGCATTCACGTCTTCTGTGATGTCCTATTATCCCGTCTCCGCGCTCGGAATGGGAACGATCAGCCCCAGCATCGACTCATCGGGCAATCAAGACCGTCCTTCGCGCTCGGGGACGGCCCCGCGGACATCCGGGCCGTCGCGGTCCGCGGGACCTCTCACTTCCCTGACCAGGCCACAGAGGTGGCAGGTTACGAAGCGGTCCCGGAACGGGCGGGACGGGCGCGCGTGGCGGCGCGGAGAATTTACCGGACCGAGACGATCAACTGAACGGCCCGGGGGTCGCCGGGAAGGCGTTCCGGCTCGGCGGGGTCAGGTCCGAGGTCAGTAGGTGCCCCGCACCCAGCAGTCCTCCAGATGGTCGTTGACCAGTCCGATGGCCTGCATCAGGGCGTAGGCGGTCGTCGGGCCGACGAAGCGGAAGCCGTTCGCCTTGAGCTCCTTGGCGAGGGCCTTCGACCCGGGCGTCTGGGGAGGCACGTCCGCCAGTGTCCTGGGGACGGGCGCGCCGGGATCGGCGTGCTTCCAGATCAGGTCGGACAGGTCGACGTCGAGCGCGGCCCGCGCGTTCGCGACGACCGCCTCGATCTTGGCCCGGTTGCGGACGATGCCGGTGTCGGCGAGCAGCCGCTCGACGTCGGCCGCGCCGAACGCCGCGACGGCGGGGATGGAGAAATCGGCGAAGGCCGACCGGAAGTTCTCCCGCTTGCGAAGGATCGTGATCCACGACAGACCCGACTGGAAGGCCTCAAGGCACAGGCGCTCGAACACCCGGTCGTCACCGGTGACCGGACGGCCCCACTCTTCGTCGTGGTAGGCGATGTACTCGGGCGCGGAGCTCACCCAGCCACAACGTGTCGGTTCCGTCACCGGCCCTCCTTCACGCCCTGCTTCTCCCGCTTCTTGTCCTTCTCATCTTGCTCGTCCGGGTCCTTGTCGGCGCTCTCGGCGGGCTCGGCGGACTCCTCAGGGGACCGTACGGTTTCCAGGGGCTCCTCGGGTTTGGCGGCTTCCTCGGCCGCGGGCTTCCCGGTTTCCTGAGGCTCCGAGGCTTTCCGGGGCTCTGCGGCCTCCCCGGGTTCTTCGGCCTCCTGAACTTCCCGAACGGCCTGGGGCTCGTCCGGCTCCTGAACCTTCTCGGGCGCGTTCGCCTCCCCGGTCTCCACCGGTTCGCCGGCTTCGGAAGCCTTCTGAGCTTCCTGAACCTTCCCGGGGTCCACGACCTCGTCCGTGTCCGTCTCTCCGGCCGTCGGCGGCTCCTCGGACTCGGGGTCCGCGCGCCGTACCGTGTCCGTGGGCCCGGGGAGGGCCTCACGCATGACCGGCGGGGCCGTGAGGGCGGCGTCGTGGCGGGCCTGGAGCCTGCCCGCGAGCAGTTCGGCGATCTGCTGTTCGAGGACCGCGATCCTGGTGTCACGCTCGCTCAGCGCGTTCACCACGCGGTTGAGGGTCTCGTCGACGCTCTGCGTGTTGTAGCCGATCACGCTCACCGGCAGCTGCAGGGCCATGAAGTCGGCGGCCCCGAGTCTCTTCGGCTCGGGCAGCTCAAGCGGGGGGACGTCGGGGACGAATCTGGCCAGTTCACCACCCCGCCCCATGGAGACCGCCACGACTGCGGCGATGACGGCTAAGGCGGCGAGGGCGAGTACGACCAGCACATACGAATCGTGCCACAACTCCCACTGATCTAGGATCGCCTCATGACCGCTCTCACGGTGCTCACCCCCGGCGACCAGGGCGATTCCTCCTGGGCCGAGGCGAGATCGATCGCCGAGATCGAGAAGTTCGTCCGGGCCGGGCACACCGTCGTCGTCACGCCCGCCGAACTCGCGGGACACGACGGAGAGGCCGCCGAACTCGCGGCGGCCTCCGTCTGCGCGTGGGCCGGAGCCAGGGTGTTCCGCACCAACCGTCCCGAGCAGGTACGGCTCGCGGTCGAGATGACCGAGTCGCTGGCCGGGCGGCGCCCCCCCGCGCTAACCCGCCGTGGCCTCGCCTAGCTCCTCGATGCCCGGCTCCAGGTGCCTGGTCCGCTTCTCCAGGTGCTCGAAGGCCTCCTCGACCGTGGTGGTCCAGGAGATCGCGTCGAAGACGTTGGGCCGGGTGAAGCCCTCCGCGTGCATGCCCTCGACCAGGCTCCGCAGCGGCGCGTAGAGTCCCCACGGGTCGAGGAGCACCAGCGGCCTGTCGTGGAGACCCAGAGTCCTGGTCGTCCAGATCTCGAACAGCTCCTCCAGCGTCCCGATGCCGCCGGGCAGCACGAGGAAGGCGTCCGAGCGGGCGTCCATGACCCCCTTGCGCTCACGCATGTCGGTGGTGACGACCAGTTCGTCGGAGTCGTGGTCGGCGACCTCGACGTCCACCAGGGCCTGCGGGATCACCCCGACCGTACGGCCGCCGCCCGCCCTGACCGCTCCGGCGACCGCCCCCATGCACGAGACCGTCGCCCCGCCGCTGACCAGGGTGTGCCCGCGCCGGGCCAGTTCGGCCCCGACCTCCTCCGCCAGCGTCAGGTACTTCCTGTCGATCTTCCGGTGTGATGCCAGGAAAACGCATATGAACACATCGGAACCATAGTCGTGGCCCGGGATCGCGGGGAAACCCTTATTCGGCGTCGGCGACCGTGCTCCGCGCGGCCTGCTGTCCCTTCCCGAGACCGCTCGCCCGGTCCCTGTCGGCCTCGACGATGATCCGTACGGCCTCGTCCACGTCGTCGGTCACCTGGATGAGGTCGAGGTCGACCGGGGAGATCTTGCCGGTGTCCACAAGGGTCGTCCTGATCCACTCGTACAGGCCGCCCCAGAACTCCGTGCCGAGCAGCACGACGGGGAAGGAGGTGACCTTGCGCGTCTGGACCAGCGTCAGCGCCTCGAACAGCTCGTCCAGCGTGCCGAAGCCGCCGGGCAGCGCGACGAAGCCGCGGGAGTACTTCACGAACATGGTCTTGCGTACGAAGAAGTAGCGGAACTCGATGCCGAGGTCCACATATTCGTTCATGTGCTGTTCGAAGGGCAGCTCGATGCCCAGGCCGACGGAGACGCCGCCCGCCTCCCTGGCACCGCGGTTTGCGGCCTCCATGCAGCCGGGACCGCCACCGGTGATCACGGCGTAGCCCGCCTCGGAAAGCCTGCGGCCGAGCTCCACGCCCAGTTTGTAGTCCGACGACTCCTGCGGGGTACGCGCGGACCCGAAGACGGTCACCGCCTCGGGCAGTTCGGCGAGCTGACCGAATCCCTCGACGAACTCCGCCTGGATGCGCATAACCCGCCACGGGTCCATGTGCAGCCAGTCGGCGGGGCCCCTGCGGTCGAGAAGGCGCTGGTCGTGGGTGGAGTCGGAGACCAGGTCACCGCGGACGACCGCGGCTCCCTGACGGCGTTCGGGGCGTGTCTTCTTCATGCCGAACACGCTAGCGCCGCTTCTGGAAAAATCTTGAAAATTCTGGGGGAAAACCGGGAACCGGATTTCTCCGGAGCCACGTCTAACTGCCGAGGGTGCTGCTCGGGACTGAAAGTGGCTTTCCCCGCCAAATGGCCGGCGAGGAAAGCCACTTTCATTTGTGCCCGTGTACCGTGCGGCGCTCAGCCGCGGAGCCAGCCGATCATCCTGCGTTCACAGTCGGCGATCTTCTCCAGCGAGACGTACTCCCCCCGCTGGTGCGCCAGATTGGGGTCGCCGGGACCGTAGTTGACCGCGGGAATCCCGAGCCCGGAGAACAGCGAGACGTCGGTCCAGCCGAGCTTGGCCCTGGGCGTGCCGCCGACCGCGGCGACGAAGGCCCCGGCGACCGGGTCGGTCAGCCCGGGACTCGCGGCCGGGGCGAGGTCGGTGAAACGGAGCTCGAACCCGTCGAAGACCTCGCGCACGTGCTCCTGCGCGGCGTCGAGGGAGAGATCGGGGGCGAAGCGGTAGTTGACGGTCACCACGCACTCGTCGGGAATCACGTTGCCCGCGACGCCGCCGCGGATCGCCACCGCGTTGAGCCCCTCGTGGTATTCGAGCCCGTCCACGACCGGCTGCCTGGCCTGGTAGGCGTTGAGGATCTCCAGCACCGGCATGGCCCGGTGCACGGCGTTGACGCCGAGCCACGACCTGGCGCTGTGCGCCCTCCTGCCCCGCACGGTGATCTCGGCCCTGAGCGTGCCCTGGCAGCCGCCCTCGATCTCGCCGTCGGTCGGCTCCATGAGGACGGCGAAGTCGCCGGTGAGCCAGTCGGGGTGGTCGAGGCTGAGCCTGCGCAGGCCGTTGCGCTCCGCCTCGATCTCCTCGCAGTCGTAGAAGACGTAGGTGACGTCCCTGGCTGGCTCGTCGAGCGCGGCGGCGAGCTTCAGCGCGACCGCGACGCCCGCCTTCATGTCCGAGGTGCCACAGCCGTACAGCAGGCCGTCCTCGACGTGGCTGGGCAGGTTGTCCGCGACCGGGACGGTGTCGATGTGGCCCGCGATCACCACCCGCTCGCTCCGGCCGAGCCCGGTCCTGGCCACGATCGACTCGCCGTCACGGTCGACACGGAGGTGCGGCAGTGCCCGCAGTGCCTCCTCGACCGCGTCCGCCAGGACCTTCTCGTCTCCGCTGACCGACTCGATGTCCACGATTCGCGCGGTCAGCGCGCCGACGTCCTGTGTGAGGTCCAGCCGCGTACTCATGCGGCGACCCTATCCTCAGCCGGTCTTCGGCCGCCCCGGACCCGGCCGTCCGCCGTCACGAAGGGCGATCCCGTTCGCAAAACCTGTGAAACGATAACAGAGCGCGACGGCTCCTCCGGGGGTTCGCAGGAAGTGCCGTCGCCTTCCCGCTGTCTGCGATCGGTAGGTTCTTCAGCGTGCGTCGGCGCTTCTCCAAAGGGGTCATCGCGATCGTCGCGATCGTGACCGTGCTCGCCGCGGCCATCACCGTGGGGGTCTTCACCCTGATCAACCGGGTGACGCCGTTCCGGGAGACCGGTGAGGGGTGCAAGATCACAACGCCCGGCGGCACGCTCGAACTGGAGATCGACCAGGCCCAGGTCGCCTCGGTCATCGCGGCGGTCGCCGCCCGCAGGAAGCTGCCCGAACGGGCGGTGGTGATCGCCTACGCCACCGGCATCCAGGAGTCCAAGCTGCTGAACCTGCCCTTCGGTGACCGTGACTCCGTCGGGGTCTTCCAGCAGCGGCCCTCGCAGGGCTGGGGCACCCCCAAGCAGCTGATCGACCCGGTCTACGCGTCGGGGAAGTTCTTCTCCGCGCTGGTCAAGGTGAAGGGCTACCTCAAGTTGCCGCTCCACGAGGCGGCGCAGCGGGTGCAGCGCTCCGCCGACGGGTCGGCCTACGCCCAGCACGAGGACGAGGGCAAGATCCTGGCGGCGGCCTTCACCGGGCGGGTGCCCAAGGCCGTGCACTGCTGGTTCCCCGAGCCGACCTCGACCCCCCGCACGTCGGGCACGGCCACCACGACACCGCGCCCCCCTGCGGACAGGGCGATGCGCGGGCTCGTGCACGCGCTCGGCGCCAATGCCACGTTCGAGGCGGCGTCCTCACGTGACGGCTGGCTGATGGCGAGCTGGTCGGTCGCCCACGCGCAGAAGTTCGGGCTGCGGCGGGTCCGCTACAGCGGCCAGGCGTGGACGTCCGCCGACGGCGAGAACGGCTGGCGGCCCGACACGACCACCCCCAAGGGCAAGGTCGACATCTCCTAGGCCCGTTTCTGGATGGTGATGGAGCCCGGGGCCAGGGGCTGGGCGTAGGAGGAGGTCCAGGGCTCGTCCTGGGGACGGTCGAAGGAGAGCAGGCGGCCGTCGGAGGCCCGGTAGTCGGCGAAGTCGAGCAGGCCGCGTTCGGGCATGAAGGTGACGCCCTCCGAACGGAAGGCCGCGGTGCCACGGCCGACGGGGAAGAACTCGACGCCCTCGACGCTCAGCGTGGTCCTGGCCGGGACCATGCCCTGTGTCGGCACCGGCGTCCACAGCAGCACCTCCAGGTGCGGCGCGTCGGAGTCGGAACCGGTCCGCGTCTCGATCGACAGCCACTGGTAGCGACGGCTGCCGTCGTCGAGGAGGTACTCGGTCCACTCGACGCCCTGCGACGACAGGTACAGGGCACCCAGGACACGGGTCCGCACGCCCTGGCAGTCGATCGTGTCACCGACCTTGATCGTGCGAGGGTCGGGGTAGTCGATGCCGACATGGCCCGCGCTCGGCCTGGCAGGCTCCGCGGCCTGTGCCGCCTGGACGGGGGACTCGCCGGGGGCCCCGGACCCGCGTGGCCTCCTGTCCTGGCGCGTGGTCGCGAACAGCGCGCCCAGCAGCAGAACGAGCGTGACCGCGCTCAGTCCCAGTATCGCGGCGACCTCAGGGGTCATGGCGCGCGATCCTACTGGAGGCGGCTCACCGCCGCACTTATGCGCTCGTCACTCGCGGTCACGGCGATCCGGACATGTTCCGCGCCGGCCCTGCCGTAGAAGTCTCCGGGCGCGACCAGGATGCCCTTGTCCGCCAGCGAGCGCACCTGCTTCCAGCAGTCGGTGCCGTTGGTCGCCCACAGGTACAGGCCCGCCTCGGAGTGCTCGATCCGCCAGCCGGCCGCCTCAAGGGCGGGGCGCAGGAGCGCGCGACGGGCCGCGTAGCGCGCGCGCTGCTCGTCGGCGTGCGCGTCGTCGTCGAACGCCACGGCCATCGCCGCCTGGACCGGCCCCGGCATGATCATCCCGGCGTGCTTGCGGACTTCGAGCAGCCGCCCGACCAGCGCCGGGTCTCCGGCCACGAAGCCCGCCCGGTAACCGGCCATGTTGGAGCGCTTCGACAGCGAGTGCACCGCGAGCAGGCCCTCGTGCGAGCCGCCGCAGACATCGGGGTGCAGGATCGAGATCGGCTGTTCCTCCCAGCCCAGCTCGATGTAGCACTCGTCGGAGGCCACGACGGCGCCGCGCTCACGGGCCCACGCGACCACCTTGCGCAGGTGCTCGGCGGGCAGGACCTTGCCGCTCGGGTTCGAGGGGGAGTTCACCCAGACGAGCGGCACCCGCTCGGGACCGAGGGAGAACAACCCGTCGGTCGCGTACGGCTCCGCCCCCGCCAGGCGCGCTCCGACGTCGTAGGTGGGGTAGGCCAGCGCGGGGAAGACCACCCGCTGCCCCGGCCCGACACCGAGCAGGGTCGGCAGCCAGGCGACGAACTCCTTCGAGCCGATCAGCGGCAGCACGTCGGCCTGGTCCAGGTTCACCCCGTGACGGCGGGAGAGCCAGCCCGCGGCCGCGGAGCGCAGCCGTTCGGTGCCGTAGGTCAGCGGGTAGCCGGGACTGTCGGAGGCGTCGGCGAGCGCCTGCCGTACGAGAGGGGGCACCGGGTCGACGGGGGTGCCGACGGAGAGGTCGACGATCCCGTCGGGATGCTCCTGCGCCAGCGTCTTGAGCGGCGTGAGCCGATCCCACGGAAAATCTGGCAGGCCGATCACAGCTCTCCCCGCTGATGACTGTCCCCCCGCCTCACCGGCCGGGAGAAGGGACCTCTTCGCCCGGGACGTCCGGGTGACTGACTCTCGCGGGCGGACGGCGTCGCCCCCCGCCCGCGGGGATGTTTTCTAGTGCTCCTCGGCCTGCGGGGGCAGAGCCGAGACGACGGAGTGGTCCTTGGCGATCTTGCCGATCTTGGAGGCGCCACCCGGGGAGCCCAGGTCGTCGAAGAACTCGACGTTGGCCTTGTAGAAGTCCTTCCACTGGTCGGGAAGGTCGTCCTCGTAGAAGATCGCCTCAACCGGGCAGACGGGTTCGCACGCGCCGCAGTCCACGCACTCGTCGGGGTGGATGTAAAGCATGCGCTCGCCCTCGTAGATGCAATCGACGGGGCATTCCTCGATGCACGCCTTGTCCAGGACGTCCACGCAAGGCTGCGCGATGACGTAGGTCACCTCGGGCTCCTTCTTTTATCCGCACCTAGGCACGACTTCGACCGCGGGTTGCTACGCCCTAGTATTGCCGTGCCCACCAGATGTCTGAAACGGGAGGGGGCAAAAGACGATGATCCTCGGTATCAGCGCTGCCCTCAAAATCACCCTAACCCCTTCCGACGTGGGCAAAAGGGTAACTACCCGGCGTCGTGTTCCCGAGGGCTTCCGTGACGCCGTCGGCGAACTTGAGTTCTGGCGTGACGATCTTCTCGGAGTGCGCAAACGCGACGGCACGCTCGTTGAGATCCGCCGTTCCGAACTCGTCGCGGCGAAGGTCGTCCAGGGCGGACGGCCCGGCCGGACGTAAGTCGTTCCCCAGTCGTTTCCCAAAAAAGGCCGCGCCTCCTCGACCCGCCGCGCGATCACCGAGAGTATTCGATGAGTGACCGTACGCATCAGCGCCGCCGCCATGCTCCTCATCGCCACGACCGCCGGATGCGGCGGCACACAGGCACAGGACGACGGGAAGCTCCCGCCGATCAAGCCACAGGCCGCCTCCCTGAAGGACGGCTTCTCGACGATGGACCGCCTCGTCGAGGCCGCCAGGAAAGAGGGTTCGCTCACCGTCATCGGGCTGCCGCGTGACTGGGTGAACTACGGCGAGATCATCGACACCTTCTCCGACGAGTACGGAATCAAGGTCAACCAGGTGGAGCCCGCGGCCAGCAGCCGCCGGGAGATCGAGGCCGCCGCGCAGCTCAAGCCGGACGTGTTCGACCTGAGCCTGGAGGTCGCGGTCGCCAACGCCCCGATGTTCGCCCCCTACCGGGTGCAGCAGTGGCCGGACGTGCCCGACAACCTGAAGGACTACGGCGGGCGCTGGTACGCCGGATACGGCGGCTACATGTCCATCGGTTACGACCCGCGCAAGGTCGCGACGCCCGCCTCCTACCAGGACCTGCTCAAGCCCGGCTACAGCGTCTCGCTGCCCGGCGACCCCCGGCAGACGGCCGCCGCCTTCAACGGGGTGATGGCCGCCTCGCTCAGCGCGGGCAAGGCCGAGGCCGCCAGGGGAGTCGCCTTCTTCGGCCGCCTGAAGAAGGCGGGCAACCTCGCGGCGAACGAGCGGGCGGCCACCGTGGTGGTCGACTGGGACTACCACAACGCCGAGCGGGCGGCCCACGAGGCGAACGGCTGGAAGGTCGCCATCCCCGGCGACAGCGTGCTCAGCGCCTACTACGTCCAGGCCGTCAACAAGGACGCCCCGCACCCGGCTGCGGCCCGCCTCTGGCAGGAGTTCCTCTTCTCCGACCGGGGTCAGAACCTCTTCCTCAAGGGGTACGCCAGACCTGTCAGAATGGAGGCCCTGCAGATGCGTGGCACCCTGGACACCGAGGCCGCCGCCAGACTCCCGGTGACCGGCGCGAAGCCGGTGATCCTGACGATCCCCGAGACCGACACGGCCAAGACCTACCTCAAGAAGGAGTGGGGGGAGAGGGTCGGTTAAGCCGGAGGCTGATGCGACTGATATGTCGGGACATCTTTGAGGCTCTAAAGTGTCTGGGGAGGACCGATAAGAGGCCGTGGCGTCTCGGAATGTGAGCTGATCGTCTTGCGATACGACACCCCGAGTCAGATGAGGTGGAACGCTCGCGCCTACGACAGCAGCTTCGGATACGTCTCGGCCCACGGCGCGCCCCTGGTCGACCTGCTCGACCCCCAGCCGGGGGAGCGTGTCCTCGACCTCGGCTGCGGCACCGGGCTGCTGACCGCCGAGATCAGCTCACGGGGGGCACGGGTGCTCGGCATCGACGGCTCCTCCGCGATGATCGAGAAGGCGCTCTCCCTGCATCCCGGGCTTGAGTTCATCGTGGGGGACGGGCGCGACTTCACGGTCGCGGAGCCGTACAACGCGGTCTTCTCCAACGCGGCCCTGCACTGGATGGGGCGGGAGCCCGACACGGTGATCTCCAACGTGTGGCAGGCGCTGACGCCGGGCGGGCGGTTCGTCGCGGAGATGGGCGGCGCCGGCAACTGCGCCGCGCTGACGGCGGCGCTGTCCACCGCCTGGCGGGAACACGGGCTCCCCGAACCCGATCTTCCGTGGTACTTCCCCAGTCCGGCCGAATACGCCACACGGCTGGAGAAGGGCGGTTTCACCCTCCGCCTGCTTGAGTACTTCGACCGGCCGACCCCGCTCGACGAGTGCCCGGGGGGAGCCGCCGACTGGGTGCGAACGTTCGCCGGTTCCCTGATCCAGGGAAAGCCGGTGGAGCTGGTCGAATCCCTGCTGCTTCGGGTGAACGAACTGGCCGCTCCCGCCCTGCGGCGGGAGACCGGTTGGATGGCCGACTACGTGCGGCTCCGCTTCGCGGCCGTACGACGCTGACCAGACCCGATGCGCTGGGGCGATTTGCCAGACTATGGTCTGTTCCATGAGTCTCGTTCCCCGGCGACGAGGAGTGACTCGGGCGGCTTGAGGGGCTGGTGAAGGGAACGGATGAACTTCTGTCTGAGTGACCTCGTGCCGCCGCTCCGCTGGAGCGACGCGGCCACGATTCCACTCTTGCGCGACCAGTCTGAACTGCCCGGCGCGTGGTGGCGCAGCCTGCCCGTCTCCCGGGTGCTGGCCCTGCTCGGCCCCGAGCGGTTAGCCGGGATCCTCGCCGGGATCACCCTGGAGCACTGGCCCGCCGCCGCCGTCGGCGACGTGTTGCCCGCCCTGTACGTCCTGGACCCCGAGGACGCCGACGAACCCTGTACGGCCATCGCCCTCGACCGCGCGGGCTCGTGGGCGGGGCTGCTGGCCCTGACCGGTCACGAGCTGCGCGAACAGCCCTTCATTCAGCCGCTCCCCGTGCTGAACGCGCTGTTCGGCGCGGTCTTCTCCCGTCTGGCCGCCCCCGGCGTCGCACCCGCCCGTACCGGTGGGACCGCCGAGGACGTCGCGGAGAACGCCGAGGCCGCCGGAAGCGCCAAGGCCCCCGAGGCCGCCCAGGACGCCGCGAGCGCCGAAGGTGCCGGGAAGACCGAGGACGCCGCGAGCGCCGAGGGCATCGAGGATGCCGGGGACATCGGGGGCTCCGAGGGTTCCGAGGACTCCGGGGAGGCCGCGCCGCAGGACGCCCCTGAGGCTCCTCAAGAAGCCCCCCAGGAGGCCCCGCAGGACGACGCCGAGGCCGTACCCGAAACCACGCCCGAAGCCACGCCTGAGGCCGTGTCCGAGGGCATGCCTGAGGCTTCCGAGGCCGAGAAGGAGGACGCGGAGAGGGCCACGGACAAGGCCGGGGAGGAGCCCGTGGAGGCTCCGGCTCCCCCGGACGTCCCGTTGGCCGTCTCCCCTGCCGCTCCCCCGGCCCCGCCCGAGCCCAAGCCGATCCCCCTTCCCGTACGGCCGAAGCGGACCCCCGGGTCCACGCTCCCCAAGCCGCCGCCCCAGGTGGGTTCCACTCCCGAGCGCGGGCTCTTCGAGCCGATGACCGCCGTGAGCCCGGAGACCGGACCCGAGCCGAAGCCCGAACCGGAACCTCAGCCCGAGCCGGAGGCCGCACCGGAACCAGAGGTCGCACCGGAACCGGAGGCCCTGCGGGAGCCGGAACCGGAGCCCGTTGAGTCCGCCGAGCCTGTTGGGCCCGTTGAGCCCGTCGCCGAGCGGGCTCCCCAGCCGGGCGACCTGTACGCGCTGCTCGACGGTGCCTTCGCCGACCTCGACGACAGGAGCTGGGCCGTCGCGCAGAACAGGGTGTTCACCGACGCGCCCGCGGCCGTCGAGGCCCTGTCCAAGCTCTTCGCGGTGCCGCCCGAGGTCATCGACGAGGTCGAGGCCGCCCTGCGGCACCGGCTCGGCGAGTGGCTCGCCTCAGCGGAGGCGGAGCCGTACCGGGAGCATCTGGCGGAGGTCGGCAGGGCGCTCGGCAAGGCCGCGCCCAAGGCCCGTCTGGCCACGGTCGCGCCCTGGCACGCCCGTGAGCTGCGCTCGCTGGACGTGCCCGCCTGGCAGTTCGTGCTGGCCACCCTGCCCCACCACCGGCTGGCCGAGGACTGGCTCGTCGAGGGGGACATCACCGAGCTGCGTCACCTCACCCGCGACGTGATCAGCGGCGCCAAGCCCCCGCTGACCATGTCCAAGGCTCTCGACCTGGTCGCCTCCCTGGGCATCCACCACGAGGTGGCCAAGGACTGGCTCGCAGGCGTCCCGCAGCTGCGCATCCTCGGCGCCGGGCAGCGTCCTGCGCAGCAGGGGCCCCCACAGCAGGGATCCCCGTCTCCGCGGCAGGAGCAACCCGTCCAGGAGGACGAGGAGCGCAGGGAGGGCCCGTTCCGCCCGCTGAAGGACGTCTCGCTGACCCGGCGCTGCTTCAGGCAGCCCGACGGCCGCTGGTGGCTCAGGATCGACGTCACCGCCGAGCACCTCCAGGGCGTCGAGTGTCCGCTGCCCAGCGGGTTCGCCGCCTATCTCGGCCTGTCGCCGGGGAGCGCCCGCAGGGTGCAGAGCGCGGTCGGCGAGCTGGGCCTGAGCTGGCAGGAGCGTCCCGTCCTCGAATCGCTCAGGACACTCCTTGAGGACGCGGGGGCCAAGCCCGGCGGCCACCTGTTCGTGACGCTGTCCGACGAGGGGGTCCTGCGGGCCAGGCACCTGCCCGCGGCGGGCGGTGACACGGAGCCGGTCGCGCGGGCGCTGCGGCTGGTCGGCTACACGGCACCCGGCGGTACGGCGGAGCAGGCGGCCAGGGTCATCGCCACCCGGGTCGGCATGACCGGGCAGGTCGGCCTGCCGGACCTGCTCGCCCGGTTGAGAGAGCGTGGGGACCGCGACCTGTTGTCCCTGCTGGCCTAGCCCATGCCCCGACTCGCGATCTCCCCGGACTTCCCCGCCGAACTCGGCGCGCTGGCCCAGCCCGCGCGCCGGGACGCCGTCGTCGCGGTACGCCGCTTCATGCAGAACGTGGCGGGGGCTCCACACCCGGAACGGGTCAGGGGGGCCAGGGACCCCAGGGTCGTCACCCTCAGGCTGGCCGAGGGCCATCGCGGCGTCATGGTCAGGCACCGGGACGTCCACTGGCTGCTGACCGTCCTGCCGGAGACGGAGGCCTGGGCCTACGCGAGACGCCACCGTTTCAGCGTCAACACCGCGCTCGGCGTGGTCGAGATGTGGGACGCCGAGGCGCTCGAACGGATCGAGCCCGCCGTGCTCAGGGCGGCCGGGGCGACCTCGGTCCGGCTGTTCGCCGACACCTGTGACACCGACATGGCCGAGCTCGGCGTCGAACGCGGGCTGCTCGGCCTCGTCAGGCAGATCACCGACGAGCTGACCCTGGAGGCGCTCGAACCCCTGCTGCCCGCCACGCAGTACGCCCCGCTGGCCGCGCTGGCCAGGGGTGAGTCGATGGCCGGGGCCTGGCGGGAGCTTGAGGCCTGCCGGGCGACCGCGCCTCCCTCCGGGCCGATCGACCCCGACGACCTGACCGCCGCGCTGCTGCGCAGCCCCGACCGTGCGATCTTCGTGGGCAGCCCGCGTGAGCTGAACCACGTCCTCGACGCGCCCGCCTGGTGCGTGTTCCTCCAGCCGACGCTGCACCGCCTGGCCCGCTGGGAGACCCACGAGCAGCCGACCCTGGTCACCGGCGGGGCCGGGACGGGCAAGACCCTGCTGGCCCTGCACCGGTCGGCCTTCCTGGCCAGGCGTGGCGCGGGTCAGATCCTGCTGGTCACCTTCTCCCAGCGGCTGAGCGCCGACCTCGCCTCCCGTCTCGACCTGCTGATCGAGGACGAGGTGACCCGTAAGCGGATCGAGGTCGGCAACGTGGACCGGCTGGCCCACCGCATCGTCGCCGAGGCCGAGGGACGGGCGCCCGCGCTGGCCGGGGCCGCCGAGGTGAACGCGCTCTGGCTGGAGACCGACACCGGCCACAGCCCGGCCTTCCTGCTGCGCGAGTGGGAACAGGTCGTGCTGGCGCAGAACCTCAAGACTCTGCAGGAGTATCTCGACGCCCCCAGGTCGGGCCGTGGCGTCGGGCTCTCCGCCGAGGAGCGGACCGAGGTGTGGCGGGCCGTCGAGCACGTCACCCTGCGGCTCAGGGAGCGCGGCAAGCGCACCCTGCTCCAGCTCGCGGGCGACGCCTGTCAGCTGCTCGGCCGTACGACCGGGGACCTGCTGGCCGACAGCGCGCCGCGGCGGGAGCCGTACCGGCACATCGTGGTCGACGAGGCGCAGGACCTGCATCCGGCGCAGTGGCGGCTGCTGCGGGCGGCGGTGCCGTACGGGCGGGACGACCTGTTCATCGTGGGAGACCCGCACCAACGGATCTTCGACACCCGGGTGACACTCGGTTCGGTGGGAATCGACGCGATCAGACGGCGTCTGCAGGTGTCGTACCGGCTTCCACAGGAGATCCTCACCTGGGGCGTGCGGTTGCGCGGCGGCGGCCCCGCGGACGGCCTGGTCGACGGAGTGCAGGAGCTGTACGGCTTCCGCGCGACGCGGAACGGGGCACGTCCGATGGTCCGTGCCTACGATTCACCGGAGGAAGAGCTGACCGGTCTGGCCACACAGGTGGGACAGTGGGTCCAGGAGGGCGTGCCGCCCCAGGAGATCGGGGTGGCCGCCAGGACGGCGGGCCTCGTGCGCGACGCCCGTGACGCCCTGCGCGAGGTGGGGGTGCGGGTGACGACGTTGCACGGCATGAAGGGCCTGGAGTTCCGCCGGGTCGCCGTGATCGGAGTCGCCGACGGTGTCGTGCCCGCTCCCGACTCCCTCACCCCGGCCGAGGAGGACCCGACCGCGCGGGCGCACGACCTCCAACGGGAGCGTGGCCTGCTCTATGTCGCGTGTACCCGAGCCAGGGAGCTTCTTTACGTGTCCCACTCCGGACGAGCAAGCCCCTTTCTCCCGACCTAACGACATACTCTGAACTGCGGATATATTCCCCTTTGCCGGTTGGACCTCAATGAACCTCAGCCTGAGCGACATCGCGCCCCCCCTGCGCTGGACCTCTCCCGGCCAGGTAGCGCCGATCGCAACCGACCCCCGTCTTCCCGAGGCGTGGTGGCAGGCGCTCCCGCTCGACCGGGCCTGCTCGACCATCGGGACGTCCGAGGTCGCCGGACGCCTGGCCGACCTCGCCCTGACGTGCTGGGGCCACCTGATGCTCGGCGACGTCCTGCCCCTGCTCAGGTTCTCCGACCCGGCTTCGAGCGTCAGCACGCCGGAGGGCCTGGGACGCGAGGTGGTGCACCGGATGTTCACCGGGGTCATCGAACGCCTCCTGGAGCCCGTCACCGAGGAGAGCGTCGGCCAGACCCGCCCCACCCGTCCTGACCGGCCGCTGCCCGAGCTGATCGACGAGGTCTTCGCGACCCTGGACGAGCGGCAGCGGGCCATCGCCAGGGACCGCCTCTACGCCTCGCAGCGGGCCACGCTGGACGACCTGGCCCAGCGTTTCTCCGTGACCAGGGAGCGCATCAGGCAGATCGAACGCGACCTGCGCGACCACGTCGAGGCCTGGCTGACGAGCGAGGACGCCGCCCCGCTGGTCGGGCACGTCTCCTGGCTGCGCGGCAGGCTCGGCTCCGCGGTCCCCGCCGACGACCTGGCCGCCGCCGTCCCGTGGCACCGCAGCGACCTGGCCACGCTGGGCATCCCGTCCTGGCGGTTCGTGCGGACCCTGCTCACCGGCTACGACCAGGTGGACGGCTGGCTCGTCGCGGGCGGCGCCGACGAGCTGCGGGAGAAGACCAGGCAGCTGTTCACCGACGGGCCGCGCCCCCTTGAGGAGGCCGTCTCGCTGGTCAGCCAGCTCGGCATCCGCGAGGACGTGGCCGAACGCTGGCTCATCGCCGTACCCCAGTTGCGGGTGCTCGACGGGCACGTGGTGCCCTGGCCGCGCAGCGTCAACGACAAGGCCGAGGCGGTGCTCGCGGTCGCGGGCACCGCGCTGACGCCGGAGGAGATCCAGGAGCGCATCGGCGAGGACTACAGCCTGGTCGGCATCCGCAACCAGCTGACCGCCGACGACCGCTTCCTGCGCCTCGACCGCAACAAGTACGGCCTGGCCAGGTGGGGCGGCGAGGAGTATCTCGGCATCCGAGAGATGATCGCCAGGGAGATCGAGCGGGCCAACGGAGAGGCCTCGGTCAACACCATCGTGACGAACCTGACCTCGCGCTACGACGTGAGTGAGAGCTCGGTGCGCGCCTACGCGGGCGGCCCCGGGTTCGAGCGCACCCAGCGCGGCTGGATCAGGGTCGCGGGCTCGGAGCAGTCGGACTACCAGCCCCGCAGGGACGTCTCCTCGACCAGGCGGTGCTTCCGCAGCCGTGACGGGCGCTGGTGGCACCGGGTCGACGTCAACGCCGAGCACCTGCGCGGTTCCGGCTCCCCGCTGCCCACCGGGTTCGCCGCCTACCTGGGCATGGCCCCCGGAGGCCAGCTGACCGCCTCGACCCCGTCCGGCGACGTGGTGATCAGCTGGCACAACCAGCCGACCATGGGCTCCATCCGCCCCATCCTGGTGGCCGCGAACGCGGCGGAGGGCGACCACGTCTTCCTCACGGTCTCCGACGGGGGCGAGCTGCTGACCCGCTACCTGCCCTCGGCGGCGGCGACCCTGCCCCCACTGAACCGGGCCCTGCACCTGATCGGCTACACCGCGCCCGTCGCCTCGGAGGCCGAGGGCATACGTCTCATCGGCGCCCGCATCGGCCTGCCGGACGGCTCTCCGAAGGAGGATGTCGGCGCCCGGCTGCGTGACCGGGGCGATCGCGACATTCTCGTCCTTCTTGAGGGGGCCGTCTGAGGCTTCCCGTAGGCTCGAAGAATGCTACGGCTGTATGACACGCGGCACCGCCGCGTCGAACCGGTCCTCCCGCAGGGTGCCCGTTCGATGCGCGTCTACGGCTGTGGCCCGGCCGCCGGGCGTGTGACGAGCCTGGGCGACCTGCGCGCCGGTCTGCTGGCCGACCTGGTCAGGCGGGTGGTGGAACGGCGGGGCGTCCGGGTCGTCCGCTGTCTGGGCCTCACCGATCTGGGCCGCCCTCCCGCGGGCCACGGGGCCGAGGGGCGTGGTCGGCGCGACGCGTTCGAGGCCGAGGCTCTCGCGCTGAACATCCATCCGCCCCAGCACTCCCCCGAGGTCTCCGAGACCGTCGGCCCGGTGATCGAGATGATCGCCAGGCTGGTCGAGCGGGGGCACGCCTATCCGGCCTCCGACGGGTCCGTCCTCTTCGACGCCACCTCCTTCCCCTCCTACGGCGAGCTGTCCGGCAACCGCCCCGAGCGGCTGCGGCCCCGCGCCGGGGAGGCCGGCCCGCGCAAGCGGCACCCCGCCGACTGGGTGCTGTGGCGGCCCACCGAGGAGGAACCCGCCTGGCGGGCGCCGTGGGGGCGGGGGGTGCCCGGCCGTCACATCGGGTGCTCGGCCATGGCCCTGCGCTCCCTCGGCGAACGGATCGACCTGCACGTGGGCGGGATCGACCTGTGCTTCCCGCACCACGAGAACGAACGCGCCCAGTCGGACGCGGTCACCGGACACGAGGTGGTCGCCCACTGGGCCCACTCCGGTCACCTGCTGTTCGACGGGCACGAACTGGACGGACGCGCGGGCGGGGCGCCGGCGCTCGGGGAGGTCACCCGGGCCGGTCTCGACCCGCTGGCCGTACGGCTGGCGCTGCTCGAACACCGCCACCGCGGGCGGCTGAACCTCACCTGGCAGGCCCTGCGCGTCGCCGACGCCACGCTGCGGCGCTGGCGTTCGCGGGTGGCCGGGTGGGCGGAGGCGCCGAGCCGCCCGATGCCCTCGGGGCCGGTCTCCGCGATCGAGGACGCCTTCGACGACGACCTCGACACACCGCTGGCGCTGCGCCTGCTGCGCGGGCTCGAACGCGACGAGGCGGTCGCGCCCGGCGCCAGGCTTGAGGCGTTCCTGCATCTGGACCGTGTCCTGGGCCTCGACCTGTCCTGCGGGATCGGCCGCTCCGAGAGCCTGCCGCCGGGCGCGGCCGAGCTGCTCCAGCGGCGCCCGAGGGCGCGGGAGGCCGGAGACTGGGCCGCCGCCGACCGTCTCCGCGCGGAGCTGGCCGGTCTCGGGGTGCTCGTCCGTGACACACCCGAGGGGCAGGACTGGTCGGTGCGGCCCTCCTGAAAGCCGTTTGTCGGTGGCGACCGGTAGCGTCCCGATCATGAGTGACAATGGCGTTGTCGTACGGCCGGCCACGGCCGCCGACCTCGACGGGGTCGTGGCGTGCAGTTCGGCCCTCTTCGCCGAGGACGCCGGCAGGCGTGACCCCTCTCTCGACGTGAACTGGCCGAAGGAGCACGGCCCGGTCCACTTCGCCGCCGCGCTGGGCGACCCGGCGCGCCTGGTGATGGTCGCCGACGACGGGGGCAGGGTCGTCGGCCACATGACCGGCTCGCTGTCGGGGCCGACCCCGATGCGGCCGGTCGCGGTCGCGACGCTGGGCAGCATCTACGTGCAGCCCGCCTACCGGGGGCAGAAGATCGGCAGCAGGCTGGTCGCCGAGTTCAGGACGTGGGCCGGGGGCAACGGGGCGCAGTACGCCGGGGTGACGGCCTACGCGGGCAATGAGGGGGCGGTCCGCTTCTACCAGCGCAACGGCTTCGCCACGCGCTCCGTCGTCCTGGAGACACCGCTGTGACCCATCGTCGTCGCCGATAACCGGCTGTCACCGTCCTCCTTGAGCCGTTCCACCGTCTTTTCCCGTCTCACCGCGGGTTTTCCCCTGTTGTACACGGGGCCGCCACGCGGTTCCCCGGGGGTCGCGGAGGTGGAAGCGGCGTTCTGACGTGCGAAGAGCTGCCAAACTTGTTCGAGCACGCCGCCTAGGAGGTGTTTGTGAAGTTCCGGCCATATGCCCGGATGCCCCGACCGCTCATGTGGCTCGCGCGGGTGGTGACCACCCTCGTGGTGCTCTGCCTGGCTCTGGCCGGAGCGGGGGTGCTGGCCGTACGAGCGTCGTTCCCGCAGGTGTCGGGCGACCTCAAGGTGAAGGGCCTGACCGGAAAAGTCACCGTATATCGCGATAAAACAGGGGTGCCGCATATCTATGCGGACTCCTCGGAGGACCTGTTCCTCGCCCAGGGCTACGTGCACGCCCAGGACCGGTTCTTCGAGATGGACTTCCGCAGGCACGTGACGGCCGGACGCCTGTCCGAGATGTTCGGCCCCTCGACGCTCCCCGAGGACAAGGCCATCAGGACCATGGGCTGGCGGCGGATCGCCGAGCGGGAGCTGCCGATGCTCTCCGAGCAGACCCGCCGCTATCTCGACGCCTACGCCAGGGGCGTCAACTCCTGGATGGAGCAGCACGAGGGCGCACTCGGCAAGAGCCTGGAGTACGGCCTGCTCAGGCTCACCAACTCCGGCTACCAGCCGGAGCCGTGGACCCCCGTCGACTCCGTCGCCTGGCTCAAGGCCATGGCCTGGGACCTGCGCTCCAACCTCTCCGACGAGATCGGCAGAGCGGTGGCGGCGAGCAAGCTGCCCCGTGAACGGGTCGAGCAGCTCTGGCCCGGCTACCCCTTCGGCACACACCGGCCGATCGTCACCAAGGGCTCGGTCACCGACCACGGCTTCGACCAGGCCCAGGAGCCGCGTGGCGCCTCACCCGGCCCCGAGGAGAGCGCCGACCCCACGGCGCTGACCGGGGCCGCCGCGACCGTCGCCGCGGTACCGAGCCTGATGGGCGACCCCAAGGGGGGCAACGGCATCGGCTCGAACTCCTGGGTCGTCGGCGGCGCGCACACCGCCTCGGGCAAGCCGCTGCTGGCCAACGACCCGCACCTGGCGCCGGGGATGCCCTCGATCTGGTACCAGGCCGGGCTGCACTGCCGTACCAAGAGTGAGCGGTGTTCCTTCGACGTCACCGGGTTCACCTTCTCCGGGCTGCCCGGCGTGATCATCGGGCACAACGACCGGGTCGCCTGGGGGTTCACCAACCTCGGCCCCGACGTCGCCGACCTGTATCTCGAACGGGTGAAGGACGACTCCTACCTGTTCATGGGCGAGTGGCGGCCGCTCACCACGAGGGCCGAGAAGATCGAGGTCGCGGGTGGCGATCCGGTCACGCTCACTGTGCGCGAGACCCTGCACGGGCCGATCATCTCCGACGTCATGGGCGACGCGAAGGACGCCCTGCCCGGCGCGGCCGCGGTCTTCAGGGAACCGGCGGACGCGGTCGCCCTCAAGTGGACCGCGCTGGAACCCGGCAGGACCGCGGACGCGATCTTCGACCTCAACACGGCACGTGACTGGCCGAGTTTCAGGGCGGCGGCGAGCAAGTTCGAGGTTCCCTCGCAGAACATGGTCTACGCCGACGTGGACGGCAACATCGGCTACCAGGCGCCCGGCCGCATCCCCGTCAGGACCAGGGGCGACGGCACCTGGCCCGTCCCCGGCTGGACCGGCGAGTACTCCTGGCAGTCGACCATCCCCTTCCAGGACCTGCCCAGCGCCTACAACCCACCGGAGGGCTACGTCGTGACCGCGAACAACGCGGTCGTCGATCCCGGGCGCTACCCGCACATGCTGACCAAGGACTGGGCGTACGGCTACCGCTCCCAGCGCATCCTCGACCGCCTTGAGGCCGAGATCGCCAAGGGCAAGGTGGACGTCGAGACCATGGGCGCGGTCCAGCAGGACACCGGCAACGGCCTCGCGCCCTTCCTGGTGCCCCGCCTGACGGCCCTGAAGGTGGCCGGGGACCCGGCACGCGCCCTCGACCTGCTGCGTTCCTGGGACGGCTCGCAGGGTGTCGACTCGGCCCCCGCGGCGTACTTCAACGCCGTCTGGCGACACCTGCTCATCGAGACCTTCAACGACGACCTGCCGGAGGTGGCCTGGCCGACCGGCGGCGACCGGTGGTTCGAGGTGGTCCGCGTCATGCTCGACCGGCCGGAGGACCCGTTCTGGGACGACACGCGGACGCCGCAGCGGGAGACCCGCGACGACATGCTGCGCCGGGCCATGGCGCTCGGCTACGACGAGCTGCGGCGGCTCCTGGGCGAGGACGTCAAGGCGTGGCGCTGGGGTGAGGTGCACACGCTCACCCTGACCAGCCAGACCTTCGGCTCCTCGGGGATCTCTCTGGTCGAACGGCTGTTCAACCGTGGCCCGTTCCCGGTGCCGGGCAACGACGACGCGGTCGACGCCGCGGGCTGGGACGTCCAGGAGGGGTACGAGGTCAGCTGGCTGCCGTCGATGCGGATGGTCGTCGACCTCGCCGACCTGGACAGGTCACGATGGATCAACCTGACGGGCGCCTCGGGACACGCCTTCCACGCCAACTACTGGGACCAGGCGCCCCTGTGGGCCGACGGCGGGACGACGCCGATGCTCTCCCGCGAGGAGTCCGTCAGAAAGGCCGCCGTCGACACCCTGACCCTCACGCCGTGACCCGTCTCACGGCAGGACGCGGGACTCGCCGACGGCCAGGTCCCACAGGTCGGCGCGGTCTCTGCCCGCCGCGGCCCATGCCGCGCGGGCCTGTTCGACCGGGGCCAGCAGCGGCTCGCCGGACAGCAGGAAGGTGCCCCAGTGCATCGTCGCCATCCGCCGCGCCCCGACGTCCGCGCACGCCTGTACGGCCTGCGCCGGATCGACGTGCGAGTTCTTCATGAACCAGCGGGGCTCGAACGCGCCGACCGGCATCAGGGCCAGGTCGACGCCCGCCGGATAGCGCTCCCCGATCTGGGCGAAGCGCTCGCCGTACCCGCTGTCCCCGGCGAAGTAGACCGTCTGGTCCACGGTCCTGATGACCCAGCCGCCCCACAGCGTCCTGCAGGTGTCGCTGATCGACCTGCGGCTCCAGTGGTGGGCGGGGACGAAGTCGAAGGACACCTCGCCGATCTCGGTGCTCTCCCACCAGTCGAGTTCGACGACGTCGGTGAAGCCCCGCCGGGTGAACCAGGGCCTCAGTCTGGCCGGGACGAGGACGGGGGTGTCCCTGGGCAGGCGCCGTACGGTCGGGGCGTCCAGATGGTCGTAGTGGTTGTGGCTGATCACCACGGCGTCGATCCTGGGCAGGTCCGTCCAGGCGACGCCGGGCGGGGTGAGCCTGGGCCTGCCCCCGGGGATGCGCCTGGCCCAGACGGGGTCGGTGAGGATCGTCAGGCCGCCCATCTGCAGGACGTAGGTCGCGTGCCCGACCCAGGTGACCACGGTCTCGGTCGCCACCGGCCTGGGCAGCCCGTTCCTGGTCACCGGGATCAGGTCGGCGTCCCCGGTCTCCGGCCGGAACCCGCCGTGCCACATGGCGGCGAGCAGTTCCTGGAAGGCGGGCAACGGAGAGGTCAGCCGGTCTCTGAAGCTACGTGGCCACGCCCGTTCCGGTACGCGCGGCGAGATCTCAGGCTGGATCGTCTGAGACATGGGTGACCCCCTTGGCAACCACCGGTCCGGGCGATGATCCCTATATGAGGTGATTTATTCCCATTAAGGTGACTTAAGCCGAAACCGCCAGGGCGATTTACGGGTCCAGTTCCCGTCTTCCAGGTTCGCGAGGCGCTCGGGCACGCGCGGGGCCCCATGCCGGAGGGGCCGGACCGCGCACGCGGCCCGGCCCCTCCACTGTGGATCACCACAGTGTTTCCGCTCCGTCACGGGGAACCGCGGAATCCGGTCCCACGCCGTTCATCGATCAACGAATCAATGCCGACGGAGATGTTCACCGAATTATCCTCGACCGATCACACCCCAGAGGACCGGACGTGGAACAACCCGGCGACCGTCTCCCCGGAAAACGGCGTCGTCCCGATGTTCCTCGGTCTCCACCGCCACGGAGTCGGTTCAGCGGGGACCCTTCGCCCGGGCGTACTCGATGTCGTACGGCATGCCGGGCAGGGTCATCCCGGGCCTGACGCACCGGTCGTATCCGGGCCGGTCGAAGGTCCGCCCGACACGGATGAGAACCCGGTCGGAGGAGCCACAGTGGTGGTAGCAGGCCACGGCACCCCTTCGTGTTCTGGCTGGAATTTCGTCAAAACTATCCGCCGGACGGACTCCGGCTCCACCGTGATCCCTGCCAAATGACGAAGGTTTGCCGCCAACCTCCTCCGCCGTCACAAAATCCTAAAACCGCTTCCTGAACCACCATGGTGATTTACGGATGTAGTTTCCGTCCTCCAGGTTCGCGAGGCGTTCGAAGACGTTCCACGAGGAGGGGTCGCCGCAGACGAGCACCGAGACGACCACCGCCACGACGTACAGCGGAAGCATCGGCAGTCCCGCGCAGAACATGTACTGCGAGGCGTGCCTGCCCTCGTGCCTGACCAGGGACTCGGTCAGACTCCCCTCCTGCGACCTGGTCAGCACCACGTTGCCGACGGTGAACGCCCCGGCGACGGGGAACGGGATGCGGTAGCCGTAGGCGAGGATCAGCCCGTCCGGCCCCGCCCTCCTCCTGGCGCCGCCCAGCCGTACCAGCAACAGTCCGAGCGGGGTGGACAGGTTGAGGTAGTTGAGCGTGCGCCGTACGCGATGCAACCGCCGCATACCAGGATTGTGCGCCGCCGTGCCGCGGGGAGCCAACGGCTCTCCGGTACGGGAGATGACCGGATCGTCTGCCTCGCGACCGTTCGCGAGTCCGAGGTTACGATTGGCGGCTGCGACGCGGTGGCGCGATCGTCACCGCCAACGTGGACATCCTCAGTGGCGGGTCAGCAGCCAGGAGCCGCCGTGTGAGGTCGGGGTGATCAGGACGGCCACCAGGGCGGCGATCATGCCCCCGTAGAGGTAGACGTAGCCCGACAGGTCGGCGGCGATGATCACGTCGCCCTCCTGTCTGCCGGAGAGCCACATCATCGTCATCACCAGCCAGCCGCTCGCGGCGGCCAGGGCCGCCAGCTTGCCGCGCATCATCCGCCCGGCCCCGTAGCAGACGGCGAACAGCGCCAGGACGCAGCCGAAGGAGGAGATCGGGACCGTGGTCGGCCTGAGGTACCACGAATGCTGGAAGGCGCCCAGAAGGCCCATGAGAAGGCCGAGAACGAAGAGGACGGCGTACGCCGCCACGGCGACCGCCCTGCCCGAGGACCGCTCGGCCGTGGGGACCTGCTCCATCACAACCATGGAGGCTAGTCGATCCCGGCGAAGAGATCGTCCTCCGGCTTGTACGGCTCGCCGAGGCCGCCGACCTCGACCGGTGCCGCCGGAGCGCCGGAGCCGGGGAGGCCGGAGCGCAGGATGTAGTGCTCGACCGCCAGCACCTCCTGGCCGACGTCGTTCGACAGGGCGTACCACGGGGCCTCGACGCTGATCTGGGTGGCGTGCGCCCGCATCGCCGCGAACTTGGCCTCGATGTGCGCGCGGGCGTCGATCTCGGTGGTGACGTCCTCGTCGGCGCAGCCGTACGGCAGGTCCTCGACCCGCTCGGGGAGGAAGCGCGTCCCGGCCTCGACCAGCGCCTGGGCGGTCCTGCGCATCGTGGACCTGGCCACCGCGGTGACGTAGAACTTGGCGATCCGCCACGGCTCGCCCTCGCCGAACGCCGGGTCCGCGGCCAGTTCGAAGGCCCGTGCCGAGACGCGGTGCGCCTGGATGTGGTCGGGGTGGCCGTAGAAGCCGTTCTCGTCGTAGGTGACGAGGACCTGGGGACGCGTCTCGCGGATGACCTTGACCAGTTCTCCGGCCGCCTCGTCCAGGTCGGCCCGCCAGAAGGCGGCGGGGTGGTCGTTCGAGGCCACGCCCATCATGCCGGAGTCGCGCCAGCGCCCCGGGCCGCCGAGGAAGCGGTGGTCGGTGACGCCGAGGGCCGCGCAGGCGGCGGCCAGCTCGCCGATCCGGTGCCCGCCGAGGGCGTCGTCACGGTCGGACGTCAGGTGGGCCAGGCCGGGCGGGATGACCTCGCCCTCGTCGCCCAGGGTGCAGGTCACCAGGGTCACCCCGGCTCCCTCGGCGGCGTACTTCGCCATGGTGGCGCCGGTGCCGATCGTCTCGTCATCGGGATGGGCGTGCACGAGCAGCAGACGGCGGTCGTTCATGGTTCGAGGGTAGCCGCCGGGTGTAGAGCGTGACACGGACCGCACCGGATATCCGGGTGGGCCCGGCCTTGGTGAAGCCCCGCTTCAGGGCGGCCAGCCGGGGGTCGCTCTGCCACTCGGTCCCCGGGAGCCGCCGGGAGACCAGCCACACCCGCTCCGCGCCGGGGTCGAAGGGCACCAGCTTCCCGTACGGCCCGCCGTACACGGAGACGAACAGCCAGAAGCGTTCCGGCGCGTAGAGCACGGCGTCGCCGGGGCGTTCGGCGGCGCCGAGCTCGGCCGCCAGGGTGCGCAGGTCGTCGGGGCGGTTGGCGGGGCCCCTGACGGTCAGCTGGGCGCTCATGGACAGCGCCGCGAGGGCGGCCAGGGCCGCCAGGCCGATCGGTGCCCGCCCGGAGAACGGCCGGGGCAGTCCCGCCAGACCGGCCCCGGCCAGCAGCGCCAGGGCGGGCAGGACGAACATGACGTAGCGCGGGTTGTAGACCGGGTACACCTGGGAGATCGCGTAGGACAGCGCGACCGGGACGAGGGCCCACGGCAGGGCGACCTCCGTGAGCGACGCCCTGCCGTACCAGACGCCGAGCAGGGCGAGCAGCCCCAGGAGGGCGAGGAACAGCGGCGGGGTGCCCGAGTCCTGCCAGGAGACGGGTCCTCCGGAGATCTCCACACCGAACTGCGCCAGGGCCGCCAGGTCGGGCGTCTTCAGCCAGAAGAGCTGTTCGTCCCGCTGCCCGGAGGCCATGAGGACCAGGGGAACCAGCAGCACCGCCGCCCCGGCGAGCGCCGCGAGCCAGGGCAGGATCTCCCGTCGCCCGCGGCGGAGCACGATGAGGGCGTGCGCGGGCAGCAGGAGCAGCGCGTAGAGGTGGAACCAGCCGAGCAGGGCGACCAGCAGGCCGTAACCGGCGTGGCGGGAGCGCCGTTCGCCGAGCAGGACCAGGGTCGAGGCCACCGCGACCGCGCTGACCAGGGCGTAGCTGCGTGCCTCCTGACCGTAGCGGCTGACCATGGGGATGAGCGCGTAGGCCAGGCCCGCGTAGGTCCCGGTCCAGGAGCCGGGGGCGGAGAGCCTGCGGCCCAGGGCCGTGATCCCGGCCGCCGCCCCGGCGACCGCGAGCGCGGAGGGCAGCCTGACCGCGACCTCCCCGCCGAGGGCGGCGAAGGGGCGTAGCAGCAGGTAGTACAGCGCGTGGACGGTGTCGATGTGGGAGAGCAGCTCGCGCAGCTCGTCGAAGGACATCCTGGCCGCCAGGACGCTGACCGACTCGTCACGCCAGAACGAGGGGACGCCGATCCCCCACATCACGAACGCGAAGGCCAGAACGGCGGGCGTCCCGGGGGAGCGAGCGATTCGCTCGGTAAGCGTCACTCGCCCAAGTTTCTCCCATGATCACATTCATTTGGACCATCCTGGGAGATCCCTTCCCGGGACCGTACTGGCAAGATGACTGGTATGAGTGAGAGTTTTCCTCGGCTGCACGCAAGGACCCGCCGCTTCACCCTCGGCGTTCCCCGTGCGTTCACGGTCGCGCCCGACGGTGCGCGGATTGTCTTCCTGCGGACCAAGGGCGGCTGTGACCCGGTCACCTGTCTGTGGGAGTTCGACGTGGCCAGCGGCACGGAACGGCTGATCGCCGATCCCCGGGTCATCGCCGCCGACGAGGAGAACCTCCCGCCGGAGGAACGGGCACGCCGCGAGCGCGCCAGGGAGTCGGCGGGCGGCATCGTCGCCTACAGCACCGACGCCGCGGTGACCACGGCCGCCTTCGCCCTCTCCGGCGGCCTGTACGTCGTGGACCTGCGGACCAGGAGCGTGCGCCACCTGCGCACCCCGGGCCCGGTCATCGACCCCCGGCTCTCCCCGACCGGTGTGCACGTCGGATACGTGACCGGTGGCGCCTTCCACGTCCAGGACCTTGAGGACGAGGTCGACCACGCGCTCGCCCGCCCCGAGGCGCCCGAGGTGACCTACGGCCTGGCCGAGTTCATCGCCGCCGAGGAGATGGACCGGATGCGCGGCTACTGGTGGTCCCCGTCCGGCGAGGCCGTACTGGTCGAGCGGGCCGACGACTCACCGGTCGAGAAGTGGCACATCGCCGACCCGGCCAACCCCGCCAGGCCCGCGACCGAGCAGCGCTACCCCGCGGCGGGAACCCCCAACGCCAAGGTCGAACTGTTCGTGCTGTCCCTGGCCGGTGGCCGCGTCCCGGTGCCCTTCACCGACGAGTACCTCGTCAACGCCGCCTGGGACGACCACGGCCTGTCCATCGTCACCATGACGCGTGACCAGCGGACCATGCGCCTGTTCGACGTCGACCCCGAGACCGGCGCCTCCTCCCTCGTCCGCGAGGACACCGACGCCGCCTGGGTCGACGTCGTCACCGGCGTCCCCGGCCACCTGTCGGACGGCTCCCTCGTCTGGGTGACGAACCTCGACGGGGGCCGCCGCCTGATCGTCGGCGACCAGCCCGTCACCCCGGCCTCCCTCCAGGTCCGCGACGTCGCGGGCGTCAGCGGCGACACGGTGCTGTTCCGCGCCAGCGGCGAGCCGTCCGAGATCGCGCTGTGGGCCTACAAGGACGGGCGGATCACCCTGGTCAGCCCGCAGGACAGCGGCGTCTACAGCGGCCAGGCCGCGGGCGGGACCCTCGTGGTCACCGGCCAGACCCTCGACGGAGAGGGACCGGTCACCCGCGTCTCCCACCACGGCCGCCACGTCGGGCACATCACCTCCCACGCCGAACGCCACGGCCTCGACCTGCGGGTCTCCCTGATCCGTACGGGCGAGCGCGAGCTGTCGACCGCCGTGGTCTTCCCGTCAGGGCACGTGCCCGGCTCGGCGAGGCTCCCGGTCCTCATGGACCCGTACGGCGGCCCGCACGCCCAGCGTGTCCTGTCCGCCTCGGGCGCCTACCTGACCAGCCAGTGGTTCGCCGACCAGGGCTTCGCGGTCGTGGTCGCCGACGGCCGGGGCACCCCGGGACGCGGCCCCGAGTTCGAGCGGGAGATCCTGCACGACCTGGCGACCCCGGTCCTCGACGACCAGGTGGACGCCCTGCACGGCGCGGCGGAGCGCTTCCCCGACGACCTGGACCTGTCCAGGGTCGGCATCAGGGGCTGGTCGTTCGGCGGCTACCTCGCGGCGCTGGCCGTGCTGCGGCGGCCCGACGTCTTCCACGCCGCCATCGCCGGAGCCCCGGTGACCGACTGGCGGCTCTACGACACCTGCTACACCGAGCGCTATCTCGGCCAGCCCGCCGAGGGGCACTACGACGCCTCGTCGCTGTTCGCGGACGCCGAGAAGCTCGAACGCCCGCTCCTGCTGATCCACGGCCTGGCCGACGACAACGTGGTGGCCGCGCACACGCTGCGCCTGTCGTCCGCGCTGCTGGCCGCCGGGCGCCCGCACAACGTGCTGCCGCTGTCCGGCGTCACCCACATGACGCCGCAGGAGGTCGTGGCCGAGAACCTCCTGCTGCTGCAGGTGGACTTCCTCAACAAGGCCCTGTCCTGACGAGGAGCGGCCGCCGTACCCTCCCCGGGGTACGGCGGCCGCTTCCGTTCAGTCCTGGGGCGTCACTTGAAACGCTGCCACTTGCCCGCCGACCGCTTGATGCCGTTGCGGCCGTGGCCGGTAGCGGGGCCCGTGTTGGAGCCGGGGCCCGCACCCGCGCTGCGGCCCCCGGGGGCGGCGTCGTCGGCACTGGCCTCGGGGTCGTAGGTGTCCCCGCCCTGCGGGCCGGTGGCGCCCCCGTTCTTGCCACCGCCCCTGCCGCCGACCTTGCCGCCGCTGTGGCCGCCGGTCATCGAGCGGACGTCCTGGCCTGCGTCCTCGGCGGCCCTGTTCCGCTTGGCGGGCCGCCCGGTCTTCGTCGGGCCGGGCGAGGGGGTCGCCACGGGGGCCGGGTCCGCGGTGACGGTGTGACCGACGGCGGGCACGGCGGCCTCGGCCGGCCCCCCGCAGATCATGAAGGCGGGGACAAGAAGGGCGGCTCCCGCCAGGAGCCTGCCCAGCGTCGAGCTCGTGACGGATGCGATCGATTCAGGTGACACGGGGGCACCCCTTTCCTGCGACTTTTCGCACTCGACTGACCACTGTCAGTGACGATCACTGTAGTCGCGCGGAGCCGTTTCCCCCGGAAGGTGCACCCGGAGGTTCCCCTCCTTTCCCCACCGGACAGGACGGTTTTCCTTCACTCCGCCGTTGGCGTGCCAGCTGCTCCACAGGGCGGCGTAGGAGCCACCCGCGGCGACCAGCTCTTCGTGGGAGCCGAGTTCGCTGATCCGCCCGTCCTCGACCACCGCGACCCGGTCGGCGTCGTGCGCCGTGTAGAGGCGGTGGGCGATGGCGATCACCGTACGGCCGTCGAGCACCGCGGCCAGCGAACGCTCAAGGGAACGGGCCGCCCTGGGGTCGATCAGCGAGGTCGCCTCGTCCAGGACGAGGGTGTGCGGGTCGGCCAGGACCAGCCGGGCCAGGGCGAGCTGCTGGGCCTGGGCGGGCGGGACCGGCTCACCGCCGGAACCGACCATCGTGTCCAGCCCGTCGGGCAGACCGGCGGCCCACTCCCAGGCGTCCACCGCCTCAAGCGCCGCCCTGACCTGGTCCGCGTCGGCGTCCGGACGGGCGATCAGCACGTTCTCCCGCAGCGTGCCCCGGAACACGTGGTGTTCCTGGGTCACCAGCGCGACGTGGCCGCGCAGGTCGTCGAGCGGGAGCTCGACCAGCGGGGCGCCGCCGACCGTGACCGAGCCGGTCCGCGGCCCGTGGACGCCCGCGAGCAGGCGGCCGAGCGTCGACTTGCCCGCCCCGGAGGGACCGACCATGGCCAGCCGCTCCCCCGGCCTGACCACCAGGTCGACGCCGTGCAGCACGTCGTGTCCCTCGCGGTAGGCGTAGCGGACGTCCTCGGCCCGCAACTCCTCCCCCTCGGGAGCCTCGGAACCGGCCTCCCGGTCGTCGGGCACCTCGGCGACGCCGAGCAGCCGGGCCATGGAGGCGCCGCCCACCTGGAGTTCGTCCACCCACGACATCAGCCGGTCGAGCGGGTCGGCCAGCTGCTGCACGTACAGCGTGGCCGCCGTCACCTGGGCGATCGTGACCCAGCCCTGGGTGTAGAAGACACCCCCGGCCAGCAGCGTCGTCACGATCGGGAGCACGTAACCGAACTCGACGGCCGGGAACCACACCATGCGCAGCCCGAGGGTGTAGCGTTCGGCCGCCCACGACCTGGCGATGTCGACGTCCGTACGGCGCCGCCTGCGCTCCTGGAGTCCCAGGGCCTCGACGGTACGGGCGCCGCCGACCGTCTCGGCCAGCCCCTCGGTCATGTCCGCGTAGGCGGCGTTCTCCCGCAGGTAGCCGTCCCGCGCCCGCCTGAGGTACCACCGCGTCGAGATCCACAGCAGCGGTACGACCAGCAGCGCGGGCAGCACGAGCAACGGCCCGGTCAGTATCAGCGCCCCCGCGGTGATCACGAAGGCCACCAGGGCGATCACCGTCTCCGGTACGGCGTGCCGCACGCTGCGGGAGAGGGTGTCCACGTCCCGCGAGGTGCGGGTGATCAGGTCGCCGGACCCCGCGCGCTCGACCGTGGACAGCGGCAGGGCGAGGACCCGGCCGACGAACTCCTCGCGCAGTTCGGCGAGGACCTTCTCCCCGAGCCGTGAGGAGACGTAGACCGCGAACCTGACGAGCACCCCCTGCGCGGCGAGGAAGCCCGCGATGGCCAGCGCGACCACGGTGACGTCGATCCCCGTGCCGTTCTTGATGCCGTGGACGAGGTCGCCGAGCATCCACGGCACGACCAGGCCCGCCGCCGCGGCCAGGCCGTGCAGGCCGAGGGCCGCCGACAGCGTGCCGGGATACTTCAGGGTGAGTCTGCGGGCGTAGGCCCGTACCTGTGCCCGGTCGGCGACCGGGAGGATCTGCCCGCTCACGCGGCCTCCTTTCCTGGGTTCCCGCGTCCGGCGCCGGCGGGTTCCGGGGGCCGCGTGGACTCCTCCTCTCCCCTGGTGACGACGGCGCGGTAGTCCGCGCTGACGGCCAGCAGTTCCCTGTGGGTGCCCTGGGCCCGCGCGACGCCCTCCTCCACGTAGATCACGTGATCGGCGTGGTCGAGCACCAACGGGCTCGTGGTGCAGACGAGGGTGGTTCTGCCCGCCCTGGCCTCCGCCAGCCGTACGGCGATGCGCGCCTCGCTGTGCGCGTCGACCGCGCTGGTCGGCTCGATGAGGATGAGCACCTCGGGGTCGGCGGCCAGCGCCCTGGCCAGCCGCAGCCGCTGCCGCTGGCCGCCGGAGAACTCCCGGCCCGCCTCGGCGACGGCCGCGTCGAGACCGCCGGGCAGCGCCTCGACGACGTCCTCGGCGCACGCGGCGCGCAGGGCGCGGTTGATCGTCTCCTCGGAGGCGGTCCCGGTCACGTCCAGCTCGTCCCTGAGCACCCCGGCGAACATCCCGGCCTCGTTGTCGGCGACCAGGATCCGGCGGCGGACCTCGGCGACCGGCAGACTGTCCAGCGGTACGTCGCCGAAGTCCACGTCGCCGTCGGCGTACCGGCCGAGCCGGTCGGCGATCGTCGCGCTCTCCTCGGGGACGGCCGAGACGACGGCCGTGAGGGCACCCGGGCGTACGGCGACGCCGGAGGCGACGTCACGCAGCAGGCCGCCGGGCGAGGTCCCGGTGCCGCCGGTGATCTCGGGCCGCAGGTTGAGGATCCGCACCACCCTGCGGGCGGCCACGTGTCCCTTGGTCAGCTTGTCCGCGGTCTCGGTGAGCGTGCGCAGCGGGGAGATCAGGAAGGCGGCGTAGCCGTAGAAGGCCACGAGCTGGCCCACGGTGATCTCCCCGCTGAGCGCGAACCTGGCGCCGAGCCAGGTCACGCCCGCGATCAGCAGGCCGGGCAGCAGGACCTGGGCTCCCTCAAGGGTCGCCTCGATCGCGGCGACCCGCACGCCCGCCCGCCGTACCTTCTGGGACTCCTCCGCGTAGCGCTCGGCGAAGATCTGCTCGCCGCCGACGCCGCGCAGCACGCGCAGGCCGGCGACGATGTCGGCGGCCCTGGTCGAGAGCTCCCCCTGGAGGTCACGGTGGGCGTGCTGGCGCCGGTGCAGCGGCCTGAGCAGGGGGCCGACCGCGACGGCCATGATCGGAACACCGACGAGCACGGTCAGTCCGAGCGCGGGCGAGGTGCTGATGAGGATGACGGTGACCGTGACGACGGCGACGACCGCCCCCGTGCCCCGCAGCAGGATGTCCATCGCGTTGCCGATGTGGGCGATGTCGGAGTTGCCGACGCTGACCACCTCGCCGGTCGACACCCGCTTGGGCAGGGTCGCCCCCAGCCTGGTGGCCTGCCTGACGGTGACCTGGACCGTGCGGTAGGCGGCGGACAGCCAGTTGAAGACGGCCATCCGGTGACGAAGGGTGCTCGTCACCGCCTGCGCCACTCCCAGGCCGAACACGACCGCCGTCCAGATGAGCAGGCTCCGCATGTCCTGGTTCCAGATGGCGTCCACGCTGCGACCGATCGCGGCGGGGATCAGGGCCATCGAGGTCCACCACAGGATGGCGTAGCCGATGCCGATGAGCAGGGGACCGGCTTGCGAGCGGGCGGTCCAGAGGAGATATCGGAAGGGACTTCGGGAATCGGGATCGCCGGGATCAGCGGCAGGCAGGGAACGCATAGCCCTACCAGGCTGACAAACCCCACGATCACCCGGCAAACCGTTTTCTGACCGTGAGACGGGCCTCGTCAATCAAGGTTGACATCTCAATGGCGTCAACTTACATTGACATACATGAGCGACACGGCACAGCTGGCCTCGGACGCGGGCAGCCGCGACCCGGCCGTCGGCCTGCGGGCCGTACGGGCGTTGCGGATCCTCGTCGATCGGCTGGAGGCCCTCCAGGTCGAGAACGCCAGACAACAGGGCTGGTCCTGGCAGGAGATCGCCCACTGCCTTGAGGTGACGAGGCAGGCGGTCCACAAGAAGTACGCCGGTGGCCGCGGGCTGCTGAGACGGGAGAGGTAGCGATGTTCGAACGGTTCCACCAGGAGAGCCGCCAGGCGGTCACCCTCGCCCAGGAGAACGCCAGGCGACTGCGCCACGACCGCTGCGGCACCGAGCACATCCTGCTCGGCCTGCTCGACCAGCGTTCCTGCATGGTCACCCGGGTGCTGACCGGGCACGGCCTCGACTACGAACGCGCCTACCGGGCCGTCGTACGGCTCACCCCCGTCAGACGCGCCACCGCCCTCGACGCCGAGGCCCTCGAAACGATCGGCATCGACCTGTCGGCCATCAGGGAGAGGGTCGAGGCCGCCTTCGGGCCCGGCTCCCTCGACCGCGACCCCGTCACGACCAGGAACGGACTCCGCAGCGGACGGCACATCCCCTTCACCCCACAGGCCAAGAAGGCCCTGGAGCTTTCCCTGCGCGAGACACTGGCGCTCAAGCAGAAGGGCATCCGCGACGGCCACCTGCTGCTCGGCATCCTCCGCGAGGGCAGAGGGCTGGGCTCCCGCGTCATCACCGACGCCGGCATCGACACGGGGGCACTACGCCGGGAGATCGTCGCGGAGCTCGGCCAGGATCAGGGCGGCGCCTCCCGGGCGTAGGCCGGGCCGGGGACCGGGCCTCTCTCCGGCCCGGTCCTAACCGGCCCGGAAGCGCGCGGAAACCGCGAGGGCCGCCGCGAGGCACGCGAACGGCACGACGGGAAGCACGCAACGGTGATCGAAATCGAGCACGGCGACGGGCAGCACCAGCAGAACCACCGCCGTCCCCCACGGCAGCAGCACATCCTTACGGCGCAGGCCCGCCACCCCCAGCAGAAGGATCACCCCGAGGAACGGCCCACGCAGGTAGGAGGGGTTCTGAAGGCCTGCAGGAACCCGGCGTACGGCTGGACCGCCTCGTACTCCCCGGTGACGCCCGGCGCGTATCTCCGCAGGTACGAACGGGCCCAGTCGGGAACGGCCGGCGCCGCCACGCCTCCCCACAGGCTGAGCGGCCCGGACATCCGCATCGGATGGTCCGCCGGGGTCCAGTGGAAGGCCAGCGAGACGTCACCGGCGACGGTCCGCAGATAGTCCAGTAGATCCGTCCGGGCCGGAATCCCAGCATCGTCAGCGCCCTGAGCCCCAGGGCGAGGGTCACGACCACCGCGAACAAGCGATGCCGGAAATGACTCCCGCGAATCCACCTATACCGGGAAAGGCGCTCCTGCCGGGATTCCAATGCCGTGACCACGCGAAATCCAGCCGTCGCTCAATAGGGGGACGCCGGCCTCCCCGCCACTGCGGATCGTGACGGCCCGGGGACGGCTCACCTCCGGCGCCCGCCAAATATGATCATGTCGATGGAGCGACCATATACGAATAAGGGCACCACAAGCCGACATTCAACATCATTTCCATTAGAACCGGCGATGAAAAGTGGTCATTTGTCGCCAGAGAGCCCCATACGTGCCGAGAATATATCTGACATACCGCCATTCCCATCGGTTCGGCACACCTCTGCGTTCACGCGGCAAGACTTACCGTGACCACCTTCGCGACCGGCGGCACATCATCCGTAACAGGGCGCGGAAACGTTCTGCCCGGGTGCGAAACCGGGCATTCATAGCAGATATTGAAGTACTTCCAGCCACCGCACACCCCACCTCGATCCGGAGCGAAAACACGCCGGGCAGGCCGTCCCCATGCCTTCGGGCTCCCGAGCGTTCCGCCGCCTTTCTCCATCTTTCGGATGGCATGAAAAGCGAATTATCGGCCCGCACTCCGGATTCGAAAACCGCGCCGACGGAGTGGGCGCAGTACGACTCCGAGGACACGCTCCGCGGGGAAGCAACCCACGTGCCGGGAGTCGTAACCGGCCTCCTGGTTGTCACCCAGGAGAACCGGCCTGCCCGGCGGCACACGATCCTCCGGCGCGTCGGACAGCGCGGGAACCCGGGCGAGGGCCGGCGTCGGCGGTCATCCCGCGCCTTCCGCCGTCGGCGCCGGCCCTTCGGCGGCGGGATCCCGACAACCGGACGGCTGGAGCGCGAACAACCGCGCGTACTCCCCGCCGCCGGGCATCAGCCGGGCATGGTCGCCCTGCTCCACCATCCGCCCGTCGCGGAGCACGACGATGAGGTCGGCGTCACGTACCGCGGGCCGGTCCGCTCCGCGCGGTGAGCGAGGCGTGGATCTCGTGCTCGGCCGCGGCGTCCAGCCCCGCCGAGGGCTCGTCGAGGATCATCAGGTCACGCCCGTCGCGCAGGAGCGCGCGGGCCGGCGCGAGCCGCTGCCGCCGTCCGCCGGACAGCGCCCCGCCGTACTCCACGAACCTCGGCAACCGTTCCCGGCAGGGGCCACAGCTCGGCGAGAAGAACCCGACCACCGTGTCATCGGCCAGCGATTCCCTGCCCAACGTTCCACCGTCAACGGTCAAGGTGAGGAATTCGCCGACCTCCTCACCCACCCCGAGAGGACATGACTTCTCCGTGGCCGGGCCTGGACAGCGGTTCCGTGTGTTCCCGGAGGCGTTTGATCACCCCTACCGAAAGGATCAGATTCGGTACGCAGACGTCCCGACGAGCACCAGGGCCGTGATCACAGAAAGCATGACGTCCTCCTTCAACCGACTGCCGGAGGGGATGGGCGCCGCTCGATGTCCTTGTTCATTGGTTGGAAAAGCTCGAATATGTCGTCGAGCGCGGTGACCAGCACGCCGAGCATCGTCCCGCCGAGGACGGCGATCAGCACTCCAGCGGTCTCCAGGCCTTTCTGCGGTGTCAGGGTCCCGATCACGCCGACAACGGCGACCGCGGCGAGAATCACGTTCCTTATGGCCTGGCGCGGCCCCATCGGGACGGAGGACGCCCCGAAACACCGGCACGCCGCCCGCGTCCCCCTGCGCACCACAAGAACGACGACCACCGTGAACACGGCGAGCAGTCCCGCCGCGACCACGAAACCGGCGACGCCGGTGACGGGTGTGGGTGTCGCGAGCAACACCCATGTCGCGAGTTCTGCGCCCAGCACAATTCGAGCGAGGGAACGCACCGAGGCCGGCGGCACCAAACGCATATCACGTATGGAGGCAACGAAGTCACCGAACGTGTCGCGCCCGATGAGCTTGCCCGTCGAAGATATTAGGAACACGGCGCCGATGACACAGCGGAGCCCGATCGCCAGATATTGCACCGGACGCCCTCCACATGATCAGCAATTGAATTTCAGTATGGCATCCGAATACACGGCCATCAAGTGTTGACATCATCGGAAATCACTGTTACGACAAACTCACAATAAAGCCCGCCACAAACACAAAATCCGTTTTTCAATCATCGGCACGACCGGCGCCGTGTGTGCAATCCCAGCCGAAAGGAAGTGCCGAGCCCAAAGAAGCTCGAAGCGATGGGAAGCAGTCTTCTTGGCATGTTCGTGCCCCGGGTCGAGGCCTCGGCGGCCTGCGGCCCCGTCGTGATCAAAAGCTACTCCAGCTGCTGGGAGTGCAAGGGCACCTTCGGATGCGACTGGAACGCCCCCTGTGACGCGTACTGCCGGAGCGGATGCGGGTGCGACGTCAGGACCTGCTACTGCTAGACAAGAGGCGGCCGTCACCGCCGAATAAAAGGTAGCCGATAAACATCGTGACCGCCGGAAAGGATTCGTCCGGCACGGGGCGCTTCGCCTTCCCGAGCCGACGTGAAAGACGGCGACCGGCGCGCCGCCGTGGACGGACGAAACGCAGAACGCGCCGCGGTCAGCCGGCACCGGCGGCGCATCAGCGGCGCACCGGTGGCATGAGGGCCATACCGAACGGCGAGCCGCGCGGCGGCTCGCAGAACGGTGTCACGGCAGATGGGGGAGATTACGCGGTCGTTCCCAGCGGCTTCGCCTTACGGGTCTCGACGCCGAAGAGGGCGACCGCCAGGACCGCCAGGACCAGGGGAACCGCGCCCAGGAGGGCGGTGGCGCCGATGGAGGGGACCGTGACCCCGGCGACCAGGACGGCCGTGACCGCGACCCCGCCGAACTTGCCGACCCCGGCGGACAGGCCGGAGCCACGCGAGCGGATCCGGGTCGGGTAGATCTCCGAACTGTAGGCCGCCACCACCGCGGCGATCGTGGCGGTGCCGACGATCGGGCCCGCGAGCAGCACGTACAGCCAGGTTTCGTCGTGCACCAGCGAATCCCCCGCCACGGAGAAGGCCAGCAGGGCGGCGGCCACCAGGGCGCTCAGCACGACGATGGTCTTCTTCGCGCTCCACAGCCCGTACATCGCGGCGGCGACGAAGACCAGCGGCAGACCCAGTAGCGCCGAGTCCCGCAGCGCGCGGTCGGCGGCCTGCTGGGCGAGGCCGAGCTTTTGCAGGTTGGAGGGGATCCAGAGCTGGAAACCGTAGGTGACCAGCCCGACGCTCAGCCCCAGGATCACCACCGCGACGCTGAGGCCGGTGAAGGGACGGTGGAACAACGGCGTGTAACCGCCCTTGTCCGCGGCGCTCTCCTCGGTGACGGCCCGCTCGATCTTGGCCTCGGCCGCCTCCGTGGAACCGTACCTGACCATGATGGCCCGCGCCTCCTCCTCACGGCCGTGGGCCAGCAGGAACCGGGGCGACTCGGGGATCCAGCGGTTCAGCAGGATGAGCACCACTCCGGTGGGGATGCCCAGCAGCCACAGCGACCGCCACGAGTAGACGGGGATGAGCTCGGACGACAGCCAGCTCGTCATGGCGTAGGCCAGGGCCAGGTTGCCGCCGATGAGCACCATGACCCAGCCCCGGTGCCGTCCCGGGATCGTCTCGGCCAGCAGCGAGAAGGTGATGGGCAGCATGCCGCCCGCGGCGAGTCCCATGACCAGGCACATCACCAGGTTCCATCCGAAGGACGGCATCGCCCCGCAGATCGCGGTCGCCACGAACATCACCCCGGCCAGCAGGATGGCCGCCCGCCGTCCGATCCGGTCGCCGAGCCATCCCCACAGGAACGACCCCAGGACCGTTCCCGTCAGGCCGAACAGCGGAAGGAGCGCGACGGGCAGGTCGCCGCCCGGGTTGAGGGCCGACTTGAGGCCGTACTCCTTGCCCATGCCCGGGGCCACGAACGCCAGCGTGATCGGCTTCATCGCGTCGATGGTCACCGCGGCGGTCATCACGAGGATCAGGCCGATGTGCGCGGGGCGGAGCCCGGCGTCGTCGGAGGTACGGATGCGCACCTCACCGGCCTGCCTCGCGGCCTTGAGATCACGCGGGACGAGCCCGTACGTGGTCACCGCCAGCCCGACGACGATCAACGCCATGCCGACCGTCATCGGGATGTCCATCGGCATGCCCGCCATGTGGAAGCCCATGTCCGCGGCGTGCACGTACATCGGGATGTGCAGCGCCACCCCCGCCACGCAGGTGAGAAATCCGGTCCAGAAAGCCAGGGGGTGGGCGAAGTCGATGCCGCCCACGGGCCGTTTGCTCATGAGTTCCCTCGGGATCACGATCGTCAGGGGGGTGACACCCGGGAGATGGGCCCGATCGGGTTTCGGTCACTGCCGCGAGATGTCTGCTTGTTCGATGCGTTCCGCACCGCTTTGGTTCGTCGAACAGTGCATCATCCGTGACTTGTGAACCGCTTGTGGGTCAGATGATCCGGCCGCCGCGCAGCCGCCAGTGGACCGACAGCACCCGCATCGGGCCGTTGGCGAACAGCCACTGGCCGATCCAGACGACCGTGAACATGGTCGCGAACGTCGAGAAGGCCACCGGGCGGGTGATGCCGGGAATCAGCCTCTGGTCCAGCAGGACCCACATGAGCAGGCCCTCGGGGACGATCGTGAGCAGCCCGAAGAGCGTCGGCCAGTCCTTGTCCCAGCGGAACTGCATCAGCAGGTGGTAGAGCAGTTCCCAGAGCAGGCCGACGACGGCGACCGCGAGCAGGATGAGGTAGGCGACGCCGTACGTCCTGGACATGGGGCCTCTCGTGCCCGGCAGCACCGGCACGACCAGCGCCGTGAGGACCACGCCGACGGTGGCGAGCAGGAAGATCCGGGTCTGGAGACGACCGGCGAGGGTGGGGATCACGACGTGAACTCCTCAGATGGGACGGCCCGCGGCCCACTTGAACCACTGGCTGACCGAGCGCAGGGGGCCGAGCCCGGCGCAGAACCCGCGCCGGGAGAGGTCGGCGGCGATGTCGAGGGCGGCGGTCTGCATGCCGAGGAAGCTGTCCACCGCCGGGAAGTGGTTGCCCGCGACGGCGGCACCGGAGGCGTACAGCATGCCGTCCCCGCTGCCCGCGCCGCTCACCTCGAAGTTCCTGCCGACGGCCAGGCGACCGGCGCCGTTGCGCTGGGCTCCGCCGTGTTCGAGCAGGTCCGCCAGGACCCGGTGCTCGGGCATGTCGGCCTCAAGCCCGGTGCAGTCGACGATGAAGTCCGAGACGACCTGCCCGGCCCTGCCGTCGTCGCTGCTGGTGAAGCTGACCAGCCGCCCGTCCGGGGTCGGTTCGACCCGGTGGACCACCGCCTGGATCGCGTGGTACCAGTTGCCCTCCCGGCCCCGGCGCATCTGCTCCTGCCAGCGGCGCAGCTTCGGCGTGGTCGTGCCTCCCACGAGCTTGGCCAGCGCCGCGCGTTCGGCGCCCTCCGCCCGGCGGAACCGCGCCTTCAGCTGGCCGCCGAAGGCCGACTTGGGCAGGGTGAACGCCTGGTAGGCCCAGCCGTCCCCGCCGGGGCGCCGCATCCACGGGCTCGGGCCGTGGGGTCCGGTCACGTACGTGCGCAGCAGGTGCACGATCTGGGTGTGCAGGCCGTAGCGCTCCCGGTCGTCCATCAGCCGCTGGAGCACCCGGGAGGCGACGATCCCGGAGCCGCGCACCACCACCGTGCCCGGCCTGGTCTTGAGGAACTCGTAGACGTGCTCGTGCGGCTCGTAGGCGTTGACGACGTGGTGGTAGTCGTTGTAGGTCTCCCGGAAGCACTGGAGGTCCTCAAGGAACTTCAGGCCGGGGTAACCGACCGCCAGGTGCACATACCGGGAGCGGATCGCCACCCGCTTGGTCGGCGTCATGCCCGCCGGAGGGGTGAGGAGCGTGAAGTAGCCGCCCCCGAACCTGCGGCGGACCATCCGTACCTGCCCCTTGAGCAGCATCTCCCAGTACGAGACGCGGTCGGCCTCGCGTTTGACGGTGGAGAAGACCGTCGAGGCCCTGGGACTGAAGAAGTCGGTCAGGAGCGGCTCGACCAGGACCTGCCAGAGCAGTTTGGGCGACCTGTCCCGCCAGGCCTCGTGCACGGCGTAGGACGGGAAGCCCCAGATGTTGTCCGGCCTGGCCCCCGCGTCGGAGCGGATGCGCTCCTCAGGCGGCAGCTGGGAGACTCGGGTGAGGTACTCCCAGCTCTGCCACGGGGTGTCGCTGTTGGACAGCACGCGTATGGACGAGGTGGGCACCCCGCAGATCCTCAGCACGTCGACGAGGGTGAAGGAGCCGAGTCCCCCGCCCACCGAGACCAGCGGCACGTCGTGGAACGGGATGCCCGCTTCCTGGACCATCTGGTCGTGCCAGATCGGTGAGTCGATCAGCTGAGGAGTGAGGTCGTCATGGCGCCGGGCATCTAACACGTGACGTCCCCCGTGGTCTGACTCCGAGCGAGTTGCGGGTCCCCTTATTTCAGATAAAAGGGATCACGCGCAACTCGCCCGCGAAGAGCGTCAGCCGACCAGCACCTTGATGTCGCCGGAGCCGGTGGACATCACGACCTTGTGCGCGGAGGCCGGATCCTGCGGCACGGAGACCTCCCTGTCACCCGATCCCGCCCTGGTCGACACGTTGTACGGCCCGCCGGGGAGGCGGACGGTCACGTCGCCGGAACCGCCCCGCATCTCGACCTCGTCGGGGACGGCGGTGTATCCCAGCTCGGCGGTTCCCGAGCCGACCTTGGTGAAGACCTTCCTGCCCGACAGCCCCGTGCCGGTGATGTCGCCCGACCCCGTGACGGCGGTGATCGCCCCGGTCAGGGAGGTGAGCCTGACGTGTCCCGAGCCCGTCTGCAGATCGACGGTCGTCCCCTTGGGGATCTCGATCCGGTAGTCGACGCCGCAGTTGTCCATGCTCGACGGGCAGTTGTAGCTCACGAACAGGGTCTCCCCCTGGACCCTGCGCGTGGTCTCCGGCTTCTCGTCGTTCCACCGGGCCGTCTCGACGACCTTGACGCCGCCCCCGGTTACCTCGGTCACCGAGACGTCGCCCGACCTGCCCCTGACGTTCAGCTTTGTGACCTTCTCGGTGACCTGGTGGGTCGCGGTCTCATGATGGGAGGCGGAGCCGATGTTCGTCAGCCCACACCCCGTCAGGAGCACCGCGACGGTCAGCAGGCCCCCGCCTGCCACGATCTTCTTCACCCGATGATCCTCCCAACGGCCTCACGAACACGCATCAGGGATGTCCCTGGAAAACCTCGGGGATCCCTTAGGGGGCGATGGCCCTCATCCGGTCTTGTCGCCGCGGCCGCCGGACGGCAGGCCGAAGGCCCGGCCCCCACGGGGAACCGGGCCTTCTTGGCTGTGGGGCCTACCTGGAGGCCTTGAGGTAGTCGTGGTTCATCCTGGCGATGGTGTCCAGCGGGATGCCCTTGGGGCAGACCGCCGTGCACTCGCCGGTGTTGGTGCAGCCGCCGAAGCCCTCGGCGTCCATCTGCTCGACCATGGCCCTGGCGCGGGCGTCACGCTCGGGCTGGCCCTGCGGCAGCAGGCCCAGGTGCGTGATCTTGGCCGCGGTGAACAGCGACGCCGAGCCGTTCGGGCAGGCCGCGACGCAGGCGCCGCAGCCGATGCAGGTCGCCGCGTCGAAGGCCGCGTCGGCGTCGTCCTTCTTCACCGGGACGCTGTGCGCGTCGGGGGCCGACCCGGCGGGAACGGAGACGAAACCGCCCGCCTGGATGATCCGGTCGAACGCGGAGCGGTCCACGACCAGGTCCTTGACCACCGGGAACGGCGCCGCGCGCCACGGCTCGATGGTGATGACCGCGTTGTCCGCGAAGTGCCGCATGTGCAGCTGACAGGTGGTGGTCGCCACCTGCTCACCGTGCGCCACGCCGTTGATGACCATGCCGCACATGCCGCAGATGCCCTCGCGGCAGTCGTGGTCGAAGGCGATCGGGTCGTCGCCCTCCAGGATGAGACGCTCGTTGAGCACGTCGAGCATCTCCAGGAAGGACATGTCCGGCGAGACGTCCTCGACACGGTAGGTGACCATCCGCCCCTCGTCCTGGGGGCCCTTCTGGCGCCAGACCTTGAGTGTCAGGTTCATACCCATGGCTCGCTTACCGCTCCTCGTTCGCTGTACGGACCACTCGTCGGTCTGGAGCCACGCGGGAGGCGCTCACTTGTAGCTCCGCTGGCTCATCTTGACGTACTCGTAGTCGAGCTCTTCCTTGTGCAGGACCGGGCCCTGCTCGCCGTACTCCCAGGCCGCGACGTAGGCGAAGTTCTCGTCGTCGCGCAGGGCCTCACCGTCGGCGTCCTGCGACTCGGCGCGGAAGTGTCCGCCGCACGACTCGGTGCGGTGCAGCGCGTCGAGACACATCAGCTCGGCCAGGTCGAAGAAGTCGGCGACCCGCCCGGCCCTTTCGAGCACCTGGTTGAGCTCCTCGGCCGTCCCGGAGACCTTGACGTTCCTCCAGAACTCCTCACGCAGTTCGGGGATGCGTTCGAGCGCCTTGCGCAGCGACTCCTCGGTGCGCTCCATGCCGCAGTAGTCCCACATGAGCTTGCCCAGCTCACGGTGGTAGGAGTCCGGGGTACGGTCGCCGTTGACCGCGAGCAGCTTCGCGATCTTCTCGCGCACCGCGGTCTCCGCGTCGGCGACGGCCTGCTCCTCGACCTCACCGTAGGGGCCGTTGGCGAGGTAGTCGCCGATGGTCGTCGGCAGCACGAAGTAACCGTCCGCCAGGCCCTGCATCAGCGCCGAGGCGCCGAGGCGGTTGGCGCCGTGGTCGGAGAAGTTGGCCTCACCGATCACGAACAGGCCGGGGATCGTGGACTGCAGGTCGTAGTCCACCCACAGGCCGCCCATGGTGTAGTGGACGGCCGGGTAGATGCGCATCGGCTGGGTGTAGGGGTCCTCGCCGGTGATGCGCTCGTACATCTCGAAGAGGTTGCCGTACTTCTTCTCGACCGCGTCACGGCCGAGGCGGCGGATCGCGTCGGCGAAGTCGAGGTAGACGCCCAGGCCGCCGGGGCCGACACCCCTGCCCTCGTCGCAGACGTTCTTCGCGGCGCGGGAGGCGATGTCACGCGGGACCAGGTTGCCGAACGCCGGGTAGATGCGCTCCAGGTAGTAGTCGCGCTCGTCCTCGGGGATCTGCGCCGCCGGGCGGTCGTCGCCCGCCTTGACCGGCACCCACACGCGGCCGTCGTTGCGCAGCGACTCCGACATCAGCGTCAGCTTGGACTGGTAGTCGCCGCTGACCGGGATGCAGGTCGGGTGGATCTGGGTGTAGCAGGGGTTGGCGAACATCGCGCCACGCCGGTGCGCGCGCCAGATGGCCGTGGTGTTGCAGCCCTTGGCGTTGGTCGAAAGGAAGAAGACGTTCCCGTAGCCGCCGCTGGCCAGCACGACCGCGTCGGCCACGTGCCGCTCGATCTCCCCGGTGACCATGTCCCTGACGATGACGCCCCGCGCCCTGCCGTCGGAGACGATCAGGTCGAGCATCTCGTGACGGGTGTTCATCTTCACGGTCCCCGCGGCGATCTGCCGTTCGAGCGCCTGGTAGGCGCCCAGCAGCAGCTGCTGGCCCGTCTGGCCCCTGGCGTAGAAGGTGCGGGAGACCTGGGCTCCGCCGAAGGAGCGGGTGTCGAGCAGGCCGCCGTACTCACGGGCGAACGGCACGCCCTGGGCGACCGCCTGGTCGATGATGTTCACGCTGACCTGGGCGAGCCGGTAGACGTTCGACTCACGGGCCCGGAAGTCGCCGCCCTTGACCGTGTCGTAGAACAGCCGGTAGATCGAGTCGCCGTCACCCCGGTAGTTCTTGGCCGCGTTGATGCCGCCCTGGGCGGCGATCGAGTGGGCGCGCCTGGGCGAGTCCTGGTAGCAGAAGGAGGTGACGTTGTAGCCGAGTTCACCGAGGGTCGCGGCGGCCGAACCGCCCGCCAGGCCGGTGCCGACCACGATGACGTGCAGCTTGCGCTTGTTGGCCGGGTTGACGAGCTTGGCGCCGAACTTGCGCTTCTCCCAGCGATCCTCGATCGGCCCCTCGGGGGCCTTGGTGTCGCGGATCGGCTCACCGAGGGTGTACTTCGTCACTTGACAACTCCGATCATGACCGCGACGGGGACGGCGAGGAAGCCGAGCACCAGCACGGCGGAGACCACGGCCGCGACGGCCTTCAGCGGGCGGTAGCTGCGCGAGCCCGCGAGGCCGAGCGTCTGGAAGGCGCTCCACAGGCCGTGCCGCAGGTGCAGGCCGACCATGACGACGGCGAGCACGTAGAAGGCGGTCACCCACCAGCGCGACGTCGCGAACCCCTCGACCAGCCTGTCGTAGGGCGTGCCGTCCCAACCGGCCGGGTTGACCACGCCGAAGGTCAGGTCGAGCAGGTGCCAGACGACGAAGAGGAGGATGGTCAGGCCGCCCCAGCGCATGACGTGGGTGGCGTAGCCGCTGGCCTGGGACTTGCGCTTGGCCGCGTACTTGACCGGGCGGGCCTTGTTCGCCCTGCGGGCCAGGGACACGGCCGACCACATGTGCAGTACGACGGAGGCGAACAGCACGACCTCGACGAGGGTGAGCAGAACCCTGCGCGGCACGAGCGGCTCGCCCATCGTCCGCAGGAACTCGGCGTAGGTGTTGAACGCCTCGGCGCCGAAGAAGCTCTTGAGGTTGCCGGCCATGTGGCCGACCAGGAAGAGCACCAGGATGGCACCGGTGACGGCCATCACGGCCTTCTTACCGTTGGACGAGCCCAGGAAGCCGCCTGACCTCCTGGGGGATGGGGTCTTGGCGGACCCGGAGGGTTTGACCGGCGCTGTGGCGGCGCCGCGCTCAATCGTGGCAGTCACGTCTCGACGCTAGGTAGGGTGGTTTCCCCTCGTCCAAGTCATCGTGGATGTGGTTCCCATAGCCCCCGGCTATCAGGTCTGGGTTTATGCGGGTTTTACAACGACGACCCCCGCGCGGATGCGAGCAATCTCACACCGGGTCCGTCATTGTCCCGGGGTCGGGGGGCCGCCCCGAATCCGCCACCGGCCCATCCGTACGCTAGGGAAACGTGCAGCTCCAGCAACTGGCCTACTTCGTGGCTGTGGCCGACTCCCGGCACTTCACCCACGCGGCCGAGCGGATGCGGGTCGCGCAGCCCTCGCTGAGCAAGCAGATCAGGGCTCTTGAGGCCGATCTCGGCGCGCCGCTGTTCAGCCGGGCCCGGGGGAACGTCACCCTGACCGCCGCCGGGGAGGCCCTGCTGCCGCTGGCCCGCAGGATGCTGGCCGACGCCGAGACGGCCAGGCGTGAGGTCGCCGAGCTGGCCGGCCTGCGCCGCGGCAGGGTACGGCTCGGCGCCACCCCCTCGCTGTGCGCCGGGCTGATGGCCGACGCCCTGGCCAGGTTCCACCGTTCCTACCCCGGCATCGAGCTGCTCGTCGAGGAGGGCGGCTCCCGCGACCTGGTCCGCGCCCTCGCCCGTGGCCAGCTCGACATGGCGCTGATCATCATGCCGTTGCAGAACGACGACCCCTCCCTGGTCACCGAGGAGGTGCTGCGGGAGAACCTGGTCGTGGTCGCCCCGTCCATCTCGCACGCGCGCAGGCCGTACATGCGGATAGAGGACCTGCGCGGGCAGCCGATGGTGATGTTCCGGCGGGGCTACGACCTGCGGGAGGCGACGCTGGGCGCCTGCCGTCAGGCGGGGTTCGAACCGAGGCTGTCGGTCGAGGGCGGTGAGATGGACGCCGTGCTCCGCTTCGTCGAGGCCGGGCTCGGCATCGCCCTGGTGCCCTCGATGGTCCTGGACGGCCGCCCCGGGCTGACCGGGACGCCGCTGGCGCCTCCCGGGCTGCGCCGTACGATCGCCATCGCCCACCGCAAGGACGTCGAACCGACCAGGGCCGCCCAGGCGTTCCGTGACACGTTGCTGTTCTTCCTGGCCGAGGCCTCCCATGAGGGTAGTCTTCCCGAAGGCCTTGAGCTGATCGTCCAGGACTGAGCGAGCGCGCGACCGGACGGCGCAGTCCGGGCGGTCGTTGTCCCGTACGTCCGGGTGCCGCACTATTCTTCATACCGTCAAGTAGGTTCCCCCTGAGACAGCGAAGAGGGGTCAGTGACCGCCCCGCCCAACGAAACGCTCACCGTCCTACTCATTGAGGACGACGCGGGCGACGCCTTTCTCGTGGAGGAACTGCTCGCCCAGGCCAACAACCCGCCGAAGATCATCTGGGTGCGCAGTCTGCAGGAGAGCCGGGAACGGCTGACCGACGACGTCCAGTGCGTCCTCGTCGATCTCTCCCTGCCCGACGCCACCGGTCTTGAGGCGCTCGAACAGGTGCTGGCGATGGTGCCCGACGCCGCCGTGCTCGTGCTGACCGGGCTGAACGACGCCCACGTGGGCGTGGAGGCCGTCGCGGCGGGCGCCCAGGACTTCCTGGTCAAGCAGGACGTGGAGGCCAGGCTGCTGGCGCGGGCCATCCGTTACGCGATGGAGCGCAAGCGCGCCGACCTGGCCCAGCGCAGGCTGGTCGAGGCCGAGCTGCTCACCAAGGAGAACTCCCGGCTCGAACGCGGCCTGCTGCCCGTCCCCCTGCTCGAACAGGGCGGCCTCGAACACCAGGCCCGCTACCTTCCCGGCCGCAGGCGCGCCCTGCTCGCCGGTGACTTCTGGGACACCGTGCAGAGCCCGGACGGCGCCGTGCACGTGGTCGTCGGCGACGTGTGCGGGCACGGGCCCGACGAGGCCGCGCTCGGCGTCGCGCTGCGCATCGCCTGGCGGGCCCTGGTGCTCGCCGGGCACACCGGCAACGAGCTGCTGAGCGTCCTCGACTCCGTGCTGCGTCTGGAGCGCAAGTCCGCGGAGATCTTCACGACGCTGTGCATCGCCACGATCGACCCCGCGCTCAGCCGGGCGCGGATGCACGTGGTCGGCCACCCGCCGCCGCTGCTGATCCGCGACGGCACGATCGGCGTGGTCCCCGGCACACCCTCGGGGCCGCCGCTGGGCATCTTCAAGGACGTCGTCTGGTCGGAGATCGAGGTCACGCTCGGCGACGACTGGTCGCTGCTGTTCTACACCGACGGCCTGATCGAGGCGACCGTCGGCGGAGGCCCCGACCTGCTCGGCACGGAGGGCCTGCTCGCTCTGGTGCACGAGCACGGAGGCATCCACCTCGACCGGTTGATCGAGCGGGTGATCGAGCTCAACGGTGACTCTCTCAGCGACGACCTCGCCACCGTGCTCATCTCCCGCGGCTCCTCCGGGAACGGCGGACGGTGAGCCGGCGAGCGGAGATCAGGCCGTTGCCCGCCGTCACCCCGGCGAGCGGCTTCGGCAGACTGCGGGTCGGTCAGTGGTTCACGCTCACCGGGGTCGCCATCACCCTGCTGTTCGCGATCTCCGCCGCCTTCACCGTCTCCTCGATCGAGGAGACGAGGGCGGCCAGCGTGGCCGTGGCCGACGTCGTCGATCCCGCGGCGTTGCGCACCATGGACGTCGCCAACGCGCTGTCGGCGCAGGAGAGCGCGGCCAGGGCGTACGGCAGGACCAACGAGGCCGTCTCCCTTGAGGACTACCGGGAGGCCGTCGCCGCGGAGACCGACGCCCTGCGCGCGCTCGACGGCCTGCTGCCCAGGATGCCGGACGAGCAGCCGATCAGAGCCGACGTGGAGCGCCTGAGGACCGCGGCCCAGGCGTGGCGCCGCGACTACGTGGACAAGGTCATCGCCGAGATCCCCGTCCACAAGTCGGAGACGGCCTCGCGGAACGCTCCCATCAACGCCAGCCGGTTCGCCGACGTCCGCCGTTCGATCGTCGCCCTCCAGGAGAATCTCGACCGGCTGCACGTCGAGGGCAGCGCACGTCTCGACCGGGGCTGGCAGGCCCTGTACCTCGCGCTCGGCGGGGTGGTCGCGGCGCTGCTCCTGGCCGCGATCGGCGCCGCGCTCATCGTGCGCAACGCCGTACTGCGCCCGCTCGCCGAGTTGAGCGGGCAGGTCCGGGCGGTCGCGCAGGGCGACTTCGAGCACCGGCTGAAGGTCGACCACCCCTCCGAGTTGTCGGAGCTGTCCGGCCATGTGAACTCCATGCGGCGGCGCATCATCGCCGAGTGGCGCAGGGTCGAGGACGCCCAGGCCAAGCTTGAGGAGCAGGCGGCCGAGCTGCGGCGCTCGAACGGCGAGCTTGAGCAGTTCGCCTACGTGGCCAGTCACGACCTGCAGGAACCGCTGCGCAAGGTGGCCAGCTTCACCCAGATGCTCGAACAGCGCTACGGCGACCAGCTCGACGACCGGGCCAAGCAGTACATCACCTTCGCGGTCGACGGCGCCAAGCGCATGCAGCTGCTGATCAACGACCTGCTCGACTTCTCCCGGGTCGGCAGGAAGGGCGGCGAACCGGCCCCGGTCGACGCCGACGTGCCGTTGCAGGCGGCGCTGAGGAACCTCGCCGCGCCGATCGAGGAGGCCGGGGCGACGATCACCTCCGACGACCTCCCCACGGTGCACGGCAACCGCACCCAGCTCGTCCAGCTCTTCCAGAACCTCATCGGCAACGCCGTCAAGTTCCGCTCCGAGGAGCCCCCCGTGATCCACATCGGCGTACGGCGCGCCGGGGACATGTGGGAGTTCTCCTGCTCGGACAACGGGATAGGCATCGAGAGCAAGTACACTGACCGGATCTTTCTGATATTCCAGCGGCTGCACGGCCGGGACGTCTACGCGGGCACCGGCATCGGTCTGGCCCTGTGCAAGAAGATCGTCGAGTACCACGGCGGCCGCATCTGGGTGGAGAGCGAGGCTCCCGAGCACCCGGGAACGACCTTCCGGTGGACCCTTCCCCCTGGAGAGAGCGATGAATGACCTGCGCTGGATCGACGTGCTCCTCGTCGAGGACGACCCGGGCGACGTCCTGCTGACGCGTGAGGCGTTCGAGCTGAACAAGGTCAGGAACAAACTGCACGTCGTCAACGACGGCGAGCAGGCCATGGCCTTCCTCCGCAAGGAGGGCGAGTACGCCGACGTGCCCCGGCCCGACCTGATCCTGCTGGACCTCAACCTGCCCCGCAAGGACGGCAGGGAGGTGCTCCAGGACATCAAGGGCGACGAGAAGCTGCGCGGCATCCCGGTGGTCGTGCTGACCACCTCGGAGTCGGAGGAGGACATCCTGCGCAGCTACCACCTGCACGCCAACGCCTACGTCTCCAAGCCCGTCGACTTCGACCAGTTCATCAGCGTGGTCCGCAGGATCGACGACTTCTTCGTGACCGTGGTCAAACTCCCCAGCTCCGACCAGCATTACTGACCCGGGCGGGCCCTGCGGGGCCCGTGACCGAGGATCTCCACTCGGCCCTCCCCAGCTCGCGGAATGTGGCGTCCTTATTCCCTGCTCCTGACCAACGTGACAGGAATCACACCGGGTGACGGAAAATGTGAGTGACGCTTCTCACATGAGCGGGTAGCAGCGTCGTAACGTATCCCCACCAACAAGCGCGCGCACGGTGATCCGGCGCGACCACGGCGCGGTGCGCGGACAACTGAAACGACCCGGACCCCTCCGGCGAGCAGCGGGGGTCCGCGGGAGGTGGAGAGGTCTCCGATGACCCAGACAGCGGCCGAGAACCCGGCCAGAAGGCAGCGCGCGCAGATCAAGGAGCGCACGCTGCGCACCGACCAGTGGTGGCGTTATCCGCTGGTCACCTTCATCATCTTCGGGGGGTTCCTCGTCTACGCCACGTGGACGCTCTTCGACAACAGTTATTACGCGGCGCCGTACATCGCTCCGTTCTCTTCCCCGTGCCTGGCCACGAGCTGCCCCGAGGGGGCGCGCCTGTTCGGGTTCGCGCCCTTCGGCGACTGGTACACCCTGTCGCCCAGCCTGCTGATCCTGGCCCTGCCCGCGGGTTTCCGTTTCACCTGTTACTACTACCGCAAGGCCTACTACCGCGGGTTCTGGCTCTCGCCGCCCGCGTGCGCCGTCAGCGAGCCGCACGGCAAGTACACCGGTGAGTCCCGCTTCCCGCTGATCCTGCAGAACGCCCACCGTTACTTCTTCTACACGGCGATCGTGGTCGGCCTGATCCTCGCCTGGGACGCGGTGCTGGCCCTGGTGGAGAAGCCGTTCGCTCTCGGGACGCTGATCCTGGTGGTCAACGCCGTGTTCATCAACCTGTACACGCTGTCGTGCCACTCCTGCAGGCACATCACGGCCGGGCGGCTGAACCACTTCTCCAAGCACCCGGTCCGTTACCGGGCCTGGGGCTTCGTCTCCAAGCTCAACGCCAAGCACCAGGAACTCGCCCTCATCTCGATGTTCACCGTCATGGGAGCCGACCTCTACGTACGGCTGGTCGCCAAGGGCATCGTCAACTTCCCGTTCGCATAAGGATCACCAGTGGAAATCGAGCGTCACGAATACGACGTCGTCGTCATCGGCGCGGGCGGGGCGGGACTACGGGCGGCCATCGAGGCCCGCCAGCAGGGCAAGCGCACCGCGATCGTCTGCAAGTCACTGTTCGGCAAGGCCCACACCGTCATGGCCGAGGGCGGCGCCGCCGCGGCCATGGGCAACGTCAACAGCGACGACAACTGGATGGTGCACTTCCGCGACACCATGCGGGGCGGCAAGTTCCTCAACAACTGGCGGATGGCCGAGCTGCACGCCAAGGAGGCCCCCGACCGGGTCTGGGAGCTTGAGGCCTGGGGCGCGCTGTTCGACCGCACCAAGGACGGCAAGATCAGCCAGCGTAACTTCGGCGGCCACGAGTACCCCCGGCTGGCCCACGTCGGCGACCGTACCGGCCTTGAGCTGATCCGCACCCTCCAGCAGCGGGTGGTCGCGCTCCAGCAGGAGGACGAGCGGCTGCACGGCGACCCCGAGGCCTACATCAAGGTCTTCCAGGAGTGCACGATCACCCGGCTGCTGAAGGACGGCGACGCAATCGCCGGGGCCTTCGGCTACTGGCGGGAGAACGGCAAGCTGATCGTCTTCGACGCCCCCGCGATCGTGCTGGCCACCGGCGGCATCGGCAAGTCCTACGTGGTGACCTCCAACTCCTGGGAGTACACCGGCGACGGCCACGCGCTGGCGCTGCTGGCCGGGGCGAAGCTGATCAACATGGAGTTCATCCAGTTCCACCCGACCGGGATGGTCTGGCCTCCCTCGGTCCGCGGCATCCTCGTCACCGAGTCGGTCCGCGGTGACGGCGGGGTGCTGCGCAACTCCGAGGGCAGGCGCTTCATGTTCGACTACATCCCCGACGTGTTCAAGGACAAGTACGCCACCACCGAGGAGGAGGGCGACCGCTGGTACACCGACCAGGCCAACAACCGGCGTCCTCCGGAGCTGCTGCCCCGTGACGAGGTCGCCAGGGCCATCAACGCCGAGGTGAAGGCCGGTCGCGGCTCACCCCAGGGCGGCGTCTTCCTCGACGTGTCCAGCAGGCTCCCGGCCGCGGAGATCATCAAGCGGCTGCCGTCGATGCACCACCAGTTCAAGGAGCTGGCCGACGTCGACATCACCGCCGAGCCCATGCAGGTCGGCCCGACCTGTCACTACATCATGGGCGGGGTCGAGGTGGACGCCGACACCGGCGCCGCGGACGTCCCCGGCCTCTTCGCCGCGGGTGAGGTCTCCGGCGGCATGCACGGCTCCAACCGGCTCGGCGGCAACTCGCTGTCGGACCTGCTGGTCTTCGGCCGCCGGGCGGGGGCGGGAGCGGCCGCGTACGTCAACGGGCTCGCCGCCAGGCCGCAGGCCACCGAGGAGGCGGTCTCGGCCGCGCAGGCGGAGGCGCTGGCCCCGCTTGAGCGCACCGGGGAGAACCCGTACCAGGTCCACCAGGAGCTCCAGCGGACGATGAACGAGCTCGTCGGGATCATCCGCAACGCCCAGGAGGTCACCGAGGCGCTGGAGGCCGTGGGCAAGCTCAAGGAGCGGGCCCAGGGGGTCGGCGCCGCGGGCAGCAGGATCTACAACCCCGGCTGGCACCTCTGCCTGGACCTGCGCAACATGCTGCTGGTCTCCGAGTGCGTCGCCAAGGCGGCTCTCATCCGTGAGGAGAGCCGCGGCGGTCACACCCGGGACGACTTCCCCGGCATGTCGGCCGAGTGGCGGCGCAGGCTCCTGGTGTGCGCCCTGTCCTCCGACGGCTCCGGCGTGTCCGTCGAGGAGAAGGTGCAGCCCCCCATGCGCGACGACCTGATCACGCTTTTCGACCGGGCCGAGCTGAAGAAGTACATCACCGAGGATGAGCTGGCCGACTTCGACGCGTTGGTCAAGGAGTAGCCATGAGTTACAAGGCGAAGTTCCGCGTGTGGCGGGGCGAGGGCGGCGAGGGGAAGCTTGAGGACTTCACCGTCGAGGTGAACGAGGGCGAGGTCGTCCTCGACATCATCCACAGGCTCCAGGCCACCCAGGCCCCCGACCTCGCGGTCCGCTGGAACTGCAAGGCCGGCAAGTGCGGCTCGTGTTCCATGGAGATCAACGGCAAGCCGCGCCTGGGCTGCATGACCCGGATGTCCACCTTCACGGAGGACGAGACGATCACCGTGACGCCCATGCGGACGTTCCCGGTGATCAAGGACCTGGTCACGGACGTGTCCTTCAACTACCAGAAGGCACGCGAGATCCCGTCCTTCACCCCTCCCGCGGACGTGCAGCCGGGCGAGTACCGCATGCAGCAGATCGACGTCGAGCGGTCCCAGGAGTTCCGCAAGTGCATCGAGTGCTTCATGTGCAACAACGTCTGCCACGTGATCCGTGACCACGAGGAGAACAAGCCCGCCTTCGCCGGTCCGCGTTTCCTGATGCGGATCGCCGAGCTGGACATGCACCCCTACGACGTGGCCGACCGCAAGGACTCCGCGCAGGAGGAGCACGGTCTGGGGTACTGCAACATCACCAAGTGCTGCACCGAGGTCTGCCCCGAGCACATCAAGATCACCGACAACGCGCTGATCCCGATGAAGGAACGGGTCGTCGACCGTAGGTACGACCCGCTGGTCTGGCTCGGCAACAAGATCTTCAAGCGGTCCGGCTCGAAGAGCTGACACCCCGCCCCGGCGCCGGTCACCCCCGTGACCGGCGCCTCGGCATGTCAGGGCTCATGACCCCGTACGGCTCGCGACCGGCCGCCCACGTAACGACTTCGCCGGTCCACGCCCTTCATGACGCGCCAGCCGTGGTCCGCCGGCCGTGATGCGCGGTCTGTGACTCACCACCCGCGTGACGGCGCCACCGCCCCGCGCCGGCTGTGACGCGTCGGCCGCGTGGCGGTGCCGTACGGCTCGCTTCACCGCGTTGACCGGCCATTTCCTGTCAGGACATATCCGGAAAAATGCTGATGAATTATTAGGGCCGGAAATCTCACCCTCTGGCCGACATATCACCTTTGACCAGGTATTTCATGCCAAATACCCCCGGGTGGCGACCCGGGGGTAGGTGACTACTTCTTGCGGAACAGGCCGCGCTTCTTCTTGCCGCCCTCCCCGGGGAGGGGGTAGACCGCGGTGCCCGAGGGGCCAGAACCGGGTGGCTCGAAGTTGGAAACCTCGGGGGCCGGTGCCTCAGGCTTGGGAGCCTCGGGCTTGGGGGCCTTCGACCTACCCCTCTTGGACTTGGCCGGGGGCAGCGGCTCAAGGCCGAAGGGACGGCGGGCGCCCTGCGGCTCCTGCGGGCCTCCCGAGGGTTCGGGCTTGGTGCCGGGCAACGGCTCAAGGCCGAAGGGACGCCGAGGCTGCTGTTCCCCTGCGGGCTTGGTGCCGGGCAGCGGTTCGAGACCGAAGGGACGCCTGTCGTCCCGCGGCTCCTGCGGGAACGGCGCCCCCGGGAACTCGCCCGGCCCCTGCGGCCCGTGGATCGGCCCGGCGAACTCCCCGGGTCCGCCGGGGAACCCTCCCGCTCCGCCGGGGAACTCGCCGGTTCCGCCGGGGAGGCCGCCGGGGAACTCGCCGGTTCCGCCGGGGAGGTCACCGGGCGGGAACGGCGCCCCGGGGAACTCGTCCGGTCGCTGCGGGAACGGCGCCCCGGGGAAGTCCCCCTGCACGGCGCCGGGAACGCCCCTCTGGGGAACGCCGGGAGGATCCTGCGGGAGAGGGCCGTCGAAGCGCTCCGAGCCCTGGGGGAACGGCCTCGCGGCGTCCCCGGTGAACTCCTCCGGCCGCGCAGGCTCGCCGTACCCGGGATGCTGCTCCTGGCCGGGAACCGGCATGTAGCTCGTCGGCTGCTCGTACTGCTCCGGCGCGTAGCCCTCGGGAAGCACCGGGGCGTACATCTGCATGGGGACGAAGCTGATGATCGGGGCGTAGGCCGTACCGCCCTGATAGACCGTGGGCGGCATGCCCGGCGCGGGGGCGTAGGCGGCGCCCTGCGGGTAGAGCCTCGGGTCGAGCCCGGCACCCGGGCCACGCGGTCCGGCCCTGCGTACGGCGGAGGCGTGGGCCAGACGGCGCAGCCTGCCCTCGAAGATCAACACGGCGAACAGGACCAGCAGCGCCAGGACCAACGCCGGGATGCCGAGCCGCTGGCTCAGCCCGGCGGCGTCGAAGTCGGAGCCCGCGTTACGGATCTCGTAGGGCACCGAGGCGGGCCCGTTGTCCTCGAACGTGGTGCTCTCGGTCGGCTCGGGCGTGGCGCCGGTCACGGGGGTCAGGGTCGGGGTCGGGGTCGGCTGCTGGGTCTCCTCCGTGGTGGGGAAGACCGGCGCCTGGTCGGAGGGCGTCGGATCGGCCGCCGGCGTCGGATCGGGGACCACCGGCGCGGTGGTCGGCGTCTCGACCGTCGCCGGGGTGGGGGTCGGCTCCGGAACCTGCGGCTTCTTGGGCTTCTTGGGCTTCGGGCTCGGCGTCACGGTGACCGTGGTGGTCACCGTCTTCTGCGGGGTCGGCGAAGGGGGAAGCGGGTCCGGGTCGCTGGTGACCGTGACGGTGACGACCGGCGTCGGCTCCTCCTCACACGGCCCGGCGGGATCGATGTCGCAGCCCGGGATCTCCGAGGGGTTGGCGGCCAGCAGCCGGGTGACCCCGACCGGGGTCCGGTTCGCGAACGGCGCGTTGGCGACCACCAGTCCCGCGCACACTCCCACCGACACCAGGACGGCTGAGACGGTCGCCGCACGCCGTGATCGCCTCACAGGTGCCCTCCGAGGATTCCCTATACAAGCCCAGTCAAGTCAAGGAAATACTAGTCGGATAAAAGGAATAACAAACCCCTGTTTCATGACACCTATCGCGTACCGCGTCTGCGCTGAATACGCGCCTGCAGCCACAGCAGACCGAGCAGACCGCCGACCGAACCCCCCACCACGGGAAATCCATTCGCGCCAGTCAAGGACGGAGTCCACAGGGCCACCGGCTCGATCTCCTGACCGGGCCCGTCCACGTCCTGGGGCAACGGCGCACCCGGCGGCGGGGCATCCGTGGCGATCGCGGGGGACGCGGGGGGCCCTGCGCCGACGGCCGTCGGCGCAGCCAGCGGCATCCTCAGGTTGGGGTCGTTCCACAGCGGAGGTACCTGCCCTGCCCCCGGCACGTTGACCGCCGCCCCTGCCCCCGGCGCATTGGCCGCCGATCCGGTCTCCGGCACGTTGGCCGCCTGCCCGGCCCCCAGCATGTTGGCCGTCTGCCCGGCCCCTGGGACACCGGCCGGGACCGGCGGCCCGGGAACCTCCGCCCGCCGCCCGGCGCCCGGCCCCTTCGGCGCTCTGACCGCCTTATGCGACGTGGGCGGCGTGACCGTCTCGTACGGCTCAGGCCCAGGCTGGACACCCACCTCCGTGACCTCGCCCCGGTCCCGCCCGGGGTCCGCCCCCTGATCCACCTCCCCGGAACCGCCTTCCGGCGGCACGACCTCCGCCTCCGGAACCGGACGGACAACCCCTGGCCACCGAACCGGCGGCACAGCCTCCGCCCCCCGAACCGGCGGCACGACCTCCGCCCCCGGAACCGGACGGACGTTCCCCGACCCCTGAACCGGCGGCACAGCCTCCACACCCAAGGCCGGAGGAACCCCTCCCGCTCCCTTCACCGGACGGACGGTCCCCGGCTTCCGGACCGGAGGCACGACCTCTGCCCCCGGGACCGGACGGGCGGCCTCCGCCCCCTGCCCTGGAAGGGTCTCCCCTGGCTCCCAGACCGGCGGAGACCCCTGAGTCAGCGGAGTCCCCTGCGCCGGCGGAACGGATCCCGGCCCCTGGATCGCCGGGGCCCACGCGCTCCCCCGCTCCCCCGCCCCCTCTTCTCCCGGCGAGCCAGGAACACCCCGGGTGTCCGGGCCCGGCGCCGACGAACCGCTTCCCTCGGGCCGTTCCCAGGCGATCGGCTCGATCTCGATCCTCTCGGGGCGCCGCCGCGGCAGGAAGTCCGCCTCCCCGGGGCCGCCCGTGGGCCGTGCCCCCCGCAGGCCGGTGGCCGTACGGGTCACCCACTCGCCCTCCGGGGTGCGCATCCGCAGCAGCGCGGCCAGCCCGACGGGCCAGGCCCCGGCCGTGGGCGCGTCGACCAGCACGTCAACGGACGTGCGCGCGCTCACCTCCCCCAGGAGGCACTCCCGCCATACCTGCACAGCTCCCGACGACCCCAAGCCCTCCGAGGATCCCAACGCGGCCCCCGGCTCAGGCTCTGACGCGGATCCCGACCTGGACCCCTGTGCGGGCCCCAACGCGGCCCCCGGCTCAGGTCCTGACCTGGACCCTGATGTGAGTCCCGGCGTGGGACAGCCGACGAACCGGATCTCCGTACCCGGCGTCGCCACGACCGTGAGCCGCGCCTCACTGCCCGGCCCGCTCAGCCACACCCGGAACCCCGCCGTCCCGTCGGCACGGACCACGTCCGGTGGTACGGCGTCGCCCGCCCCGGCCGCGTGGACCACCGGCCCCCCGCCGAGGACGAACGTCCCCGCTCCGACCGCCGACATGATCCGGGCACCCCGCCACCATCCGGTCACCGCATCTCTCCGATCCCCCGATTCGGACACGCGACAACAAACGTTCAGTGGTGTTATGTCACAGTGAGTAGCCGATCAACCCCCGCCGAGCCGACCTTGTACGGCCCGCACGATCGGCAGGTCCGCCGGAAGCCACGGCACGTCGTAGAGTTCGTGACCGGCCAGCCAGCGCAGGTCCAGGTGTTCCTTGGCCTCCGGCTCGCCCTCGACGATCCGCGCCAGCCAGACCCGCAGCACGTATCCACCCGCCAGCGGCCAGTCACCGCCGATCTGCTGCCCCACCTCGACCAGGACGCCGAGTTCCTCCTCGCACTCCCGGACCAGCGCGGTGCGGTCGTCCTCCCCCGGATCGACCTTCCCTCCGGGGAACTCCCAACCGCCCGCCAGCTCAGGGGGGTCGGCGCGCTGTGCGGTGAGCAGTCTCCCGTTGCCGTCGACGATCGCGGCTCCCACAACGACCTTGTCCATGGGCCCGATTGTGTCAGCCCTGTTCCCTCAACCTGAGCTGCTCGACGACCTGGGGGTTGGCCAGCGGCCGGGTGAACCCGACGATGCCGGTACGGTCCTTGTAGGTCGTGACCTTGATCGGCCCGCACAGACGGCACCTGGCCTCGACCATCTTGCCCGGTGAGACCACCATTCCGACGTGCCCCGGCCGGTCGGCCGAGGTGCCGGGCCCGGCGTTGAAGAAGACCAGGTCTCCCGCCTGCTCCTGCCCCTCCGGCACCTTGACGCCGAACGGCCACTGGCCGAAGGTCGTGCGCGGGATCGTCAGGCCGACGCTGCGGTAGGCCATGTAGATGATCCCCGAGCAGTCGAAGGCGTCGGGCCCCGTGCCACCCCACAGGTACGGCTTGCCGCGCTGGTTCAGGGCGTACTCCAGGATCCCGGCCACCGTGCCGGAGGGGGCCGCCGCGATCAGCGGCTCGTCGCAGAGTTCCTCCGCCTGTGACGGCACGCCGACCGCGCCGTCCTTGGCGTACCGCTCGGCGATCTCCATGACCTGGTCGACGTACCACCAGGCCCGGTTGTAGACGAACAGCGACCTGCGCACGTTCTCGGGTGCCCCGTTGTGCTTGAGCATCTTGGCCGCGCCCAGGATGGCGTCGGCCGGGTTGTAGACGTCCGCCCAGCCGTCGCCGTCGCCGTCCGAGGCGTAGCCGTTGAACGTCGACGGGATCTTGATCTTGGCCTTGCCGCCCCAGGTGCTGATCAGGAACTGCATCGGCCCCGCGGCGCCCGCGTAGTTGGTGCCGCTGCTGACCCCCGGCAGTGTCGAGCGTCCGTGGTCGGTCTCCCGCTTGCCGACCCCGGCGAGCACGTTCCACTGCACGCCGATCTTCTTGGCGCTGGCGCGGTACTGCTTGAGGTACTCGGAGGGGATGTCGGAGGCCGCGGTCTCCGACTCGTCTCCGACCGGCTGCGCCCTGTCGTTGCAGTCGGGCAGGTCACCGCCGGTGAAGGACGGGAAGGAGCCGATCATCAGCACCGGCGCCATGCTCAGCGTGAACAGGCACAGCGCCCCGACGGCCAGGATCAGCGCGAGACGGATCCTCTTGTTGTCCCTCATCCAGCCGCTCCGGCGGGCACGCCGTACGGGGTCAGGCGGACGAGCATCGCTTTCCCTCTCATCCGGCCGCGCCCGAGGACTGGTCGTCTCCGTCCTGTCCCTCGTCGGCGGGCTGCAGGTCGTGGATCCGCCACTCGGTGCCCATCTCGACGACCGTCACGGCGTAGTCGGCGGTGCGTTCCTTGGCGCCGCTCTTGGCGGTGACGGTCTGGGTCCCGGTGACCACGAAGATCACCGAGGACCGCTGGATCTGCCTGATCTCCTTCACCTTCGCCGATCCGACGGAGACCACCTCGTCGGCGGTGTTGGCCGCGATGGTGCCCGGCGAGGTGACCGTACGCAGCAGCACGTCGGCGAAGTCCGACGTGGTGTAGCTCCTGAGCCGGTCACCGTAGGCGGAGGGCTGTTCGTCGTAGCTGAACGTGCCGTACTCGACGGTGAACCGCCGGGCGTAGTCGGCGGCTGCCGCCAGCTCCTGCTTGGTCATCGGCAGGTAGGAGTAGACGTCGAAGGGCGCGTTGCTCGCCGTCGCCTCGGCGTGCGGCGGCTCGGCCTCCCCCCGTGTCGTACGGCTCACGCCCGCCGGTTCGGCGGCGGGCTCCTGCCCGCCGCCGTCCGGACCGGACCACATGGTCAGGTAGAGCCCGACCAGCGCGAGCACCGCCACCAGCACCGCGAAGACGACGCCCCGCCTGCCTTCGACCATCGTCAGTCCTTATCGGGGTTCGAGGCACGCAGCCAGAACGGCGCCGCCTCCCCTGCCTGCCTGTCGCGCTCCGGTCTGCTGGCCAGCCAGAGCGGCGGCGCCTCTGAGGACCGGCCGCGCCCCGCGTCGTCCCGGGAACCGGAGGAGCTGAAGATGCTGCTGCCGGACCTGGAGGAACCGCCCGAGGAGCCGGAGCCCCGCGGGCTCGACTCGGCACGCCGGGAACCGCCGCCGTTGTTGCCGCCACCGCCGCCGAAGAGACCGCCGCCCGACCGGCCACCGCCGGAGGAACCGGACGACCTGCCACCGCCGGAGGACGGCCTGCTGCCCGAGGACGGCGCGGAGGACCGGCCACCGCCCGACGACCGGCCCGTGGACGACCCGCCAGAGGAGCCTCGCGGAGCCCAGCCCCCCGAGGACCCGCCGAACCAGCCACCGCCGGAACCCGAGCTGCCGGAACCCGAACCGCCCAAACCGCCCGAGCCGGTGCCACGACCGGCTGAGCCCGTCCTGGCCGGGGTGGAGCCACCCGCGCCACCGGACAGGTTCAGCGGCGGGGCCGCGCCCGTACGGGTCGCGGTGACGGGACGCCCCACGCCCTTGCGCCGGTTGCCCGACTGGGCCTCGGTGTCCAGCGGCGCGGGCTGTGCGCCCGCCGGGACCCGGGTGCCCGCTCCCGCGCCCCGGTCGCCTTCCTCGCCCCTGACCTTGCCCTGGGCGACCGCCGCCGCGGCCGTCGCGACGGAGGCGCCGCCCGCCATGGCCGCCGCCTGCAGTACGGGCTCGGCCTTGCGCATCCCCCACCGGCCCGCCCTGGCCGCCGCGACCGGGGGCAGCACCCCCGCCGCGCGCTGCAGGGTCGGCGCGGAGGCCGCCTCACCCAGCATGCGCGTGGTGAACGTGTGGCCGTCCATCGAGGAGAACAGGTGCTGGAACGGCCGCCGGTAGAAGAACACCGCGATCGTCATCAGCGCCATGAACATGACCTGCATGCCCCACGGCAGCTCGGTGGCGATGATCAGGGCGTAGCCGTACACCAGGACGCCCAGGACCAGTGCCAGCACCGCCTGTCTGAGCAGGGTGCCGATCAGCATCTCCACCCAGCGCATCGCGATGATCCGCCCCGACCCCGGATGGACGCCGATCAGCAGGAAGACCGGCGCGAGGATCAGCAGCAGCAGGAACCCGATCTTCAGGACCAGCAGCGAGACCGCGACCAGGAAGATCAACAACCCCGCGACCATCGCGGCCATCAGGGCGCCGATCGCGATGCCGAGCCTGCTCGTCCAATCCTTTCCCTGGAAGAGGAAGAAAATGGGGGTGTTCTGCAGCTTGCTCGCGACCTCTTCCTCGTATCTTGCCTGGTGGGCATTGGTGTTGGGCGTCTGGTTCGCCTTCAGCTCGGCCGCGTCCAGTGCCTGGATGTCCAGCAGCTTCGCACCGAAGACCTTCACCACCGGCGCGTTGGGGTCGGCGGTACCGAACACACCCATGAGCCACGGCTTGCACACCAGGGTCGACCAGAGCGCCTCGGCGTTCTGGTCGACGCCGGGGACGCCGGTCTGGCCGTAACCACCGGGCTTCGCCTGGGGATTGGCGACGTCCTTGGGAGCGAGGCAGGAGGCACCTCCCGCGTTGGGCAGGTTGGAGAAGGCCGAGTTGACGACCTCTCCGGTCTTGTCCGTCACGGTCTTGCCGAGACCGGTGAAGTCGCCTGGCCTGCTGAAGAACCAGACGGCGACGGTGACGGCCAGGACCATCCAGATGATGCCCTCGGCGGTCGTGGTCGCACGTTTGCGGATGAGGCCGTACCACGCCAGCCAGATGGCGCCGAGGATGACGATGGGCCGCAGGTACGGCCAGTACATCGCCTCGGCCAGGTTGCCCACGATGTCGTCGACGACGCCCTTGATCGACTCAAGCGGCCCCTCGGTCGCCGCCGCCTGGTAGGTCGTGATGGTCAGCCGGTCGAGCGCCTTGGCCCAGGAGAAGACGGTGTTGGCGGTCATGTTGCCCATGACCGCCGCGACGTCGCCGCAGCCGAGCCCGTAGGTGTGCCAGAACTGGCCGCCGGTGCCGTACCGGGCGTAGTTGCTCTGCGGGGCGGCGCCGGGCGCGGTCGGCGCCGGGGTGGGTGCCGCGGTGGGTGTGCCCGCCGCAGGCGTGTCCGGAGGCGGCGCCTTGACCAGACCGTCCACACCCGAGCCCACGATCTCGGGGGCCAGGTCCGGGGAGAGGTCGCAGGGGCCGGCGGCGACGGCGGTCGAGTCCCCCGTCGGCACCAGCATCGGTAAGGCGAAGAAGGCGGCCAGGGCCACCAGGGTGATGGCTATCCGCCTGCGTAGTCGTCTCTTGCGGGAGTTTCTGCTGCCCTCGCGGGAGCCCTTCATGACCGTACCTCCAGCGCCGTGGCCCCCGGCCTACTGACTCTGTCGCCCCCGGAAAGATCATGCACGTTCTCGGCGGGTTTGTCGTGGGTCGGATTCGTGTCCAGCCAACGGAGCAGCTCATCGGAGATGAGGTCCACCCCTATCCGCCCCGCGCGCCCGTCCAGATCCCGGAAAACACACTCGCCGTTGCCCAGCGAGCGCAGCACCGCCTTGTGCTCCTCGGAGGGTTCGACCCCGAGCAGCGCCATGACATGGTCCACCTCCACCCGTTCGGTGGACCTGAAGGCGAACACCGACGACAGGCAGTTGGTCACCTGTTCGTTCAGCAGGTCGCCCGCGTTCTGTGAGACCAGCACCAGCGCGGTGTTGCGCGAACGCCCCATCCGGCTGACCTCGGGCACCAGCTTGGCGCCCTCCGGGGTCGAGGTGATGGCCCACGCCTCGTCCAGGAAGATCGCCTTCGGCGTCCTGCGGTCGAGGCCGTTCATGAGTCCCCTGGCGAACTGCGCGACCAGGTAGAGCAGCGCGACGGACAGGCGCTGTTCGTAGGAGTAGTCGTCGCGGCCCGTCGAGGCGTCGGGAAGCGTCAGGCCCCCCAGCGTGAAGACCGTCGTCCAGCCCTCGGTGTCGATCTGGTCGCCGCCCGACGGGTCGAAGCACAACCGCGCCAGGTGCATCTCCGACATCGAGCGCAGCACGGCGCCCAGGTTCTTCGAGGCCGCGTCCTCGGCCTGTTCGAGGAAGTCGACGACCTTGCCCAGCGACGGATCCGGCCTGGCGGAGACCGCCGCGACCGCCTGGATCATCGCCGACTCGCGTTCCTCCGACATCCGGGGAAGCAGCAGCCGCAGCGTCTCGCTGGCCATGGTCTTCTTGGCCGCGATGTCGTCGCCGAAGGAGAACGGGTCGAGCAGGCCCGGCGCCGCGGAACCGAGCGGGATGACCCGTGCCTTCCTGCCCCGCGCCTGCAACAGCTGGACCAGGGAGTCGGCGTCGCCCTTGGGGTCGATCACCGCGACCGTCACCCCGCGCAGCGCCATCTGATAGATCATCAGCAGGGCCAGCGTGGTCTTGCCGCCGCCCGGCTCACCGGTGATCGCGATGGCCGTCGGCCGGTTACGGGTCGCCGCGACCAGCGGGTCGAAGTGCACGATGCTGCGGGCCCTGCCCAGGGTCTCCCCGATGTACGGTCCCATCCAGCCCGCGTTGCCCTCGTCGACCCGGTCGCCGAGATCGACGGTGGCGCCGGCCATGCCGCCCGCGATCGTGCGCAGCGGCTGCCGCTGGGCGTAGGCGTTGACCCTGACCTTCTCCCCGGGAAGCGCCTCACAGAACAGCGAGAACTGGTCGCCGGTCGAGTTGACGATGTCGATGCCGATGTCCCGGTAGTGCTCGACGACCGCCTCGACCCGCTGCACGCAGATCTCCTCGGTCGGGGCGGACACCATCAGCCGGTGCCAGCCGTACACGAAGGGCAGGCGTTCCTTGGTGATGCCGTGTTCGAGCATCCGGGCCGCGTCGATCTGCTCGGCGAGCGCCAGTGGCGCCTCCGCTCCGGCCTCGCGGATGTGGATGTCCATGTCACGGGCGTGCGCGAGCTTGCGCGCCACGTCCTTGCTCGCCTTGATCGGCGAGATCAGCCGCATCCTGGAGCTGATCTCGACGGGGAAGGGCAGCTGGTCGGCGAAGTGCATCCACGGTTCGCCGTCGGGGAAGGGCATCAGGTCGGGGAAGCGGGCGAAGGACAGGTGCGCGACGTAGGAGTCGCCGTCCGGCTGCTCGATCCGCAGCAGGGACCTGCCGTTGTGGATCTGCCCCTCCACGAGGGACTCGATCTCACCCCTCCCCCACTGCCGCCTCGGGCTGGCCGAGGGGGGCGGATCGCCCAGGGAACCGGTCGCGGCGTGCTGGAACAGCCAGGCGATCTCGGTCGAGGTCGCGTGCCTGGCGTACAGCGCGCTCGACGACAGGGCCCGTCCCAGACGCTCGGCCTGCTCACTCCACCGGGTGATCTCCGCCTTGGGGACGTGGTCGTCCTCGATGCCCAGGACCTTCTCACCGCGCTGGTAGAAGCCGAACAGCTGGGACAGCACCCCGGTGCCGAGTTGCCTGCCTCGCGCGCCGAGCCGTACGCCGAGGTAGACCTCCTTGGTCCAGAAGTCCTTGGCCCAGACGTGCCGGTACATCTCCTCCAGGTAGTCGCGCCAGCCCGGCCCCTCGTCGGAGGTGGCGTCCAGCGCCATCGCCCATTCGGCCGCCGGGTAGGTGCGGTGCGCGACCCGCAGGTGCACCTCGGCGTCCGGCATCCTGATCGCCGCGAGCGCGATCGTGATGTTGGTGGCCAGCGCCTCCCGTTCGTCGGGGGTGATGAACTCGTAGCTGACGGTCGGCAGCCGGAAGTACGCCCAGACCGACGTGTCGGTCAGCAGAATCCTGTCGTCGAAGTAGCGGACGGCCAGACGGTTGCGCGCCCGCGAAGAGCGGCTCACCCGTGCCCCCCAACCGGCACGACCTTTCGGGGGTTCACCTGAGCACCTCGCTGTCTCCTCGCGCCCGGGGGATCACTGGGCCACTTCCTCCTCGCTCGGTCGAACCGCCTGCGCCGTCCCGAAGCCCGCGACCACGACCCCGGCCAGCGCGAGGTAGGCCCGGCGGCCGGGGGCACGCAGGTGGGACGGCTCGACACGCTCCGACCTTCCCGGAGCCAGCTCGTCCTCCCAGGGCACCCGCACGATCGCCCTGCACCGCCCTCTGGCGACGGCCTCGGCCTGCTCGACGTCGCCCATGCTGCGGCGGCTCACTCCGTTGACCACCATGATCGCGCGCTTGCGCAGGTCCGCGCAGCCGTGTCCGTCAAGCCACTCATAGGTCATGGCGACCGCGTCAGGGCCGTCCTCGCTGGCCGGGACGACCAGGACCAGCTGGTCGGCGTAGGGCAGCACCCTCGCCGCCAGCGCGGCGGCCGGGTCGACCACGACCAGCTTGTAGTGCCGGTCCAGGAGGTCCATGGTCCTGCCGAGCCGCCGGTCGGAGAAGAGCGTCCGGTCGGAGAGCCGCTGCTCGGCGCCCGAGTCGGCGTCGCCCGCCAGGACTTCGAGGCCGGAGGCGCACCTGCTGGTGTAGGCCCGCATGCCGAGGTAGCCGTTGACGCCGTCCAGGCCCGCGAGCAGGGAGGTCAGTGTCTCCGGCGACTCGGCCTGGATCCGGCCGGACAGGGCGTTCGCCCCGGTGTTGGCGTCCACCGCGAGCACCCGGTCCTCACGGTGCCTGGCCAGGGTGTGACCCAGCATGAGCGCGGTCGTCGTCTGGCCCGCGCCGCCGGTGCACCCGAGCACGACCACCCTGCGGCTGCCGGTGAACATGGCCTTGGCCCGCGCCTCGTCGATCTCCGACCCATCGGTACGGCCCGCGCCCGGCCCGATCACGACCTGCGCGAGACGCCGCCAGCCGCCGGCCGAGTCTCTGCCGACGACCGACTCGACCCGGCGGACCTTGGGCTCGGCCTGCCCCGGCCTCGACACCGGGACCGGGGGCACGACCGGTGCCGGGCCCGCCGTCGGCCCGCTGGGGACCGCCCTGATCGAGACGCCCTGCGGGGGCCCCTGCCGCTGGGCGGGGCGCTGGGTGGGGCGCTGAGCCGGTCTCTGCACCGGGTGTTCCCCGGTGGCCTGCTGGTCCTGGCTCCGCCGTACCTGGGGGATCTGCTCGGCGCGCGGCGCTCTGGCGACCAGCCGGTCCTGCCCTCTGCCTGCCTGCGCGGCCCGCTGCTCCTCGGCGAGGCGGCGTCGCTCGGCGAACTGCTCCGCGGGGACGGGCTGCCCCCTGCGGTGCTGGGCGCGAACCCCCTCGTCGGCTCCGGCGGGGGCACCCACGGGCGGGACGTTCCTGTACGGCGCCGCCTCCGGCCGCTTCACGGGCTCCTGGTCCGGGAGGCCGACGGGCGCCTCGGGAGCCGGGGCTTCGGTCGCCGGGGTGCCGGGTGCCGCGATCTCGAGGGCCGAGGTGCCAGGGGCCTCGGTCTTGGGCGCCTCGGTCGTGGGGGCCGGGGTGCCGGGTGCCGCGGCCTGGACCGGGGCCTGCGCGGCGGGCTTCTCGGGGGCCTTCGGCACCTCGGGCGCCGGGGCGGTCACGGCCTCGACGGGGGTGGCCCGCTCGGACGGACCGGGAAGCACGGCCTGCCGTTCCGGCCTGTCGTCGCGCGTGACGGTCGTGGGTCGTTCGGTCGCGGGCGGGTCGGCGCGGAAGGCGGCGGCGCGCTCGGCCTCGGTGGCGGCGGCGAGCCTGCGCAGCCGGCGCAGCGCCTCCGGACCGATCGGGGCCTCCTGGGCCACCGGGGCGGACTCCTCAAGAGCGGAGTCCTCGGAGGCGGGGTTCACCGGTACGGAGTCCGCGGGCGTGGACGCCGCGACCGCCGACGCCGTGGGGGCCACGGGCTCGGAGGCCGCCGGTTCCGAGACCGGTTCCGAGACCGTGGGGACGGCCTGGGGAGCGGGGGCCGGAGCCTGGGAGAGCGCGATCTCGGGGCTCCGCGCAGTGGGGCTCTGGGCCGTGGGGCCCTGCGCGGCGGGGGTCCGGGGCGCCGCGGCCTGGGGCGTGGCCATCTCGGCGCGGGATGCCGGAGCCGGGGTTCGCGCGTTCTCGGACGCCGTGGAGGGCTGAGCCTGAACCACAGGCTCGACCCGCGCCACCGGTACGGCGGGCGCCGCCTCGGCCTCCCGGACCGGGGCCTGCTCGGGAAGGGCGCGTGCGGACGGGGCGAAGACCCGCTCGACCGGGCTCGGCGTCTCGGTCCCGAGGGCCGGGGCCGTACCCCTGCGTGGGACAGCAGGCGTGCCCTTGACCGGACGTTCGCGGACGGCGGGAGCGGTGGTCGCCGCCGCCGCGGCGGCCACGGCGGGACGGACCTCACGGGCCGGGGCCGAGGGGGCGATCTCCGGGGCCGTGGCGCCCTTCGCCTTGCGCCCGGCCTTGCCCTTCACACGGTCCTTCACCCGCGCGGGACTGGGATCTGCCCGCCACACCCGGCCGGTCAGCGCGATCTCGCCGGGCTCGGAGGTCGGCGCCATCCGGCACCAGGAGCGTGGCTCCCCCATGTAGCGGACCTGTGACTGCAGCAGTTCGGTGAGCCGCTTGCTCTCGATCACCGGTCTGGTCGAGAGCCAGGTCACCACCCCGGGCGGCACGAGGTAGACCACGTGCCAGGGGGCGTCGAAGGGCAGACCGAGAAGCGCGAGCAGCAACGACCAGGGGGCCGCCACACCCACGAAGACACCGATCCAGACGATCGGCAGCGGCGTCGGCAGCCGTAGGTCGTACAGCTTGTAGAGCCGCTTTTCGATCCGCCAGATATTGGTATACGTGGGTAGATCCACACGCTCCTCCTCTCCGCCACTCGTTCTTTGACCGCAAACACGCGGTCTCAACCCGCCGAGATGCCCAGTGCTCCCGCGATCGCCTTGGCGGTCACCTCGATGATGTTGGGCACGTAGAAGATCACTCCGATGGCTATCGCGAGAATGATGAACTGGACGAACCTGGTGATCTCACGCGTGAAGAGGAAGAAGAGCGCCACCACGGAGACGATGACGAGGAAGAGCGGCGCGAAGAAGCTCCTGAGGAAGGTGGCCAGCCCCTGGGTGTTCACACCCTGTGGAGGGGACGTCGGCTGGGCGAGATCGACCGCGTGCAGCAGGATCGTCTTCAGGATCATTTCTCGTCCTCCGTGCTCATGATCACGGCCCGGGGGATAACGGGCCCGCGACGCGCATATGGGAACCCGCTCACTGCCGACTCACCGATCAGGGGGGGTTTGTTCACTGTGGACCGGCACCATTCGATCATGTGTTACCCCACAGACCGTTTCGCGCCTCGGATGTCCTTGACGAACCACTTGTCGCCCTGCTTCACCACGGTGAGCCGGTAGGCCTGCTCCAACTTCCCGCTCGCCTCGCCGGGATCGACGTTGGTGGTCGAGTCGAGGGACGTGGTGGTCCGCGCGGGCACCCCCCACACGACCGTCGCGGTCACCTCCCGGGTGGCCCCGCTCCCCGCGGGAACGACGAGGTCCTTGAGGCTCACGAAGGTGAAAGCGCCGCCGAAGCCCTCCAGGGTCACCCCGGCGGCGGCGTAACGCTGCAACGACACGTTGTTGCCCGCGGCGTACGCCTTGAAGAAGTCGGCCAAGGGTGTGCGCAGCTCGGTCTCCGCGGCCGCGTCCCTGTCTCCCGCCGGGATCGCGGGCAGGTTCGCCGAGGAGGGCGCGGGCAGGACGGCCGGGCGGCCGGAGACCACGAACCTCCCGGTCTCCGTGTCGTAGAACACCGGCACGGACAGCAGCTGACGGCGGTCGTCCGACTGGAAGGCCAGCGTCACGACGGCGTTCTGCCTGTCGATGATCTCCGAACCGTACGGCTGCACCGCCCCGGCGGCCATCCGGCCCAGGCCGTCCCAGCCGAACTGCGGCTCGGCGCCGTCGGGGAGATAGGGGGCCAGCCGCGACGCCCTTTCCTGGAGGCGGACGGCGTCGAAATTCAGATAGACCGCCGCGAACTGGCTGGCGAAAGAGGTCGCCCTGCTGACGGGGAATTCGGCGTCGGGGGAAATCTGCGGGGTTCCACTGGTCGTGTTCTGCTGGGTGAAGCGTTCAAAAGGTGCACGGACCCCGTTCACCACGATGACCACTATTAGCGCCCAAAGTATGGCGCGACCTGCCCATACGAGCCAACGACCACCGCCACCGGACCAACGACCCCTGGACGGCGCACCACGTCCCCGCGCCGGAGCACGGTCGAACTCGGGGTCGTGCGGCGCCCCCGGGTATGCCGACAGCTCAGGGTCGTCGGTGATCCGAGGATCACGGACGGTTGACCTTCGAGCCATCTTGCCTCCGCTCGCGCCAAACCCCCGGCTGACGCGGTCTCGTATTACTCCCGACCCCGTAAACCATGGTCAAGCACTTACTCTAACCGCCTTGACGATTGTTCCAGGAAAGCCACGCCTATGCTGCAGGCATCACGGTTACCGAGCAAACCGGGTCTGGAACCCGGCTGACGACCCATCCGGGGACAACAAGACGAAGAAAGCACATTCCACCTGGCCAGCCCCTACGTCGATTACTCAAACGCCACGCATTGCTATCCAAACGGTCCCCACACTGTCCCGACCTGCCCTTTCCTCCCCGAACCGGTCACTCACCGTAACCGCTCACGCAGGCCCGCTCCCCTCGCACGGGAGGCGCACGGGGAGGGGCGTCGCGAGGGACGCCGCGAAGGGCGCCGGGAGGGACAGAGCGGAACCAACACGTCAGAGGCGCTCGCGTCCATGATCACGAAGGCCGGGCCGGGAGCCGCCGCGCCGTTGGTCGCGGAAACGGCCGGGGAACGGGTACGGCGAGCGGAAAGTCTCGTCCCGCCCGCCGTACCTCTGATCAGCACGCCTGTGGCGCTCCCCGACCTGGGACCAGGGCACGCGTTTCCTCGACCCGGCAGGCCCGTGGCGGCGCGGTCCCGACGGGGACGCCGACGGCCCGCCACGCCGATACTTCCGCAAGGACGCATATCCGGCGGGTCCGCACCGTCAAGGACCTGAACCGAGCCCGACGGCCGCCCCACGCGAGACGCTCGGCGGGGAAACCCCTGCCGAGCGTCTCGCCAAGCCTCCGGCGGCAGCCGGTTGATCGGCCTGTGTTACGACGACCCCTGGAATCGGGCCTTCGGGCGTCGCGGATCTGCGGGGGCCGTCAGACGTTGAACCTGAACTCGACGACGTCGCCGTCGCGCATCACGTAGTCCTTGCCCTCGATGCGGGCCTTGCCCGCCTGACGGGCGGCGGCGATGGAGCCCGCCTCGACCAGCTCGTCGAAGGAGACGATCTCGGCCTTGATGAAGCCACGCTGGAAGTCGGTGTGGATGACCCCGGCGGCCTCGGGGGCGGTCGCGCCCTTGCGGATCGTCCAGGCCCTGGTCTCCTTGGGACCGGCGGTCAGGTAGGTCTGCAGGCCGAGCGTCTCGAAGCCGACGCGGGCGAGCTGGGCCAGGCCCGACTCCTGCTGGCCCACGGACTGCAGCAGCTCAAGGGCCTCCTCCTCGGACAGCTCGACCAGCTCGGACTCGATCTTGGCGTCGAGGAAGACCGCCTCGGCGGGGGCGACGAGCGCGGACAGACGCGCCCTGAGGTCGTCGTCGGTCAGCTCGTCGGCGTCGAGGTTGAAGGCGTACAGGAACGGCTTGGCGGTCAGCAGGTGCAGCTCACGCAGGTCGGCGAGGTCGATGCCCGCGCCCTTGGCCCCGGCGTACAGGGTGGTGCCGCCGTCGAGGAGCTTGACGGCCGCCTCGACCGCGTCGAGGGCCGACTTGCGGTCCTTGTTGGTCCTGGCCTCCTTCTGGAGGCGGGGCAGCGCCTTCTCCAGAGTCTGCAGGTCGGCGAGGATCAGCTCGGTGTTGATCGTCTCGATGTCGCGGCCCGGCTCGACGGCGCCGTCCACGTGGGTCACGTCGGGGTCGGCGAAGACACGGATGACCTGGCAGATGGCGTCGGTCTCCCGGATGTTGGCGAGGAACTGGTTGCCCCGCCCCTGCCCCTCGGATGCGCCCTTGACCAGTCCGGCGATGTCCACGAACTCGACCTTCGCCGGGAGGATCTTCGCGGAGCCGAAGATCTCGGCCAGTTTCTCCAGACGGGGGTCGGGAACACCGACGATGCCCACGTTGGGTTCGATGGTGGCGAAGGGGTAGTTCGCCGCCAGGGCGTTAGCGGTCTTCGTCAACGCGTTGAAAAGCGTTGACTTGCCGACGTTGGGCAATCCGACGATGCCGATGCTCAGGCTCACGTCAGCCGAGTTTACGGCGAATCACCCGGTGCTGACCGCCGCTGCGGGCCGGAGGCACCCGGAACCGGCGGTGCTGACATCATTCCGTGGTGGATGTCATGGCGCTCGCCTTCCAACTCGCCGTAGGACTCGCCGCCGGGCTCGCCATCGGGTTCCTGCTCGGCAGATCCCGTGCCTCCACGGGTGTGGAGGACGTCGTGGCGCGCATGGCGGACGCCGAGGCGAGGGCGAAGGCCGCCGAGGAGAAGCTCGCCTACGTCGAAGGGCAGCTCACCGACCGGTTCCAGGCGCTGTCGGCCAAGGCGCTCGACGTCAACAACCTGCGTTTCCTCGAACTGGCCGAGGCCAGGCTCGCGGCGGGCCGGGCGGAGGCCGCGGGCGAGCTCGAACAGCGCAAGCAGGCCGTCGAACACCTGATCGAGCCGCTGAAGGACACCCTGGCGCGGGTCGAGACGCAGCTGCGCGACACCCAGGCCGGTCAGCGGGCCGCCCACGCCGAGCTGGCCAAGCACATCGACGTGGTCAGGGAGAGCAACGAGCAGTTGCGGCTGCAGACGACGGCGCTGGTGCGGGCGTTGCAGCGGCCCGAGGCCAGGGGCAGGTGGGGCGAGCTGCAGCTGCGCAGGGTCGCCGAGATCGCCGGGATGCAGCGGTTCTGCGACTTCGACGAGCAGGCGAGCGTGACCACCGCCGACGGCGCCCTCAGGCCCGACATGGTCGTACGGCTCGCGGGCGGCAAGAACATCGTGGTCGACTCCAAGGTCTCCCTGGCCGCCTACCTGGAGGCGGCGGAGTCGGCCGACCCCGAGCGCCAGTCGGTCAGGCTGGACGCCCACGCCCGGCATGTGCGCGAGCATGTGGACCGGCTGGCGGGCAAGGCCTACTGGCAGGCGTTCAGCCCGGCGCCCGAGTTCATGGTGCTGTTCATCCCCGGTGAGGCCTTCCTGGCGCCCGCGCTCGAACGTGATCCGGGGCTGCTCGAATACGCCATGCGGCGGCGGGTCCACATCGCGACGCCGACCACGTTGATCACGATGCTCCGTACCGCGCACTACGCCTGGCAGCAGGAGGCGCTCAGCGAGAACGCGCGGGCCGTCTTCGAGCTGGGCAAGGAGCTCTACGAACGGCTCGGCACCCTCGGGCAGCACATGGAGACGATGGGCCGTTCCCTGGGCAGGGCGGTCGAGGCGTACAACAAGACCGTCGGTTCCCTGGAGAGCCGGGTCCTGGTGAGCGCGCGCAAACTGAACGATCTGGGCCTCGTGGACGGCGAGCTGGACGGCCCCGGCAGCGTCGAGAACCTGCCGCGGGCGTTGACCTCGCCCGAACTGCTGGCAGAAGAGGAGTCAAGCCCGTCTCCCATCTCCCGCCTGAACGGTAAGTTGGCGGGCGACCTGCCCTAGAGATGCTGTTCCCCGCGAAGCGCAGGCGGCCGGAGACCGCAGGCGGACAGGGGGGTCGACGCGGGCCGAGGTCGAGGGGGGCACAGTGGTGAACGAGCGAGGCGACGGGCAGCCGCTTGATGAGGCCGCCCGTGTGGGCGGAGCCGACCGGCCGGGCGGGACCGGCCAGTCGAACGGGGCGGGCCGTACGGGTGGGGCCGCAGGCCGTACGGGCGGGACGGGGCGTAAGGACGAACGCGGGCGGCCGGGCGGCGGTGTCCGGCTGACCGCGAGGGGCGCGATCGCGCTGGTGCTGGTCTCGACGCTGGCGGGCAGGGTGCTCCAGGCGGTGGTCGGGCCGTCGGCGCTGCTCGGCCTGACGTTCGTGGCCGGCTGCGCGGGCGCGGTCGTGCTGGTGAACCGGCGGGACCTGCTCTCGCTGGTGGTCAGTCCACCACTGGTCTTCTTCGTCGCGGCGCTGGTCACCGAGGGCGTGAGCGCGATGGGGGCCAAGGTGCCGATCCAGGCGTTCGGGCTCGGCATGTTCGCGCTGTTGTCGGCCAGTGCCCCGTGGTTGTTCGCGGGGTCGCTGCTGGTCCTGCTCGTCGCCTGGCGGCGCGGCCTGGCCACGTGCGTGCGCGAGCTGCGTGAGGAGCTGCGGGCGGCGGGACCGGCCCCCGTACGGCAGAAGGCGACCGGCGCGGCCTTCGCCCCGGAGCCCGAGGGCTACTTCGAACCCAAGGTGTACGGAACGCCGCGCGAGGAGCAGCCCACCGAGGAGCGGCCCGCCCAGGAGCAGGCGGCGGACGGCCGGTAGGGCGCGGGTGCCGTACGACACCCGCGCGGCCCGGTGGCGGGGCGGATCAGACGGTCGCGCGCAGGTCCTTGCGCAGCTCGTGCGGCAGGGCGAAGCGGACGCTCTCCTCGACCGACTCGACCTCCTCGACGTGGTCGAAGCCGTGCCCGGCGAGGCGGGCCAGGACCCCGGCGACCAGCTCGTCGGGGACGGAGGCGCCGCTGGTCACGCCGACCGTCGTGACGCCGTCGAGCCACTCGTCCCTGATGAAGGAGGAGTCGTCGACCAGGTGGGCGGCGTCGGCCCCGTGGTCGAGGGCGACCTCGACCAGGCGCTTGGAGTTCGAGGAGTTCTCCGAGCCGACGACGATGACGAGCTGGGCCTGGGAGGCGATCTCCTTGACCGCGACCTGACGGTTCTGGGTGGCGTAGCAGATGTCGTCGCTGGGCGGGTCGATGAGGTTGGGGAAGCGCGCCTTGAGCCGGGAGACCGTCTCGGTGGTCTCGTCGACCGACAGCGTGGTCTGTGACAGCCACACCAGCCGCTCGGGGTCGCGCACCTTGACCGTTTCGACCGAGTCGAGGCCGTCGACGAGCTGGATGTGCTCGGGTGCCTCGCCCGCGGTGCCCTCGACCTCCTCGTGGCCTTCGTGGCCGATGAGGAGGATGTCGTAGTCCTGGGAGGCGAAGCGCCTGGCCTCGTTGTGCACCTTGGTCACCAGCGGGCAGGTGGCGTCGATGGTCTTCAGGCGGCGCTGCGCGGCCTCCTCGTGGACGGCTGGGGAGACCCCGTGCGCGGAGAAGACGACGATGGCGCCCTCGGGCACCTCCTCGGTCTCCTCGACGAAGATCGCGCCGCGCTGTTCGAGCGTCCGGACCACATGGGTGTTGTGGACGATCTGCTTGCGGACGTAGATCGGCGCGCCGTACCGCTCCAGGGCCTTCTCCACAGCCTGGACCGCGCGGTCCACTCCGGCACAGTAACCACGAGGCTTGGCCACTAGGACGCGCCGGATCGTGGGGGTCTCTGACGTCATGTTCTTATGCTACGTGGAGCGCCCACTCGTCCTGTGGCCACATGAGGCATCGTCTTGCCCGACACTTGCCATACGGAACGACCCAAACAGATCCATCAGGGAGACGACATGTCAGTCCCCGACATCATTCGCAATGTCACCAGAAACGTGCGCGAGGCGCTTTCCAGCCGTGAGGAGTTCAAGGAGAAGACCAAGGATCTGCCGCTCTACGTGCTGCAGAGCACGCTGAGCGGGGTCGGCCAGGCCCTGCAGTTCGGCGGCCGAGTGAAGGACAGGATCAGGCGCCTCGCCGGGCAGGACGTGGAGGAGGAGACCGAAACCACCGAGACCGCCGAGCAGGCCGCCGACGACAAGCCCGCCCGCAGGGAGCCGGTGATCTTCGCCCCGCGTCCCGACAGGACGGCCGCCAAGGAGACCGCCGAGCCCGTCGAGCCGAAGGCCGAGGCGAACGGCGCCAGGACGCGCCCCGAACCCGTCATCTTCGCCCCCGCGAAGCCCGCCACCGAGCCCACCGCGAAGTCCACCACCGAGGCCGCCACCGAGCCCACCGCGAAGCCCGCCACCGAGACCCCGGAGAAGGCCGCCCCACAGGCCGAGACCACCAAGGCCGTCGCCGAGCCCGCCGCGAAGCCCGTCGGTGAGGTCGCCGAGGAAACCTCCGCCGCCCCGGCTGACGCCCCCACCGACGCCGCCGTGAGCGCCCCCGCCGACGTCCCCGCCAAGCCTTCGGCCGAGACCCCCGCCGAAGTCCCCGCTGAGGCTTCCACGGACGCCCCTGCGGAGGCCCCTGCCGAGCCCCTCGCTGAGACCACCACCGGGACCCCGGAGAAGGCCGCCCCGCAGGCTGAGACCACCGAGGCCCCCGAAGCCGCCAAGACTCCCAAGGCCGCTGAGACCGTTGAGACCGTTGAGCCTTCAGAGGCCTCAGGGACGAAGGCGGCCGAGGAGGAGAGCGCGCTCGTGGAGCCGATGCCGGGGTACGCCACCCTGACGATCGCCTCTCTGCGCGCCCGGATGCGCGGCAAGTCCGCCGAGCAGATCGGTGAGCTGCTCGCCTACGAGCGGGCCACCTCCGCCAGGCCCGAGGTAGTGCGCATGTACGAGAACCGCCTGGCCAAGCTCCAGGCCGCCGAATGACGGCCCGGGCCGCGTAGGCTCTGCGGACATGACCTCGAAGACCACCCCCGAACAGCCGCTTCCCGTCCGCACGGTGCTGCAGATGGTCGGCGGCTGGATCGGCAAACTCGGCACCGTGTGGGTCGAGGGGCAGATCACCGAGCTGACCGCCCGGGGTGGCACGGTCTTCCTGACGCTGCGCGACCCGGTGGCCAACGTCTCGGCCCGTGTCACCTGCCCGCGCGGCGTGTACGAGGCGACCGTCCCCCGCCCGGTGGACGGCGCCCGGGTCGTCATGCACCTGAAGCCGGACTTCTGGGTCAACAAGGGTTCCTTCGCCTTCACGGCCCTGGAGATGCGCCCCGTGGGGGTCGGCGAGCTGCTGGCCAGGCTCGAACGCCTGCGCCAGCTGCTCGCCTCCGAGGGGTTGTTCAAGGTGGACCGCAAGCGGCGGCTGCCGTTCCTGCCCGGCGTCGTGGGGCTGATCTGCGGCCGTGACTCGGCCGCCGAGCGCGACGTGCTGGAGAACGCGCGGCGCCGCTGGCCCGCGGTGCGGTTCAAGGTGGAGACAGTCGCCGTGCAGGGGCCGTACGCCGTGACCGAGGTCACCGAGGCGCTGCGCGGGCTCGACGCGGACGACGAGGTCGAGGTCATCGTCATCGCGCGGGGCGGCGGCTCCCTTGAGGACCTGCTGCCCTTCTCCGACGAGTCGCTGGTCAGGGCCGTGGCGGCCTGCCGTACGCCGGTGGTCAGCGCCATCGGCCACGAGCAGGACAACCCGTTGCTCGACATGGTCGCCGACGTGCGGGCCTCGACCCCCACGGACGCGGCCAAGAAGGTCGTGCCCGACGTCGGTGAGCAGCTCACGCTGGTGCGCCAGCTACGTGACCGGGGGCGCAGGGTCGCGGGCGGGTGGCTCGACCGCGAGCTGACCTGGCTGGCGGCCGTACGGTCCCGGCCCGCGCTGGCCGACCCGGTCCGGGAGATCGAGCGCAGGGCCGAGCAGGCCGAGCAGCTCAGGGACCGTGCCCGGCGCTCCCTGGGCGCCTCCCTCGACCGGGCGGAGGACGCCCTGGGGCATCTGCGGGCCCGGTTGGTCGCGCTGTCGCCCGCGGCGACGCTGGAGCGCGGCTACGCGATCGTGCAGCGCCCCGGCGGCGAGGTCGTACGGCGGGCGGCCGACGTCGCCCCCGGCGCCGAGCTGACGATCAGGTTCCCCGACGACCGGGTCACCGTCAGACGGGACTCCGCCACGTGAGCGAGGGGTAGCCGTCGGCGGTGAAGCCCATCTCCCGGTAGAGCGGCGCCCCGTCGGAGGTGGCGTGCAGGTCGATCCTGCGGATGTCCCTGGCGCGGTACCACGCCATGAGGGCGGCCAGCACGGCCCTGCCGTGTCCCTGCCTGCGGTGGGCGGGGTCGGTCGTCATGCCCTGGATGTAGCCGTAGCGTCCGTCGGGCAGGCCGGGGCCGGGGAAGCGGTCGAAGATGAGACCGACCCCGCAGGAGGCGAGTCCGCCCTCGGGGGCGTCGACCACGTAGACGGCGGTGTCGGTGCTGCCGATCCGCTCGCTGAGGCTGTCGGCGTAGGACTCACGCCAGCCTCCGTCGATCGGGAAACTGCCGTCCATCGCCATGCGGTCGGCCAGGATCTGGCGGAGCCGTACCAGTTCGGGGATGTCCTCGGATGTCGCGGGGCGAACACTCACCGGCCCAGTCTCCCAGGCGGAAGATCGTCGGCGGTCGGCGGGTCCCCGTCAGAGGCCTGTCCGCGGAACTTTCCACCTACCGAGGTCGCCCAGGCCGCGCCCCGCGGAACAAGCCCTAGGGTGGGGGCGTGGCCGATGAGAAGACACCGTCGTACGAGCAGGCGCGTGAGGAGCTGACCGAGGTGGTCCGCCGTCTTGAGGCGGGCGGGCTCACCCTGGAGGAGTCCATCCAGCTGTGGGAACGGGGCGAGCGGCTCGCGGCGCTGTGCGAGGAGTGGCTGCAGGGCGCCCGGGTGAAGCTGGCGGCGGCCATGGCACAGCGCAGGGGGCCGGACCCGGCGGGAGACGCGCCCTTCCAGCCCTTCTAGGTCAGTTTGGTCTGCTGCTTGAGGGTCGCGGCCAGGGCGGACAGCTCGTCCCACTGGGCGGTGCCGGTGACGACGAGTGTGACGTCGGGCAGGACCTGCACCAGGGAGCGCTGGTTCTTGTCCTCGCGGAAGCGCTTCTCCCAGGTCACCCCGTCGATCTGGAGGCTGCCCTGGGGCCGGTCGCTGTTGGCCATCCGGTTGGCGAACCCCGCGGCGGGCCGTTCGTCGCTCTGGGCGATCAGGGCGTGGGCGCGCTTGGCGGTGGCGAAGCCGAGCCGCCAGGTCACGGTCGCCTTGCCCTCGCTGTCCTTGCCCTTGGTCATCCGCGAACTCGTCGGCACCCAGTTGGCGAGCACGGACGCGGGGGACCACACCTGGTACGGCGCGTCCCGGCGCATGTTGGCCACGTCGATCGAGTAGTCGACCTTGGGAATGTGCTCGGTACGGCTCTGCGGGGTCACCAGGAGAAAGACACCGACGCCCGCGAGACAGACCATCATCGCGAACGCGTATCCGTAGAAGCCCTGAGTGAACCGTCTCACGACCATCGAGACTATCCGCTCACGGGGGCGCTCCCGCCTCAGGGGCGCCGGATCTGCCCGATGATGCCCAGTACGTTCTCGGCGAGGACGCGGGAAGTCTCCTCGTCCGGTGACAGGACGACCTCGATGACGGCGGCGTCCAGCGCCCCGGTGAGCACCACGACCAGCGCGTTCTCGCCGTCGAACAGGCTGGCGCTGCGCCTGGTCCACCGGCGCAGCCGTTCGCGCATGACGACCTCGAAGCCGGGCGGCCCGTCACCGCGCAGGAACAGCGCGGCGATCTCGCGTTCGGCCAGGCAGCCGTCGAGGTAGGCACGGGCGCCCGCGACGAACAGCCGCACGGGGTCGTCCTCACCCGTGGCGCGGGCCGTGTGGACGGCCTGCCTGGTCCGCCGGGCCTGCCGCTCCTGGAACTCCTCGAACAGCGTCAGGTAGAGGTCGGCCTTGCCGGAGAAGTGGTGGTAGAGGCTGCCGACGCTCGCCTCGGCCCTGGAGACGATGTCGGTGACGCCGGTGTCGGCGAAACCACCGGTGAGAAAGGCCTCCCTGGCGGCGGCGAGCAGGGCCGTACGTGTCGCGGCGCCTCGTTCCGAGGCGCGTGCGGTCAGGCCCGCGGGTTCCCGTTCCGTGTCACGGCTCATCGTGGGGACATTATCCTCCGCTGCTCGGTCAGAAGAGGGACAACTACGATCGATGTGCAGCAATCCACGAGAGGGGCCCTCCGCCATGTCCGATCAGACGACCGTCCCTGCCGAACTGGCCACGGGTGAACACGCACCTGATCGCAACCTCGCCCTCGAACTCGTCCGGGTGACCGAGGCGGCGGCGATGTCCGCGGCCCGCTGGGTCGGGCGGGGTGACAAGAACGGCGCGGACGGCGCCGCGGTGAACGCCATGCGCCAGCTGATCAACACCGTGTCGATGAGCGGTGTGGTGGTGATCGGCGAGGGTGAGAAGGACAACGCGCCGATGCTCTACAACGGTGAGCGTGTCGGCGACGGCAGCGGCGCCGAGTGCGACGTGGCCGTCGACCCGATCGACGGCACCCGGCTGACCGCGCTCGGCATGCCGAACGGCATCTCGGTCATCGCGGTCAGCGAGCGCGGCTCGATGTACGACCCGTCGGCCGTCTTCTACATGGACAAGCTGGTCACCGGGCCCGAGGCGGCCGACGCGGTGGACATCAACGCCCCGGTCGCCGACAACATCGCCGCGGTGGCACGTGCCAAGGGCGGCGCGCCCTCCGACGTGACCGTGGTGATCCTCGACCGGCCGCGCCACGACAAGGTCATCCGGCAGATCCGGGAGGCGGGCGCCCGGATCAAGCTCATCACCGACGGCGACGTGGCCGGTGCCATCATGGCGGCCCGCGCGGGCACGGGCGTCGACCTGATGCTCGGCATCGGCGGCACGCCCGAGGGCATCATCGCGGCGTGCGCGCTCAAGTGCCTGGGCGGGGTCATCCAGGGCAGGCTGTGGCCGCAGGACGACGCCGAGCGGCGCAGGGCGCTGGACGCCGGTCTCGACCTCGACGCCACGCTGACCACCGACGACCTGGTCAGGTCGGACGACGTCTTCTTCGCCGCGACCGGGATCACCGACGGTGAGCTGATGCAGGGCGTGCGCTACCGGAGCGGGCGGGCCGTGACCAACTCTCTGGTCATGCGGGGCCGTTCCGGCACGATCCGCAAGATCGAGAGCGAGCACCAGCTCTGGAAGCTGCGGGCCTACAGCGCGATCAACTTCGACGACGCGAGCTGACCCGTCACGCCGACCGGCGGCGGAACCACGGCCTGCGGGGACGCTTGGGTGACTTGGCGACGACGTTGCCCATGGTGACGAGGCCGGTGATCTCGATCACCGGCCCGTCCGGGGAGGGCGGGACCTGGTTCTTCCTTCCCGCCATGAACCCCGACCCGGACATCAGGATGCGCACCCCCTCGGGGACGATCAGGGTGAGGGTGGCGGCCATCACGGTGACGTTCAGCGTCACGTGGCTCGACTGGAGCACCGCCTCGCGCAGGTCGAGGGTGACGTTGGCGCAGATGGCGGTGGCGGAGTAGCGGGTGGGCACCACCCAGCGGCCCGCGTGTGTCTGGGTGCCGAAGAGGGCCATGACGGGCCGGACGTCGGTGCGCAGGGGCTGCTCCTCCGGCGGGAGCAGGTCCGTGGTGAACGCCGCGAGCTCACCCAGGGTCCTGGCCTGGTAGACGGCGGTGAGGCGTTCCTCGTGTTCGTCGGGGGTGAGCCTGCCGTCGGCGAGCGCGTCGGCCAGCACCGCCGCCACGCGTTCCCGGTCGTCGTTGCCCGCCCTCAGATCACCGGGACGCGGTTCGTACACGGGATCGCGAGGCGCCGGGGGAGGGTAGCTGTCCACCTCTCGACCATAACCTTCCGGGGAACCCGTGAAGCCTCCGCGTGAGCGTCCGTTGACCGTCGGGTACGGCAGCGCCCCGGTCCTGCGGTCTCCCGGCTCGCCGGAGGCTTCCGGCCCTCCCTGCCCGCGGGCCCTGTCCACGGTTGCGTCCGGGAGGCCGTCTAGGGCGCCTTCGTCATGGGCAGGCGCGGGTCGTCGGGGGCCTGGCCGTGCGCCCGGATCTCGGTGGCCGCCGCCGGGCGCTCGGGCCCGGCCAGCACGCTCAGGTGGTAGAGGTCGTGGCCCGGCGCCGCCGTCGACGGGCCGTGGCAGCCGTGCGGGACGAGCACCACGTCCCCTGAGGAGACCTCGGTCACCGTCTCGTGGGCGCCGTGAATCCGCTGGTAGCCGGGCCCGCCCTCGAAGTAGTAGATCCGCTCGCGCACGGCCCCGCACTCCGGGGTCGCGTCGTGCTCGTACGGCGGGCAGGGCGTACGGTTGCCGCCCGGGGTGAGCACCTCGACCGCGACGAGCCGGTCGCACTCGAAGGCGCCGGGGGCACAGAAGCCGTTGATCTGGCTGCTCGTCCGGCCCTCCCCGCGCACCTCGACGGGCACCTCGCGGGCGGGGCCGTACCTGACGGGGAAGCTTCTGCTCGCGCGGGCCGTGGGGAAGGCGAAGCGGCCTGCGCCGGTGATCCTGACCGTCGCGCCGACGGGCAGGTAGGCGAAGTCGCTGACCGCGTGGAAGACGGAGACACGCCCTTCGAGGGCGAGCCGTACGCCGTCGCACTCGATCCGGCACGAACCGGAGAGCGGCAGGACCAGCATCTCCTCGTCGCCGGTGCAGAAGAGCACGCTCTCGTCGGAGAGCGTGAGCAGGCGGAGCCCGGCGTGGTTCCAGCCCGCCGTCTCCGGGGTGATCCACAGCGCCCACGGCGCCAGGGTGGAGGTACCCGCGGGGACGAGGGTCATGGTCTCTCCCGACGTCGTGTTTCGCACGATCCTTCGCCCATGCCGCCTCCAGCGTGTCCTGGCCGTTACCGGCAGGCGTATAACACCGTCGGCCCGACCACAAGACCCATCGCCGCACACGGTATGACGGCGGCCGTGGACATCGACATAACGACGGCCGATTCCCGCGCGAATTACCCGTCCGACCTGCGCCGGGGCCGGGGCGGGCGGCCGGACTACCTTCGACAACCGCGGCCCGGGACCGGGTCGCGGGGTTCGACTGGAGGAGGACACATGGACCTGCGACTGTCCGGACAGGTGGCCGTCGTCACCGGGGCGTCCAAGGGAATCGGGCTGGCGGTCGTGAGCACCCTGCTGGCCGAGGGCGCCCGGGTGGTCGCCGCCTCGCGCGGGAGCAGCCCGGGACTTGAGGCGCTCGCCGGAGACGACCTGGTGCACGTCGCGGTCGACCTCATGGAGCCGTCGGCTCCCGGACTGGTGGTCGCCCGTGCCGTTGAGGAGTTCGGCGGGCTGGACATCCTGGTCAACAACGCCGGAGGGCCGCCGCCCGGGGTGACGTTGCCGCGTTCGTCGTTCTTCGAGGCCGGTGACGACGACTGGCGGACGGTGTTCGAGCTCAACCTGTTCTCGGTGGTGCGCGCCGTACGGGCGGCCGTCCCGCTGATGTTGCGGCGGGGCGGCGGGGCGATCGTCAACGTCTCCTCGGTCAACGCCAGGCAGCCCTCGCAGATGAACGTCGACTACGGCGCGGCCAAGGCGGGCGTGAACAACCTGACCAAGGCTCTGTCCGAGGAGTTCGGCCCGCAGGGCATCCGGGTGAACACGGTCTCCCCCGGTCCGGTCCGCACGCCGTGGTGGACCAAGCAGGGCGGCGCGGCCGATGTCATCGCCTCGATGACGGGTTCCGACCGGGACAGCGTGATGGACCGCCTGGCGCCGGAGATGATGCGCCTGACCACCGGCCGCCTGGTCGACCCGCAGGAGGTGGCCGACGCGGTCGCGCTGCTGGCCTCCCCGAGGTCGGCCAGCACCACGGGGGCCGACTTCGTGGTGGACGGCGGCTTCCTCAAGGCGGTCTGATCCGTCGCCTCCTCCGGAGGTCAGTGGTTGAGCCGCTCGTGGGTCTGTCCCTGGATCTGTCCGGGGCTCTGCTCCGGGGCGCTGCGCTGGCTGGGCAGGTCACTCCTCTCCAGCCGGCGCCTGCGCTGCTCCGCCTTGGAGATGTCGGCCGGCTGCTGGGGCGCCTCGCCTTCGTTGCTTCTGATGGTCGCCAGCGCTATCGCGATCAGCGAGACCGCCAGTCCCGCGACCACGAGGAGAGCCAGGATCGCGAGCATCACGATGTTGCTGCTCAGGATGGTGTCCACGGTTCTCATGACGTCCTCCGGCCTTCTCTCTTTCCACCTTTCTCCTCTTCTTCGCGAAGGGTGGTCGAAAAGCCGTCATTAAAGGCCCAAATGTTGATATATGCCTTTGGGTGGGTTTGTGGTGCCCGACCACGGCGAGGAGGCGTGAGCGGCAGGCCGTACCCTCTATGAGACCGGAGAAGGCCACCGGCACGGAGGACCGAGGACGATGCCCGAGTTCGACTACACCGACCTGCTTCCGCTGGGACAGGACGAGACCGAGTACCGCCTGATCAGCACCGAGGGGGTGCGTGTCGTCGAGGCGGCGGGCCGCAGGTTCCTCGAAGTCGATCCCGAGGCGCTGCGACTGCTGACCGAGACGGCCGTCCACGACATCTCCCACTACCTTCGCTCCTCCCACCTGGCCCAGCTTCGCAAGATCGTCGACGACCCCGAGTCGAGTGGGAACGACCGCTTCGTCGCACTCGACCTGCTCAAGAACGCCTCGATCTCGGCGGGCGGCGTGCTGCCGATGTGCCAGGACACCGGCACCGCGATCGTCATGGGCAAGCGGGGTCGTCACGTGCTCACCGACGGCGCGGACGCCGAGCACATCTCGCGCGGTGTCTACGACGCCTACACCAGGCTGAACCTGCGCTACTCCCAGATGGCCCCGATCACCATGTGGGAGGAGAGGAACACCGGCTCCAACCTGCCCGCCCAGATCGAGCTGTACGCCGAGGACCCCAACGGGCACCCCGACGAGTACAAGCTGCTGTTCATGGCCAAGGGCGGCGGCAGCGCCAACAAGTCCTTCCTGTACCAGGAGACCAAGGCGGTCCTCAACGAGAAGCGGATGCTCGCCTTCCTTGAGGAGAAGATCCGTTCCCTGGGCACCGCCGCGTGCCCGCCGTACCACCTGGCGATCGTCGTGGGCGGCACCTCGGCCGAGTTCGCCCTGAAGACGGCCAAGTACGCCAGCGCCCGCTACCTGGACTCCATCCCCACCTCGGGCTCCCCCAGCGGCCACGGCTTCCGCGACACCGAGCTTGAGGCGAAGGTCTTCGAGCTCACCCAGAAGCTCGGCATCGGCGCCCAGTTCGGCGGCAAGTACTTCTGCCACGACGTCCGCGTCATCCGCCTGCCCCGGCACGGCGCCTCCTGCCCGGTCGCCATCGCGGTCTCCTGCAGCGCCGACCGCCAGGCGCTGGCCAAGATCACGGCCGACGGGATCTTCCTTGAGCGGCTGGAGACCGACCCGGCGAGGTTCCTGCCCGAGACCACGGACGAGCACCTGTCCGACGACGTGGTACGGATCGACCTCAACCGCCCGATGCCGGAGATCCTCGCCGAGCTGACCAAGTACCCGGTCAAGACCCGCCTGTCCCTGACCGGCCCGCTGGTCGTGGCCCGCGACATCGCGCACGCCAAGATCGGCGAGCTGCTCGACGCGGGCGGCGAGATGCCGCAGTACATGAAGGACCACGCGGTCTACTACGCCGGTCCCGCCAAGACCCCCGAGGGATACGCCTCCGGATCGTTCGGGCCGACGACGGCGGGCCGCATGGACTCCTACGTCGAGCGCTTCCAGGCCGCGGGCGGTTCCATGGTCATGCTGGCCAAGGGCAACCGCTCCAAGCAGGTCACCGACGCCTGCGCGACCCACGGCGGCTTCTACCTCGGCTCCATCGGCGGCCCCGCCGCCCGGCTCGCCCAGGACTGCATCAGGAAGGTCGAGGTCCTGGAGTATCCGGAGCTGGGCATGGAGGCCGTCTGGAAGATCGAGGTCGAGGACTTCCCGGCGTTCATCGTGGTCGACGACAAGGGCGACGACTTCTTCACCGACCGCACGGGGCCGGTGCTGTCCATCGGGCGGCGCTGACCTGAGACGACCCTGGGAGGGGGCGGGGAGATCCTCGCCCCCTTTTCCGTGTTCCGTTTTGCGTCCCTGCCAAGGTGTTCCGGCGGCCGCGTTTCAATGGCCGGATGGACACCTCACGGGCGCGGGCCCTGTTCGTGACCGCCAGGGTCGCCCGCCTGGCAACCGTCAGCGCCGGTACCGCCGTCACCGCCGGCGCGCCCCGGATCGTCCCGGTGACCTTCGACGTGGACGGCGACACGGTCGCCTTCGCGATCGACCACAAGCCGAAGCGCACGACGGATCTGCGGCGGCTGCGTGACATCGCCGCCGACGACCGGGTGTGCCTGCTGGCCGACCACTACGAGGACGACTGGACGCGGCTGTGGTGGGTCCGTGCCGACGGCAGGGCCAGGATCGTCACGGACGGGCCCGGCAGGGAGCGCGCCCTGGCCCGTCTGGCCCGGCGCTACCCGCAGTATCGCGAACGGCCTCCGCACGGCCCCGTCGTGCTCATCGAGGTGACGTCGTGGACGGGATGGGCCTTCAGCGATCCGCCGGGAGAGGGCTGAGAAAGGTCCCGCGCGGGAGGACGGTGCGAACGCCCTCGATCCGACCGGCTCGGGACGACCCGGACCACACGGACGTCCGTGCCGCGCCGCGCCGTACGGGTGTGCGGGACCCCCTCCGGACCAGCTGACACCTGCCATCATGATGTAATTGCGAATTACTTGCAACTACTGAGAGTCCTAGGTCGCAAGTCTGATGCACATGCATGTATCCGGCAGTAGTGTCGGCGAAGTACCGACCAACGAGGAGGTAGACCTTCATGGGTGAGTACACCCTTCCGGATATGCCCTACGACTACGCGGCGCTTGAGCCCGCGATCACCGGCGAGATCCTGGAGCTGCACCACTCCAAGCACCACGCCGCCTACGTCAAGGGCGCCAACGACACCCTGGAGCGGCTGGCCGAGGCCCGCGACAAGGGCGAGTTCGGCGGTCTCGTCGGCCTTGAGAAGACCTTCGCCTTCAACCTGTCCGGCCACGTGCTGCACTCGATCTTCTGGGAGAACCTCTCCCCCGACGGCGGCGACCGCCCCGACGGTGAGCTGGCCTCCGCCATCGACGAGCACTTCGGCTCGTTCGAGGCCTTCCAGAAGCAGCTGACCACCGCGACCGCCGGGGTGCAGGGTTCCGGCTGGGGCGTGCTGGCCTGGGAGCCGCTCAGCCGCCGCCTGGTCGTCGAGCAGATCTACGACCACCACGGCAACGTCGGGCTGAACACCACGCCGCTGCTGGTCTTCGACGCCTGGGAGCACGCCTACTATCTCCAGTACCGCAACGTGCGCCCCGACTACGTCGAGAAGCTGTGGTCGCTGATCAACTGGGACGACGTGAAGCGGCGCTTCTCGACAGCGACGAGCGCGAAAATCTGACCGAAGAACGCAAGAAGTTTCGGCCCGGTCCCTACTGGTCGCATTACGCAAATCGGTAAGCTGCCCATCATGCGTGCGCCCTCCGGATACCTCCTTGCAGCGCGCTACCGGCTTTCCGAGCCGGTCGGGCGCGGCGGCATGGGTACCGTCTGGCGCGCGCACGACGAGTTGCTCGACCGCGAGGTCGCGGTCAAGGAGGTGCGGCTGCCCCTCGTCCTGGACGAGGACCTGCGGGCGGAACTGTGCGCCAGGACCGAGCGTGAGGGGCGGGCGACCGCGATGGTCGCCCATCCCTCGGTCATCACCGTCTTCGACGTCGTGACGGAGGACGAGCGTCCCTGGATCGTGATGGAGCTGCTGCGCGCCAGATCCCTGGAGCAGCTCCTGCAGGACCGGGGACCGCTGCCGCCCCGCGAGACCGCCGAGATCGGCCGCCAGGTCCTCGGGGCGCTGCGGGCCGTACACGCCAAGGGGATCCTGCACCGGGACGTCAAGCCGAGCAACGTCCTGGTGACCGACGACCGGGCGGTGCTCACCGACTTCGGCCTGGCCGCGCTCGAAGGCGACGTGTCGATCACCCAGGCGGGCATCGTGCTCGGCTCCGCCGGATACATCGCCCCCGAGCGCGTGCTCGGCGCCAAGGCAACCCCCTCGGCCGACCTGTGGTCGCTCGGCGCGACCCTCTACACCGCCGTCGAGGGCCGCGGCCTGCACGGACGCCGTACGGCGGCCGCCGCCCTGGCCGCGTTGACCAGCGGTGAGCCGATTCCGATGGAGAAGGCCGGCCCGCTGACCCCGGTACTGCGCGGCCTGCTCATGATCGACCCGGCGGCCAGGCTCGACGCGGTGCGCGCCTCGATGATGCTCGCCAGGGTCGCGGCGGGCGGGACGGCGGAGGAGCCGCTCGCCAGGACCACGGGCAGGATCGGCAGGAACACCGCGACGCTCACGGTCCCGTCGTTCAACCGTCGTCCGCAGCACCGTGGGCTGCACCGCGCGGGTTCCGCTCCGTTGCCGCCGCCCCCGCTCATCCCTCCGCCTCCGCAGACCGTGGCGCAGCCTCCCGCGCCGCCCCCGCCGTACCCGCCGCCCTCGTCCAGGGCGCACCGCCGCCCGGCGGAGGGGATGCACCGCAAGCCGATGAGCCAGGCCCCGGAACCGCGGCCGTTTGTCCGTTTCGTCACGCCCCTGATCCGCCTGGTACTCCCTCGGCTGTTGTGGCCTAAGGAGCTCCGTAAGCGAAGATAAAGCGAGCTTCAAGGAAGAATCGCTATCTTCTTCTCATGCCGGAACAGCAGACGCGCGTGCTCGCTGACCGCTACGAGCTGATCACACCGCTCGGCCGGGGGACGATGGGGACCGTTTGGCGTGCCCACGACCGTTCCCTCGGTCGTGAGGTCGCGATCAAAGAGATCCGTCAGGAGCCCGGGCTCAGCGAGGCACAACGCGCCGAACTTCGGGAGCGCATGATCCGTGAGGGTCGTACGGCAGCCCGCATCAGTCATCCCTCGGTGGCCACCGTCCACGACGCGATCGTCGAGGACGGCAGCCCGTGGATCATCATGGAGCTCGTCCAGGCCCGCTCCCTCGAACAGGTCATCGAGGAGGAGGGGCCGCTGCCGCCCCGGCTCGTCGCCGAGATCGGCGTGGACCTGATCGGCGCGCTGCGCGCCGCCCACGACCAGGGCATCCTGCACCGGGACGTCAAGCCGGGCAACGTGCTGGTCACCGAGAGCGGCAGGGTGGTGCTCACCGACTTCGGCATCGCCAAGGCGGAGGGGGACAGCAGCCTCACCAAGACCGGCATGGTGATCGGCTCGCCCGGCTACACGGCGCCGGAGCGGGCACGCGGTGAGCACACCGGTCCCGAGTCCGACCTGTGGTCGCTCGGCGCGACGCTGTACTTCGCCGTCGAGGGCCGTCCGGCCTACGAGCGTTCCTCGGTGGCCGAGACCCTGGCCGCGCTGATGACGGACAAGGCCGATCCGCCGACCCAGGCCGGCCCGCTCCGGCCGGTGCTCGAACACCTCCTGGAGCGGGACCACACCGCCCGTCCCTCACACCTGCAGGCGATCGCGATGCTCAGGACCGTCGCGGACACCCCGACCGGGTCCATCCCGGTCGTGCCGCCCCTGGAGTCCCCCGGCGCGTCCCAGAAGGCGGCCTCCCAGAAGGCGGCGTCCGGAACAGCCGCCGGAGGCACCGGAGACACTGCCGCGAAGGCCGTCCCTGAGGCGTCCAGGCCTGCCGGGGTACCCGTCAACCCCGTCCAGTCCCCGTCCCGCCCCTCCACGGCCCAGCCGCCCGTACAGGCTCCGGCTCCGGCTCCCGCCCAGCCCTCCGCGCCGGCTCCCGCTCCGGTCTCCTCGCAGGGAGACGACGAGGAGTTCGACGCCAACCGCACGGTGGTGGTCATCCGCCCCAAGGGGGGTCTGCGCCTGCCTCCCGGTCCGCAGGCCGCCGCTCCCGTCCCGCCGACGGCCCCCGCGCCGGTCGGCGGGCGCCCTGCCGTACCCGGCCTCGGAACGCCGGTCGCGGGAGCGCGGACTCCCTCCCCGCCTGCCCCTCCGGTGCTGGACAGACCGGTCGCGGGTCCCTCGGCCCCTCCCCCTTCCCCGGGCTTCCCGCCCGGCGGAGCCGTACCGCCGCCGCAAGGACCGCCGCCGCAGGGGCCGCCGCAGGGTCCCTGGGCGCCCGCCGGGCAGCCGGGGGACGGCGTGCGTTCCCACGGGCTCGGGACCGACCTGTTCGCCATCGCCGGGCAGAACGGCCCCTCCGCCCAGAACGGTCAGGCGCCCCAGCGGAAGTCCTCAGGGAGCCGGGCCGGGGTGCTCGTCCTCATGGGCGTGGCGGCCGTCGCCCTGGTGGTGATCGTCATCCTGGGCGTGTCCTTCCTGACCGGCTGAACCGGCTGAGCCGACTGAACCGTGGCGCCCGGCGACGGGCCGGGCGCCACGGGGCGTCGCCGGGTCAGACCCCGATCACGTTCAGGGACACCCACAGCGCCACGACCGCGAGCGGCAGCGTGGCGCCGACGGTGAGCAGGCCGAGCCGGGTGAACTCCCCCAGCCCGACCCCGGTGTCGTGCTCGCGCACGATCCGCCGCCACAGCAGGGTCGCCAGGGACCCGGCGTAGGTGAGGTTGGGCCCGATGTTCACCCCGATCAGCACCGCGAGGACCGCGCCCGGCCCGGCGGGGGCGGTCAGCGGCAGCAGGACCAGTACGGCGGGCAGATTGTTGATCACGTTCGCCAGGACCGCGGCCAGCGCCGCGATCCCCAGCAGGGCCGGCAGGCCGGTGCCACCCGGGACCAGGTGACCGAGCGCGTCGGCGAGACCGTTGCCGACCACCGCCCGCACCACGACGGCCAGCGCCAGGACGAAGGCCAGGAACGGCACCGCGGCCGACCGCACGACGGCCACCGGGGTGGTGTGCCCCCTGGCCAGGGCACGACAGGCGAGTACGGCCGCGCCCGCCAGGGCCGCCCACGCGGGGTTGATCCCCAGCCAGGAGGCGACCACGAACCCGGCCAGCGTGCACACCACGGTGACCAGCGCGAAGACCGGTGTCTCACGAGGCTCGGCGACGGCCGGGGCCACGGCCCCCGCGTCCAGGTCCGTGGCGAAGAACCTCAGGAACAGGACGTACTCCACCCCGACCGCGACCAGCCAGGGCAGCGCCATCAGGGCCGTGAACCGGGTGAAGCTCAGGCCGCTGGCGGCGAGGGCGAGCAGGTTCGTCAGGTTGGAGACCGGCAGCAGCAGCGAGGCCGTGTTCGACAGGTGGGCGCAGGCGTACACGTGCGGCCCTGGGCGGGCGCCGAGCCGGGCGGCGGTGGCGAGCACGACCGGCGTCAGCAGCACGACCGTGGCGTCCAGGCTGAGCACCGCGGTGATGAGCGAGGCCGCGGCGAACACCTGGGCCAGCAGGTGACGTGGCCGTCCCGCCGCGCCACGGGCCATCCAGACGCCGCAGGCGTGGAACAGCCCCTCGTCGTCGCACAGCTTGGCCAGGACGAGCACGGCCGCCAGGAAGCCGACAACCGGTCCCAGCCGGGCCATCTCGGCGACGGCCTGTTCCACGGAGATCGCCCCGATCGCGACGACCGCTCCGGCGGCGGGGACCGCGACCACGGCCTCCTGCCAGCCCCACGGCCGGATGACCGCGCAGGCCAGCACCGCCAGGAGCAGGAGGACCGAGACCGTCTCGGCGAGCACGGCGTTCAACGGCGTCCTTTCCTGGGCGGGACCTTCCGGCACGGACAGGGCGGCCACAACTGTGGGAGGAGTCTCGCAAACGCCCTCAGGTATGGTCACGTCACCCCAGGCGTCCGTGTCCGGCGAAGGCGCAAACTGGAAGCATGAGCGAGTTTCGGATCGAACATGACTCGATGGGCGATGTGCGGGTCCCGGCGGACGCGAAGTGGCGGGCGCAGACACAGCGGGCCGTCGAGAACTTCCCCGTCTCCGGCCGTGGCCTGGACAGCGCGCACATCGCGGCACTCGGCCTGATCAAGGCCGTCGCGGCCGAGGTCAACACCGAGCTCGGCGTGCTCGACAAGGAGATGGCCGAGGCGATCGCCGAGGCGGCGACGGACGTCGCGGAGAACGAGTGGGACGCCGAGTTCCCCGTCGACGTCTTCCAGACCGGCTCAGGCACCTCCTCCAACATGAACGCCAACGAGGTGATCGCGACCCTCGCCGAAGAGCGTCTCGGCCGCCCCGTCCACCCGAACGACCACGTCAACGCCTCGCAGTCCTCCAACGACGTGTTCCCGACCTCGATCCACGTCGCGGCGACGACCGAGGTGACCTACCACCTGATCCCGTCCCTGCGGCACCTGGCGACCGCGCTCAGGAACAAGGCGCTGCAGTTCGAGGACGTGGTCAAGGCGGGCCGTACGCACCTGATGGACGCCACCCCGGTGACGCTGGGGCAGGAGTTCGGCGGTTACGCCACCCAGATCGACAACGCCATCACCAGGGTTCGCGGGGTGATCCCCCGCCTCGTGCAGCTGCCGCTCGGCGGCACGGCCGTGGGGACCGGGATCAACACCCCGCCCGGCTTCGCCCCCAAGGTCATCGAGAAACTCCGCGAGGCGACGGGCCTGCCGTTCTCCGAGGCCCCCGACCACTTCGAGGCGCAGGGGGCCAGGGACTCCATCGTGGAGCTGTCCGGCCAGCTCCGCACCGTCGCCGTCTCGCTCAACAAGATCGCCAACGATCTGCGCTGGATGGGCTCGGGGCCGCGCACCGGACTCGGGGAGATCAACCTCCCCGACCTCCAGCCCGGTTCCTCGATCATGCCGGGCAAGGTCAACCCCGTCGTCCCCGAGGCCGTGTGCATGGTCGCGGCCCAGGTCATCGGCAACGACGCGGCCATCGCCTTCGCCGGGGCCTCGGGCAACTTCGAGCTCAACGTGATGCTGCCCGTCATCGCCCGCAACGTGCTGGAGTCGATCCGGCTGCTGGCCAACGTCTCCCGGCTGCTGGCCGACCGCTGCGTCATCAGGATCACCGCCAACGTGGACCGGCTGCTCGAATACGCCGAATCGTCCCCCTCGATCGTCACCCCCCTCAACCGGCACGTCGGCTACGAGGAGGCCGCGAAGATCGCCAAGCAGGCCCTGGAACAGCGCAGGACGATCAGGGAGGTCGTGGTCGAGCGCGGTCACGTCGCCAACGGCGCCCTCACCGAGGAGCAGCTCGACGCGCTGCTCGACGTGCTCTCCATGACCCGGCCGCCGTCGGCTCCCGAGGATCGGGGAGACTCCCGGACATGACACAGATCAAGATCTACGGCCGCCGCGACGTCTGGGCCGACCGGCGCCGGGAGGTGTCCGACACCCTGCACGCGTGCCTCACCGAGGTGTGGCGGCTGCCCGAGGACAAGCGTTTCCACCGGTTCCTGCTGCTCGACGCCGAGGACCTCCTCTGCCCGCAACGGAGCGAGCGGTACCTCATCGTGGAGATCGTCTGTTTCACCGGCAGGACGGACGAGGCCAAACGCGACCTCATCCGCACGCTGTTCGCCAGGGCCCAGGAGCGACTCGACCTGCCCGCCGCCGACCTGGAGATCGTGATCATCGAGTCTCCGCAGGTCAACTGGGGCATCAGGGGCATGCCCGGTGACGAGCTCACGCTGACCTACCCGGTTTCCGTCTGAGGCGACTGGACTCTCCCCCCGTGGGAGAGTCCAGCCTTACGGCATGAAGCAGATCCACCGCGACCTCTACACGGCCACCGCGACCCCGCGCCTCCTCGACGTCCCCGAACTGCCCTGCCTCATGTTCGACGGCTCGGGCGCCCCCTCGGACGAGTCGTACCTCGACGCCGTCGCCGCCCTGTACGGCGTGGCCTACGCCGTACGCGCCGAGTTGAAGCCGGTCGTGACCTACTCGGTCGCCCCCCTCGAAGGGCTCTGGGACGGCGACCCCGGCGACCTGTCCGCCATGCGCTGGACGGCCCTCATCCCCCAGCCCGCCCAGGTGACCGCCGAGATCGTCGAGCGGGCGGTGGAGACCGTACGGCGTAAGCGGCCCGGGACGCGGCTCGACGGCCTGCGGCTGGGCACCATGAACGAGGGCAGGTCGGCCCAGATCCTGCACGTCGGCCCCTTCAGCGAGGAGCCCGCGACGGTCAAGACGCTGATGGAGTTCATCACCGGGCAGGGCCTGGCCCTGGCGGGCAGGCATCACGAGATCTACCTGTCGGACTTCCGCCGCACCGCCCTGGAGAAGCAGCGGACCGTCATCCGTTACCCCGTCGGCTGACGGGCCTGGCGTCCACCGGATCGGCGGGACCGGACACTACATTCGACGTCATGACTGATCTGGCGGGGCGACTGGCCCTGGTGACCGGGGCGGGCAGCGGGATCGGACGGGCGTGCGCGCACCGGCTGGCCGCCGCCGGGGCGCACGTGGTCGTGCTGGACAGGGACGCGGGGGCCGCCGCCGAGGTGGCCAGGGAGGTCGCCGGGACGCCGGTCGTCGCCGACCTGGCCTCGCCCGGCTTCGTCGACCTGGTCCCCGCCGACGTGGACGTCCTGGTGAACAACGCCGGGTTCCAGCACGTGGCGCCGATCGAGGAGTTCCCGCCCGAGGTGTTCTCCACCATGCTGAAGGTCATGGTCGAGGCGCCGTTCCTGCTGGTCAGGGCGGTGCTGCCGGGGATGTACCGGCGGGGCTGGGGGCGGGTCGTCAACGTCTCCTCGGTCCACGGCCTGCGTGCCTCGCCGTACAAGTCGGCCTATGTCACGGCCAAGCACGCCCTCGAAGGGCTGTCGAAGGTCGTCGCGCTCGAAGGCGCCGAACACGGCGTCACCTCCAACTGCGTGAACCCCGCCTACGTCCGCACGCCCCTGGTCGAGGAGCAGATCGACGACCAGGCGAGGAACCACGGCATCGGCAGGGACGAGGTCGTGGAACGGATCATGCTCGGCCCGGCGGTGATCAAGCGGCTGATCGAACCGGAGGAGGTGGCCGAGCTGGTCGCCTACCTGTGCGGCCCGCACGGCTCGTTCGTCACCGGGGCCTCCCTGCCTCTCGACGGAGGCTGGACGGCCCGCTGAGAGCCACCGCCGGGGCGGGCGCGACAATGACGTCATGAGCGCGCGGGTCTTCCTCGAACTACTGGCCAGGGAGGCGTCCGCCGTGGAGTTCGAGGGCCCGGTCCTGGCCGCCAGGAGCGCGGGCGCGGACGCCGCGACGCTGGCCGACCTGGAGGAGGCCAAGATCGTCGCGCTGCGGGTGCGGGAGCTGCTGCGGCGCAGGGCCCGGCGTGAGGCCGAGCTGTCGGCGCTGTTCGACACCGCGGGCGACCTGGCCGGGCTGCGCGACCTCGACGCCGTCCTTGAGGCCATCGTGCGCCGGGCCAGGCAGCTGCTCGGCACCGACGCCGCCTACATGACGCTGCACGACCCCGACCGGGGAGACACCTGGATGCGAGTGACCGACGGCTCGGTCTCGGCCAAGTTCAGGGCGTTGCGGCTGCCCATGGGGGCGGGGCTCGGCGGGCTGGTGGCCCAGACGGCGACGCCGTACTCGACGGCCGACTACTTCGCCGACCCCCGTTTCCGCCACAACACGGACATCGACGACGCCGTGGTCGAGGAGGGGCTGGTCGCCATCCTGGGCGTCCCGCTCAAACTCGGCGGCCGGGTCATCGGCGTGCTGTTCGCGGCCAACCGCGGCGTGCGGCCCTTCAGCCAGGACGAGGTGGTGCTCCTGGGCTCGCTGGCCGCGCACGCGGCGGTGGCGATCGACAACGCCAGGCTGCTGCAGGAGACCAGGAACGCCCTTGAGGAGCTGAGCGAGACCAGCCGCCTGGCCAGCGCCCACAGCGGGGCCGTCGAGCGGGCGGCGCACGCCCACGACCGGATGGCCGGGCTGGTGCTGCGCGGCGGCGGCGTCGAGGACGTGGCCGCCGTGGTGACCGAGGTGCTCGGCGGCTCGCTGGTCGTGCTCGACGACGCGGGACGGCCGATCGCCGGCGACCCGGGCGAACTGGGCGAGGGCGTCACGGCGGTGATCGCCGAGGCGGCCAGGACGTCCCGCGCGCTCGGCCGTACGGTCAGGAGGGGCAACCTGCTGGTCGCCTCGGTCGACGTGGGCGCGGAACCGTTGTGCACGCTCGTGCTGCGGGCCGCGGAACCGGTCGCCGACACCGACCAGCGCATCCTGGAACGGGCGGCGCTGGTCACCGCGCTGCTGACGCTGTTCCGCCGTACGGTCGCCGAGGCCGAGGGCCGGGTCAGGGGCGAGCTGCTCGAAGACCTGATCTCCCGTCCCGGCATGGACGGCCTGACCGAGCGGGCCAGGCGGGTCGGCGTCGATCTCGGGGCCGCCCACGTGGTCGTCGTGGCCCGCTACGGCGACGAGCGGGAGCGGGCCGCGTTCTGGGCCTCCTCGCACGCCGCGCTCAACCGCGGCCTGGCGGCCCAGTGCGGGGACGAGGTCGTGCTGCTGCTGCCCGGCGAGGACCCCGGCGCGCTCGCCAGGCGGGTCGCGGCCGAACTCGGCGCCGCCCTCGGCCGTCCGGCGACGGCGGGCGCCTGTGGCCCCGTACGCGGCCCCGGAGAGGTGGCCGGGGCCCACCAGGAGGCAAGGCGCTGCGCGGACGCCCTGGTGGCCCTGGGCCGCGAGGGAGAGGGCGCGGGCGTCGCCGAGCTCGGCTTCGTCGGGCTGCTCGTCGGCGGAGGCCGTGACATCGAGGCGTTCCTCACCGCGACCGTGGGCCCGGTGCTCGACTACGACGCCCGGCGGGGGACGGCGCTGGTGCGCACGCTCACCGCCTACTTCGGCACCGGCTGCTCCCTGTCCCGTACGGCCGAGGCCCTGCACATCCACGTCAACACGGTCACCCAGCGCCTTGACCGGGTGGCGCAGCTCCTGGGGCCGGGCTGGCAGGCCCCGGAACGGGCCCTGGAGGTCCAGCTCGCCCTGCGGCTGCACCGGCTCAGCGGCCGGCCGGGCTCGGTCCCGCCGGGTCAGCCGGGCACGTAACGCCGCTGGGCGGCCCTCGTCACCCTGACGACCCTGCGAACCCCCGGGATGCGCAACGCCACCCGTTTGAACAGCGGGTAACGCGGGGCCGGTCTCCTCGCGGCGGAGGCCGCGCGGACCTCGACCCGGCCACCGAGGCTCATCCCGACCTTGAAGCGCAGTCCGACCTCCCGGTCCCCGATCCGCAGGAACGGCCGCCAGTCGCCGGGGGCGAGGAAACCCTCACGGTAGACCCGCCGTACCGGCACCTTGGCGACGAGCCGCCCGGCGAGCTGCCCCGGCACGCCCGGCTCGACCAGCGCGGGCGCGCAGATCTCGTGCTCCCCCCTGCTGGCCCTGCGCAGCACCAGCTCCGCCGCGGGCCCCCCGCTCGGCGGCACGTACGGCACGGGCACCACGACGAACACGTGGTCGCGCCGCGAGGTGACGGTCGCCCCCGGGGAGACCAGTGCGATCGACTCGGCGAACGAGCGGGGCTCGACACACACGCCGAGTTCTCCCCGGTCCGACCACCAGGGGATGACCAGGCGTTCGGAGTGGTCGGCCAGTGTCCCGGTGCGGTTCGGCGGGGAGCCGGTCACCCGGGCGCGGACCTGGTGGGGGCCGCCGTACATGCGGACGTGGACCTCCCACAGGCCGGGGGGCAGCGCCTCCCCGAGGGCCGCGGAGGAGGCGTCGAGCCTGGCCGATCCGGTGACCTGGAGCCTGACCCCGTTGTGGTGCCTGCTCTGGATCACCGAGCAGGTGACGGGCAGGAAGTAGATGAGCCCGCTCTCCTCGTGCCTGACGTAGACCTCGAACCTGGCCCGGGAGGCGGCGTGGGTGACGTCGGCCAGCTCGGGCCGCAGGCTGAGGCCGTCGAGGGGGACGGGCGGCTCCCAGGCCAGGCCGTCCTCGCCGTACCGGACGAACCGCACCGGTTCCCCGCCCGCGCGGACGATCTCCACGGCGAGGTTCATGGTGAAGGCGCCGTCCTGCCAGGACAGGCCTCTGAGGTCGGCCCGCAGGCGGGTGCCGCGCATGGCCTGGGCGAGTTCGACGAGCTGGTCGAGCCTGCCCGCGCGCAGCAGCGCCGCGCGCACACGCATGTGGACGGGCAGGTAGCGGTCCAGGCGTGGGGGGAAACGCTGCACGACCAGTTCGCGCAGGGTCGTGAAGGTCGCCGCCCTGTCCTTGGACGAGGTGACGAACCCGGCCCCCGCGAGACGGCGCAGCACGGCCGTGCGGAACCAGTGGGCGTACATCCGGTCGCGCCGCCGCCCCTGGGGGACCTCGTAGTCGACGACGTCGAGCAGTTCGCGTAGTTCGGTGGCGTGGACGTAGGGGTCGTCCTCCTGACGCGCCGGACGTTCCCCGAGGAGGCAGCAGACCCGGTCGGCCAGGACGGTGATCGTCCTGGCCCGCAGGTAGGCCCTGGTCACGAACGTCTGCTCGGCCAGCGTCCCCCCGGGGTCGGGGAAGGTGAGCACCTCCTCGTCGAGGAACTCCCTGCGGTACAGCTTGTGCGGCGTCGGCAGGGTGAGCAGCCGGTCCCCGAGCAGGTCGGCGTTCTCCCGGTTGCGTTCGAAGATCTTGGACGGCGGCGCCTGGCCGTCCGCCAGCCGCCCGATGAGGATGTCCGCTCCGGTCTCGACCGCCCGGTCGTACATGCGCTCAAGGGCGAGGCGGTCGAGGCGGTCGGTCTGGTCGAGCAGGTAGACGTACTCGCCCCTGGCGACCGCCATGGCGACGTTGCGCCCGCGCATCGGCGAGCCGGTCCGCCCGAGGTGCAGGACCCGGACGTTCGAGCGGACCGCGGCGATGGCGTCGAGGCGGAGCTGGATTCCGTCGTCCGATCCGTCGTCGGCGAAGATGACCTCGTACTCCTCCGAGGACATCGACTGTTCGAGCACGGACCGGATACACGCGTCGGCGGTATCACCGGGGTTGTACACCGGCACTACGACGCTGACTTTTACATCCATGCGCCCAAGCGTGCGACGCCCGCGTCTTCGAGATGGTCAGACTTGCCGACTCTTGGAGTCTCAGTACCACCCCGTGGCCTGGGAATGGCCCCAAGCACCACAAGGGGTGCCGTAACGCCCCTTGATGTAGGTGAGGCCCCACTGGATCTGGGTGGCCGGGTTGACCTGCCAGTCGCTGCCCGCGCTGGCCATCTTGCTGCCGGGCAGGGACTGCGGGATGCCGTAGGCGCCGCTGTAGCGGTTCATCGCCCGCTCGTTCCAGCCGCTCTCCTTCATCCAGAGCTTCTCCAGGCAGCCCCACTGGTCGCCCCAGCCCATGGCCTCAAGCATGCTCTTGCCGAGGGCCTTGTTGCCGGTGGGGTTCGCGCTTCCCGGCGGGAAGGCCTTGGGGTCGAAGCCGTTGCCGCCCGGCGCCTTCTTCGGGATGACGATCGGGTCCAGCGGGTCACGGTCGCCGCGCGCCGCCTTGAGTTTGTCCTCCTTGGCGGCCTGGGCTGCCTGCGCCTTCATGACGTCGGTCTTGGGGTCGGGCGCGAACGGGTCGCCGCCGCCGAACACCCTGGCCAGTTCGTCCACCGAGAGCGCCGACGCCGAGGAGGTGGCCGAGGCGTTCTGGATGGCGGTGTGGACGGTGAAGCCCCCGCCGCCGACCACCACGACGATCGACGTGCCGATGATGACGGCGCGCTTGGGAGTCAGCCATCCCCGCGGCTTGACGGTCCCGTCGGAGCGGGCCGTACGACGGGAACGCGGAGCCCGGGGCTCCTTCAAGTGCGGTGATCCTGAACTCACGACCTATGAGCTTGCCGTGCTCTGGGGGGTGCTTCGCAACCCGAACGATGGAGTTGACGGCTGTTCACGGAACGTCCAATGGGATTTGTGTGACCTAGGTGCGTGACTACATGGTCTTTCCTTGACACTGACCGGCAAATGTGATGTTAATCACACTTTTCTCAGGAGACCTGTCCCACGGGCCCCTGTTCCGAGGGAAGCGGCCTCGGTCAAGCCTCACAGAACAGCGTCATGATCTCGCCCAACCCTCGTCACAGTTTCGTGACGTGGCAGGTGCTATCGGGCATTGCAACAATAATGACCGCGTGGCTGGCATCCTCCTTGTAGAAGACGACCCCTCGGTCCGGACGGGACTTGAGCTGGCACTGAGCCGTCAGGGCCACACCGTGACCTCGTACGGCACCGGCGAGGAGGCACTCGACCACATCCGGTCGCGCCGCCCCGAGATCGCCGTGCTCGACGTCATGCTTCCCGGGATCGACGGAGTCGAGGTGTGCCGCAGGATCAGGAAGCTGGACCAGCTCCCGGTGATCCTGCTCACCGCGCGGGGCGACGACCTGGACGTGGTGGTCGGGCTTGAGGCCGGAGCTGACGACTACGTGATCAAACCGGTCGAGCCGAGGGTTCTCGACGCCCGGATCCGCGCGGTCCTGCGCCGGGTCGAGTCCCTGGCCTCCGACCGCATCACCTTCGGCGACCTGGTCGTCGACCGGGGGGCGCTGAAGGTCTCGCTCGCCGGCCGGGAGGTCCACCTGACCCCGACCGAACTGCGCCTGCTGCTCGAACTGGTCCGTCACCCCGGCCAGGTCCTCAACCGCAGATACCTGTTGCGGGCCGTGTGGGACCACACCCACGTCGCGGACTCCCGGCTGGTCGACGCCTGCGTCCAGCGGGTCCGCGCCAAGATCGAGGCGGTGCCCGCCGAGCCCGAGTTCATCCACACGGTGCGTGGTTTCGGCTACCGCTTCAGTCCGCCGTGAGACGGATCTACACCGGCCTGCGCGGGCGCCTGGTCATCACCTTCACCCTGATCGCCATCGCGGCCTCCTCCCTCGTCGCGGGGATCGGCTACGAGCTGGTCAAGACCCGGGTGATCGAACGCGCAGAACAGGTCGCGGTCGGCGACGTGCGCAACACCCTCGAAGGGATAAGGGTGCCCATCGGCGGCCTCTGGCCCGGTGAGACGCCGCCGACCGACACGGAGATCGACGAGCTGCAGAAGAGGCTGCGGACCCCCAACGGCGCCGTCGTCGTCCGCTACGAGGACCCCCGCGTGCCGCGGGACGAGTACCTCTACCCGGACGGCGACTTCAGCATGAACGACGTCCCGACCGACCTCGTCCTCGGGGCCGACCGCAAGATCGCGATCAAACGGCAGCGGATCAACGGCCGCATGTGGCTGATCGTCGGCACCCCGGTGTGGCGGATCGAGCCGATCCACACCGCCCAGCCGACCGGGATGAGCATCTTCGCCTTCGTCCCGCTGTCCGAGGAGGAGCAGCTCCTGAACGACCTACGCCAGCCCCTGGCGGCGGCGGGGGTCATCATGCTGGGCATCGCGCTCGCGGTCGCCCTGCTGTCGGCCAGGCGGGTGCTGCTGCCCGTCAGGAGGCTCGGCTCCGCCGCGCGCGCCCTCGGCGCCGGCCACCTGGACACCCGGCTGCCGGTGCACGGCCAGGACGAGCTGGCCGAGCTGACCGCGACGTTCAACGACACCGCGGCCGCCCTTGAGCGCAGCGTCTCCGAGCTGCGCGCGCTTGAGGCCATGTCCCGCCGTTTCGTCGCGGACGTGTCCCACGAACTGCGGACCCCGCTGACCGCGATGACCGCGGTGACCGACATGCTCTCCGAGGAGGCGGACCGGCTGCCCAGCGAGCCCGCGGCGGCCGTACGGCTGGTGCTCAGGGAGATCGCGCGGCTGCGGACCCTGGTCGAGCAGCTCATCGAGGCCAGCCGGTTCGACTCGGGGACGGCGACGCTGCACCTGGACAGCGTGAACGTCGCCGACGCGGTCAGCGACTGCCTTGAGGTGCGGGGCTGGCTGGACAAGGTGCGGACGAACGTGCCGCAGGGCCTGACCTTCTCCCTCGACCCCCGGCGCTTCGACGTGATCGTGGCCAACCTGGTCGGCAACGCCCTGCGCCACGGCGAGCCCCCCGTCGTGGTGACCGCGCGGAGCACGCCGAACGGGCTTGAGGTGAAGGTGCGCGACCACGGCAAGGGCATCCCCGCCTCCGACCTGCCGCACGTGTTCAACCGCTTCTACAAGGCCGGGGCCAGGGGCGACGGCAGCGGTCTCGGCCTGTCCATCGCGCGGGCCAACGCGCACCTGCACGGCGGCACGATCTCGGTGCGCCCGCAGGACCCGGGCACGCTCTTCACGGTCTGGCTGCCCCCCGCATGAACCGAGACACCAGGAGAACGAGGAGAACGGCGATGCGGCGCGCGCGGCGGCTCACCTGCCTGCTGACGGCCGTCCTGACGCTGAGCGCGTGCGGGATCGCGCCGACCGAGGTGCAGGACCTGGGACGCCCCCCGGTGATCAGCTACAGCCCCACGTGGGTGACGGTCTACCTGCTCCACAACGGCCGTCTGGAGCCCGCCAACGTCCCGGTCGGCTCGAACTCGGCGAAGAACATCATCGACGCCCTGTTCAGGGCGGGCAAGCAGCCGCCGAAGCCGGAGCTGAAGCTGACCAGCGCGCTCGGCTCCTTCAGCCACCACGACACCGAGACCACGAGGTACCGCGACGAGTCGCCGCGCAACGACCCGTCGGGCAACCTGGGCTACCGGCTGACCGTGATCGTCACGGGCGCCGGGGAGATGTCCAGGGAGGCTCTCGCCCAGATCACCTGCACGATCCGGCAGAACAAGCAGGAGAGCATCTGGAGCGTCGAGGTCACCAGGCTGTTCCCCGGAGCGCCGAAGACCTGGGGGGAGCACACCTGCTTCGAGTACCGCGATCTCGCGGCCAAAGGGGTGCGACTCCCCCCGTGATCGTCACGGGCCCTGCGGCCCGATCACATCGTGACGTCCTCCAGCATCTCGGTGACCAGCGCGGCGATCGGCGAGCGCTCGGAACGGGTCAGCGTGACGTGGGCGAACAGCGGGTGTCCCTTGAGCTTCTCGACCACCGCGACCACGCCGTCGTGCCTGCCGACCCGCAGGTTGTCGCGCTGGGCGACGTCGTGGGTGAGCACGACCCTGGAGTTGGCGCCGATCCTGCTCAGCACGGTGAGCAGGACGCCCCGCTCCAGTGACTGCGCCTCGTCCACGATGACGAAGGCGTCGTGGAGCGAACGCCCGCGGATGTGGGTCAGCGGGAGGACCTCCAGCATGCCCCTGTCGATGACCTCCTCGATCACCTCGGGGCTCGTCACCGCGCCCAGGGTGTCGTAGACGGCCTGGGCCCACGGGCCCATCTTCTCGTTCTCCGAACCGGGCAGGTAGCCCAGCTCCTGGCCGCCGACGGCGTACAGGGGGCGGAAGACGATGACCTTGCGGTGCTGGCGCCGTTCGAGCACGGCTTCGAGGCCCGCGCACAGGGCCAGGGCCGACTTGCCGGTTCCCGCCCTGCCGCCCAGCGAGACGATGCCGACCTCGGGGTCCATCAGCAGGTCGAGCGCGATGCGCTGCTCGGCGGAACGGCCGTGCAGGCCGAAGACCTCCCGGTCGCCGCGCACCAGACGGACCGACTTGTCCGGCTGCACCCGGCCGAGGGCGGAACCACGGCTGGACAGCAGCCGCAGGCCGGTGTGGGTGGGCAGGTCACGTGCCTCGGCCAGGTCGGCCGTACCGTGCTCGAAGAGCGTCTCGACGTCCTCGGTGGTCACCTGGAGCTCGGCCATGCCCGTCCAGCCCGACTCGACGGCGACCAGTTCCGCCCGGTACTCCTCGGCGGCGAGACCGATCGAGGCGGCCTTGATCCGCATCGGCAGGTCCTTGGAGACCAGAACCACGTCGTGCCCCTCCGCGGCGAGCGTGCGCGCCACGGTCAGGATGCGGGTGTCGTTGTCGCCGAGCCGGAAGCCGACGGGAAGGATGGATGGGTCGCTGTGGTTGAGCTCCACCCGGATGGTGCCCTCTCCGATGGGCATCGGCTCGTCCAGCCGTCCGTGTGTCACCCTCAGGTCGTCGAGGGACCTCAGCGCCTTGCGCGCGAAGTATCCGAGTTCTGGATGATGGCGCTTGCCCTCCAACTCGGTGATGACGACGATCGGGAGGACCACCTCGTGCTCCGCGAAACGGCTTATCGCCGCTGGATCCGCCAGGAGGACCGAGGTGTCCAGGACGTACGTACGCCGGTTGGTGACCGGCGACGTCGGTGAGGACGACGAAGGGTTTGCCACGCGTTCTCCCCCGGGCGCCATGGGGGGCGCCCTGCCATGAGCTGGGATGCGGACCGGACCCGGACCCACGCTCGCGGCATGACGAGGAGGCACCGGTGACCGGCCCTCCTTGGCAGGTCGTGACGCAAAGGTGGGCCCTCTCCGGAGTAGACGAGCTGCGCCCGTCTACTTGTTACGGTACGTCCTGAATGCCCGTCTTCCAACAGGGCAAGTCCTGCTGAAAGACGGAGTTCACGTCCTGTTTCAGGAGCCGTACCGTCGGTGTCGCGCGGCGTACGAGCGCAGGGCCCGCAGGAAGTCGATTCTGCGGAAGTCAGGCCAGTAGGCCTCGCAGAAGTAGAACTCCGAGTGGGCGCTCTGCCACAGCAGGAAGCCGGACAGCCGTTGCTCTCCCGAGGTCCTGATGACCAGGTCAGGGTCGGGCTGGCCGCGCGTGTAGAGATGCTCCGCGATGTGCTCGACATCGAGGACCTCCACGATGTCCTCGATGCTCGCGCCCTTGCTGGCGTGCTCCTGGAGAAGGGAGCGCACCGCATCAGCGATCTCACGCCTTCCCCCATACCCAACGGCAACGTTCACAATCAAACCCGGACGGTGTGATGTTGCCTCTTTAGCGTTTTTCAGGACACGGGCCGTGTGATCGGGCAGCAGGTCAAGCGCTCCCATGGGCTTGACATGCCAGCCGTCATCCACGAGTTCCTGGACCACGTCCTCGATGATCTTCACCAGGAGGTCAAGCTCGTCCTGGGACCGGTTGAGGTTGTCACTGGACAGCAGCCACACGGTGACCACCTCGACCCCGGCCTCCCGGCACCAGCCGAGCAGCTCGGAGATCTTGTCCGCGCCCTTGCGATGACCTCGGCTGACGTCCTCAAGGCCCATCGAACGCGCCCAGCGCCTGTTCCCGTCGACGATCACGCCGACATGCCGGGGGACCATCTCGCTCTGACGGGACAGCTTCCCTTCCAGCCGCCTCTCGTAGAGCCGGTAGACGAGATCACGCACGCCCATTGAAGCCCTCCCCTCAACGCCCGCCGTCGAAGGGCGCCGCCAGGCAATTATCGCCGCCCCAGAGACCTCCGCGCCCCCTCTATCGGGGTTCTGGGGGAGTTGCCGGACTTCTGTGCTCCCAGACATTCCTCGGCCTCGGCGACGAGTCCGTCCACGAAGGCCCCGAGTTCCGCTGAGGTGAGCACCGCGCGCATCCCGACACCGCCCTGGCCCCAGGCTTCGAGGAAAGCCCGCCTGGCCAGGCGCCACTCTCCCGGGTGGTCCCGGCCCCCGGGGATCCAGATCGGGATGGTGCGCAGCTGGCAGCGCAGCTCACCACCGCTGACGATCCCCCTCCTCGTCCGGTACCGGAAGGTGAACAGCTCGTCGTCCTCGGGGAAACGGTCGTCCGGATCCGGCCACTGGTCCTGCTGACCCGCGCGGGCCTCCGCGACGCCTGTGGCGAGGCTGACGAGGAACCACCCGCACCTCTCGCCGACCGTCCCGTACAGCGCGCCGTCCCGGTGGAGTTCGAGCGTGACCTCGTACGGCGAGCCGATGCTGTCGCGGCATGCCACCGGCGTAACGGTCAGGTACGACCCATCAAGGCAACGCAATCCCCCCACCTCAGAGAGGGTATCCCTGGCACAGGCTGCCAAAACGTCCCCGGGGCCGAGCGGGCCGCCATGGGACACCCCCGTCCCGGCTCAGCCGCTCCCTCTCCCCAGGACCCGGCCGAGCAGCCGTCCCAGCCCGCCGGAGCGGCCGACCGGCGCGGCGGCACCGGGGGGCTCCGGAAGCAGCCCCCGCTCGCCGAGCCAGGCCGCGAAGTCACGCGCGTCGGCCCGGGAGCCGCCCTCCGGCTTGGGGCGTCCGCGCGCGTAACCGTCGAAGTGGGCCGCGAAGCCGTCGCCGAGCAGGACGACCAGGTCGGGCCTGACCCTGGCGACCGTACCGCGCCGTTTGGAGATCAGCGCGCCCTCCTGGACCCGCAGCCGCGCCGCGTCGAACCCCTCGGGGACCTCGCCCCCCGCGACCAGGGCCGCGACCAGCTCCGTCTGCGCCCTGCCCAGCTCCTGCCGCGCCCGCTCACGGGAAGGCTCAGACACGGGCCATCGCACCGCGGATACGGCCGAGCTCCTCCTCGAACACGGCGTCACTGGGGTAGTCGCCGTCCCATTCGAGCAGCACGCCCGGCGGCTCGGTCCTGGCGCACAGCTCGGTGAGGATCTCCAGCACCTCCTGCGGCACCCGGGAGGTGTGCGTGTCGTGCCAGAGCCCGTGGTGGGAGTACCCGCCCGCGACGTGGACGTAGGCCAGGGCGGAAAGCGGCAGCCCGTCCAGCGCGGAGACCGCCCCGAGCCCCAGGTTGACCTGGTTGGTGTAGAGGTTGGCGACGTCGACCAGCAGCCCTACCCCGGTCGCCTCGACCAGCTCCCCGAGGAACTGCGCCTCGGTCATCTCGTCCTCGGGCCAGCCGAACAGCGCCGCCACGTTCTCCAGCGCCAGCGGTACGGCCAGCGCGTCCTGGGCCCGCCGTACGTTCTCCACCACGACCGACAGGGCGGCCCTGGTGCGCGGCACGGGCAGCAGGTGGCCCGCCTCCATGCCGCCCGCCCGCACGAAGGCCAGGTGCTCGCTGACCAGGGGTGAGCCCAGAGCCCGCGCACAGGCGTCCAGGTGGGCCAGCCTGTCCGGGTCGGGCGGCTCCGCGCCGCCGATCCCGAGGCCGACCCCGTGCGGGATCACCGGAACGCCTCGGGCCAGCAGCACCCGCAGCGACTCGGGGAGCGCGCCGGGCCGGATGTTCTCCGCGATCACCTCGACGAAGTCGACACCGGGCATGCGCTCGACGGTCAGGTCGATCTCGGGCCGCCAGCCCAGGCCGACCCCCAGTCGCCCGGCCGCCCCGTGTTCAGCCACCGCCGCATCCTCCTCCGCAGCCGGAACCACAGCCGGAGCCGCCGCCGCAGCTCGACCCGCCCGAGTCCCCACCACCGCCCGAGTCCCCTCCTGCGCCCCAGTCTCCCGACCCGAAGTCACCACCGCCGCCGAAGGAGGAGCCGTCGGAGGAGGACGAGCCTCCGCCGCAGGCGCCCGCGGCGCAGCTCGACCCGCCGCCGGCGGTGTGGGCGTTCCTCTTCAGCTCCTCGGTCAGCAGCGGGTCGCCCAGCTCGCCCAGGCCGTACAGGGCCACGGGGAAGGCGACCGCGAAGGCCAGGTCGGAGGTCGCGGGACGGGCGCCGCGCACGTGGACCCCGCGGGCGGCGGCGAGCGTTTCGTGCCCGGCCCGGCTGAGCGCCCCCCGCAGGGCTCGCCGCATCCGCGAGTAGACGACGAGCCCGCTCACCGAGGCCACCGCCCCGGCCAGCGTGGACAGCACGCCCAGGTGCCCCCACGACAGGACGGACAGCAGCGAGCCGAACTCGAAGAGCGCCGCGATCACGGTGAGGACCAGCAGCCTGCGGTGGAGTCTGCGCGCCTCGGCGAAGGCGCCCTCGGGCACCAGCAGTCCCATCCCCAGCAGGCGGTAACGCAGGCCGTCCACGGCGACCCCGGTCCCCACCGTACGGCGCAGCTCCGCCGCCGGGCAGGAGCCGCCCCGCTCCCTGAGGGCGTCGAGAACGGCCTTCTCGACAGGTTCCGCAGGAGGCAGGGCGCCCATCACGAGGCTGATCCGGCCGCCCCTGGCGACCCGGATCGAACCCGCCCTGGCCAGCACGCCGAGCGCGGTGTTGACCGCCCTGAGCGGCCCACCGGCCAGATAGGCCAGCTCGTAGGGACCCAGGGGCGCGCCCGTACCCCTCGGGGGGCCCGCGAGCACCCTGCGATGCTCGCTCCGCAGCCCCACCGCGGTGGTCCATACAGCCGCCACGAGGGTGACGCCGATGACGAGCAGTGTGAATTCCATGTCCGCCTCCGGGGGAAAGGCAAGGCGTGCGCGTGACTGTTCTGTCAGGTAGACGTGGGGAACGTCCCCGAGGTTGCGCCTGACCGCCTTTTTGTCGTCATCTTTGTCGCCTTGGTCTTCCCCTACCCCCGTACGGCACCCGTACGACACGACACGCCGGTCCCCGTACCGGAACCGGCGTGTCGGATGTCCCCGGCGAAAGGGACACGTGGATCAGCCCAGACGCTCGACCAGCGCCCGGTACTCGTCCCACAGTTCCCTGGGCAGGTGGTCGCCGAAGGTCTCGAAGAAGGCCGGGACCAGGGCCGCCTCCTGGCGCCAGACCTCCTCGTCCACGGTGAGCAGGGTGCGCAGGTCCTCGGCGGGGATGTCGAGGCCCTCGGTGTCCAGCTCGGCGGGCAGCAGGCCGATGGGCGTCCGCACGGCCTCCGCCTCACCGTTGAGGCGGTCCACGATCCACTTCAGGACGCGGCTGTTCTCCCCGAAGCCGGGCCAGATGAACCGGCCGTCCTCGCTCTTGCGGAACCAGTTCACGTAGTAGACCCGCGGGAGGCTGACGCCCTCACGCCTGCCCAGGCCGATCCAGTGGGCGAAGTAGTCGCCCATGTTGTAGCCGCAGAAGGGCAGCATCGCGAACGGGTCGCGGCGCAGCTCGCCGACCTTGCCCTCGGCGGCGGCGGTCTTCTCCGAGGCGATGTTGGCGCCGATGAACACGCCGTGGTTCCAGCTCAGCGACTCGGTCACCAGCGGTACGGCGCTGGCCCTGCGCCCGCCGAAGAGGATGGCCGAGATCGGCACGCCCCTGGGGTCCTGCCACTCGGGGGCGATGGTCGGGCACTGCCCGGCGGGCACGGTGAAGCGGGCGTTGGGGTGGGCGGCGGGCTCGTCGCTCTCCGGCGTCCAGTCGCGGCCCCGCCAGTCGGTCAGGTGCGCGGGAGGCTCGTCGGTGAGCCCCTCCCACCACACGTCGCCGTCGTCGGTCAGGGCGACGTTGGTGAAGATGCTGTTGCCCCAGAGCGTCCTGATCGCGTTGGCGTTGGTCGACTCGCCGGTGCCGGGGGCGACGCCGAAGAACCCGGCCTCGGGGTTGATGGCGTACAGGCGGCCGTCGTCGCCGAAGCGCATCCAGGCGATGTCGTCGCCGACCGTCTCGACCTTCCAGCCCGGGATGGTCGGCTGGAGCATGGCCAGGTTGGTCTTGCCGCAGGCGCTGGGGAAGGCCGCGGCGATGTAGCGGGTCTGCCCTGAGGGAGGCGTGAGCTTGAGGATGAGCATGTGCTCGGCGAGCCAGCCCTCGTCGCGTGCCATCGTGCTGGCGATGCGCAGGGCGTAGCACTTCTTGCCCAGCAGGGCGTTGCCGCCGTAGCCGGAGCCGTACGACCAGATCTCGCGGGTCTCGGGGAAGTGGCTGATGTACTTGGTGGAGTTGCACGGCCACGGCACGTCGGCCTGGCCGGGCGCGAGTGGCGCGCCGACCGAGTGGACGGCCTTGACGTAACCGCCGCGCTCCTCGATGAGCCGCAGGGCCCGCTCCCCCATCCGCGTCATGATCCGCATGGAGACCACCACGTACGGCGAGTCGGTGATCTCGACGCCGAGCTGGGAGATCTCACCGCCCAGCGGCCCCATGCAGAACGGCACGACGTACATCGTGCGCCCGCGCATGCAGCCCTTGAAGAGCCCCGCGAAGGTCCGGCGCATCTCGTCGGGGGCGATCCAGTTGTTGGTCGGGCCCGCGTCCTGTTCGCGCTCGGAGCAGATGTAGGTCCGGTCCTCGACACGGGCGACGTCCGTGGGGTCGGAGGCGGCGTAGAAGCTGTTCTGCCGCTTGGACAGGCGGGTGAGCGTCCCCTGCTCGACCAGCAGGTTCGTCAGCCGGGTCCATTCGACCTCCGAGCCGTCGCACCATTCGATCCGGTCGGGCTGGGTCAGCTCGGCGATCTCGTTGACCCACGCGGCCAACTCTTCGTGGGTGGTAGGACTGGGGGCGGTTACGTCCTCGATAACGGACACTGCTACGGCTCCTTACGCTCCTCAGGGCCAGGTCATCATTGACGACCAAACCGCCGTTAATCCAATTGGCATAGACCAGTGAATAACGGCTGTCCGTCGCCGCAACGACTCCGAACCGGCCCCGGTGACCGGCATAAGGGCAGGCAGGAGTCATGATGTTCCGGGTGACCTACCCAAAAGAAGCGACGTTAAAGGAGCGTGTTCCGCCAGTGGTATAGGCCATTAACAGAGGTCTAAACCAATCACCGCACAGGTTCAGACCAATTTCGGCCCGTTTTCCCTGGCCCGCCTCAGGAACCGATGTCCGGGCCGGAGGCACGCACCCGGTCGACGTGCTGAAGCGCGTCGCGCAGATCGGCCAGCCAGGTGTCGGTGTGGGCGCCCACCAGACGCACACACCAGGCGAGCGCGTCACTGCGGCTGCGTGCGACCCCAGCCGCCACAAGAGTGTCCAGGACGCGCCGCTCGGGCTGGCGCAGACGTGTCATGACCGGGACCGAGAGTGTGGTGAACATCACCGTCTCGTCACCCACCGCGATGCCCCACGAGACCTTCCTGCGGAAGCGGTGCTCGGCCTCCCTGGCGATCTCGACGCGCCGCTCCCTGGTCTCCTCGCGGAAGCGCTGGATGCCGCCCTCGACGGCGGCGGCCCGCTCGATCTCGGAGACGCCCTCGGCGGGCGCGGGCGCGGCGAGCCTGCCGACGACCGTGATCTCCTCACGGTCGAGCACGATTTCGGGACGCCCCTCGAACCACCCCTCGGGCAACCGCCCGGAGAACCAGCCACGCAGCTTCTCGACCGCTTCGTCACTATCCATGTAATCGAGATTACATCGCTTCATCCAAGGGGACCATCGCCGGTCCCGGACAGGGACGGGTGGGCCTCCTGTGGCACTCGTTGCAGTGTTCACACCTGTCGCCTAGACGCGACAATCGGCCCATGAGCTCACCTCAGCGCCCCGAGGGACTACGCGAACGCAAGAAGGCCAGAACCCGGCGAACCATACAGGAGCAGGCACTGCGCCTGTTCGCCGAGCAAGGCTACGACGAGACGACCGTCGAACAGATCGCGGAGGCCGCGGAGATCTCGGCGAGCACCTTCTTCCGCTACTTCCCCACGAAGGAGGACGTCGTCGTCCAGGACGACCACACCCCCCTGGTGATGACGGAGCTGGCCGCCCAGCCCCCTGAGCTGGCACCGGTCCCGGCGCTGCGCGCGGCGGTGCACACCGCCTTCACCCGGCTCGCCCCCGAGGAGGAGGCGCAGATCCTCGCCATGACCAGGCTCCAGCTACGCCACGTCGCGCTGCGGGCCAGGGCCGTGGACAGCATGATCTGCACGATCGACACCCTCGCCGAGGCCCTCGCCGGACGCCTGGGCCGCCACAGCGGCGATCCGCTGAGCCGTACGGCCGCGGGCGCGGTGGTCGGCGCGATCCTGCCCGCCCTGTTCGGCTGGGCCGAGTCCGGCGGCGTCACCCGCCTAGCAGACACCGTCGACGAGGCCCTGTCCCTCCTGGAAGGAGGCCTAAAGGTCTAGGACTCCTCCGGTGCCATCCGTGAGGGGTGTGGCTTGTGCCTTACCGGTGCCATGCGTGAGGAGTGTCCGGCTTGGGCGCGTCGGTGCTTGGACTGAGGAGCGAAGGAGCGACGAGGGAAAGCGCCGACGCGAAAGCGCCCAAGCCCGCGACGCCGCAGGCGGCGCAAATAGGCACAGTCATCTCACCTGGGCGGCTATCTGGGGGCTGATGCGGACGGCGCCGGCGAAGTTTCTGGTGTAGATCGGGACGAGCTTCACCACGTCACCGGTCCTCGGCGCGTGCAGCATCTTGCCGTCGCCCCAGTAGATCGCCACGTGGGAGACGTAGCCGGGGTTGGTCGGGTCGTTCCGCCAGAACAGCAGGTCACCCGGCTGGGCCTGGGACAGTTCGATCCGCGGCCCGGAGACGAACTGCTGGTGGGTCACCCGGGGGACCTGGATGCCCGCCTGGCGGTAGGCCCACTGGACCAGGCCTGAGCAGTCGAAGGTGTCGGGGCCCTCCGCCCCCCACACGTAGGGGCGGCCGAGTTTGCTGATCGCGGCGGTGAGGACGGTCCTGATCTGGGGGGCCGTCGGGAAGGCGCCCACGGGCCAGACGGTGCGCCTGGGCGCGGTGAACACCGGGTTGATCGTGGCGACCTGGCTGCCCTTGGGCAGGACGCGCAGCAGCCTGTTGCGCAGCTCGGCCGAGTCGGCGCCCGGCGCGCTCACCACCAGCGCGTTGTCCTGGGGGAAACCGAGGGAGCGCGCGGTCTGCTGGGAGACGACGGCGTCGATGGCGCCCATGCCCATGGTCGCGTAGGCGCCGACGCGCAGGCTCGTCCTGGAGGTGGAGACGGTCTTGCCCAGGGTCATGCCGCCGTCGTTGCCCAGGACGAAGGAGACGACCAGTTCTCCCGCCGAGACGTTGCGCCAGAGCCGGTCGGAGCGGGCGGTCGGCTTGGGGGTGAAGGCACGGAACGTCGAGGGGTTGACCCCCAGCGTCTGCACCCGTTTCCCGTCGAGGACGACCTCGGCGGCGTCGGCGCGTTCCACCGCCCGTACCCCGGAGAGCCGGGTCACCCTCGCCACGACCGCCGAGCTGAGCGGTTTGTTCGTCACGACGAACAGGTGCGGCTTGCGGATCGTGGTCAGCGGGGCGACCGGCGGTGGCGGGGTCTGGGCCGGGGTGGGGGTCGCCGTGTTCTGCGGGACCTCCTGGAGAGCTCCCTGGAGCGTCTGTCTGGCGGCGGGCCTGCGCAGGGCCGTCGTCGAGGAGTCGTCGGGCAGCCTCAGGACGATCACCACGGCCGCGGTCAGCATGACCACCGCGACCGTCGCCACGATGGGAACGGCAGGGCGCGGCGTGCCGATGCGGGGGCGTGGGCTGTAGGCGAGGTCCTGTCTGGCCTCGTCGATCAACCGGGAGACACGCGTCCGCCTGTCGGGCACGACATCTTCCCTTCCACCCGTCCTGATCCACCCCTACGTAGAGTGCCGTACGCCGCGCCACAATGCGCAGGAACTCACCAAAACGCTCCAAACACGACACGCTGTGCAGTGGCGGCGGGGTTTCGGCCGGCCCGAAGGGCCCCCAACATGGGTACGGACATGGCTATCCGCCGGGACCCGGTCCCGGCGGATCAGCGTGTCCGATGCGGATCAGTTGCCGATGTACGGCACGGCCTCGATGATCTCAACCGTGTTGGACCTGCCGTTCGGCATGGTGTAGGTGGCCTTCTCGCCGATCTTCTTGCCGTTGATCGCCGCCCCCAGCGGCGACTTGGGCGAGTAGACGTCGATCGGGGCACCGCTCTCCTCGCGGGAGGCGAGCAGGAAGGCGACCTCCTCGTCCTCTCCCTCGAACCGTACGGTGACGGTCATGCCGGGCCCGACCACGCCCTCGGCACGGGGGGCCTCACCGACCTTGGCGTTGTCGATGATCTGGCGGAGGTGGAAGATGCGGGCCTCCATCTTGCCCTGCTCGTCCTTGGCGGCGTGGTAGCCGCCGTTCTCCTTCAGGTCGCCCTCTTCCCTGGCGGCCTCGATCTTCTTCGCGATGTCGACACGCCCGGGCCCCGAGAGGTACTCAAACTCCGCCTTCAGGCGGTCGTACGCCTCCTGAGTTAGCCAGGTGACGCTCTCGTTTCGGGAGTCGGCCACGGGTTCTCCTTGCTTCCTCTGTGGGGCTTGGTACTAAGGGGTAGCGCTCGTTCGAATTTCGACAGGCTAACAAGTTAACCGGCCGAGCGCTTCCCCAAATGTCTCACTATACGAGATAGCAGTAGTGAACGTCGCCGGAAGTAGCCTGGCTACTGGTCTCTAGCCTCTCGGTAAGGCGGACATACCCCTCACCAGCGGGAATATTGACCTCGCGGCTGCCCACTTCGACGTGGCCCACATCCATGGCCCTGAGCCTGCACACGGCGGCGCGGCTGGACGGCTTGACCACTTCGAAGGTGATCTGCAGAGAATCGCCGCGGCTGGTGTCGAACGCGATGACCTGGTCGATGACCTCGGTGTTGCCCTTGGACGCCCACATCACGTATCCCCAGCCCCCGGCGCACACCGCGCAGAGGATCGCGATCACGACGTGCACGACGAAGCGCCCCCTGCGCTCCGGACGGTCGGGGAAGTCGTCCGGGGTGCCGAGCACGGGGCCGGTCTGGCGGCCCGTCCCGGCCTCGCTGGTGGCCATGCGGAATCTCCCTGCGCTACCTCGGTGTTATCCAAGACAATTGTCTCTCGCGGGGGCCTTGCCCTCGCGACCGCCCAAGAGAAACTAACCTCTCTTTAGAGTGACCCAGCCCAACCCGGGGAGCGGTGCGGCAGGCGGGGGCCGAGCACGTCACGGCGATGAGCGCGTCCGTGCGGCCCGCGCGGACCCCAGCGCGCCCAACGAAGAGGAGACACCGAGCCCGTGAGTGCACCGCTGAGGCTGATGGCAGTTCACGCGCATCCCGACGACGAGTCGAGCAAGGGTGCCGCGACCATGGCACGCTATGTCGCCGAGGGCGTGGACGTGCTCGTCTGTACCCTCACCGGAGGGGAACGCGGCTCGATCCTCAATCCCAAGATGGACCGTCCCGACATCCTGGAGAACATCGGGGAGGTCAGGCGTCTGGAGATGGAACGCGCGCGGGAGATCCTCGGCGTCGAGCAGCGCTTCATGGGGTTCGTCGACTCGGGCCTTCCCGAGGACGAGAGCGAGCCGTTGCCCGAGGGGTGCTTCGCCGTGCAGCCGCTTGAGGTCGCCGCCGCGCCGCTGGTCGCCGCGGTGCGCTCGTTCAGGCCGCACGTCATCCTCACCTACGACGACGACGGCGGCTACCCGCACCCCGACCACATCATGACCAACCGCGTCTCGGTCGAGGCCTTCGAGGCGGCGGGCGACCCCGACCGCTACCCGGAGGCGGGCGAGCCCTGGCAGCCGCTCAAGCTCTACTACCAGATGGGCTTCACCAAGGCCCGCTTCGAGGCGCTCCACGAGGCGATGAACGCCCGCGGCATGGGCTCGCCGTACGCCGACTGGATCTCCCGGTGGGAGGACCGGCCGGAGAAGTGGCCGGTGACCACCCGGGTGCCCTGCGGCGACTACTTCGAGGTCCGTGACCTGGCGCTCCTGGCGCACGCGACGCAGGTCGACCCGGACGGCTTCTGGTTCGTCTGCCCGCGCGAGCTCCAGGCGGAGATCTGGCCGACCGAGGACTACCACCTGGCCCGCTCCCTGATCGACACCACGCTCCCCGAGGACGACCTGTTCGCCGGCATCCACGCCGACGAGGTCTCCCCCGCCTGCCACTAGGGAAATCACCGGCCCCTTCGGCCCCGCCGGAGGCGGGACCACGGGGTCGGGATGGCAGACTTGAAGGGTGCCTACAGATCCGAACTCTCTCAACTCCCTGGTCAGCCCCGGCCTGCTGGGCTTCCTGATGGTCGCCGCGCTCGGGCTCGCCCTCTACCTGCTCGTCAAGTCGATGCGGCGGCAGATCTCCAAGATCGAGGTGCCGTCCGAGGCCGAGCTGCGGCAGCGCGACAGGGACGGCGCCACGCCGATCTCATGACCAGGCGCGCTCAAGGGCCTTCGGCAGGCCCCAGCGCCCCAGCGGGGTGAGCACCTCGCTCTTGTCGACGATGCCCAGGCAGGCCCACAGCGGCGTGACCGAGCTGAAGAGGGTCTCCGCCGCCTCCAGGTCCTCCGGGTCGTCCATCTGGACGTCGATGTCCTCGGACTCGGCGATGAACCTGGCGATCCGCTCCGGTGAGGCCAGCACGCCAGGCCCCCGCCTGGCCAGCGTCGCGACCACGGCCAGCCAGTCGGCGTGGTGGATGGCGCACAGCGCGGCCAGCACCGCGTCCTCGTGGCTCAGCTCACCGTCCAGGTCGGCGAACTCCTCGGGGACGTCGTCGTCCTCCGGCAGGTCGGAGACCGGTCCCGCGATGCCCGCGGTGACGCTCAGCCACAGCTCCTCGTCGTCGGCGGGAAGCGGCTCCCCCTCGTAGCCCGCGCAGGCCCGCAGTACGTTTCCCGGGTAGCCGGGGTCGGCCAGCACCTCGCGCAGCCGTACACAGGCGGCGCGCAGGTCCGCGGCGGGGCGCTCCGGGGGCGGCAGTTCGGCCAGGATGCGCCGCAGCTCGCCGAGCGCGAACGCCTCCTCCTCGTCCCAGGCCGCGAACAGCTCCTCGTCCTGCTCGTCGCTCACCGCGATCCCCGGCACCCGCCCGTCGGGCAGCGGGCCGTTGAGCCAGCGTTCCTGCAGGTCCTCGTAGGCCTCCCTGGCCCGTTCGTCCCGTAGCGCGAGCGCGTCCGGGTCGATCTCCCCCGAGGCGACCCGCTCCTCAAGGAAGGACACCATCCGCTGGAACATCTCCCTGGCGACCGGGCCTCGCTCGTCCTCCTCGGGCCAGACGAAGAAGCTGCGGGTGAGCAGGAGGGGTTCCGTGCCGGTCGACTCCAGCCACCTCTGCACGTCACCGACCGTCGCGTTGCCGGACTCGATCGCGCCAAGCGTCGTCTTGGCCGAGTCCCAGAAGTGGGGGGACAGCGGATTGCCCAGCGCCGCCAGCGCCCTGCGCAGGTCGGGAACCGCCACCAGGGCGACCCCCGAGGGTACGGCGAGCAGCGCGCGGGCCACGTCACGACGGGTCAGCTCAAGGGCGGGCCGTCCCGCGTGCACACAGACGAAGTCGAGATCCACGCCCAGTGAGCCTACGCGCGAAGCCGCTCGAACACACCTCCCAGCCCGTAAACTTCCTCCCCGCGTCCAAAGAGGGATCGCCGGGACACCTCACCCCATCCCTCCGGCCGTTTTCCCCGGCGCCGGGAAAGCCATCTAGAAAGCACCCATTCCTCATTTGTCGCTTTAAATCTATCAGACAACAGACATGACTAATAGTCATGATTTTTCGCCAATCTCCTGCTAGATCATGATTATCGCCTTTTGAGCAGTCTCGGCGATCTTCGAGACGTCAGGAGAACTCGTGCTACGACCCCCCAGAAGCGTCGCCACGGCGACGCCCGTCGCCGTGATCCTCTCCCTCACCGCGGCCCTCGTGACAAGCACCCCCGCCCACGCGGCCGACCCGCCCGCCCAGGTGGAGCCCCGTACCGGCACCGAGACCCCCGCCCTGGTCAGCGGCCTGAACGAGGCTCCGGTCAGCGGCGACCCCGTCACCGTCGCCCGGCACCACCTCCGCCAGGGCCGGTACGGGATCACGAACGTGAACACCGACCTGGTCCCCCTCGACGTGGTCCGCGACGGCCAGGACGAGACCGTCCGGTTCGAGCAGCGCTACCAGGGCATCCGCGTTTTCGGCGCCAACTACCTCGTGCAGATGACGAAGGAGGGCAACGCCCACCGGGTCACCGGAGCGGGCGGCCGTTTCCTCACCGAATTGAGTGTTTCGACCACGCCGAAATTCCCGGAAAGGCTCGCGCTCGACGTCGCGCTTTCCCGGACCGCGGCACGGACCGGCGGCGAGAAGGAGGCCCTCACCGCGGTCTCCGGCGGCCTCGTCGTCGTCCCGACCGGCAAGGGCCTGCTGGCCTGGCGGGTGACCGTCACCGGGACCGACGCGCGCAGGCAGCTGCCGCTGCTCACCGACGTCTACGTCAACGCCGGGAACGGCGCCCCGCTGTTCGCCTCCGACCGGATCCGCACCGCCGTCGAGAGCTCCGCCGAGGGACCCCTCGCCACCACGGGCACGACGGTGCGCGGCGCCACGGTGCCGATCAACGCCTACCAGCGGGCCGACGGCAGGTACGAGCTGCGCGACCGCACCCGGTGGAACGGCACCGCCGGCGAGGTCGTCACCTACGACGCGCAGAAGCGCGACGTCTCGCGGTTCCAGGGCTCGCTGCCCGCGGACACCCCGATCGTCGCCTCCGACACCCCCACCTTCACCGGCGCCACCACGGAGATCGGCGCGGTGGACGCCCACTGGGGCGCGAACCAGGTCTACGAGTACTACCGGCGGCTCGGACGTGACGGGCTCGACGGCAAGGGCGGCTCGATGCTCTCGGTCGTCAACGTCACCTCCTCCGGCAGGCCGTACATCAACGCCTTCTGGGACGGCACCAAGATGGTCTACGGCGGGGGCGGTGACCAGTACTACTCGCTGGCCTCGGCCCTGGACGTGGTCGGCCACGAGATGACCCACGGCGTGGTCGAGCACACCGCCAACCTGGTCTACTTCGGCCAGTCCGGCGCGATGAACGAGGGCATCGCCGACTACTTCGGCAACGCCATCCAGAGTGACGCCGAGGGGATCGACCCGGCCGACCCCGACGCGGGGCTGCTCGGCGAGACGCTCTGCCGTACCGGGACACCGCGTCAGTGCGCCCTGCGTGACCTCAACGACGGGCGGGTGGCCGCCGACGACTACGTGGGCTCCACCGGCCGCATCGACAGCGCGGGCGTCCACCTCAACTCGACGATCTTCAGCGGCGCGCTGTGGGACATCCGCGAGAAGCTCGGCGCCAGGGCCGACAAGGTCGTGCTCAAGGCCCTGTCCGAGTACATGACCCCGCTCGACGACTTCAGCGACGGCAGGCGAGCGGTGCTGGCGGCGGCCGTACGGTCCCGGCTCGGGGCGCGGGACCTGCTGACGATCGCGCGGGCCTTCGACGCCCACGGCATCAGGAACGGCTGGGAGCGTCGTATCGCCACCGACCACGACGTCCTGCTGCGCGGCGTCACCGACCCCTACGCCCAGCCGGACGCGGCCGGTGACCGTTACGTGGTCACCAACTCCTCCGCCGACCAGACCGCCCCCGCGGCCGTCTACACCGGACGGGTGCGCGGCGGCAAGGCCGTCCAGCTCTCCGAGCCGAACGAGATGTCGAGCTACGACGCCGTGACGGACGGCAGGAGCGCGGTGTGGACGACCTATGCCCAGCGGGAGGACGGCTGGAAGATGCAGGTGTGGAGCAGGCCGCTCGACCGCTCCCAGCCGCAGCGGCTGATCCACGAGGGCGACGGCGACGTGCCCAACATGGCGGTCGACGGTGACACGATCGCCTACTCGGTCTGGGACTCGGCCACGGGCGGCTACGACCTGTGGGTCAAGAAGGGCGACGCGGCCCCGGTCAACATGACGCCGCAGCCCGGGATCTACAGCAGGGTGCCGACGATCAGCGGCGGCCGGATCGCCTACATCAAGCTGTACCTGTGGGAGGGCGGCCCCCGCCGTATGGTCATCACCACCCGTGACCTCGCGACGGGCCAGGAGACCGACCTGCCGACCCCGCCGAGCCCGCCGAACGTGATCGGGCTCGTGAGCGGCCCGGTGCTGACCGGCACCTCCCTGTTCTGGCTCCAGGACGCCCAGCAGGACGGTCTTCAGGGCATCATGCGCGCCGACGCCGACGGCGGTTCCCCGGTGGCGCTCACCCCGGACGACGCCACGTCGCCCAAGCTGCTGGACATGGACGCCACGGACACGGCCGTCACCTACAGCGTCTACCCCGACCTGACGGTGATCAGCAACGACACCCTGCCCAAGATCACCCAGATCCCGGCCAGGGGCGGCAAGGCCGTACGGGTCACCTGCAACCGGGGTGAGCAGGCCCAGTTCGCCTCGGGCGAGGGTGGCAGGGTGATCTGGATCGACGGCACCGCGGCCCACGTGGACCTGGCCACCCGGGCCCGCCCGAGGGTTGCCTGCCGGGCGGCGTAACCGTACCGAGGTCGTCCAGCGGGCGTGGGGGCGCCCGCTGGACGGCTCCGCGAGCGGGATCAACGGGCGGTATCGGATGGATCCGCCGTTAAAGTGTGATGATGTACGTACGGCAGTCCGACAAGCTGGCCAACGTCTGCTACGACATTCGCGGTCCCGTACCGAAGCGCGCGGCAGAGCTGGAGTCCCAGGGTCACCACATTCTCAAGCTGCACATCGGCAACCCTGCTCCGTTCGGCTTCGAGGCTCCCGAGGAGATCCTGCAGGACATCATCCGCAACCTGCCCGTCTCCCACGGCTACGGTGACTCCAAGGGCATCCTCAGCGCCCGCAGGGCCGTCGTGCAGCACTACGAGGGGCACGGCTTCCCCGACCTCGGCGTGGAGGACGTCTACCTCGGCAACGGCGTCTCCGAACTGATCGTGATGGCGATGCAGGCGCTGCTCAACAACGGCGACGAGGTGCTGGTCCCCTCCCCCGACTACCCCCTGTGGACCGCCGCGGTCTCGCTCAGCGGCGGAACCCCCGTCCACTACGTCTGCGACGAGGGGGCCGACTGGCTGCCGGACCTCGACGACATCGCCTCGAAGATCACCGACAGGACCAAGGCCCTGGTGATCATCAACCCGAACAACCCGACGGGCGCCGTGTACCCGCCCCGGCTGCTCGAAGGCCTGGCCGACCTGGCCCGCAGGCACGGTCTCGTCGTCCTCGCCGACGAGATCTACGACCGGATCCTCTACGACGGCGCCGTCCACACCTCGATCGCGGCGCTGGCCCCCGACCTGTTCTGCCTGACCTTCTCCGGCCTGTCGAAGACCTACCGGGTGTGCGGCTACCGCTCGGGCTGGATGGTGCTCTCCGGTCCCAGGGAGCGGGCCTCGTCCTACATCGAGGGCCTCGACATCCTGGCCAACATGCGCCTGTGCCCCAACGTGCCCGGCCAGCACGCCATCCAGGCCGCCCTCGGCGGCCACCAGAGCATCGAGGACCTCGTACGGCCCGGCGGACGCCTGTGCGAGCAGCGCGACCGCGCCTGGAAGCTGCTCAACGACATCCCCGGGGTGAGTTGTGTCAAGCCCCTGGGCGCGCTGTACGTCTTCCCCAGGCTCGACCCCGAGGTCCACCCGATCACCGACGACGTCCGCTTCGCCCTCGACCTGCTCGAACGGGAGAAGCTCCTCATCGTGCAGGGCACCGGCTTCAACTGGGCCCGCCCCGACCACTTCCGCCTGGTCACCCTCCAGCACGCCGACGACCTCGAAGAGGCCATCGGCCGCCTGGGGGGCTTCCTGTCCACCTACCGGCAGTGACGTCCCGTGACCGCTTCTCCGTCGTGCTCTGACGGGAAGGCGGTCACGACCGCCCGGCCCCCTCACGGTGGCGCGGCGAACCGTCCACCGGCGCCTCCCGCGTGTGCGCGGCCCCTGGCCGGGCGGGCAGGCCGAGGTGGGCGATGATCCGGTCGGCGACGGGGGCCAGCAGGTCGTGGAGCCGGCGGGTGGCGTCAGCGCCGAGGGTGGCCCAGGGGCGTTCGGCGAGTTCGTCGGTCCGTTCCTCGACCGCCCGGCGGAGGGCCTGGCCCGCGGTGGTGAGACCACGCGTGTCGGGCTCCAGCAGCCCGCGGGTGATCAGGCGCCGCTCGGCCGCCTCCCACTCCTCGTCCGTCCACTCCCGGATCCCCTGCAGACGCTCGCGCCGGTCCGCGCCCGCGGCGACGACCAGCACCAGGGCCTCCGGCCCTTCGACGCCGGAGTGCAACAGCGTGGCGAAGTGGCCGTCACCCCGGTGTTCACGCAGAGTGGTCGCGGCCTGCCAGAGCGCCAGGTGAGGTCGCGACGGCAGGGGCAGCGCGGCGTTGGCGCTGCCCAGCGGGCGGCCCGGGGCGTCCCGGCAGGCGTTCGCGGCGAGCCCGGCGAGCCCGGCCGCCTCGGCCAGCTCGGGTGCGGCGACGGACTCCTCCCCGAGGATCGCGCGGAGACCGGCGTCCGCGGCGGCCAGTCGCGCCGCGAGCACCGCTTCGGGGTTCGTCTCCGCCCGGACCGCGCGGACTTCGCGCTCCACCATGCGCGGGCTGAAGTGGTGGAACAGCGCGTGGACAGCGGCCGGGGAGACCTCCCCCAGCGGAGCGGTGCGCAGCGCGAAGTACGGTGTCCAGCGGCCGGTCAGCCCGAGCCGCCGGAAGGCCTCGCCGGCCTGCGGGGCGAGGACGGCCACCAGATGGTAGGGCTCCAGGACGGCGCGCATGGCCCGGGTGAGATCGTTCACGGAAGCCTCCGAGGCGGGTGGGAAAGGTCGTGGAGCAGGCCCGGGCCGTGCTCCAATGTGCCCGGCGACCGGTCAGGGAACGCCGATCACCGCCGCCAGGTCGGGCCGGGCCCGGGTCGGCAGCAGTTCCGTGACCTCGTGCGCCACCAGACCCGCCCTCAGGTAGGGGTCCTCCCCCAGGATGCGGTCGAGCTCCTCACGGGACACCCCCTGGGCGAGGATGAACCCTCCGGTGGCCGGCACCTTGCGGCCGCCCAGAAGGAACGTCCCGCTCCTGAAGTGCTGGTCGATGAAGACGTAGTGCTCATCGCGCAGCGGGAGAATTCGCTCCTCCGGGACCAGATAGGACAGCAGTACCAGGAACATGCGGCCGCTCCCAGAGCTCATTGTCGGTGATGGGCGACGACGGACGGGGTGAGGGGACGCACCGCCGGACGGCGACGGCGCGCCCCGCTCCGGTCCGTCCGGGTCAGTCGGTCTTCTGGGCCAGCAGCAGCAGGCCACCGGGGATGTTGGGACGGACCGTCTTGCGGATCTCGAACCCGCCCTGGCGGAAGGCGTCGCTCCAGCCCTCCTCGCTGAGCAGGCCCTGGCCCATCAGCGCGTGGATGAGGGTGAACTCCGGGGTGAAGGTCTCCGGGCAGGCGCGGTCCCGCTGCGGGGGAAGCACCTCGGCCGCGAGCACGTGCGCCCCGGCCGGGAGCCGCTCGGCCAGGCCACGCAGATATGAGACGAAGTAGTCGAGGCCCTGCTCCAGCACCTCGTGCATGAAGAAGAAACCGACCACGAGGTCCACGGTCTCCAGGCCGGGGATCGCGGCGGCGTTGGAGGCGTCCGCCTCGACCACCGTGATGCGCTCCGTCAGGCCGTCCTTGGCCACTTCACGGCGGGCCTCCGCGATCGCGTCGGCGCTGATGTCCACGCCCAGGCCGTCGGCGTCCTTCAGCCCGCAGATCCCGATGAGGTTGCGGGCGTTCCCGCAGCCGAAGTCGGCGACCCGGGTGAACTCGATCTCGGACAGCAGGGAGTGCACATACGGCTTGAGGTCCTCCAGACCGAGGTCGGCCGAGGAGACCGCGACGATCCGGCCGTCGCGCGAGATGTCCTTGCCGTACTTGCTCTTGCCGGAGACCAGTTCGCCGAAGCGCCAGAACGGCTCGCCGAAGCCTCCCGCGATCCAGAAGATGTAGCCACGGTCGCGCAGCAGTTCCCGGCCGTACCCGGTGAGCCGGTAGACGTCGCCGTCGGGTGCCACGACCCCGCGGTCGACCAGGTAGAAGACGGTGTCCCGGGCCAGCTGGAGGTTGCCGCCCACGTCCTCGACCCGCAGCCCCTTCTCCTCAAGGATGTCCAGCACGCCCAGGTCGTCGAGCGAGGCGATGACCGAACACATGATGTAACCCTCAAGCAGCTCGAAGGAGTGCCGACGGGGGATGCCCCGGATAGCGAAGTCGTTCGTGGCCATAACAGTCCTTTCATGTTTCCCCTCCGCAGCCCCACGGGCAGCGGCGCAGGAAATTGGACGACAGGATACGAGGACGTTCAGCGCCCGCCGGAAAGCCGCCCCGACCATGGGACAGAACGTTCGGCCAGGGCCGGAAAAAGAAATCCGGAAACTATCGGCGGGGCTGTCGAAAACGGGCCGACGGGTAAATCCTCCAGGCTCGCCGTGGGAGTCGAATCAGCCGACGCGATGATTATGCCGCACGCGCCGGTGACGAACCAGAGGCCGGGATCGATTTTCTCTTATTCTGGGACGGAATGCGATGATCACTCGTGCTTCGGGCAGGTGCACAAACCGTCGAAGCCCTGGGCGCGGCGCTCAGAAACAGTGAATCCTCCGGCGCCCCAGTTGTCCAGCGGCACTTCCTGAACAATGACGTAGATCCGCTCCGGATCCTTGCGCAGCACGTCGTGCACCAAGTCGGTGACGCCGTCGATGAGTTGCTTCTTCTTCTCGGCGGTGAGGTTCTCGTTGATAACCTGAATGGTGACGATCGGCATAACGCTACCTCCGGGTCGGGAAGCCGTCGGCGCCGGCCGTTGGCGGCCTCGGACCGGCGCCGTGATCAATGAATCAGGTGCAGCGCGTCTGGGACGGCGAGCCTCGGTCAGGCCGCCGGACGGGGCAGGGTCCGCGGCTTGTAGGACGGGCGGTTCGCCTCGAACGCGGCGATCTCGTCCTCGTGGCCCAGTGTCAGAGTGATGTCGTCCAGACCGTTGAGCAACCGCCAGCGGGCGTTCTCGTCCATCTCGAACGGGGCGGTCACACCGTCGGCGCGTACCTCACCGGACTCCAGGTCCACGGTGATCTCGGCCGCCGGGTCGGCCTCGGTCAGGGACTGCAGCCGTTCCACGACCTCCTGCGGCAGCACCACGGTGAGCAGGCCGTTCTTCAGCGAGTTGCCGCGGAAGATGTCGGCGAACCGGGAGGAGATCACGGCCTTGAAGCCGTAGTTCTGCAGGGCCCAGACCGCGTGCTCGCGCGAGGAGCCGGTACCGAACTCGGGTCCCGCGACCAGCACGGTCGCGCCCTGCCGTTCGGGCCGGTTCAGTACGAACTCCGGGTCGGCGCGCCAGGCCGCGAAGAGCGCGTCCTCGAAGCCGTCGCGGGTCACCCGCTTGAGGAAGTGGGCGGGGATGATCTGGTCGGTGTCGACGTTGCTGCGGCGCAGCGGGACGGCCCGGCCGGTGTGGACGGTGAACTTCTCCATGGTGTCAGGCCTCCAGCAGGTCGGCGGGGGAGGAGAGGCGGCCGGTGACCGCGGTCGCGGCGGCGACGACGGGCGAGACCAGGTGGGTGCGTCCGCCCTTGCCCTGCCTGCCCTCGAAGTTGCGGTTCGAGGTGGACGCGCTGCGCTCGCCGGGCGCCAGCTGGTCCGGGTTCATCCCCAGGCACATCGAGCAGCCGGCGAACCGCCAGTCGGCGCCGGCCTCGGTGAAGACCTGGTGCAGGCCCTCCGTCTCCGCCTGCAGCCGGACCTTGGCGGAGCCGGGGACCACCAGCATCCGGACCCCCTCGGCGACCCGGCGGCCCCGCAGCACGTCGGCGGCGGCGCGCAGGTCCTCGATCCGGCCGTTGGTGCACGAGCCGAGGAACACCGTGTCGACCCGGACCTCGCGCAGCGGCGTGCCGGCCTCAAGTCCCATGTAGGACAGCGCCCGTTCGGCGGCGGAGCGCTCGACCGGGTCGGTGAAGGACTCCGGAGCCGGGACCAGCGAGCCCAGAGGAGCGCCCTGTCCGGGGTTGGTCCCCCAGGTGACGAAGGGCGTCAACGCGGCGGCGTCGATCACCACCTCCTTGTCGAAGACCGCGTCCTGGTCGGTGTACAGCGTCTTCCAGTAGGCCACCGCCGCGTCCCAGTCCTCGCCCTGCGGCGCGTGCGGACGGCCCTTCAGGTAGGCGAAGGTGGTCTCGTCCGGGGCGATCATCCCGGCCCTGGCGCCCGCCTCGATGGACATGTTGCAGATGGTCAGCCGGCCCTCCATCGACAACCCGCGGATCGCCTCGCCGCGGTACTCGATCACATGGCCCTGGCCGCCGCCGGTGCCGATTTCGGCGATCACGGCCAGGATCAGGTCCTTGGCGGTGACCCCCTCCGGCAGCTCGCCCTCGACGGTGACGGCCATCGTCCGGAACGGCGCCATCGGCAGGGTCTGGGTGGCCAGCACGTGTTCGACCTGCGAGGTGCCGATGCCGAACGCCAGGGCACCGAAGGCGCCCAGGGTCGAGGTGTGCGAGTCTCCGCAGACCACCGTCATGCCGGGCTGGATCAGGCCCAGCTGCGGGCCCATGACGAAGACGATGCCCTGCTCGGCGTCGCCCAGCGAGTGCCGCCGCACACCGAACTCGTCACAGTTGCGGCGCAGCGTCTCGATCTGGTTGCGGGAAACCGGGTCGCTGATGCGGTCGATCACGTCGGTCGGGACGTTGTGGTCCTCCGTCGCGATGGTCAGGTCGGTGCGCCGTACCGAGCGCCCGGCAAGCCGGAGGGCTTCGAACGCCTGCGGGCTGGTGACCTCGTGAAGCATGTGCAGATCGATGTAGAGGAGGTCGGGCTCGCCCTCGACACGTCGGATGACGTGCTCGTCCCAGACCTTCTCGGCGATTGTCCGTCCCATACGGCCCTCCGAGTTTCCGTGCATTATCTTGAAATGTGAGACGACACGTCTCGCAACGGACCGGACTCTAGTCGATCACAAGCCACGTCCGGAGCCAAATCCCAAAACGGCACAGGACAACTGTGACCCAATCTCTTTACGGACTAAACCCCCTTCGGAATATCTGGAATCTCCCTATGGATTAAACCCCTCCGGATATGAGTCTCGAATTCTGAGATTTTTAGCCGGAATCGTAGACATACTCGACCTCCAAAAGTAGCTTCGCCAACGGCGCAACCCTGCCCGGGAGATGGCCGAGTGGCCGTTCACAGAAGGAGATTGTCGCTATGTCCGTTTCTGTGGAGTTAGCCCTTCCCCGATGCGCGGACGCTCTCAACCCCCGTGCACTCGTCGAAATCATCAGCTCCTGGCTGCACATTCCCGCCACCGAACTCGATCTCACCGTCAACGCCGACCAGCGCAGGATCGTGATCGAGGCCGTGCGCACGATGAACGAATTGGCGGGCGGCGGCGACTCAGCGGCTTTCCATCAACAACAGTTACTGCTCTCCAGGCTCTACGGCCTGGTGCTGCGACTCCCCCAGGCGGTCACCGCCGAAGGTTCCGTGATACTCCACGAGGTGGTCCGGCTGCTGGAGGAGGCCACTCTGGCCCGCGAGGACCACGGGGTCGACACCGTCCTGCTGGACGAGGCGCCCGCCGACCCGAAGGACTACCTGTCCTGGCTCAAGAACCTCGCCCGCCGGCACCCCGCCTACAAGCATCCGTACTACGCCGAGTTCATCCGCGACCGCGCCGGGCGCGAGGACCTGCGTACCTACGTCATCCAGGAGTCGGTGGTCGACGGCCGTTTCGACGATCTGCTGGCCATGATGCAGGTCGGAACCGCGGACGACGCCAAGCTTGAGATCGCCCGCAACTACTGGGACGAGATGGGCAACGGTGACGCCGACCAGGTCCACACCCATCTGTTCAACCAGATCTTCCAGGTGTTCGACATCGGCGCGGACGAACTGGAGGGCGCGCTGACGGCCGAGGCCCTGCTGTCCGGCAACCTCGCCGTGATGCTCTGCCGCTACCGGCGCCTGTACCCGGAGGCCGTCGGCTTCCTCGGGATGACCGAGTGGTTCGCCCCTGACCGCTTCGTCCAGGTGGTCCACGCCTGGGAGCGGCTGGGGCTGCCGGACGTCGGCATCGTCTACCACCGGCTGCACATCACGGTCGACTCCCTGCACGCCGCAGGGTGGTTCCACAACGTGATCATTCCGGCGGCGGAGTCGCCGGCCATGCGACGCGGCATCGCCCGCGGCGCGCTCTTGAGACTCAACTCCTCCGCGCGCTACCTGGACGAGCGGCTGGCAGAGGCGCGCTCCCGCTCCTGAGCAGTGATGTGTCCCATGGCCGGAGGCCCGTCCTCCGGCCCCACACACCCGCACCCCCTGGAGTCCGCCATGCCCGTCCCCCAGCGCGGCCGGCCACCGCACACCGAACACGTCCTGCGTGAAGAGCTTCGGCTGCTGGTCTGCCGGATCAAGAACAGCGACCCCACGGCCCTCGGCGACACCGACGACTACGCCTCGGCACTTGAGTACGACTCGCTCGACTTCGTCGAGCTGGCGGTACGCCTGGACACCGAGTACGGGATCGAGGTCGGCGCCGAGGCCGACGACCTTCCCGCTCTGGCCTCCCTCGACACCCTGACCGCCCTGGTCCGCGACCGGAGGACGCGATGAACCCGCGCCACGGCCGGCTCCCGTCGCTTCTCGGCGCGCTCTCCGCCCTGGCCGAGGACACCCCCCGGCGCACCGCCCTGGTCGCCGACGATCGCGGCGTCGACTACGGGGAGCTGCACGAGCGCGTCCAGCGGACCGCCGCGGCACTGGTGCGCCGGGGTGTGGGTCCCGCCCAGCGGATCGCCGTGGTCGGCCACAAGACGGTGGACGCGGTGGTCGCGCTGCTCGCCGTACAGCGGGCGGGCGCGGCTTACGTACCGCTCGATCCCCGGGCACCCGCGGCCCGGCTCGCCGACCTGGTCGCCGACGCGCGCTGCCCGCTCGTCCTGGTCTCCGCCACCGACACCGACCTCGCGCGTGACCTGGCCGAACGGACCGGGACCCTCCCGCTCGGCGTCGGCGAGGCCGCCACCGAACCAGCGACGGCCCCGCTGCCGGAGGAGATCTCCCCGGAGAGCGTCGCCTACTGCATGTACACCTCGGGAAGCACCGGCCGCCCCAAGGGGGTGCAGATCCCGCACCGGGCCGTGGACGCCTTCTTCGCGGCGGTCCATCCGCTGCTCCGTGTCGGGCCGGACGACCGCTGCCTGAACACCTCGGCGCTGCACTTCGACGTTTCGGTCGTCGATCTGCTCTACCCGCTGACACGGGGCGCGACGGTGCACCTGGCGCCCGCCGTCCCGATGCCGCCGCTGCTGAACCGGCTGATCGAGCAGGAGCGGATCACCTATTTCGCCGCGGTCGGCTCGACCCTGACCCTGCTCGCCGACCACGCCCGCGGCTTCGCCGGACGCGACCTGTCGCACCTGCGCCGGGTGATGACCGGAGCGGAGGTGCTCCAGCCGCACACCGTGCAGCGCTGGCTGGCCGCCGCCCCCCAACTCGTCGTGATCAACGGATACGGCCCGACCGAGGCCACCTGCCTGGTCGTCGCCCATCCCATCGACGAACGGGAACCGGACCGCACCGCTCCCTACCCCATCGGCCGTCCGCTGGACGGGGTCACCGTGCGCTTCCTGCGCGACGACGGGCACATCGACGAGGAGGGGCCCGGCGAACTCCTGGTCGCAGGCGCACAGCTCATGAGTGGTTACCTGGAGCGTCCCGAGGAGGAACGGCGGGCCTTCCTCGACCTCGACGGCACCCGCTTCTACCGCACCGGCGACCAGGCGCACCGTGACGCCGACGCCGTACTGCACTTCCACGGCCGGCGGGACGACGAGGTCAAGGTCCGCGGCTACCGGGTCAACACGCAGGAGGTGCGCCAGACGCTGGAGGCCCACCGGACGGTGGGGCGCGCGTTCGTCACCGCCTCCCGGGACGGGCGCGGCCGGGAGATCCTCGCCTGCGCGGTCACCCCGCCCGGCGCCCCGGCGAGCGTCCCCTGCGGCGACGAGAGCCCGTTGCCCGCCCTGGACGCCGACCGGGCACGCGCGCTGCGGACGCACCTGTCGGAGCGGTTGCCCGGCTACATGGTGCCCGCCGACTTCCGGCTGCTGGACACGGTGCCGTTGCTCTCCAGCGGGAAACCCGACGTCCGCGGCATCGTGCGGCGCCTGACCGCGGCCTCCCCTCGGGGGGACGCGTGAACGCGCCGCGCACCGCGGCTCCGACCGGCTCGCCCGTCGACGACCTGGCGCCCACCGGACTGCGCGCCCGCGTCACCGAGTGCCTGCGCGAGTGCGCCTCCGACCGTGCCGAGCCGGTCGTCGCCGCGCTCGACGCGGCGGGCCTGTGCTTCCCCGGACTCCCCGACCGGGTCGTCCTCGCCGAGAGTCTCGCCGCGGCGCTGGACTTCGACCCGGCCGCCGAGGTGCTGGCCCGCCACGACAGGCCGGGGGCGGGCGCGGGCCTGCCGGTGGCCGCGCTGCAGGTCGCCGCCTCAGCCCGCCTGGTGGCCACGACCGGCGGCTGGCTCGGCACCCGGCACTCCTTCGGGCAGCGCCTGATCGACCACCAGGTCGTACGGTTCCGGCTCGCGGAGCTGATGGCCTACGCCGAAGGCGCGCGGCATCTGGTGCACGCGGCCACGGCCGACACGGCGGCCGGCGCGCGGGGGGACGGCGTGGTCGAGGCCGCCCGCCTCCAGGCCCGCAAGCTGCTGCGCCGTACCGCGAGGGTCTGCCTGCACCTGCACGGCGCCAGTGGGTATGTCGCCGGTCACCCGGCTCAGCGGCTCCTGCTCGCCGGTCACCGGCCCGCCGACGGAATCTCCGACGAACAGCTGCTGGACGCCGTCGCCCGGCACCTGCGAGGGACCGATGACTGAGCCTTCGCCCGTGGCGGCCCCGCACCACGGGCGGCCAGGACCGGGGTTCACCACCCCGGCCGCGTTCCGCCGGAGCGTCCGGGCGCTGGTCGACCGTCACCCCGAGGTGTTCGCGCCCGCGGTCTGGGACGTCCCCGGCCGCGTTCCACCCGGGCGGGAGGCGGTGGTCCTGCTGGGCCGCGCCGGGCTGCTCGCCCCGGCCGCCCCTGCCCCCGCCCCGGTTCTGCAGGTGCCGCCGGAGCCGGGCCCGGTCCCGTCCTGGCAGTTCGCGGCGGCGTTGCACGAGGAGCTGGGTCTGCTGCCCGCAGGGGCGGTGGTCCTCACCCAGGTCGAGGTGGCCGCCAAACTGCTGGCCGCCTTCCCGGCCACCGCCCACGCCGCCCGTCAGGCCCTGGCGGGGCGGTCTCTCGCCGCGCTCGCGGTGACCGAACCCGGCGGCGGCCTGGACTTCGACGCCATGACCACCTCGGTGCGCCGCGGTGACGAGGGGGTCGTCGTCGAGGGGGAGAAGTGGCTCTCCAGCAACGCCCCCTTCGCGGACGAACTGCTGGTACTGGCCCGGGACACCGCCTTCGCCGACTCGGCGCTCGGGCGTCACTCCCTGGTGCGGGTCCCCGTGGACGCGCCGGGGGTCGAGGTCCACCCGCTGCGGACCCTGGGGCACCGGGGCGTCACCGGGCGGATCCGGCTGACCGGCGTCCGGCTGGCGCCTGAGGCGCTGCTCGGCTCACCCGGTACGGGCCTGCTCACCCTGATGAGGCACTGGGTCCACGAGCGCGTCATGGTGGCGCTGCGGATGACGGCGATGGCCGAGGGGCTGCTCACCCTGCTCCGCTCCGCCGGTGGGCCACGCTCCGGGTACGCCGACCGGGCCGCCGCCGAGCTGTTCGTCGACATCGCCCAGGAGCGGGCGTCCTGCCGGCGGGCGCTCGAACTGCTCGGAGTCGGCGGCTGCCCGCCCCGGACCGCGGCGGGCTGCAAGCTCCGATCGGCCGACGTGCTGCGGCGTACGGCCGAGGCCGCGCTCCGGCGCGAGGCGAAACTCGCCTCGACCCGGCCGCGCTTCGCCGGACTCGACCCTGCCGATCCGGGGCTGGCGGAACGCGCGTTGCGCGACGCCACCGGCCTCGCCCTGGCCGGCGGCAGCGACGAGGCCCTGCTCATGGTGATCGCCCGGGAGCTGCGGTGACCGAAGCCGTTCCCACGCGCCGATCGGCCGCGCTGCCCTGCCGTACCCCGGTCGAAGGATCGCCGCCGCTGTTCCTGCTGCCCGCCGCCGGTGGCTCGACCACGCTCTACCGCGACTGGCCGGACGCGCTCGGACCGGGGGTCACCCCGTGCCCGGTCGAACCTCCGGGCCGCGGGCGCCGGATGGCCACCCCGCCCTTCACCGATCTGGCGGAGCTCGCGGGCGCGCTCGACGAGGAGCTCACGCCCCCGGCCGGGAGTCCCTGGGCTCTGCTGGGGCACAGCATGGGCGCCCTGGCCGCCGTGGCCTGGGCGGCCAGGGCACACCGCCGGGGCCGGTCGCCGAGCGTGCTCTATCTGAGCGCGGCCGCTCCACCATGGCTCCGCTCCACCGCCGAGCCCCTGGTCCACCTCGACGACGACGGCCTGTGGCGCCACATGCTGGGCCTGGGCGGCCTGTCGGCCGAGTTGGCCGGGAACGACACGGCCCGCAGGCTGCTGACCCCTCTGATACGGGCCGACGTACGGGCCGCCGCGTCCTGGCGGCCCGCCGCCGCTGTCGCGGTCGGCTGCCCCGTGGTGGCGTTCGTCGGGGCGCGGGAGACGGAGTTCCAGCCGTCCCTGGCTCTGGAGTGGCGGTCCGTCGCCACCGGCGGATTCGCCGCGCACGTGCTGCCCGGCGGTCACTTCTACCGGCACGGCCTGACCGATCTGCTGCCCGTGGTCTCCGCCGACCTCATCCGGCGCTTTCCTCCTGCCGAACCGTCCTGAACCGTCCTGAACCGTGCGTCCACCCGCACGTTCGACCAGGGAAAGGAAACCTTCATGGTCCTGCGGTCCGCCGTCCCCGACGTCCTCCCCGACACCGCCCCCGCACCGCTGGTGCTGATCGCCCCCGGGGTCCTCGACCCGCTGCTGGACGACGCGCTCTCCCAGTACCGGCGGGCCTGTGACGGCTCCCGCCGCGGCGAGCCCTACCTTCCCCGCTGCTGGGCCCTGCTGCTGGGCCAGATGGACCAGGGCGCCCTTCGGGTGCAGGCGTTGCGCTGGGCGGGCAACGTCCGGGAGAGCGACGAGGCGGTGCTGGAGGAGTTCGCCGAAGTCATCGTGCCGTGTTTCGGCTCCTCCTATACCAACGGCAGGCGCGGCTACTGGTGTGATCCGGCCGAGCTGTTGAAGATCATCCGCGAGGCGGAGGCGCAGGGGCTGGACGTGCTCGGCTCCGTCCACATGCACGCGGACATGCACCGCTTCTGGCCCGAGCACGCCAACGGCCAGCTGCTCAGCCACCGCCCCACCGCGATGGACGAGTACCTGTTCCGCAACGGGGGCTGGCCGCTGAACATGATCTGCCATCTGGAGAGCTTCGGCGACGACGTGGCGCTGAGCGTCGGCGCCTGGGCGCCACCCGTCTTCGAGGACGAGAACGGCAGGGCGACCGCCATGGAGGTACGGCTCAGCCTCGGCAGCTCCAGCGTGCCGGTGGAGAGCCGGAGGCCGGAGTGATCAAGCGCGTGGTGCTGGTCAGGACCGATCGGCCGGCTCGGATCGACGACGAACTCGCCCGCCTGGCGGGGCTCAGGGGCACCGTCCCCTGCCTGCGGGACATCGAGGTGGCCGCGGACATCGGTGGTCGTTGCCTCGGCTACGACCGGATGTTCGCGCTGAGCTTCGGTGACGCGGAGGACATCGCGGCCTGGAGCGACCACCCGGCCCACGCCCCGCTGCGGACCACGCTGCTGCGAGACGCCGAACTGCTCGTCTTCGAATACCGGACACCGGCGATCATCTCACAATCCGATACAAAGCATCTCTCATATTGATCGCGACTCATCTGGCGAGTAGTCAGGAGGGAACACAGCTCGCCGGATGAACGACCAGACCGTCCAGAGGAGAACCACCGTGAACAAGTCGGCCGCCCCGACACCGGGCGACACCGGCCGCAAGCGCTGGCTGATGTTGGGCCTCGGCGTCGCCGCCCAGGCCGTCGCCTGCGTCTTCGTCTACGGGGTCCCGTACCTCGTCCCCGAGCTCCGCTCGACGGAGCACCTGTCGCTGGCGCAGGCGGGGGTGGTGATCTCCGCCCCCACGATCGGGCTCATGGCCGCCCTGGTCGCCTGGGGGGCCGCGGCCGACCGGTACGGCGAGCGCGTCGTCCTGGGCCTCGGCCTCGCCCTGTCGACCCTCATTCTGTTCGCCGGCCTCATGGTGCACGGTCTCGTCCTGCTCTGGGTCGTCTTCTTCCTGGCCGGGGCCGCCGGCGCCTCGGTCTACGCGGCCAGCGGCCGAGTCGTCATGGGCTGGTTCAGCGCCAAGGAGCGCGGCCTGGCCATGGGTGTACGGCAGACCTCCACCCCGCTCGGCATGGGCGTCGCCGCCCTGGCCATCCCGCCGCTGGCCGCCGGGAACGGCATCTCCGCCGCCCTGCTGTTCACCGCCGTGCTGACCGGTGTGGTCGGGCTGGCCGTCGCGATCTGGGTGGTCGACCCGCCGCGCCCCGCGAAGCCCACCGCCGACGGGGCCGCGACCAAGCCGCCTTCCCCCTATCGCAGCCCGGTCCTGTGGCGCGTCCACGGTGCGAGCGCCCTGTTGGTCTGGCCGCAGTTCACCGTCGGCGCCTTCGGACTGCTCTATCTCGTCGACGTCCAGCACTGGAGTGTCACCGACGCCGGCCGGTTGATGGCCGTCGGCCAGCTGGCGGGCGCGCTCGGCCGAATAGCGGTGGGCAAGTGGTCCGACCGCGTCGGCAGCCGGCTCCGTCCGATGCGGCAGCTCGCCCTGGTCAACGGCGTGCTGATGCTTCTGATGGCGCTGTGCGCGCTGTGGCCCTCCTGGGCGGCGGACGTGGTGCTGATAGCCGCGTGTGGCCTGGCCGCCAGCACCAACGGCCTGTCCTTCACCTCGACCGCGGAGATCGCCGGTCCCCACTGGGCCGGGCGCGCCCTGGGCGTTCAGAACACCGGGCAGAACCTGACCGCGTCACTGACGCCGCCACTGGCCGGTGAGCTGATCATCGTCGGCGGCTACGCCGCGGGCTTCGGCTTGGCCGCCGTCTTCTCCCTCGCCGCGGTTTTCGCCACCCCGTCGGCCCACCGCGCCGAAACCCCCCGGCCGGACCCCGCTCCCGCCCCGCTCAAGACCTGAACCCCGCGCTCCCCGGCGGAACAGCCGGTTCCCGGGGTCGCGGCCTGGAACGCGGCCTGGCGTCCGCGCACGCCGTCCTCGTCCGGCGTGCCGCCTGTGGCAGAGTGGGTGGCATGAACAGACTGGCCGAGGCCCAGTCGCCGTACCTCCGTCAGCACGCCGACAACCCCGTCGAATGGTTCGAATGGGGCGAGGAGGCGTTCGCCGAGGCCAGGCGCCGTGACGTTCCCCTGCTGATCTCCGTCGGGTATTCGGCCTGCCACTGGTGCCACGTGATGGCGCACGAGTCGTTCGAGGACCCGGCGACCGCGGCGATGATGAACGAGCGGTTCGTCAACGTGAAGGTGGACCGCGAGGAGCGGCCGGACGTCGACGCGGTCTACATGGCGGCGACCCAGGCCATGACCGGTCAGGGCGGCTGGCCGATGACGGTCTTCGCCACCCCGGAAGGCCACCCCTTCTACACCGGGACCTACTTCCCCAGGGCGCACTTCCAGCGGCTGCTCGCCGGGGTCGCCAACGCCTGGGCCGGTGACCGGGAGGCGGTCGTCGGGCAGAGCTCGACGATCGTGGAGGCGCTGAACGAGCGCAGCGCGCTGCCCACGGGACCGCTGCCGACGGCCAGGACGCTCGCCGAGGCCGTCGAGACGCTCGGCCGGTCCTTCGACCCGGTGCGCGGCGGGTTCGGCGGGGCGCCGAAGTTCCCGCCGTCGATGGTGCTGGAGTTCCTGCTCAGGTACGGCGCCGCCGCCAAGACGTCTCCCGGCGAGGAGCCCGCGGTCCTGATGGCCGAGCGGACGTTGGAGGCGATGGCCAGGGGCGGGATCTACGACCAGCTCGCCGGCGGATTCGCCCGCTACAGCGTGGACGCCGACTGGGTGGTGCCGCACTTCGAGAAGATGCTCTACGACAACGCGCTGCTGCTGCGGGTCTACACGCACTGGTGGCGTCTCACCGGGTCGTCCCTGGCCAGGCGGGTCGCGCTGGAGACCGCCGAGTGGCTGCTGGCCGAGATGCGCACCCCCGAGGGCGGCTTCGCCTCGGCCCTGGACGCCGACAGCGAGGGCGTCGAGGGGAAGTTCTACGTCTGGACGCCCGAGGAGATCCGCGAGGTCCTCGGCGAGGAGGACGGTGACTGGGCGGTCGCCCTGTTCGAGGTGACCGGGACGTTCGAGCACGGCACCTCGGTCCTGCAGCTGCTCGCCGACCCCGACGACGCCGAGCGCCTCGCCGACGTGCGCGCCAGGCTGCTGGCCGCCCGGGGCCGCCGGGTACGGCCGGGCAGGGACGACAAGGTCGTGACCGCGTGGAACGGCCTGGCCATAGCCGCGCTCGCCGAGACCGGGGCCCTCTTCCGGCGGGCCGACCTGGTCGAGGCGGCACGGGTCGCGGCCACGCTGATCGACGACCTCCACACGGACGGCGACCGGCTGCTGCGCACCTCGCGTGACGGCAGGGCGGGCGGCAACGCCGGGGTCCTCGAAGACTACGCCGACCTGGCCGAGGGTCTGCTCACCCTGTACGGCGTGACCGGCGAGACCCGCTGGTTCGACCGGGCGGGCGTCCTGCTCGACGCGGTGCTCGACCGCTTCTCCGACGGCTCCGGCGGGTTCTTCGACACCGCCGCCGACGCCGAACGGCTCTTCCAGCGCCCGCAGGACCCCACGGACAACGCCACCCCGTCCGGCCAGTTCGCCGCCGCCGGGGCACTGCTGACCTACGCCGCGCTGACCGGCTCGATCAAACACCGGCAGGCGGCCGAGGAGGCCCTGGGCACGGTGACCGTCCTGGCGGGCAAGCACGCGCGCTTCGCCGGGTGGGGGCTCGCGGTCGCGCAGGCCGCCCTCTCCGGGCCGGTCGAGGTCGCCGTCGTCGGCCCCGCCGGTGACCCGGCGACCACGGCCCTGCACAGGGCCGCCCTGCTGTCGACCGTACCCGGCCTGGTCGTCGCGCTCGGCGAGCCCGGCTCGGCGGGTGCCCCGCTGCTTGAGGGGCGCGGCCTGGTCGGCGGCCTTCCCGCGGCGTACGTGTGCCGGGGGTTCACCTGCAGGATGCCGGTGACCACCCCTTCGGCGCTCAAGACCGAGTTGCTCGCCTGATCCGCCGGGCAGGTCCCAGGACTCCGCTCTCCTGGGACCTGTTCGCGGATTCACGCCCACCGCGGTCGCCCGGGCGGCGACCGCTCCACAGGCTCAGGGCAGCGGATTCACGCCCGCCGCGGTCGCCCGGGCGGCGACCGCTCCACAGGCTCAGAGCAGAGGCCGGTCAGTTCGGGCGGGACTGGGTGACGCTGTCCTGATTCGGAGCCTGCTCCCTGCCGCCGATTCCCGGCTCGTCGCCGTCGCCCTGATCGTCGCCGTCGCCGTTACCCGGACCGTTGCCCGAGCCGTTGCCCGGCCCGTTGTCCGAGCCGTCGCCCTGGTCGTCGCCGTTGCCCTTGCCGTTACCGGGGCCGTTACCGGGGCCGTCGCCGTCCGGTCCGTCGTCGTGGTCGCCGGGCTGCGGGGTGTGGTCGGGGGCCGGGGGTGTCGTCGGGTTCGAGCGCTGGGGCGGCGGGGCGGTGTCGTCCCGGGTCCCGTCGTCCGAATAGTCGCCGGTGTCCGAGCGGTAGGTGTCGCCGTAGTTGGAGTAGCCGTAGTTGGACGGCTCGGCGAACTCCTTGACCGGTTTGCCCGCCATCGCCTCCGTCATGAAGGCGCGCCAGACCTGGGCCGGGTACGTCCCGCCGTACAGGGCGCTGCCGTCCACGACGACCGGCTTGTTGTCGTCGCGGAACATGTCGACGGCCACCGCGAGCTGCGGGGTGAACCCGGCGAACCACACCGAGGCAGACTTGTCGGTGGTGCCGGTCTTCCCGGCGACCGGACGGTCGTAGAGGCGGGCGGCCGAACCGGTCCCCGCGGTGACGACCTGGGTCAGCGCGTAGGTGGCGTCGACGGCGGCCTGCTCGGTGAAGGCCCGCTTCCCCTTGGTCTCGATCTTGGTGGTGTCGCCGTTCGCGTCGGTGATCGAGCGGATCACGTGGGCCTCGCGGTGGACGCCTCCGGCGGCGAAGGTGGCGAACCCCGAGGCGTTCTGCACGGCGCTCACCGAGGCCACGCCCAGCGGGAGGGTGGCGGCGGCGCTGTGCGGGGCCAGCTGGTCGGTGGGGATGCCCGCCTTCTCCGCGGTCTCGACGACCTTGTCCAGGCCGACCTTGCGTCCCAGGTCGACGAAGGCGGTGTTGACCGAGCTCTGGGTCGCCTTGACCAGGTTGATCTGCCCGTAGGAGTATCCGCCGGAGTTCGGGATGCCCTTGCCGTCGGTGGTGATCCGCAGCGGGGAGTTGCCGTCGACCCGGGTGTCGAGGCCGAAGCCGTTGTCCAGGGCGGCGGCCAGCGTGTAGGCCTTGAAGGTGGAGCCCGCCTGGACCTTGGCGCCGAAGGCGTTGTCGTAGGGCTGCCTGCGCCAGTCGCGCCCGCCGTAGAAGGCGACGACCTCGCCGGTCTCCGGATCGACCGCGGCCAGACCGGTGCGGACCTCCTTGGGGGTGCTCTCCGGCAGGACGGAGGTGACGGCGCGCTCGGCGGCGGCCATCAGGTCCTTGTCGAAGGTGGAGACGATCCGCAGGCCGCCCTGGTTGATGGTCTCGTCGGTGTATCCCCTGCGCCTCAGCTCCGCGGCGACCTGGTCGAGCATGTAGCCCTCCTGCCCCTTGGGGGCGAAGATCGGCCTGGGCTTCTTGAGCTGGGGGAACGTGGTCGCCGCGGCCTGTTCGGCGGTGAGGGCGCCGGTCTGCCGCATGCCGTCGACCACCGAGCGCCAGCGCGCCCTGGCCGCGTCGAGGTCGGCGCCGGCGGGGTTGGCGAACCGGGAGGGCTGCTGGATCACGGCGGCGAGGTAGGCGCCCTCGGCGACGGTCAGCTTGCTGACGTCCTTGCGGAAGTAGGCGTCCGCGGCGGCCTGGATGCCGTCGGCGTTGCGGCCGAAGTAGATCGTGTTGAGGTACTGCTCAAGCACCCAGTCCTTCGACTTCGACTGGTCGACCTTCAGGGAGATCATGATCTCCTTGAGCTTGCGGACGATGGACCGTTCCTGGCTGAGGCCGCTGTAGTAGTTGCGGACCATCTGCTGGGTGATCGTCGAGCCGCCCTGGAGCTGCCGGCCGGTCAGCGTCGACCACATGGCGCGTACGGTGCCGGTGAGGGAGATGCCCTGGTCCTGGTAGAAGGAGCGGTTCTCCGCGGCGATCACGGCGTTCCTGACGTGCTGCGGGACCTGCTCAAGCGGCACGCGTTTGCGGTTGACGCCCTGCCTGGCCAGCACGGTCTTGCCGTCGCGGTAGTAGATCACCGACCCCTGGGCGGTGGCCTGCGGCTGGGTGCTTCCAGGGATCGGTGTCATCGCCCAGGCGAGGGCGAACGCTCCGGCCAGGGAGATCACGAGCGCTCCGAAGACGATGAGCGCCACCTTCAGGAGCCTTCTCCTGGGTCCGGCCTTGCCCGCCCTCTTCCGGTACTTGAGCACTCGTCCCCCTGTTCCGTCCGCGGCCGACCCCCCGCCGGCCGCACGGAACCGTAAGGGTAAACGATGCATAACGGTGTCTGAGCCTTGCTTGGGATAGTACGGCTAGGTCCTCCCCTGACGCGGCGCGTCGGCCACCAAGGGAAGGACCCGGTATGGCACGGGTGTGTCCAAGGCGATGACCGAGGAGGTCCTGACCACCCCGTGGACCTCCACGATCAGGTCGATCACCCGTTGCAGGTCGGCGTTGCTGCGCGCCACGACCCGGCAGTGCATGTCGTCACCGCCGGTGATCGTGTGGACCTCCAGCACCTCGGGGATGGCGGCGAGCTGGTCGGCGACGGGGACGTGGCCGCTGATCTGCCGGATCTGCAGGGTGACGAACGCCGTCACCACGTAGCCGAGGGCGGCCGGGGCGACGTCGGGGCCGTATCCGGTGATCACGCCCCTGGCGGCCATCCGGTCGAGGCGGGCCTGGACCGTCCCCCTGGCCACCCCGAGCCGCCGGGAGCACTCCAGCACGCCCAGCCTCGGTTCCGCGGCGAGCAGCGCGATGAGCCGCGCGTCAAGGTGATCAATCGTCATTGTGTACAGGTACTCCGGTGGGAGTGGCAGTCGATTGCACACATTGTCCACTAAATAAGCTAACTCTTGCACAACCAGCTCATCGAAACGGACAGTATTCGTATGAGCGACATCTTTCCCGTGAACGGCATGGACGCCGTGGTCTTCGCCGTCGGCAACGCCAAGCAGGCCGCCCACTACTACTCAAGCGCCTTCGGCATGCGGCTGGTGGCCTATCGCGGGCCGGAGAACGGCAGCCGTGAAGAGGTGGCCTACGTCCTCACCTCAGGAAGCGCCCGCTTCGAGTTCCGCGGCGCCGTACGGCCGGGCACCGGGGTCTCCCGGCACGTCGCCGAGCACGGGGACGGCGTGATCGACCTGGCCATCGAGGTCCCGGACGTCGAGGCGGCCTACCGCGGCGCGGTCACCAGGGGCGCCACGGGCCTCGTCGAGCCGTACACGGTCGAGGACGACCACGGCAAGGTCGTGCTCGCGGCGATCGCCACCTACGGCGAGACCCGGCACACCCTGGTCGACCGCTCCAACTACAGCGGCCCCTACCTTCCCGGGTACGTCGCCGCCCAGCCGATCGTCCCGGGTCCCGACGTGAAGAACGGCCGGGTGTTCCAGGCCGTCGACCACTGCGTGGGCAACGTCGAACTCGGCAAGATGGACGAGTGGGTCGACTTCTACGGCCGGATCATGGGCTTCACCAACATGGCGGAGTTCATCGGTGACGACATCGCGACCGAGTACTCCGCGCTGATGTCGAAGGTGGTCGCCGACGGCAGCCGCAAGGTGAAGTTCCCGCTCAACGAGCCCGCGATCTCCAAGAAGAAGTCGCAGATCGACGAGTACCTGGAGTTCTACGGCGGCCCCGGTGTGCAGCACATCGCACTGGCCACCAACGACATCCTGACGGCCGTCGACCACATGCGCGCGGCCGGGGTGCAGTTCCTCGACACTCCCGACTCCTACTACGACGACCCCGAGCTGCGGGCCCGCATCGGCCAGGTCAGGGCGCCGATCGAGGAGCTGAAGCAGCGCAAGATCCTCGTGGACCGCGACGAGGACGGCTACCTCCTGCAGATCTTCACCAAGCCGGTGCAGGACCGCCCGACGGTGTTCTTCGAGCTGATCGAGCGGCACGGGTCGCTCGGCTTCGGCAAGGGCAACTTCAAGGCGCTGTTCGAGGCGATCGAGCGCGAGCAGGACCTTCGCGGCAACCTGTAGTCCCTCTCCGGGCGCCCGCGTGTCCCGCGGGCGCCCGGTTTCCCTGTCAACATTTGTGCGCCTGTGTGGCCTCGCGGGGCGTGAGGGACAACTTGTAACTCCCCTTGGCTTTGGAATAGCCGTTATGCGGTGATTCACGACTTATGGGATCACCACCATCGGACAGTTCAGGACCTTCCTCCTGGTCCGACCAGCCGCCGGGCCCCGGGCGCCCCGCCGGGCCGTACGGTCCCCGGCACGGCGCGGGACCGCCGGGGCCGGAGTATCCCGGGTACGGCGCAGGGCCGCCCAGGCTCGGCGGACGCTGGCGCCGGCTGTTCGCCGGAATCCTGGACATCATCATCGTCGGGATCATCTCCTCGCCCTTCACCTACGAGTCGTTCAACACCGTGTGGGACACGAAGAAGGGCGTCTTCGTCCAGATCCCCGTGCAGCACACGCTGCTGGCGAGCGTGGTCGGCTTCCTCTACTACTGGCTGCTGACCGCCTTCTGGGACGGCAGGACCGTGGGCAAGAAGCTGTTCGGGCTGCGCGTGACCGACATCAGCGGGCGCAGGGTCGGCGTCGGGCAGGCCGCGCTCCGCGAACTGGTCGCGTGGGTGCTGTACGCCACCTGCTGCCTGGGATGGATCAACCTCGCCTTCATCCTCTTCACCAGCCGCAAACAGGCCATCCACGACATGGCGGCCAAGACCGTGGTCGTGGATTCCTGATCATCTGAGCTCCCCCGTCTCGCTCGCGTAGTGTGCGACAGGACGCCCGGCACGACCGGGCGCGGGAGGGGGATCTGTGATCATGGCGTCCGGCAGGCTCGCAGTCGTGGCGACGGCGGTGCTCATCGGGACAATCGGCGCCTGCGGGTCGGCGTCGCAGGGGGAAAGCGGCTCCACCACGGTCGTCGCCGACGGCTCCATGCCCGATGACGGGGTGGCGGCCCGGCACGCGGGCAGGGCGGGAGCGGCCGGCATCGGCGATCCCGACTTCCCCAACGACGGCAACGGCGGCTACGACGTCGGCCACTACCGACTCAAGATCGACTACGACCCGGAGCGGAAGTACCTCTCCGGTGTCGCGGGCATCCAGGCCAAGGCGACCCAGAACCTGTCCAGGTTCGACCTCGACCTGTCCGGCTTCACGGTCGGCAAGGTCACCGTGAACGGCGCCCCCGCGCGTTTCTCCCGTTCCGGGGACGAACTCGTCGTGACCCCGCCCAGGATGATTCCCGACAGGTCGGCCTTCACCGTCGAGGTCACCTACGCCGGGGAGCCGAAGCCGGTGCGCAACTCCCCCAACCTCGGGACGTACGGGTTCATCCCCACCTCGGACGGCGCGTTCGTCGCCTGCGAGCCCAACGGCGCGCGGACCTGGTTCCCCGGCAACGACCACCCCGCCGACAAGGCGCGCTACGACTTCGAGATCACCGTCCCCGAGGGCGTGACCGCGCTGGCCAACGGCGAGCAGGTCGGCAGCCCGGTCACCTCGGACGGGAAGACGACCTACAACTGGCGGGAGAGCCACCCGATGGCGAGCTACCTCGCCACCGTGACGATGGGCAGGTTCGAGCTGCGCGAGGGCAGGACGGCTCTGGGCACCAAGAACGTGGCGGCCGTCGATCCGCGCTACAGCGGCTCGCTCAACCGGCTCTACAACCAGTCGGCCAAGATCACCGACTACTGGAGCAAGGTGTTCGGCCCCTATCCGTTCTCCTCGACCGGCGGTGTGATCGACGACTTCCCCGCGGGTTACGCCCTGGAGAACCAGACGAAGCCGATGTACGGCGGTTTCAACCCCGGTGACGACGTCATCGCCCACGAGCTGGCCCACCAGTGGTTCGGCGACAGCATGAGCATCAGGCGCTGGCGGGACCTGTGGCTCAACGAGGGCTTCGCCACCTACGCCGAGTGGCTCTGGTCCGAGCACAAGGGCAACGCCAGCGCCGAGCGGATCTTCCGCAACCGCTACGCGGTCGACTCCGGTGCCGCCATCTGGAAGTACGCCCCGGGCCGCGCCAAGCCGGACGACCTGTTCAACGACTCGGTCTACACCCGGGGTGCCATGACGCTGCACGCCCTCAGGCAGCGGATCGGCGACCCGGCGTTCTTCCGGGTGCTGAAGACCTGGAACGCCGAGCACAAGTACGGCTACGTCACGACCCCGGAGTTCGTCGCGCTGTCCGAACGGATCTCCGGAAAGCAGCTCGACGACCTCTTCGACGCGTGGCTGTTCACCCCGAGGAAGCCGACCACCTGGTAGGCGGGCCGGGGTCAGTCGCAGATGACCCGGTAGCCGTCCTGGCGCAGGGACCCGAGCACCTCGTCCGAGTGGGCGGGGCCCTTGGTCTCCAGCTGTAGCTGGACCTCGGCCTCGCCCAGGTGCACGCCGATCCGTTCGTGCGCGATGTCGAGCACGTTGGCGCCCAGGCCGGCCAGTTCGGCCAGCAGGCCGGCCAACTCCCCCGGGCGGTCGGACAGCGGGACGCGCAGGGTCAGATAGCGCCCGGCCGCCGCCAGCCCCCGCCTGAGGATCTTCGACAGCAGCAGCGGGTCGATGTTGCCCCCGGACAGCACCGCGACCACGGGCGGTTCGAACACGTGCGGATGGGCCAGGATCGCGGCCACCCCCGCCACGCCCGCGGGCTCGACGACCTGCTTGGCGCGTTCGAGGCACAGCAGCAGCGCCTGGGATATCTCGCTCTCCGAGACCGTGAGGACACTGTCCACCAGATAGTGGATCAGCTCGAAGGGCAGCTCTCCCGGGCGGCCGACCGCGATGCCGTCCGCCATGGTCGTGGCGGGCGGGACCGTGACCGGCTCGCCCCTGGCCAGCGAGGCCGGGTAGGCGGCGGCCCGCTCCGCCTGGACCGCGATGATCCGCACGCCGGGCCGCAGCGACTTGACGGCCAGCGCCACCCCGGCGGCCAGCCCACCACCACCCAGGGAGACCACGATCGTGCCCGTCTCGGGAAGCTGTTCCAGGATCTCAAGCCCGATGGTGCCCTGCCCGGCGATGACGTCCGGGTGGTCGAAGGGGTGGATGAACACCGCCCCGGTCCGTTCGGCGTGCTCGACGGCGCTGGCCAGGGCGGTGTCCACGGTGTCACCCGAGAAGACCACCCGCGCGCCGTAGGAGTTGGTCGCGGCGACCTTGGGCAGGGGCGCGCCGTGCGGCATGTAGACCGTGGAGGAGGTGCCGACCAGACCGGAGCCGAGCGCGACACCCTGGGCGTGGTTGCCCGCGCTGGCCGCGACCACGCCCCGGGCCCGCTCCTCCTCGGTCAGGCCCGCGATCCTGACGTAGGCCCCGCGCACCTTGAACGATCCGGAACGCTGGAGGTTCTCGCACTTGAGGTGGACGGGACCGCCGATGGCCGCCGAGAGGACGTGCGAGTGCACCAGAGGGGTTCGCAGGGCCACATCGGCCAGTAGTTCGCGGGCGGCGACCACGTCGTCGTAGGTCACCTGACGATCTGACATGCGGGACATCCTGCCACCACCCGGTGGCTTTCCCCCGCGCTTCGCCGGTCGCACCCGGGTGTCGACGGTGCTGATCTCGGGGTTTTCCCCGTGTCACACCGGCCGGACCGGTTTCATGGACGGGCGCCGGACAGGCCTGTCCGTGCCGTGTGCGTGCCGTACACGGAAAATCTTGGACAAGTCAAAATAACTGAGCTATCAAATATTTTGATCGCTTAAATACCTGTCGCCGCCTCAGTATGCTCAGCACATGGCAGACGACAGTGACAAGACCACCGTCGCCGAGCAGGTGTGGCGCAGCATGTTCGGATTCATCATGCACACTCGGCCCCGCAGGGACGCCGTGCTCACCGGACTCGGACTGACCCCCACCGAGGCCAAGGCGCTGGACTCCCTCGACGGGGAGACCGGCCGCACCATGAAGGAACTGGCAGCCGAGTGGAGCTGCGACGCCTCGACCGCGACCTGGACCGTGGACCGGCTCGAACGCCTCCACATGGCCGAACGGCGTCCGCGCCCCGGTGACCGGCGCGTCAGACTCGTGGTCCTGACCCCGCTGGGCGTGACGACGAAGGAGGAGATGACCAGGGGGATGCACATGACACCCCCAGAGCTGCTCGACCTCGGCGAGGAGGAGCTGCGCGCCCTGCGCGCCCTGCTCACCAAACTCCCCGGGGGCACCCGGTCTCCCGCCTGACCGGCCGGGCCTGACCATACTTCGCCGGGCGAAGCATGGTCTCTCTCATGGTCAAAGGATCACCGGTGGTCAGCGAGCCGACCTACTCCATCCTCGCCTGCCTGCTCGACGGACCGCTGTACGGACACGGGATCATCAAGCAGACCCTTGAACTGTCGGAGAACCGGGTGAGGCTGCCGGTCAGCACGCTGTACGGCGCACTGGACCGGCTCACGGCGAACGGCTGATCGCCGTGGACCGCGAGGAGATCGTCAACGGCAGGCCGCGGAGACACCTCCGGCTCACCGACGAGGGAAAGTCCCTGGTGACGGCGGAGGCTCCGCGCATGCGGAGGACGGCTCAGATCGTGACCGGGCGAACCATGCCCGGACCGGCGTTCTCATGACCGCCGCCATGGGTCCCCACGCTCCGACGGGGGTGGGCGTGGGGCTCCTGGAACGACGCTACCGGCGGCTACTGCTGGGTTGTCCCCGTCCGTACAGGGATGCCCACAGGGACGAACCGGTCGCGACCCTGCTGGAGACCGCGGAGCCGGGACGCGTCCCTGGTCGTCGGCGGGCCGCGGACCAGGGCGGCCCACGTCGAGTCTGGTCGAGCGCGACGGCTGGAAGCGCTTCCGGACCGAACTCCAGAAGCTCCCCGAGGTGGACACGCCGCACCTGGACAGGGAGATCAGGGCGTCCCTTGAGGACCTGGAGTGCGGCAGGGGCTTCTCCACCGCCTTCCCGCCCAGGCGCAGGCAGATCATGGAGAGGACCCTTCAGGAGTCCGGCTGGAAGGACGGGCTGCTGCGGTGGTGAACCCCTCCGGGGAACGGCCGGTGAACGGCCCGCTCCCGGCCTATGGACGCTGGGTGGCGGATAGGCAATCATCTACCGATGAAATCGCTCCCCCTCACGTCGGGCATCATCGGCGGCGTGCTCGTAGTCGGTGTCGCAGGCTGGATGATCTGGCAGTTACAGGAGCCGGACTCGACGGGCCTCGCGCGTGAGCCGGTCGTCGTCGTCGGCGACAAGACGCGCGCCTCCCTGATGGAGGCCATCGACCGGTACCTGGAGACGGCCGATCCCAAGCGGGAGAAGCCCCAGGTGCTGGCCGCGTTGAAGCCGGAACTCAAGCCCAGGATGTTCTGTCACGAGAACCTCGTCGAGGTTCGGAAGAAGAGCGAGAGCCAGCAGCTCGTCGGCATCGCCGCCTCGTGCGAGGAGTACGCCCGGGTCGGGCAGAAGCTCCTGGCCAGCAGCCAGTACAAGAACCTGTCACTGCTGACCGTCGAACCGAACGGCGAGACCTACCGCGTCATCGACATCCAGGAGGCCCTTGAGGGGGACCTGGTGCGCTCCTCGGTACGGGAGATGTTCTCCGCCGAAGGGGCGCCCCGGGCCCTGGAGATCAGCGACTCCGACTTCTCCGCGCTGAGCGAGGAGAACCGGGTCGAGGGCCGCAAGGTGTTCGGCCTGCCGCCGAACGCCGAGATCCAGCTCTACCAGCCTTCGTAGGGGTTCCCCCTCATTCGAGGCTCTTCGGCGTCGGACTCCCCTCGCCGACGTGTGACCCGCCGCTCGCCGGGGCTCCGGACAACCCCCACATGTCCCGAACCCGGCGCGCCGCGGCTGTTTTTTCAGCCCCCGGTACGGTGCCAGAATCACGTCCATGATCACCGTTCGCCCCTACCTCCCCGAAGACCGTGCCGCCGTGCTCGCGCTGACCCCCCGCCTGGCCGAGGGAGTCGCGACCTGGCGGGACCCCGGCGCCGTGGGCACCGCCGTACTCGGCTGGGTGACCGGGTCCCTGGAACGGACGGGCAACGACGACCATGGAACGTTCGTGGCGGTTCACGACGGCCATGTCGCGGGGTTCGTCACGGTCACCACCCGCACGCACTTCACCGGCGCACGGGACGCCTACGTCGGCGAACTCGTCGTCTCCCCCGAAGCCGAACGCACGGGTGTGGGAAGCACCCTGATGTCCGCGGCCGAGTCATGGGCACGCGCGCACGGCCTGCACCGCGTGACCCTGGAGACCGGCGCCGCCAACCTCCCCGCCCGCGCCTTCTACCGCTCCCTGGGCTTCACCGAAGAAGACGTACGGCTGAGCAAACCGATCTGACCCGATTCGATCTGTACCTTCCCACCACCGCGAACCGGAGGCCCGAGCTTTCCCCACGCCGCACACGAAGAGTTCAACAGACTTTTCCGGCACCATGCGTGAAGGTTCGGCCCACTTTTTCCGAGCACCGTCCGTGAGGACTTTGTCTTCGCCCTTCCCGATACCGCGCAGAGAGGTTCGCCCCGCACCACCCGATGCCAAGGACCTGCGCCTTCCCCATGCCAAGCCCAGGGGTTCGACCTGCGCTTTCCGGTGTCGTGCGTGAAGGGTTTGCTTGTGCCTTACCGGCCCCAAGCGTGAGGGGTGTCCGGCTTGGGCGCGTCGGTGCTTGGACTGAGGAACGCAGGAGCGAAGCGACGAAGAGACGAGGGAAAGCACCGACTCAGGGCGCCCAAGCCCGCGACGCCGCCAGGCGGCGCAAAGAAACACAGTATGGCTTGAATGAGCACACCCAAGAAGTGAAAAATTGCCGTACCGGTCTGTTCCATCCGACGGTGCCCCGGCACGAAAACGCCTGGTACCGTCCCCCTCACCATGAGTTATGGATTATTTGTCGGACTGCTTTCGAGGTCAGAGTTCCCGTGAAAAGGATTCCCAGGTCAGAGTGGGCAGGACAATGACAGTTGATTGGTTTTCCCGGTCTGGTTTCCGTTCCCCTCCCGATGCCGGGACGACACCGGGAACCGGGTCACCGGCGTCCCGGAGGGGTCACGATGGGTGACGTCCCCTCCCTCGACCCCGGTTCTCCTCGTGTGCGGTTCGGCGTGGAGATGCGGCGCCTGCGCGAGGCGGCGCACCTGTCCCAGTCCGCCGTCGCCGCCCGTCTCGGATGCACGCAGACCCAGATCAGCAGGCTGGAGATGGCCACCCGTACCCCGTCGAGGGCGGACGCGGAGAAGCTGGACCAGATTTTCAACCTGGCCGAAAGACAGCATTTCGTCGGTCTGCACCGGCGCATCGTGGCCAGACCGGGCGGCCCGAAGTGGTTCATGGGCTGGGTTGAGGAGATCGAACCCAATGCGCTGGCCCTGCACTCCTGGGACCCCCTGCTGATTCCCGGGCTGTTGCAGACCGAGGCCTACGCGCGGCGGATCTTCAGCCTGGAGCCGAGGATCACCGCCACCGAGGTGGACGAACGCGTCCAGGCCCGCATGCGCAGGCGGCAGATCCTCGACCAACGGAACCCTCCCTCCCTGCTGGTCCTCATGGACACGGGTGTGCTGCGGCGCCCGGTCGGCGGCCCCGAGGTGATGCGGGAGCAGCTCGACCATCTGCTCGACGCGGTGAGACACCCCTCTGTCTCCCTTCAGCTCGTCGCCCCGGAATGCCTGCCGGGAATGCTCGGCGCTTTCATGATCGCAAAACTTCCGAACGGCGATCCCGACATCGTCCATGTGGATTCTTCGGCAGATGGACGGGTTTCCTCCGAGCGCGAGACCGTCGCCTCCGTCTGGAAACGCTATGAAGCCATACGACTGTGGGCCTATCCTGAGCACGCATCCCTCCGCATGATCGAGGAAGTGAAAAAGGAATGGACCTGAGCACCACTGTGTGGCGAAAGTCCTCACTCTCCGGCGGAAACGGTGGGCAGTGTGTCGAGGTCGCCGGTCTGACAGGCGGCACGGCGGTGCGTGACAGCAAGAACCCCGACGGGCCCAGCCTTCTCTTCACCGCCGCCGAATGGCGGACGTTCGTCGAAGGCGTCAAAACCGGTGAGTTCGACAGGTTGGTCTAGGGTTTTTTCCTGATCGGTCACAGGACGACGCGTCGGATGACACCGGCCCGCCCCTCACGGTGCGGGGACCGGTGTCATCTCATGCCAGAGGAAGGTAAACAGGAATGGACCTGAGCACCACCGCATGGCGAAAGTCCTCATTCTCCGGAGGAAGCGCCGGGGCCCCCGAGCTCGCCCGGCTCACTTGATGCGCGGGAGCCGGTTCGCCGGCGTCCTCGTACTGCTGGCGACGGTCTCCGCCTGTGGCCAGAGCGCCGTGAGCGCCCGGATCCCCGCTCCGGCGCCGTCGTCCTCGCCGCCTTCGTCCCTGGCCGCGTCGGTCTCGGCGCCGTCGTCGCCCGTTCCCCGGCCCGCCGTGACGGTCGGTCCCGGGGTGCCCGGCAAGAAGACCAAGGGGTGCCCGGTGACCAAGCTGCGCAGCCGGGGTGACATGCCGCAGGACGTGGGCGAACAGTTCCGGCAGGAGCAGCTGACCCCCGGCGACTGGTACGGCGTGGGCGGCCTGTGGACGTTGCTGGACACGACCGACGTCGCCTACAAGCGTTCCGGCGAGACGGTGGCCGTCAAGACGGTGTGGTGGCGGGATCGTGACGAGGCGCTGACGGTCGAGGCCGTCTCGGTCAAGACGGGTGAGACCGTGCGGGGGGAGAGCCCCGGCCCCTACCCGGTGCCCGGTGTGCAGCCCATCTCACTGCCGCTTCCCCACCTTGGCTGCTGGCATGTGTCCGCCTCTCTCGGCGGAACAAAGGTCAGTTTCATCACCGACGTGGCCCGCATCGGGGTTCTTGACTGACCAAAACATCCGAATAAATCCCCAAAGGGGATCATAAACGGAAATATAACCCTCCGTTATGATAAAAAGCTATATAAGCGGAGGGGAGTCGCGTGTTGACGATGCGTTCTCGTCGTGGACACGCCGGAGCGGGGTTCGGTCCGGCATCACGGGACGCCGGACCGGAGCCTTTTCCCGGATTCCCCTGAAGCGGGAAAAGGCCGGGAGCACGGAGCCGAAGGCGGCGACGCCGCGAATCCTCACCGACTCGGCCCCCGCGGAACCCCGTGCCGACGACTGAATCTCGACCCCGGCGGTCACCACAGGGCCGGTTTTCACGTCGCCGACGCTCCGCCGGGACAACACGAACGCATCAGGTTCCCCAATCGCCCCGGCGAGGACGATCCATGGCCCCTGCAGGCCCGTTTCACGATCCGATCACGCGCGACAAGGAACAGCGCGCCGCCGTACACCGCCCATCATCCGCTTGTCCGATAAACGGAAGCGGGGAGGGAGGGGTGCCCGCGCTCGTCGCCCGCGTGCCGGGCCGGACGGCACGCGGGCGGACGCCCCGAAGGGCCACGGTGACGCAGCGGGTTCGCGGCAAACCCCGCGCGGGGCGATCGGCGCGTTCCGGTTCGGCACTTCGCGGGCGGAGAGCGAAACGGGCATGACAATTTTGCCTCCAGAGAGCATCCGAAACGCCACCAAACCACCATCTTGCCTGCTCAAGCGGGCATATGTGGAAGGAAGCACCGGTACCCAAAATCCCTGCACCTTCGCAGGGAAGAGCAAGACAAATCCCAATTTGGACTGACAACCGGTGAGTAATTCTTTGCCACTAATCGATAGGTTGCTATCGTTTTTGGGAAGGAACAGAACGGCCGGAAGGTAAGTCAACCGGGGGGTCGCATGACCGAGTCCATTGCGCTGCCGCTGCACATGTGGCGGGCGGGGTTCGACCCCGCTCCCGAGCTGGAGGCACTTCGGGACGAGGAGGGCATAAGGCGGATCACGACGACGCTGGGCTTCGACGCCTGGCTGGTCACCCGCCACGACGACGTACGGGCGGTGCTCGGTGACGCCGAGCGCTTCAGCAACGACTGGCAGAGCCACTACCCCGTGCCCGGTGATCCGTACCGGACCGAGGAGGAGAAGGCCAGGTTGCGCGCGGGCAACCTGCTCTCCTTCGACCCTCCTGAGCACACCCGGATACGCCGGATCCTGACGCCGGAGTTCACGCTGCGCCGGATGCGCAGGCTCGAACCCCGGATCACGCGCATCGTCGAGGACCATCTGGACGCGATGGAGAAGGCCGGATCCCCCGCCGACCTGGTCTCCTCCTTCGCGCTGCCGATCCCCTCGCTGGTGATCTGCGAGCTGCTCGGCGTGCCGTACGCCGATCGGGAGGACTTCCAGCGCAGGACCGGCAGGCTGCTTGACCTGTCCCTCGCACCGGAGGAGCGGATCGCGGCCCAGCGTGAGTCGCGGCAGTACATGGCCGAGCTGGTCGCCCACGTCAAGTCGGACCCGGGCGAGGAACTGCTCGGCATGCTGGTGCGCGAGCACGGCGACGAGCTGAGCGACGACGAACTCGCCGGCATCGGCAGCCTGCTGCTGGTGGCCGGGCACGAGACCACCGCCAACATGCTGGGCATCGGCACGCTGGCCCTGCTGCGCCACCCCGACCAGCTCGACCTGCTCAGGAAGGAGCCCGAGCGTGTCGAGGCGGCGATCGAGGAGCTGATGCGCTGGCTCAGCATCGTCCACTCCGGGGGCTTCAGGATGGCGACGACGAAGGTCGAGGTCGCGGGGCAGGTCATCGAACCGGGCGAGCTGGTGCTGTGCTCCCTGCCCGCGGCCAACCGCGACGCCGCGTTCGTGCCCGATCCCGGGCAGCTGGACATCACCAGGGGCGCCTACGGCCACATGGCCTTCGGACACGGCGTACACCACTGTCTGGGGGCCCCGCTGGCGCGGATGGAGATGCGGGTCGCCTTCCCCGCGTTGCTTCGGCGCTTCCCCGGGCTGCGCGTCGTCGATCCCGAGGCGCACTTCCGCACCTTCCACGTGGTGTACGGCCTGACCTCCCTGCAGGTCGCCTGGTAACCGTCCGCATCCGGACTGCTAGCGTTCGGTGTGTGCCAGAGCAACGACACAGAGCCGATGCCCTGCGCAACTCCGACAGGATCGTCAGGGCTGCGATCACGGCCTTGCGGGAGGGGGGCACCGCCGTACCCCTCGATGAGATCGCCCGCAGGGCCGGGGTCGGGATCGCCACCGTCTACCGGCGGTTCGGCGACCGTGACGGCGTGATCAGAGCCTGCTTCGAGACGTACTTCACCGAGGAGGTCGAGCCGCACGCGCTGGCGGCCCGCCGGGCGGCCGACCCTCGGCAGGGGCTCGCCGAGGCGCTGGGCGCCATAGTGGACACGTTGGCCGCGCACCGCGCCCTGCTCACCGCGGCACGGGAGGCGGGCGCGTTCACCGAGTCCCTGTTCGAGCGGTTCGGCGCGCCGCTGGGCGACGTGCTCGCCGACGCCCAGCGGCGCGGACTGGTCCGCGCCGACCTGCTGGTCCGCGACCTGGCGGCGATGGTGGTGATGACCCTGGCCACGATCGGCCCGACGGGTCTCGACGGCCACCGGAGATATCTGACGCTCCTGTTCGACGGGACCCGTCCCTCGGAGGCGCCGCTGCCTCCGCCGTCCGAGCCGGGCGAGAGGATCAGTCCCGCAGGGCAGCGGCCTCACGCCCGTGCACGATCAGCGCGTACAGGATGACGACGTCGACCGCGATGACGACGATGGACCACCACGGATTGGCCGCGAGCCAGGCCATCTGGGTGATGGCGTTGACCGCCACGAGGACGACGGCCGCCATCCGCGCCCACTCCTGACCCATCAGCAGGGTGATGCCGACGGCCACGAGCAGGATGCCGAGTATGAGGTGGACCCAGCCCCATCCGGTGAGGTTGAGCACCAGCAGCTTGTCGCGGATCTGCACGTAGAGATCGTTGTTGAAGATCGCGTACAGACCGGAGATGGCGTTGAAGAAGCCGTCCACGATCATGACCACGCCCGCGAACCAGATCCAGCCGATCCAGCCCGTCATCCGCGTGTTGTGTGCCATATGGTGCTGTGCCATATGAATCTGCTGCCCCTTGACCGGTGAGTCGTCACCGACGCCGGGGAAACCTCGCCCGTCCCGGTGCCGTCCCGTGGACGGGTCTTTGCCCTCCACTCCTCCACGGGCGAAACCACGGGCGAAACCACCGCCGGCCGTACCGTCCCGGCTGTGCGGATTGAGTGATCCGACCCCGGGTACATCGCACGTTCCGTCCGGGTCCGCGGCACGCGTCCGCACTGATCACTTTCAGATACACTCCTGTATCTGAGCGCGGAGGTATGTGGATGCGGTTGTCAAGGGAGCAGAGCCGTGAGGAGACCAGGCGCAAGTTACTGGCCTCGGCCTCGGAGCTGTTCGCGGAACGCGGGGTCAACGGCACCTCCATCGAACAGATCGCCGAGCGGGCCGGCTACACCCGAGGGGCTTTCTACGGCAACTTCGACGGCAAGCACGAGCTGGTCGTCGCACTGCTCACCAGGCGCACCGAACGGGCACGGGAGGAGTTGGCCGAGATGTGCGGCCGGGCCACCTCGTCCGAGCATCTGACGAGCCTGCTGTACGCCTGGCACCGCGACCACGCCGAGCACCAGGAGAGCTGGCTGGCGCTACGCCTTGAGCTCCTCCTCTACGCCCTGCGCAACCCGGAGATCCGCCCGTTGCTCGCCCAGCGGGAGCTGTTCGCCAGGGACGCGATCGCCGAGGGGGTACGACGGGAGCTCGTCCGCCGGGACGCGGGCCCGCCCGCGGACCCGAAACTGCTCTCCATGATCGTCCACGCCCTGGAGGACGGCCTGCTCGTACAGAGGCTGCTCACCCCCGACGACGTCGACGACCGCACGGTGACCGACGCCGTCGCCCTCCTCCTCGACTCCTGGGCGGCACTCGACACGCGAAAGAAGGACTGATGCACGACTACCGGGTGACCATCAGAGGCAGGTTCATCGGTCTCACCGACGACCAGCGGGCCGAACTGACCGCGCGACTGGCCGACCGCGACATGCTGCTCAACGGCTTCACCAGGGAGGGCGGCTTCGCCTACGACGCCGCCATCGGGCCGTTCAGCTTCCGCTACGTCATCGCGGTCGACGACGAGGAGGGCGAGGCCGAGGCCGTCGAACTGGCCCTGGCCGCCGTCAAGGCCAGACTCGGCGAGTACGGCCACGGCGACCTGTCGGTCTCGGCCGTCGACATGCGCGAGGTGAAGATCCGCCGCCGCTGACCGCCTTCCCCAGACCGTCCTCCCCGGTGGCCGTCTTTCGGCGGCCGTCCTCCCCGGTGGGCCGGGTCAGCCTCCGGGCGTGGAGGGCGGCTCGGCGACGGTGGTGTGAAGCGCGAGGCCGCCGCCGTCCAGGGGCCGGAACCCCAGTTCGTGGAGTTCGGGAACGTCGAGCGCGGTGACCACCCGTAGGGCACCCGCCTCGGCCGCCTCGTGGATCACGACACGCACCAGCGCGGCACGCACCTGCGGGGGGACGCCGGGCTGGACGTGCGCCAGTTCCAGGCGGGCGGTGGTGCGCGGCGCGTCCTCCCAGGAGGCCGCCGCCTGACCGACGAAAGGCTCTCCCCTCTCGTTGTCGGCGTAGGCCTGCAACCAGCAGACGAGCCTGTTCTCGGCGACCAGCCTCCGGGGAACGGTCACGTCCATCCCCGCCTCGGCCAGCCAGGAGCCCGCCTCGGACGCGGCGACGGGAACCACCGTCCGCCTCCGCGCGAGACGGAACCCCCTTCGCAGGGATATGAGCGGAACATCACTGACATAGAACCCCGCAGGCCAGGGGTCCGGGGCGTCGCGAACGCCCAGCACCACATAACCGTCCCTGACCGTCCTGCGCCCCCGGCGGACCAGCCCGGTCGCGAGTTCCTCCGCGAGGCGGTAACCGACGTCCGCCGCCCATTCGTCCGGTGAGGTCATCGGTTCGCCGATCACGGAGTTCCTCGGCTCCGTGGGAAAGGCGACCTCGACGGCGTAGGTGTTCGGGTCCTTCCTCCAGCGGAAGACCACCAGCATGCCGTACGGCTCCGCGACGACATCGACGACGAAGGCCCCCTCCGTCAAGACCCTCACCCGCAGCAGACACCCCCTGAGCGCCGCGAAGACCTCCTCCCGAGACCACCCGGTCGTCATTTCCCCACCTTCCCGATGTCGCTCAGCCCAAGGCGTACTCATATAGCTCTCATATAGCTGGAAATTTGATCATCATTGGCTCGTCGCCTGATTTCCAGGAAAGGTGGTCCGTTCGTGGTTCCCGAGGGTTTCGTTCGCGCTCTTGACGGGTTCGAAACGGTGCTGGCCGCCGTGCCTTCCGGCCGGTGGGACTCGCCCTCCCCGTGTGAGGGCTGGCGCGCCGTCGATGTGGCCGGTCATGTCATCGCCGGACTGTCGGTGGTCAAGGCCCGTGCCGTCGGCCAGGCGCTCCCCGAGGCCGACCCCGACTGGCGGGAGGTCGCGGGCCCGGATCCGGTGGCGACGTGGCGGGCCGTACGCGCCGACATGACGGCCGCGCTGGAGCCTGAGGCGCTGGCTCGCCGGATCCCACTTGCCCTGGACCTGGAGGTGACGCTGGGCCAGTGGCTTGAACAGTATCCACTGGAACTGCTCGTGCACACCTGGGACCTGGCGCGGGCCACCGGGCAGGACGTCGTCCTTGACCCCGGCCTCACGCGTCAGGCCCTGGAGACGGCGAGGCTCTTCGCTCCGCAGGGCCGGGAGGCGGGCATGCTGGGGCCGGAGCGCGCCGTGGCCGACGACGCCGACGACCAGACCCGCCTGCTGGCCCTCTTCGGCCGTGACGTCACAGAAACGGCCTGAGAGCCTGACGCGCCCTCAGGTCGCCGTGGACGGTCCGGCGGTCGAACCGTCCTGAGTTCCGCTCTCCGATCCCTGGAGCAGGACGCGGACGTCCCCCGCCCGATAGCGGCGGTGCCCGCTGGGGGTGCGGACGGAGGCGATCTGGCCACGCAACGCCCAGCTCCAGCCGACGACATCTCTGCCAAGCCAATACGCGATCTATATCGGGTTTGAGTCCGAAGCCGAAGGAGTCAGGAACTACGAGATCCTGGCCGTCCCCGGCCTGCTGCAGACCGAAAGTTACGCACGGGCCATGATCAAGGGAACCGTTCCCGACGTGTCGCGCGACGAGGTGGAAACCCGAGTCGCCGCCCGACTGCAGCGACAACGTCTGCTCGACCGCCCCACTCCGCTCAAACTGTGGGCCGTGATCGACGAATCAGCCCTGCTTCGCGAGGTCGGTGGTCGACAGGTGATGCATGACCAACTGGCCAAACTGCGCGAGGCGGCCGAAGAGCCGAACATCACCATCCAGGTGATCCCCCGAAGCGCCGGAGCCTATCCCGGAATGCACGGCGCTTTCGTACTGCTTGATTTTCCCGGCGAAGGTCACGACGTCGTCTATATGGAAGGCGGCTCAAGCGATCTATTCTTGGAGGGCGAGCAAGATATTTCGCACTACAGCATGTTGTTCGAGCATCTCCGGGCGGTCGGCGCCGGCCCGGATGCAACACGTTCCATATTGGCCACAGCCCAAGAGAATTGGAAGGAGGGCAGGGCATGATGGATCTTGACCTGTCCGGCGCCGAATGGCGCGTGAGCAGTCGCAGTCAGGGCAACGGCCAGTGCGTGGAAGTCGCCACCAATCTTCCTGGACTCGTGGCCGTCCGGGACAGCAAGGATCGCGGTGGACCGGCGCTGACCTTCACACCCGCAGAGTGGACCGCTTTCACCGAAGCCATCAGGCACGGAGGGTTCGACCTCCCTCCTGCGTGATCTCTCCACGAATAAAAACCCCTTTTGGAGCCCCTGCCTCTACGGCAGAGGCTCCACCTCTCAGGCACGATGCATTTGCTCCAGCGCATTTGCATCGTCACAAAAACTCTGCCGAAGAGCAGTGTCCAGAGCGCTAAGATCCCCCACCCTCCTCCCATGAGTTTCCTGCTCCGGTCTTATCCCACTGATGCTTATACGGATTAAAGCTCCCTGCCGCCCTAATCCAGATCGCGCAGAACCATGAAATCGATTACGGCTGATCCGCCGCCCCCATCCGGGTCACGACCGGCCGCGAATAAACTGTTTAGGCCTTCGATCACCTACTCCTGCCCATACGAGCAGGCGGGTCCGCCACTCATCGCCGAAGGTCCGCAGATCGGGAACGCTCAGCCCACGCAGGTCGGCCGGGTGCGGCGCCAGTAGGACCAGGCGGCCAGGGCCAGGGCCAGGCCGTACGCGGCGAAGGCGCCCAGGCCGAACCAGGTCACCAGGAGGGCGTCGCCCACGGTGGAGAAGTCTCCCCTGGAGACGGTGATCACGCCCGCCGTGCCGAGGGTGGCGTAGACGACTCCGGCCGCCCCGTAGGGCGCGAGCGTGGCGGCGCCGATCAGTGCCGGGGTGAGCGGCAGCCAGCGGGGCACCCGCCTCCCCCGCAGGACGAGCGTCCAGCGGGGGAACACCTGGCCCCAGGGCCGCACCAGACCGAGGAGGAGGAACACTCCGAGCGCCGCCAGCAGCGCCGTGGGGTCGATGCCCCAGCGGTCCAGGGTGAGCCACAGCTCCGAGGCGCCGTTGCGCTCGTGCATCGCCACCATCTCCTCGCCGGTGATCCCCGCGAAGGTCCCGCCGAGCGCCCATGTCGTCTTCATGACCGCGTAGGGCAGGAACGCCGCGGCGCCCACGTAGGCCGACGCCCGGACGCGCCGCGGAGCGGGTGTGGGTTCCGGCCTGTTCCACACGGTCGAGGAGGTGTGTACGGCACCGCACCGCGGGCAGACGCCGGAGGTCGAGGAGCGGTAGGAGAGGGCCGTGGCGGCGAGCAGCACCACACCGAGCCCGGCGAGCGCCCGGTTGGCGGCCCCCGTCCAGCTGTCGACGGTCTGACCGAAGACGAAGGTGATCGCGTCCATCAGCAGGCCGAACGCGGCCACGCCGACCAGCGCGCACAGCCCGATCAGGGCGGCGAGAACGACCTTCCGGGGAAGCCGCGGGCCCCGGGGCCGCGCCGCGGCCAGCGTCGTCACCGCCACGAGGGCGGCGGCGGTCACGGCGGCCCAGTTCAGGCCGACCGGCAGCGGATGCGCGGCACGGTAGAAGATCGCGGTTCCGGTCAGCGCCGTGACCAGGCCGAACCCCCCGTAGGCCACCGCCCAGCCGAAGGCCGCGTATCCGGTCCACGCCAACCGCCGATCGGGTGACGATGGATGTGCGATGTCAGTCATGAGCCAACCCCCGTTCGGCTCCGGAACCTACACAGGTGGTCCTGTGGCGAAGCTGAGCCGGGCTGAGAGGGCTCACAGCCGATCGGTCAGTCGTCCTCGTCGGGGGGCGGGTCGGGCAGCCGCCAGCCCTCCAGGAGGAGGGGCAGGGTGTAGTGGGTGGCGAGCAGGGTCAGGGCCAGGGGCAGCAGCAGGGCGGTCGGCACGTCCAGGGTCAGCCGGCCCCCCGTGCTCCACAGGCCGGCCAGGACCACCAGTACGGCCAGCACGACCGTGGTGAGGGTGTGCGCGCCCGTGTAGGCCCGCTGCTGTTCGCCACGCTGCCGTTCGTCGAGATACTCGGCGGGGATGGTGGTGACGCCCTTGGTGGCGAGGGTGAGCCAGCCGTACACCGGGACCAGGACGGCCACGGCGAGCGCGAACATGGACAGGTAGACGTTGCGGGCCAGGTCGCTCGGCGCGAGCCTGACGATGACCACCAGGCCCGCCCAGAGCACCAGCAGGGCCGCGCCCCCGGCGGTCACGAGCCGCCTGCGGTTGCGCCTGCCCGTCCAGACACGGCGGGCCGGGCTGTTCTCGATGAGGGCCACACGTTCGCGGACGCGACGGTCGATCCAGCGACGCATCGGTCTCTCCTTCCTCATGTCCCGCCCCCGCTGCCCAGCCGGGCGAAGGGGGTCAGTGAGAACACGACCTCCACCGGCACCTCGAAGTACTCGGCGATCCGCAGCGCGAGGAACAGGCTGGGGCTGTACTCGCCGCGTTCCAGGTAGCCGACCGTCTGGTAGTGCACGCCCAGGGCCGTCGCCAGGTCCTTGCGGGAGATCCCGCGTTCGGCGCGCAGCATCGAGATGCGGTTGTAGACGATCTCGCTGGACATTCGGGAGCCTCATATCCGCCGCTCGGCCTGCCGGGTCCCGGACGCCCCGCGGGTGACCTTGCGCAGCAGCCAGGGTGCCAGAACCATACCGGCGATCGCCCAGAGTCCCATCACCGTCGCGGCGGTCCCGAGCTGCCAGGCGCCGCCGAGTTCGGCCGCCGCGGCGCCCGGCGGCAGGAACGCGGCCCGCAGGGCGTGTCCCTGCCAGTAGAGCGGGAAGGCCTGGGCGACCCGGCCGACCACCTCGGGCAGCATCCGCAGCGGGAGCATCACCCCGGAGATCAGCATCAGCAGCATGGACGGCAGCCCGAGCACCAGCGCCGCGCTCTTGGGGTTGGACAGCATCGCGCCGAGCGCGGCCCCGACGGGCACCACGGAGAGCGCCCCGAGCACGAGCGCCCAGCCGAAGATCAGCCACGCCTGCGGGGTCGCGGGGGGCCGGACGCCCGCGACGAGCACGCCCGCCAGCAGCATCAGCGTCGCCTGCGTCAGGATCTGGCACAGCACCGAGACGGCGCGTCCCGTCACGTAGACCGGGATGCCGCGCGGCAGCGCCCGCAGCCGGAGCAGCGCGCCCTCCTCCCGGTCGGCCGCGATCAGCATCGGCAGCGTCGTCACCCCGGTGGAGAACACCATGAACGCCGTGAACCCGACCGCCATGAACGTGGCCATGTCGACTCCGCCACCGGCCGGGTTGCCGCCTATCCACAGCGTGAGCAGCAGGAAGACGCCGACCCCGCCGGCGAGCTGGCCGGTCACCTCCTTCCTGTCCCGCAGGAGGGTGCTCTGCTCGATCAGTCCTCGGCGGATCCCGAGGCCCAGTGTGCCGTTCATGCCGCGCTCCGATCGATCAGGCTCAGGTAGCTCTCCTCCAGCGTCGGCCGCCGGATCTCCAGGTCGGGGACGGGCCCGCCGTACCTCTGGTGGAGTTCCCAGGCCAGCCGTGACGGGTCGTCGGTCAGCTCGCACCCGTCCTGCCAGCGCACCCGTGACGGCGCCCGTACGGCGGCGGCCAGCTCGGCGGGGGTGCCGGAGACGGCGACGCGTCCCTCGACCAGCACCGCGATGCGGTCCGCGAGCCGTTCGGCCTCGGCCAGGTCGTGGGTGGTCAGCAGGATGGTCGTGTCGAGCCCGCGGACCAGGTCGTGGAACTCGCGCCGCGCCTCGGGGTCGAAGCCGGTCGTCGGCTCGTCGAGGAAGAGCAGGTCGGGCCTGCCGACGACGCCGAGCGCCACGTCGAGCCTGCGGCGCTGGCCGCCGGAGAGCTGGCCGACCTTCGCGGTGGCCTTCCCGGACAGGCCGAGGGCGTCGAGCAGCTCCCCGGTGTTCCACGGCGCCGGGTAGTGCGCGGCGACGTGGCCGAGCAGTTCGCCCACCCGCCAGCGCGGGTGGTCCCGCCAGTTCTGCAGGACGACGCCGAGCCTGGCCCGCCAGGCGTCGTCGCCCCGCGCGGGATCGACGCCCAGGACCTCGACCTCGCCCGCCGACGGGAGGCGGAAGCCTTCGAGGATCTCGACGGTGGTCGTCTTCCCCGCGCCGTTCGGCCCGAGCAGTGCGACGGTCTCCCCGCGTCGCACCTCAAGGTCGACCCCGCGCAGCACCTCGTTCCGGCCGTACGACATTCGCAGCCCGCGAACGCTAATCACAGCATCCATGCTTTCGAATGTAGTACACCTACTACATCCCAAACAACCACTACTACAAACGGATCACGGCTGCCAGGATGGAGAGATGATCGACGTTCGTACGGCCCACACCTCGGAACTGGACACCGCCACCCTCGAAACCGCCAGGAGACTGCTCGTCGAGGTCTTCGACGGAGACCTGAGCGACGACGACTGGGAGCACGCCCTGGGCGGGGTGCACGCCCTGGCCTGGCGGGGAGCCGAGCTGGTCGGGCACGCCTCGGTGGTCCAGCGGCGGATGCTGCACGGCGGCAGGGCGCTGCGCGCGGGCTACGTCGAGGCCGTCGGGGTCCGCGCGGACCTACGGCGCGGAGGGTACGGCACCGCCCTGATGGACGCGCTGGAACGGGTCGTCCACGGCGCCTACGACCTCGGCGCGCTCAGCGCGTCCGACGAGGCCGTGCCCTTCTACCGGGGACGCGGCTGGCGGCAGTGGCGGGGCGAGACGTTCGCGCTCACCCCGGACGGCCTCGAACGCACCGAGGAGGAGGACGAGGGGGTCCACGTCCTCCCCGTGACGGTTCCGCTCACCCTGTCGGGCACGCTGACCTGCGACTGGCGCGACGGTGACGTCTGGTAGGCGCCGGTCACCGCGAAGTCAGGGGGCGGCGATCCACTCGGTCTCGGTGGTCAGCGCGTCCAGGTCCTCCTGGACGGGGGTGATGCCGATCCCCGGCCCCGAGGGCACGGTCATCTCTCCCCCGGTCAGCACGAACGGCGCCGTGACGTCCCGCCCGTAGTAGCGCGCGGTCGCCGAGATGTCGCCGGGCAGCGTGAAACCGGGCAGCGCGGCGAGCGCCAGGTTGGCGGCCCTGCCGAGACCGGTCTCCAGCATGCCGCCGCACCACACGGGCAGCCCGTTGGCGCGGGCCACGTCGTGGATGCGCCGCGCCTCCAGGTAGCCGCCCACCCGGCCCGGCTTGATGTTGATGATCGAGCAGGCGTCCATCCTGATCGCCGCCGCCGCGTCACGCGCCGAGGTGATGCTCTCGTCCAGGCAGACCGGGGTGTTCGACCTGGCCGCGAACCGGGCGTGGGTGTGCAGGTCGCCGGGGGCGAAGGGCTGCTCGATCATCGCCAGGCCGTAGGCGTCGAGCCTGGTCAGATGGGGGATGTCGGCGGCCTCGTAGGCGGTGTTGGCGTCCACGGTGAGCATCACGCCGGAGCCGAAGGTCTCCCTGACCCGCCTGACGGGTTCGAGGTCCCAGCCGGGCTCGATCTTCAGCTTCACCCTGGCGTATCCGGCGGCCAGGTGCCGGTCCACGGTGTCGAGCAGCGCGTCGATGCTCTCGGCGATGCCGACCGAGACGCCGACGGGCAGGCTGTGCCGTACCGCGCCCAGGTAGGAGGCCAGGGAGACGCCCCGGGAGCGCAGCCAGGCGTCGAGCACGGCCGTCTCGACGGCGGACTTGGCCATCTGGTGGGCGCGCACGTGGCCGAACGCGGGGGCGACGGCCGCCGGGTCCAGGTCGAGGGGGAAGAGCACCGGCAGCAGGAACCGGCGGATCACGTCCGCGGCGCCCTCAAGGTACTCGGGGCAGTAGCTCGGCTCGTCCTCGGCCACGCACTCCGCCCAGCCCTCGCCCTCGTCGGTCACCACCCGCACGAGCAGCGCCTCCCGCACCGTCTGGGTGCCCAGGGACGTCCTGAACGGGGTCACCAGCGGCAGCGCGACCTTACGCAGCTCCACACCTGTCAGTTTCACGCCGTGCCTCCTCTGGCCAGCAGATACCACCCGGATCGGGTGAAGCCGGTGATCCGGTAACCGTCGGCGAACGCCGCGCCGAGCACCCCGCCCAGCGCGGCCCGCCAGTGTCTGGCCTCGCCGGGCTCGTCCACGCGCAACCGCTCGATGTCCGGCGGAGTCGCGCAGCGTAGCAGAGGCGCCCCGCCGCCGGGCCGTACGGTCCCCGCCTCGTCGAGGACGGTCACGGCGGCGGTCTCGGACGGCCCTGCCGCCCGTTCGGTGGCCGGGGCGGGGTCCGGGGTGACGGGCCAGGTGACGAACAGCCGGTCGGAGACGTCCCCGTCGTTGATGCCGTCACTCATCGGGCCGTAGAAGTCAGGGAGGTACTCGACGACCTTCGCGCCGAGTTTGACCAGGTTGAAGTAGGCGTTGCGCCGTACGAGCGGGTCGAAGGTCCAGGAGACGGCGACGAGGCCGCGCTCGGCCGCCCAGGCTCGCTGGTGTTCCTTGAGCGCCAGGCCGACGCCGAGTCCCCGTGCCCGGGAGGCGACCCCGGCGACGTGGGAGTGCAGGCTCCTGTCCGCGGCGAGGAACCCCACGGCGGCGCCGACCAGTTCCTCGTCGAGGAAGGCGCCGCCGATGTAGCCGCCGACGTGCGCCAGCGCGCACATCACGTCCAGGGAGATGGGCGGATCGTCACCCGGCCTGGTCCCCCAGACCTGACGGAGCAGCCGGTCGGCGCGCTGCAGGTCGGCGGTGCCGTGCAGAGAGAGGAGACGTACCCCGGCCCGAGCCGAGGCGAGGAGTTCGACCATGGCAGACAGCATCCTGCCGGAAGGCCTCCGGAGCGTTGGCGCACACGCCGAACTTCACCCGCCCGGATTTGTGGTCCCGCTCAGCGCCACCCGTCCGGCGCTCGCACGACCTCGCGGCGTCGCCAGAACCCGTACGGCCCGGCGACGCCGTTCGAAGCCCGCCTGCCTCTCTCACAACCTGCCCGGCCGATGACGCCGCTCACGAGCCGTCCGGTCCCGCGGCGCCGCTCAGCCGGAGCTGGAGCGCCAGGACCAGGCGGGTGTCCGGGTCGTCCAGGTCGATCAGCTCGCCGATCCTGCGCAGCCGGTAGCGCAGGGTGTTGGGGTGCAGGGACAGCGTGTCGGCCGCCCTGGGCACGTCGTAGTGCGCGGTCACCCACACCCGCAGGCTGCGCACGTAGTGGGTGCCGTGCCTGGCGTCGTGCGCGGCGACCACCCCGAGCGGCTCGCCGTGCAGGGAGGGCTTGGCCCGGACGGAGGCGTCCATGTCCATCAGGAACAGCGCCGCCGACAACTCCTCGTGGTGCCCTACCTCGGCCCTCGCGTACGGCCCGCACACCGCCCGCAACGCCTCCTCCGCCTGACGGGCGCTGGTCGGCGCCAGCGCGGCCGCCGGGACCACCCTGCCGATCCCCGCCCGCCACTGCCCGCCGAGCCGGTCGCGCATCCTGGCCAGGACGTCGGCGGTGATCCTGCGCAGCAGCGGCGTCACCGAGTCCGTGGCGACGATCGCGTGGGCGCGCCCGTCGACCGCCCCCGTCGCCGCGCGCATCCGGTAGGCCGCGTAGGCGGTGCGCAGCAGGTCGCCGGTGTGGGTGGCCGCGAAGGCGTCGGCCGTACGGCCGTGCGGCCCGATGGTGACCACGGTGACCGGTTCGTCGGGCAGCAGGCCGAAGGAGGTGGCCAGCTCCCTGACCGGCCCGATGCCGCGCAGCAGGTTGCCCAGGCACTCGTCACGGCGCCTGCGGGCCTCGTCCGCGGCCAGGGTGATCCTGGCCAGGTGGGGGGCGGCGGCGCGGGCCGCCTCCGCGAGCACCTGCGCGGCGTCGGCCGCCAGCGGCTCCTCCGCCCTGAGCGCCCAGATCGTGCCGAGCGCCTCACCGTGCGCGCGGATGGCGATGGCCAGCCGGGGGTAGTACTCGCGCGGTTCGTAGCTCCACACCGCGTCCTCGGCGCGCAGCACCGCGGCGTATTCCTCGGTGTTGGTCGGGTGCTCGGGCACCCTGCGGCCCAGGATGCCCTCCCTGCGCAGGTCGTCGATCTGCTGCCCCTCGACCGTCGAATAGGCCAGCACCCGCATCGCCAGGTCCTCGATGGCCACGGCCCCGCCGACCCGTACCGCCACCTGGTTGGCCAGCGCGAACAGGTCGGCCGCCCTGGCGTCACCCAGCGACTCGACGGGCGCGACCACCGCGAGCAGGGCGTCGATCAGCGTGTAGAGCTGCCCCCAGGACAGGTCGGGAGCGGCGGCGAGCAACGCCGTACCGGCCGCCTCCGCCACCTCGGCCAGCGGCTCCGGGTCGCTCGTGCCCGGTTTGACCACCACGACCGCGACGCCCGCCTCACCCGCGCGGGCCAGCATCTCGGCGGACGGGCGCCCGGTGACCAGCAGCACGGCGCCGTCGAGACCGGTCATGGCCTCCTCGGGGTCGTAGATGACCGGTGTGCCGATCAGCGGCTCCCTGCCGCCGGGCAGGGCGAGTGGACGCACCATCTCGGGACCGAGACTGTCCAGCAGCACACCGAGCGTGACCCGGCCGCGCGCCGTCATGACATCCCCCGGCGCAGGACCGTTCCATGCCTGCCCCCGGTGAACTCGCCGTCGGCGACCACCTCCCGCCCGGCGAGGAACACGTGCCGCACCCCGTGGGGACGCACGTCGGGGACCTCGTAGGTGCCGTCGTGACCGACGGTCGCGGGGTCGAAGACGCAGACGTCGGCGACCGCGCCGGGACCGAGCCAGCCCCGGTCGGTCAGCCCGAACTGGGCGGCGACGGCCGAGCTGACCTTGCGGATCGCCTCGGGCATCGGGACGACCTTCCGCTCCCTGACGTAGGTCCCCAGGAAGGTGGGGAAGGTGCCGAACGTACGCGGGTGGTTGGGGCCGACCGGGGGCCCGCCGTCCGAACCGATGGAGACCAGCGGATCCGCCATGATCGCGGTCACGTCGTCGTCGTGCATGGTGTGGAAGACCCCGGAGGCGTGCGGGTCCCGCCGAAGCAGGTCGCACAGGGCCTCCCACGGGTCCCCGGGCAGGTCGGCAAGGCGCCTGCCCTCGACGGCGGGGTCGGAGTGGGTGAGGATCTGCACGTCGGCCGGGTGCAGCTCACGCCACAGGCCGACCCCGGTGCCGGTCGCCGGGTCCTCGGCCATCGCGCGGAGCGCGGCCCTGGTCAGGGGGTCGGCGAGCCTGGCCAGCAGTGCCTCCTGGCCACCCTCGCAGGCGACCGGCGGCAGCACGGCGACCAGACCGGTGCAGAAGGCCAGGTACGGATACACGTCCGCGCGCACGTCCAGGCCCGACCTGCGCGCCTCGGCGAGCTTGGCCAGCAGCATGGCCGAAGACCCGTGTACGGCCCGGCCCGACGCCTTGCAGTGCGAGACCTGCAGCCGCACCCCGGCCCGGGTTGCGACGGTGATCGCCTCGTCGAGCGCGTCGGCCAGGCCCTCGCTCTCGCTGCGCATGTGCGTGGCGTAGGGCAGGTTCCACCGCCGGGCGACCAGCGCGAGCGCGACCAGTTCGTCGGTGCCGGCGTAGGCGCCGGGGACGTACTCAAGGCCGCTGGACAGCCCGACGGCGCCCGCCTCGAACGCCTCGGCCGCCAGGACGCGCATCCGGTCGAGCGCCTCACCCGTCGGCTTCGCCTCCATCCCGCTCGCCGCCAGCCGCAGCGTGTTGTGCCCCACCATGACGGCCAGGTTGTTGCTCGGCCCCGCCGCCCGCGCCGCGTCGAGGTACTCGCCGAACGTGGTGAACGCCTGCTCGGCCAGTACGGCGGGCATGAACCCGGCCGTCTCCGGGTTCGCCGGCCCGCAGGAGAAGCCGCAGTTGCCGACGATCTCGGTGGTGACGCCCTGGTGGAGCTTGAAGGGCTGGGGTTCGGCGAGGAAGGGCACGGTGTCGGAGTGGCTGTGCGGATCGACGAAACCGGGGGCGACGACCATCCCCGCGACGTCGATCACCCGCCTGGCGGGCCCGAGGTCACGGCCGACGGCGACGATCCGGCCCTGGGAGATCGCGACGTCGGCGTCCTTCGCGGGGCTGCCGAACCCGTCGTGAACGCTTCCATGGCTGAGCAGCAGGTCGTGCATGATGCAAGGTTTCCTTTCTCGCTACTCCGGCCACAAGCGACCAAAGTATGCAGTGTCTTTTGCGCTGCCTTCGGCAGCGCGGGCTTGGGCGCCTCCGAGTCGGCGTCTTCCCTCGTCACTCCGTCGCTTCGCTCCTGCGTTCCTCAGTCCAGACACCGACGCGCCCAAGCCATGTCTTCTTGCTCCGCCTGGCGGCGTCGCGGGCTTGGGCGCCCTGAGTCGGCGTCTTCCCTCGTCGCTCGTCCGCTGCGCTCCCTCACTCCTCAGTCCAGACACCGACGCGCCCAAGCCGACACCCCTCACGCACGGCGCCGGTAAGGCAAAGATCAAACTCCTCACGCGCGGGGCCGAAACGAGAGCTCTAGGGGGTTGGGGGGACCGAGGCCAGGAGTTTCTGGGTGTAGGGGTGGGTGGGGGCGTCCAGGATCTGGGGGGTTCGGCCCTCCTCGACCACCTCTCCCTTGAACAGGACCACGGTCCTGTCGGTGATCTGTCTGACCACGGCCAGGTCGTGGGTGATGAACAGCAGGCTGGTGCCCAGGTCGCGGCCCACCGTGCGCAGCAGTTCCAGCACGTGGGCCTGGACCGAGACGTCCAGTGAGGCGACCGGCTCGTCGCAGATCAGCAGGGCGGGCCGTACGGCCAGGGCCCTGGCGATGGCCACGCGCTGCCGTTCGCCGCCGGACAGCGCCCTGGGGCGGCGCTCGGCGTAGGAGGCGGGCAGGCCGACCAGGTCGAGCAGTTCGGGGACGGAGAGCCGTCCCTCACGTGATCCCTGGGCGGCGGCCTCGGTGAGCGTCGAGCCCACGGTCAGGGAGGGGTTGAGCGAGGTCGAGGGGTCCTGGAAGACGCACTGCACCAGCCGGTGCGCCCGGTCTCCCCGCCGCCCGCGCCGGGTCAGGTCGAGCCCGGCCAGCTCCACCCGGCCTCCGTCGGGGGTGGCCAGGCCCAGGACGCACCGGGCCAGGGTGGTCTTGCCCGAACCCGACTCGCCGACGACGCCGACGCTCTCGCCCTCCATGACGGTCAGCGAGACGCCGCCGAGGGCGGTGTGCCCGCCGTACTGTTTGCGCAGGCCGTCGATGGTGAGCAGCGGGCCGCCCGCCGGGGCCTCGCGGAGCGCGGCGGGCTGTGACCCGGCACGGGACCCGGCGTGGGGGCGGGGGCGCACCTCGTACAGGCAGGCGGTGTGCCTGCCCGGGGTGACCTCGCGCAGCGGCGGACGGGCGTGCCCGCACCCGGGTTCGGCCTGGGAGCAGCGGTCGGCGAAGGCGCACGTCCCGGTGACGTCCCCCGCGGACGGCACGGCGCCCGGGATGCCCTCAAGCCTGGGCAGCGTCACGCTCACCGAGGGCAGCGCCGCCAGCAGCCCGGACGTGTAGGGGTGGGCGGGCACCTTGGCCACGTCGAAGCCCGGCCCGCTCTCGACGATCCGGCCCGCGTACATGACCGCGACCCGGTCGCACATCTCGAAGGCCACCCGCAGGTCGTGGGTGATCAGCAGCACCCCCATCCCGCGCGTCCGCTGGACCTCGCGCAGCAGCATGAGGATCTCGTGCTGGGTGGTCGCGTCGAGCGCGGTCGTGGGCTCGTCGGCGATGAGCAGCTCGGGGTCACCGGCCAGGGCCGCGGCGAGGGCGATCCGCTGCCGCATCCCCCCGGAGAGCTGGAAGGGGTAGCGTCCCGCGACCGAGGGGTCGTCGATGCCCACCTCGGCCAGCCGCCGCGTCACCTCCTCCCCGCGCTGGGCGCGGTTCCGGCGCGCCGCCCTGGTCCTGGGCAGTGACTCGGCGATGTGGGCGCCGGCAGTGATCAGCGGGTTGAGCATGGCGAAGGGGTCCTGCATGAGCAGCGCGACCCGGCTGCCGCGCACCGACCGCAGCACGCGCTCGCGGGCGCCGAGCAGTTGCAGGCCGGACAGGGTGACCGAGCCGGACGCGGTCATGCCCTTGGGCAGCAGCCCCGCCACGGCCCTGGCGGTCAGCGACTTGCCGCTGCCCGACTCGCCGACCAGCCCGACGGTCTCCCCCGCGGAGACGGTCAGGTCGACGCCGTCCACGACCAGGTGACGGCCGGTGACGGTCAGGCCGGTGACGTCGAGGAGGGTCATCGGGCGCCTCCCTTGGAGAGGGTGTCGAACAGCCGGTCGCCCAGCAGGGTGGCCGAGGTGGCGATCAGGGTGATCAGGACGACCGGGGCGACGGAGGCCCAGGGGTTGAGGTCGAGCAGATCCCGGTTCTCCTCGACCATCAGCCCCCAGTCGGGGGTGCCCGCGGGCAGGCCGATCCCCAGGAAGGAGAGCCCGGCCAGCGAGACCAGGGCGGCCACGAAGCTCAGCAGGGCGTTGGAGACGACCGTGGGGGCGAGGTTGGGCAACAGGTGGCGGAACATGACGCGCCGGGGCGGCAGCCCCAGGGTCCTGGCCGCCTCGGCGTAGGCCAGGTCGCGCTGGGCGAGCGTCAGGCTGCGGATCACCCGGATGTCGCCCGGTGTGAACAGTACGGCCATGGCCAGCACGGACCAGCCGTACCCGCCGCCGAGCACGCCGACCAGCACGATCAGCACCAGCATTCCGGGCATCGCGATGGCCAGGTCCACGGTCCGCATCATCAGCGCGTCGATCCAGCCGAGCCGGTACCCGGCGAACAGGCCGAGCGAGGTGCTCAGCGTGGTCGTGCCGAGCGCGACGAGGACGGGCCACAGCAGCGCGGACCCGGCCCCGGTCAGGAGGCGGGACAGCACGTCCCTGCCCAGGTCGTCGGTGCCGAGCCAGTGGGCCGCGTCCGGACCGGCCGCGCCGAGCGCCAGGTCCTGCGTCGCCGGGTCGTAGGGGGCCAGGTGGGAGCCGAACAGCCCGACGAGGATCGCCAGGCCGAGCACCCCGGCCAGCACGCCCCTCACAGCGCCACCGCGCCGTGCCGTACCCGGGGGTCGACCACGAGGTAGGCCAGGTCGATCAGCAGGTTGACCACGACCACGATCGCACCGCTGAACAGGACGAGCGCCTGCACCACGGGGATGTCCTTCTGGCTGACGGCGGCGATGAGCAGGGCGCCGAGCCCGTGCAGACCGAAGGCCTGTTCGACGAAGAGGGCGCCGGTCAGGTTCGCCGCCAGCAGCAGGCCGCCGACGGTCAGCACGGGCAGGGCCGCGTTGCGCAGCGCGTAACCGATCCAGACACGCGCGCGCGGCAGCCCCCGCGCTCTGGCGAAGGTCAGGAAGTCCTGCCCGGCCAGGTCGAGCGCCGCCGCCCGCATCTGCCGTACCACCATGGCTCCCTGCGCCGCGGCCAGGGCGAGCGCGGGCAGCGTCAGGTGGGTGACGCGTTCGGCGAACGTCTCGCCCGCGCCGAAGACGGGGAACCAGCCGAGGGTGACCGCGAAGCCGTACAGCAGCAGGATGCTCATCGCGAACGGCGGTACGGCCAGCAGGACCAGGGAGCCGAGGGTGATGCCCTGGTCGAGGAGGCCGCCCCGGCCCATCGCGGCCACCAGCCCGACCGGGACGCCGACGGCGAAGGTGATCAGCAGGGCGTAGCCCGCCAGGCCCGCGGTGACCGGCAGCCGGTCGGCGATGACGTCGGCGACCGGCTCCCTGGAGTAGATGGAGACGCCGAAGTCACCCTGTACGGCGTCGCCGAGCCAGCGGGCGTAGCGCAGCGGGAACGGGTCGTCGAGGTGGTACTCGGCCCTGATCGCGGCCCTGGTCTCCGGCGTCGAGGGGCGGGTGCCCAGCAGCACCTGCTCGGGACCGCCGGGTGAGGCGACGAGCAGCCCGTAGGTGATCACCGAGAGCGCGCCGAGCAGGACCAGCGCGGCGGCCAGGCGGCGGGCGACGAGAGTGAGGACGGCCATGTCACTTGCCCGCCGGGCGGATGACGACGAAGAAGTTGGGGTTCCAGACACTCAGTCCCGGCGCGGTGAACCCGTCGCGCAGCGCGATGCCGTTGTCCATGTGGAACAGCGGGACGTACGGCACCTGCTCCCCGATCTCGGTGAGCAGGGCGGTCACCTGGTCCTGACGCTCCTGACCGGTGGCCTCGCTCAGGGCGTCGAGCCGGGCGTCCAGTTCGGCGGAGCCGTACCCGGAGAAGTTGAAGCCCTGCGGTTTCGCCGCGGCGCGGCCGATCATGTCGGGCAGGACCTCGATCGGCTCCGGGGTGCCGTAGGAGAGGTTGACGTACTGCACACCGAGCCCCTTGTGGTCCATCAGCATGGCGATGTACCTGTCGCCGGGGCTCGGCTCCATGGTCAGCTTGATGCCGATCTTCGCGAGGTCGGCGGCGACGGCCTGCATGACGGTCGCGCCGTCCGACCCCGAGGAGTACGGCACCGCCATCGTGAACCCGTCCGGGTAGGCCGACTTGGCCAGTTCGGCCTTGGCGGCGGCCAGGTCGAACGGGTGGTCGGGGAACTTCGGCGTGTCGTCGCCGTAGAGGGCGGTCATCTGCGGCATCGGCAGCATCGCCCTCGCCGTGGTGCCGTGCCCCCCGGTCATCAGGGTGGTCAGGGCCTGGCGGTCCACGGCGTGCGCGATGGCCCGCCGTACGTGGACGTCCTTGAGCGGGCCGTTGCCGACGGCCAGCGACAGGTAGGCGATGTTGTTGCCGGGGTAGAAGCTCGTGGTGACGCCGGGGAGGTTCGTCCACTTGCGGGCGTCCCGGGCGTTGAGACCGTCGGTGGCGTCGATCTCCCCCGACCTGACGGCCATCCTGAGCGTCTCGGCGTCGGAGATGGATTTGATCTCGACCCGGCGCAGCGCGGGCTTCGGCCCCCAGTAGGACTCGTTGCGCTCCAGCACGGTGCCCGAGGTGAGGGAGAACTTCACGACCTTGAAGGGGCCGGTGCCGATCGTGCCGACCTCGGGGCTGCCCAGGTCCCTGGGGTGCGCCTCGGCCAGCTTGCGCGGCACGACCTGCCAGGCGATGGCCGCCACCGACAGGAAGGCCGGGTTGGGGCGGGTCAGGGTGACCCTGACCTTGTCGGTTCCGACGGCCTCGGCCTTCTTGACGGTGGTGAAGTAGCTGGCCGCCTGGGAGGCGACGGCCGGGTCCAGGTGACGGCTCAGGGAGTAGGCGGCGTCGTCGGCCGTCAGCGGGGAGCCGTCGGTGAAGGTCACGGCCTTGCGCAGAGTGAACTCGTAGCTGTCCGGCGTCGGCTGGGTCCACGACGTGGCCAGGCCCGGGGCGGGCGCCCCCTTGGCGTCGAGGGTGACCATGGTGTCCAGCACCGCGAGCTGGATGGTGGTCGAGGCGTTGTTGAAGCCGTGCGCGATGTCCAGGCTGTTCGGCGCCGCGGAGGACGCCCAGACCAGGGTGTCGCGGTCGGCGCCGGTCGCGCCCTTCTGCGGGGAGCCCGCGCAGGCCGCGACGGGAAGGAGGAGCAGGGCGACCACGGCGGCCCTGATGGTCGGCGTTTTCATGGTGACCACCTCGGGAGGGGAGCGGGATAGTGGGACGCTAGAAGCCGTCCGGCCCGCGTTCACTGACCCCGCAGCCAAAACCCTCGGTCCCGCCCTCGTGCTGCAGGCCAACATGGGCTCCCGCTCCCCGCCTCGGCCCGCCCTCCGGCGCTCCCGGGCCGCCCCGGAAAAGCCCTCTCCGGGCTCATCCGGGAAGGCCCTCTCCGGGCTCATCCGGGAAGGCCGTCTCCGGGCTCATCCACGGAGGTCGCCGCCGGGCTCGCCCGTGAAGCGCATCCGGCGCAGGCCGCCCCCGCTGATCAGCAGGTCGTCGCCGTCGGGCCGCAACGTGAACGGCCCCGCCTGCCACACCCCCGCCGGGGCTGGTTCGACGGGAAGCCGCAGCTCACGCCCGGCGCGCAGCACGCCGTCCCTGACCGTGACGCGGACGTCCAGTTCCTCGCTGTGGTAGGCCCCGCCGGGCATGGGCTCGGTGCCCGGCGCCTGACACGGCCGGTAGACGATCGGGCGCCGGGCTCCCAGGCCGCTGTCCAGCGCCAGCTCGCCGTCCCGGCGCTCAAGCCAGAGCCCGTCCGCGTCGCCGAGGCCGTACCAGCGGCCGTCCTTGGCGAGGGCGAACTCGGTGACGTCACCGCTCCTGTCGAGCCTGACCCGGCCGTTCTCCGCGGCTTCGAGCGTGAGGAAGGCGTCTCCCACCGGGTCGTGCCAGTGCCCGGCCGGCACCTCGACCGCCGGGTCCACCGTCTCGGCCGGTTCGAAGAGTGCCCCGGGCACCTCGCCCAGCAGCGCCCTGGCCAGGCGTTCGCTCAGCCTGACCGGGTCGACCGCCGTCTGGTTGGACAGTACGGCGACGCCGAAGCCGGCCTCGGGCAGGTACAGCAGGTTCGACAGGTAGCCGGGGACGCCTCCCGCGTGCCCGTAGCCCGCGCTGCCCGCCATCGGTGTGTGGTAGATGCCGCTGGCGTAGCGCAGGGCGGTGCCGTCGGCCAGCACGGTCGGTTCGAGCAGCTGCCGCCGCAGGTCGTCGCCCAGGACCCGCCCGTCGGCCAGGAAGCCGAACCAGGGGGCCAGGTCGGCCACGCTGGTCACCACGCCGCCGTCACCGACCGCGCTCTCCAGGGTGTCGGCCCGCTTCGGCTCGCCGTCCGCGTTGCCGTAGCCGTACGCCAGCCTGGGCAGCGGCAGTGTGGTGTCGTCCCTGAACAGGGTGTCGTCCATGCCGAGCGGACCGAAGATCCGCTCGCGGGCGAACTCGGCGAGCGAGCTCCCGCTCACCGTGCGGACCACCACGGCGGCCAGGACGTAGCCGGTGTTGGAGTAGCTGAAGTCGGTCCCGGGCGGGAAGGCCGTGTGCCGGATCCCCCGGACCTCGTCGAGCAGCCGTTCCTCGGTCAGCGCGGTGAACGGCGTCCCGGTGAACGCCTGCAGCGTGTACCACTCGGGCAGCCCGCCGGTGTGCTGCAGGCACTGCCGCAGCGTGACGGGTACGGTCAGCGCCAGGTCCGGGATGTGCTTCCTGATGTCGTCGTCGAGGCTGAGCCTGCCGTCCCTGGCCAGCAGCATGACGCACGCGGCGGTGAACTGCTTGCTGACCGAGGCGATGTCGAAGCGGGTGTGGGCGTCGACCGGGACGCCGAACTCGACGCAGGCCATCCCCTGGGCCGTGGTGAGCAGAGTCTTTCCGTCGGCGTAGACGCCGACCGCGAGCCCCGGGGCGTCGGGCCCGACCAGGGCCGCGACCTCGCGTTTTACCAGTTCAAGATCCATGGCTTCACTATGCACGACACGGTGCCGCGAACCTTTTGGCCGTGGACGCAAAGTTGACGACACCGCTTTGGCGCCGGGGACGACGCGGGACCGGCAACCTTTGTCGCGCGGCCCCACGCCCGCGGGAAAAGCCGGAATTAGGTTCGTCGAATGATCAAAGTTCTCGTGAGAGGGCTGGCGGCCTGCGTCACCGTGGCCGTGGTCGCCGCCCCTGCCCATGCCGCTCCCTCCTCCGCTCCCGTGTCGGTGTCCGCGTCGGTGAGCGCCGCCCGGTTCACGGTCCCCGTCCTGCCGAAGCCGACGGGCCCCCACCCGGTCGGCGCCGTCGACCTGCACCTGGTCGACTCCTCCCGCGCCGACCCGTGGGAGCCGGGGCGGCGGCGCGAGCTGATGGTCACGCTCCGCTACCCGGCCCGCGCCAAGACCGGCGTCAGGACGCGGTACGTGACCCCCGCCGAGTCGGCGCTGCTGCTGGCCGGGCTGGGCGTCGAGGGCCCCCCGCCGGACCTGCTGAACAGGATCAGGACGAACGCCAGGACCGGGGCGCGGCCCTTGCGTTCGGGGCTGCCCCTGGTGGTCCTCTCACCGGGGTTCGGCCTGCCGCGCTCCTCGCTCACCACGCTCAGTGAGGAGCTGGCCAGCCGGGGCTACGCGGTCGCCACGGTCGGGCACCCGTACGAGGCGATGGCGACCACCCTGCCCGACGGCACCACCGTCACCTGCGCGGCCTGCGAGATCGAGGACTCCCCCGGCCTCGTCCCGGCGATCCGCTCGGCGGACGTGTCCTTCCTCATCGGCAGGCTGACCGGCGCCCGTCCCGCGTGGGGGCCGCCCGGCCTGATCGACGCGTCGAGGATCGGCATGGCGGGCCACTCCATCGGCGGCAACAGCGCGGCCCAGGCCATGGTCGACGACCCCAGGATCGACGCGGGCCTCGTCATGGACGGCTCGTTCATCGTCCCGCTCCCGGAGAGCGGCCTGGCCAGGCCTTTCATGTTGTTCGGCACCGAGGGGTCGTTCCTTCCCGGCGGTCCCGACGAGGAGACGTCCTGGCGGGACAACTGGCCCCGGCTGACCGGCTGGAAGCGCTGGGCGACGGTCACCGGCGCCGAGCACGAGTCGTTCACCGACTACCCGGTGCTGATCGAGCAGTTCGGCACGCCTCCGGGCGCGCTCCCCGCCGCCAGGGCGGTGCCGATCACCCGTTCCTACGTGCGGGCCTTCTTCGACCTGCATCTGCGTGGGGTCCCCTCCCCCCTGCTCAACCGCCCCTCCCCCAGGAACCCCGAGGTCAGGCTCTGGAAGACCCCCTGACCCCCTCCCCGGTACGGCCCCGCCGTACCGGGGACACAACCGTCGCAACCGTCCGGTTGATCGCCGACTTCGGAGACGAGCAGCTCAAGGTCGGTTAGCGGGGCCAGTAGTGGGAGGCGGCGAGGATGAGGGCGGCGGCGCCCACCAGGCCCGCGTCCTGGCCGAGGGCGGCGGGCACCACCCTGGCGCGGCGGGCGAAGCCCATCCGGGTGTGCTCGCCGAGCGCGGCCTCAAGCGGGTCGAACAGCAGGCGTCCGGCCTGGGAGAGGCCGCCGCCGACGGTGACGAGGTCGAGGTCGCAGAGGTTGACGGCGGCGGCGACGGCCAGGCCGAGGGCCCGTCCCGCCCGTTCCATCGCGGCCAGTGCCAGCCGGTCGCCCGCCGCGGCGTCCAGGGCGAGCTGCCGCCCGCTCGCCGTCGCCGCCTCCACGTACGGCACGGCCTCCCCCTGACCGGGCGCCTCCCGTACGGCGGCGCCCGGCTGCCAGCCGCGTCCCAGCGCCCAGGCGGCCAGGGCCGGGCCCCGCGCGACGGCCTCAAGGCAGCCCCTGGCCCCGCACCCGCAGACCGGCCCGCCGGGTTCGACCACGACGTGCCCGACGTGCCCGGCGTTGCCGCTGCCGCCGTTGATCAACCGGCCGTCCAGGACGAGCCCGCCGCCCACTCCCGTCGAGACGACCATGCCGAGCATGTTGGCGCTGCCCCGGCCCGCACCCCGCCAGTGTTCCGCGACGGCCAGGCAGACGGCGTCGTTGTGCACGCGCACCGGCACGCCGGGGAAGCGCTCCGCCAGCCGCGCCCTGAGCGGGAAGTCACGCCAGCCGGGCATGTTGATCGGCGAGACCTCGCCCTCCGGCCAGTTCATCGGGCCGCCGCAGCCGACCCCGACACCCACGACCTCGGCCGGTTCCGTGAGCAGCGCGTCGATCAGGGAGTCGAGCGTCCTCCACAGCGTCTGGGCGTCGCCACCCGGGGGTGTCGCGGTCCTGCGGGCCCTGAGGACCTCGCCCTCGCTGCCGGCCTCACTGCCGACCAGGGCGACGGCGAACTTCGTCCCGCCGATGTCGACGGCGAGCACCGATCCGGACATCTAGCGATCATACGGTCTGTCGCCGCCGGGGCGTGAGGAGAAGACCAGAACGGAGGCGGTGAAACCGTGCACGTGGTTGTGGCCCCCGACGGGGCCGACCTCGCCCGCGGCGAAGAACCCGGCGACGCCGATCGGGCCGAGGGTCTCCCTGACCGCGACGGCGTCGTGGTCGGCGCTGCCGAACATGGCCGATCCCCTGCCGTTGCAGGAGAACAGCAGCGCGCCGTCCACTCCGCCGAACTCCTCGCGGTGGGCGTCGAGCAGCTCGTAGAGGTCCTCGTCGGCGGTCGCGGCGTCACGCACCTGGAAGCGCACCGTACGGCCGATCTCGACGACGTCCCCGATGGCGACGGCCTCCCGTTCCGGGTCGATGCCGAGCACCCCCCGGATGAGGAAGTCGCCGTGCTCGTGCCGTTCTGCGTACTCGTCCATGGCGACGCCGATCTGCAGTCCTGAGGCGACCAGCTCCCGTTCGTCCTCGTCAAGCGCGCTGACCACCTCCTCAAGTCTGGCCAGGGCGGGCTGGCCCGCGAGTTCGAGCAGGAGGTTGTCCTCGACCCCGGTGACGGCCATCGTCGGGCCGATCGGACGGCAGCCCTGGCTGACCACGGTCCTGACATCGACGGCTCCGCCGAGCAGGACGCCGACCGCTCCCTCGGTGTAGACCTCGCCGTCGGCGAACAGCCGTACGGCTCCCCTGCCCCTGAGCGCGTTGGCCAGGCCGCCGATCAGCGGCAGGTCACCGAGGACCTCGTCGGAACGTTCGACGAAGCCGTCGGTCGGAAAGCTGTAGGGGTCGGCGAAAAGGATGGCCGCGTGGTCGTCGGCCTGGGGTTCCGGCAGGCCGACGACCACGAAACGGTCATCGGCCCTGAGGGTGTCCAGGGCGAAGGTCGTCAGCCGGGCTCCGTCGAGGGTCGCGGCCCAGGCGCTCACCGCGGGGGTGACCTCCACGCCCCGGCCGTCGCCGATCACGCCCGTCGCGCTGCAGCCGATCACCGCCGCCTCCGGTGTCATCCGCATGACGCGCAGCCCCGCCTGGGCGACCTCGTCGGGGTCGTCGCCGCAGATGAAGAAACAGACCAGGTGAGGCGGCCCGGTCAGGCCGGAGATGGCCTGGCGCACGGCGGTCTCCGCCGCCATGACCAGGTCGGAGCCCACGGCGAGACCGTCGGAGAAGCAGCTCGTCAACAGCGCCACTCGTCTCACCTCCCCTTCTTGTCCGAAGCCTTGCCTTGCAGCGATTCTCCCCACTGTGAGGACATGCACGCGCGCCGGACGGCACACGATGTCCAAGATCCGAAAGCGGGATAACAGTCCCGGTTTCGGCTTCGGGGACGTAGGCTCAATCTCGTGCCTCAAATCCCAGAGCCACGTACTCTGCGCGATCTTCGCGCGAGCGGCCATGTCCACCGCACGGTAAAGGCCGAGATCCGCGAGAACCTGCTGGCCCGGCTACGGGCCGGGCAGCCGAGGTTCCCCGGCATCGTGGGTTTCGACGAGACCGTCCTGCCACACCTGGAGACAGCCCTGCTGGCCGGGCACGACCTGGTCCTGCTCGGCGAGCGGGGGCAGGGCAAGACCCGGCTCATCCGCACGGTGACCGGTCTCCTCGACGAGTGGACGCCGGTCGTCGACGGCTGTGAGATCAACGACCACCCCTACGCCCCCTCCTGCGCCCGCTGCCGCAGGCTCGCCGACGAGGCGGGCGAGGAGCTTCCGGTCGCCTGGCGGCACAGGGACGAGCGTTACGGCGAGAAGCTCGCCACCCCCGACACCTCCGTCGGCGACCTGATCGGTGACATAGACCCCATCAAGATCGCCGAGGGGCGCACGCTCGGCGATCCGGAGACCGTCCACTACGGCCTGGTCCCCCGCAGCAACCGGGGTGTCTTCTCGGTCAACGAGCTGCCCGACCTGGCCGAGCGGATCCAGGTCTCGCTGCTCAACGTGCTTGAGGAGCGCGACATCCAGGTCAGGGGATACAACCTGCGCCTGCCGCTGGACATCCTGCTGATCGCCAGCGCCAACCCGGAGGACTACACCAACCGGGGCCGGATCATCACCCCGCTGAAGGACCGCTTCGGCGCCGAGATCCGCACCCACTACCCCCTGTCCGTCGAGACCGAGCTCCGGCTCATCCGCCAGGAGGCCGCGCTCGACCAGGTGGGAGCCGACCTGCCCGACCACCTGGTCGAGGTGATCGCCCGCTTCACCCGCCTGGTCCGTGAGTCGACCGCGGTCGACGCGCGCTCCGGGGTCTCGGCCCGTTTCTCCATCGCCGCCGCCGAGACCGCCGCCGCCTCGGCCGTACGGCGGGCGGCGCTGACCGGCGAGGAGCGCGCGGTGACCCGGGTCGCCGACCTGCCGGGCATCGTGCACACCCTGCGGGGCAAGGTGGAGTTCGAGGTCAGCGAGGAGGGCCGGGAGACCGAGGTCCTGTCCCACCTGCTGCGCAGGGCCGTCGCGGAGACCTTCCGGGGCACCATCGGCGGCCTCGACCTGGCCCCGCTGCTCGAACGGTTCTCCGAGGGCACCCAGGTGGAGTCGGGGGCCATGGTCCCCGCCGCGGACCTGCTGCGCGGGATCGGCCCCGTGCCGGGACTCGCCAAGATCATGTCGGGGCTCGGCATCGGCGACGAGTCCCCCGGGCACGCCGCGGCGGCCCTTGAGTTCGCCCTTGAGGGCCTGTATCTCCTGCGGCGTCTGTCCAAGGACGAGGTTGACGGCACGACGGTCTACCGCACCTGAGGCCCGGCGGCGCGTGTTGGAGGGCGTTCGATGAGCTATCGCTATGGCGAGTACCGGGAAGGGCCCGACCCGCTCGCGCCGCCGTACGACGTGCGTTCGGCGCTCGACCAGATGGGCGACTCCGTGCTGGCCGGGGCCAACCCGTCCCACGCCCTGCGTGACCTGCTCAAGCAGGGCCTGCCGGGGGCGGACGACCGCCGCGGCCTGGACGACCTGCTCCGCGAGGTACGGCGGCGCAGGCGTGAGCTGCGCGAGCGCGGTCGTCTCGACGGGACGCTCGAACAGGCCAGGGCGCTGCTGGACAAGGCGATCGGCCAGGAGCGCGCGGAGCTGTTCCCCGACCCGTCCGACGACGCCAGACTGCGTGAGGCGGAGCTGGACGGCCTGCCCTCCGACGCGGCCGGCGCGATCCAGGAGCTGAGCGGCTACCAGTGGCGTTCGGCCGCCGCGCGTCAGACCTTCGAGGAACTGCGCGACCTGCTGCGCAGGGAGGTGCTCGACACCCAGTTCCGCGGGATGCGCGAGGCGCTGGCCAACCCCGATCCGGCCGCGATGGAGCGGGTCGGGCAGATGATGTCGGCGCTGAACGACATGCTGGACCGGGACGCACGGGGCGAACACACCCCGGAAGACTTCGACGCCTTCATGTCGAAATATGGGGACATGTTTCCGGAGGCGCCGCGGAACCTGGAGGAGCTGGTCGACCTCCTCGCCCGCAGGGCCGCCGCCACCCAGCGCCTGATGGCCTCGCTCACCCCCCGCCAACGCGAGGAGCTCAGCCGCCTGATCGACCAGACGCTCGACCAGGCCGGGCTCGGCGAGCAGATGCGCCGCCTCGGCGACTCCCTCTACGCCCGCCGGCCCGACCTGGCCTGGAACACCCCCGAACGACTCTCCGGCGAGGACCCCCTGGGGATGGGCGACGCGGTCAACGCCCTTGAGGAGCTGGCCGACCTCACCCAGCTTGAGGCCGCGCTGCGCCAGGACTACCCGGGCGCCCGCCTCGACGACATCGACGAGGCGGCCGTCCGCCGCGCCCTCGGCCGTTCCGCCGTCGACGACCTGGACGCGCTCAAGCGGATCGAACGAGAGCTCGAACGGCAGGGATACCTGCGCCGCCAGCGGGGCAAGCTCGAACTCACCCCCAAGGCGGTGCGCCGCCTCGGGGAGACCGCCCTACGCCGCGTCTTCGCCTCCCTTGACTCCGGTCGCAGGGGCGACCACGACCAGGTGGACGCGGGCTCCGCCGGGGAGCTGACCGGCTCAACCCGGCCGTGGCGCTTCGGCGACGAGCAGCCCATCGACGTGGTCCGCACGGTCGTCAACGGCGTACGGCGCGGCGGAGCGGCGGGGACGGTGACCCTCTCGGTCGACGACTTCGAGGTGGCCGAGACCGAGCGGCGCACCGCGGCCGCGGTGTGCCTGCTGGTCGACCTGTCCTACTCGATGGCGCTGCGCGGTACCTGGGCGGCGGCCAAGCAGACCGCGATGGCCCTGCAGGCGCTGGTCGCCTCGAAGTTCCCCCAGGACTCGGTGCAGATCATCGGCTTCTCCAACTACGCCCGGGTCCTGCAGCCCGACGAGCTGGCCGGGCTCGAATGGGACATGGTCCAGGGCACCAACCTGCACCACGCGCTGCTGATCGCGGGCCGCCACCTGGACCGCCATCCGGACTTCGAGCCGGTCGTGCTCGTGGTCACCGACGGTGAGCCGACCGCCCACCTGCGGCGCAACGGCTCGGCCGCCTTCGAGTGGCCGCCGACGCGCGAGACGCTCGACCTGACGCTGGCCGAGGTGGACAAGATGACCCGGCGCAGGGCGACGCTCAACGTCTTCATGCTCGCCGACGACGAGCGGCTGAGGGACTTCGTGAACGAGGTGGCCAGGCGCAACGGCGGCCGGGTCTTCTCCTCCAACGCCGACCGGCTCGGCGAGTACGTCGTCAGCGACTTCCTGCGGGTCCGCAGGAAGCGCTGAACCCTTCCTCGAAGGGCCTGTCAGGCGTCGGCGTAGGCGAGGTAGTGGTTGAGCGCGAGGTCGAAGCCGTCGTGGTAGTGGCGGTACGACCGGTAGCAGGGCCGCCAGGCCGTACTGTTGCCGACTCCGGCGCGGGCGTCCTCGACCGCGGCGGGAACCCGTTCGGGGCTGGGCAGCAGGCCTCCGCCGAGATAGCGGGGGTCGGCCAGGACGGTGCAGCGCTCACGGTCGCCGGACACGTAGCGGCCCCGGCACCAGCCGCTCTCCTCGTCCCACACCAGGGCGTCGCCGCCGGTCAGCAGGATCGTGGCGGCCCTCGGGTCGCAGGGCCCCGCCCACCAGCCGGTGGCCTGGACGCCCAGCGCCTCGACGACGCGGCTCACGTAGGAGGACGGCTGGCTGCGCCACTCCTCGGTGTACGGCTCCACATGTCTCACACCCACAGGGGGCACTCCCTTGTGCCGTCGTGCATGATCTGGTTGACTGCTCGCCCGGCACGGCCGTGATCTCGTTGCCGACGGCCTCGGCGCCCAAGAGCGAACCCACCGGTGATCCTACTCACTTCAATGGGATGCTTAGCGCATTAATAAGAAGATCTACCATCGCACATCACCATAAATGCGGATTATCCAAATTGTGATGTTCTGTCCCCAAACTTGGGGCGCCGGTTCCGGCGGAGCCCCCGCTTCCGACCTGAGCCCCTCCCTGAAGCCCCGCCCTCTGACCCTGTGTGATCCAGGACCGCGGCCGCCGGCTTCCCAGGGCGTGCCTTCCCTGACCGAGATCACCGAGGGCTAATGTCTGGTTCATGACCCAACTGCTGCTCTGGCTGCACATCGGCTTCGCGATCTTCACGCTCGGACCGCTCACCGCGGTGACGATGTCCACGCCGAAGTTCATCCGCTCCAGGGACCTCAGCGTCCTGCGCTACCTGCACAGGACCACCCGGATCTACGCCATCGGCGCGATCGGCGTCTTCGTCGCCGGCCTGCTGCTCGGCCGCGAGTATCTCGGCAGGCCCTACCTGTCGGTCTCCATGACGCTGTTCATCGTCGCCGCGGTCCTCCTGGTCATCGTGGACCGCGACCAGGCCTCCGCCATCAAACTGCTCAGCGCCGAGCCCTCGACCGACGACGCGAAGGCCCAGCGCGGGCGGATCGCCGCCTTCTCCGGGGTGATCGCCCTGATCTGGCTGGTCATCCTGGTGCTGATGGTCTGGGGCAGCCCCGCCTGAGAACGGACCGGAGACCTCTGACGGCGGCGGAGACGGCCGACCCGGAAGACGGCGGGCACGAGATCATCTCCGCCCGGCCGTCAGCCAGGAAAGGATCTTTTCCGGAACACCTGAAAAGCGCCTTTTCCGGCAGGGAGTTTCCGATTCACTGCCATTCCCCTTTTCCCGTGCCGGGGCGGTTCACCGGAACGCACGGGAACAGGCGGCAGAGCACACGAAGCCGGGCGGAAGGGGCACGCCCGGCCCGGCCTCGACCCAGCCGTTCAGCCTCAGCCCAGCGCCCGGCCTCAGCCCAGCGCCCGGCTGAGATCGGCGAGCAGGTCGTCGACCGACTCGATGCCGACGGACAGGCGGACCAGGTCCGCGGGCACCTCAAGCGGCGACCCGGCCGCCGAGGCGTGTGTCATCCGCCCCGGGTGCTCGATCAGCGACTCGACACCGCCCAGGGACTCACCGAGCGTGAAGAGCTTGGTCCGGTTGCAGATCTCGACCGCCTCCGCCTCGCCCCCCGCGACCCGGAACGAGACCATGCCCCCGAAGCGCCGCATCTGCTTGGCCGCGGTCTCGTGCCCCGGGTGGTCCGGCAGACCGGGATAGAGCACCGAGGAGACCCTCGGGTGGGCGAGCAGCAGGTCGGCGACCCGCTCGGCGTTGTCGCAGTGCCGTTCCATCCGCACCGCGAGCGTCTTGAGCCCGCGCAGCGTCAGCCACGCGTCGAACGGCCCGGCGACCGCGCCCATGGCGTTCTGGTGGAAGGCGAGCCTTTCGCCCAGTTCGGCGTCGGCCGTGACGAGCGCGCCGCCGACCACGTCGGAGTGCCCGCCGACATACTTCGTGGTCGAGTGGACGACGACGTCCGCGCCGAGCGCCAGCGGCTGCTGCAGGTACGGCGAGGCGAAGGTGTTGTCCACCACGAGCAGCGCGCCGTTGTCGTGGGCCAGTTCGGCCAGCGCCGCGATGTCGGCGATGCCGAGCAGCGGGTTCGTCGGCGTCTCGACCCAGACGATCCTGGTCTTCGGCGTCATGGCGGCGGCGACCGCGTCGAGGTCGCCCAGGGCCACCGGGTCGTAGTGCAGGTCCCACGGCCGGTTCACCTTGGAGAACAGCCGGTAGGTGCCGCCGTAGGCGTCGTTCGGGATGAGAACGTGGTCACTCGGCCTGCACACCGTGCGCAGCAGCGTGTCCTCAGCCGCCAGACCGGAGGCGAAGGCAAGACCTCGCGCGCCGCCCTCGACCGCGGCGACGGCCTCCTCAAGGGCGGTCCTGGTCGGGTTGGCCGAACGGCTGTACTCGTATCCGGCGCGCAGACCGCCGACGCCGTCCTGCTTGTACGTGGACACCGCGTAGATCGGCGGAACGACGGCCCCCGTATACGGGTCCGGCTCCTGACCTGCGTGGATGGCCAGAGTTTCGAATCCTTCAGTCATAGGGCAACGCTACTCGCACCCGGGCGGGCACATGTCGCGTCCACCCGGCCAGGCGTGCCGGACCGTCCCCGACGACCCGGTCCGCCTGGCCGTACCCCCAGGTGGAGCCGCCACGGGCACACCGCGAAGCCCCTTCGGCGGATTCGCCGTCAGGCGGCCCGGTGCCCGCTGCCGGCCGTGTGACGCCCCGGCAGCCACACGACCTCACCCCCCGCCTCGACCGGCGGCACCTTGATGTGACGGCCGCTGGCGCCCTCGCCGCCCTGGCCGTTGATCCGCGAGAGAACCACCGGGTCCGCGAGCGCCAGAGCCAGCGCGACCACGAACCCAACGATCAGTACCAGGACTCCGATGACGGTCATCTCCGTCCCCCCTTCGACTCCTCAAGCATCGGCCGCGGACCCCGGCGGGCGCCTCCGCTGAAGGACCGGTTCCCCATGAGGCCGCTCCACCGAATGGCTGATGTCCGATTTGGCCAAGAGTCTTAGGCTCAGTGGCCGTGGGGGAGACACATCGCATCGTCTACTGGATCCAACGGCTCAGCGAGATCGCTCTGATCGGCTGGCTCACCCTGCTGTTGCTGCTCGACGTGATGGTCGTGCTCACCCGCCCCGACAACCCCGTGGTCTGGCTCGGCCCGGTCTGCGGCGCCATCGGCGTCCTGGCGGTGCTGCTGCGCCGTACCCACAGGATCAGCGGATACGCCACCCTGCTCGTCGCGTCGTTCGTCACCACCCTGATCATCGGCTCCAGCCACGTCAGCGGGCTGCCTTCCTTCGCCGAGACCGGGTCACTGCTGATCCTCACCATCGCGGGCCTGCGCTGGATCGAACCCATCAGCAGGGCCGCGATGTTCTCCATCGCGTCCGTCGTCGTGCTGGAGAGCGCCGCCGGACGGCTGCGCGAGGACACCCCGTCCCTGGCCGTCGGCTTCCTCGTCTTCGTCGGCTGGTCGATCGCCGCCGGGGTGGGCGCCTACCTGCGCTTCCAGCTCGAACGCCGCAAGGAGGCCGTCAACTCGGTACGGCGCGCCGAACGCCTCGAACTCGCCAGGGAACTGCACGACCTGGTCGCCCACCACATCACCGGAATCGTCGTCCAGGCCCAGGCCGCCAAGATCGTGGCCGAGCACAAGCCCGAGGCCGTCGTCCCCGCGCTCGACGCGATAGCCGGGGCGGGCGCCGACGCGCTGACCTCCATGCGCCGCCTGGTCAGCGTGCTGCGCGCCCAGGACGGGGCCGCCCGCTCCCCCGGCAGCACGCTCATGGACATGCGCACCCTGGTCGAACGGTTCTCCGCGGGCGGCCCCCAGGTCGCCTTCGACATCGGCCAGGGCATCAACGACGAGACCATGGCCCCCGAGGTGCTGACCACCCTCCACCGGGTCCTGCAGGAAGCTCTCACCAACGTGCGCAGGCACGCCCCGGGCACCGGCTGGGTCGAGGCCGACCTACGGCTCGGCGGCCCCCCAAACGGGCCCTCCGCCGGGCCTTCCCCCGGCCCTCCCAGGAGGGAGCAGCACCAGGGAACACACTGGGTGTGGCTGCGCGTACGCAACTACGGCTCGGCGACCGACGCCAAGATCTCCCGCCTCGGCGGCGGATTCGGTCTGGTCGGCATGTCCGAACGCGTGGAGGCCCTGGGCGGCCGCCTGACCGCGGGCCACACCTACACGGGGGCCTGGGAAGTGGTGGCGGGCTTTCCCGTGTCCCTTGGCGGCGCCTAGCGGGGCTCCGAAGGCCGCGCCCCTTCGCGCCGCCTTCGGCTGACCTCGATCACCTGTGACGGTGAGGGAGCGTCCAGGGCTTCACCCCACGGCGCCGACAGCGGGCTGGGCGTCCCTCCGCCTCTGCCCGCGACGTCACGCCGCTCAGTTGAAACAGTCCTGCTTGTTGAGCGCGATGCCGTACTCGGTGACCTTGCCGCGCGTGACGCCGAAGGTGTAGTAGGCCTTCTTGTTTCCGGGAACCGTGATCACATAAAAGTCGTGGACGTCTTTCCTGATGTGCGGATAGGCGGTCTTCATCTGCTTGGCGGTGGAGCCGATCCCGACGCCTTCCGGAGTCCTCATGCCCTTCGCGGCGAAGATGGCGGCCAGCCCCACCTTCGGCGAGATGAAGACGCCGACCGAGTCCTTGGGAGTGGGGAAGTCCTTCAGGTCCCAGCCGGAGCAGCCGCCGTCGCCGGACAGCTTCTTGACGACGCCCCCTGTCTTCTTGGCCTGCGTGACGGTCATACCGAGCTTGACGGCACCGTAACCGTAGGGGCCCAGCGTGGGCTTCGTCTGGGCGTCGGCCACGGTGGTGCCGACGACCAGCAGTGAACCGGCGAGGAGCGATGCCCCGATCATCGTCTTCATCATGCTCTGTTCGACTACGAAACGGTGGCGAAGGTTCTCAACGGAGCCGTTTTCCTCCGACGACCCCGACCCGGGTCCTCGTGCTGGACGGGCCCTGTCGGACGTTCGTCTCCGACTGCCGGGTGCGCGCAGCGGCCGAACCGGTCGGCCACGTGTGGGACCCCGCCGTGATCTCGGCCCTGCGCATGGGACCGACACGGCGCAGGGAACTGCTCACGAGGATCGCGGGAGCCAGCGACAAGGTCCTGACCCGGACGCCGCGGCGCCTGCGAGCGCACGGGCTCGTCGTGAGGGACAGCGGCGCCAACCAGGCGTCAGCACCCACAGGCGCGGTCTACCGGCTCTCCGCACTGGGCGAATCGTTCGCGAACGGCCCTCTGGCGTACCTCGCGCAGTGGGCCGCCGACAACCAGGACCGCCTCACCGGCGAGCCCACCACATCGTGACGGGCTGCGGGTCCGTCGCGGAAGCCGGTCCGACCTGCGACAACGACCCGGTGATCACCCACAGCCCGGACCGAGGGGACATGGACCCGCGGCGTCCAGGCCCTCGCGGCGTCGAAGGCGCCGCGAGGGAAAGGGGAGCACGACTAGTTGTTGACCAGGAACGCCAGCAGGTCCTGGCGGGTCACCAGGCCAACGGGCTTGCCGTCGTCCAGGACCACGGCGGCGTCGGCCTTCTCCAGGGCCTCTATCGCGATGGAGACCGGCTCTCCCGCGCCGATCATGGGCAGGGGCTGGGACATGTGTTCGGCCAGCGGGTCGGTCGGCCGTACGCGGCCCCGGTAGAGGGCTTCGAGCAGGTCGCGTTCCACGATCGAGCCCACGACCTCGGCGGCCATGACCGGCGGCTCCTCCTTCATCACCGGCAGCTGCGAGACGCCGTACTCCCGCATGATCGCGATGGCCGTGTCGACCGACTCGTGCGGGTGGGTGTGCACGAACTCGGGCATGCCCGCGCCCTTGCGGACCAGCACGTCCCTGACCAGGCCCTCCTCCGAGGAGGTGGTCAGGAAGCCGTAGTCGGCCATCCACTCGTCGTTGAAGATCTTCGACAGGTAGCCCCGGCCGCCGTCGGGCAGCAGCACGACGACCACGTCCTCGGGGCCGGCCTGCCTGGCGACCCGCAGCGCCGCGACCGTCGCCATCCCGCAGGAGCCGCCGACCAGGAGCGCCTCCTCACGGGCCAGACGGCGCGTCATGCCGAAGGAGTCCTTGTCGGAGACCGCGATGACCTCGTCGCAGATCGTGGTGTCGTAGGTGGAGGGCCAGATGTCCTCTCCGACGCCCTCAACGAGGTACGGCCTGCCGGTGCCGCCCGAGTAGACGGACCCCTCGGGGTCGGCTCCGATGATCTTGACCCGGCCGCCGGAGACCTCCTTGAGGTAGCGTCCGGTGCCGCTGATCGTGCCGCCGGTGCCGATGCCCGCGACGAAGTGGGTGATCCGCCCCTCCGTCTGCTCCCAGATCTCCGGCCCGGTCGAGTGGTAGTGGCTCTCGGGGTTTCCGGGGTTGGAGTACTGGTCTGGCTTCCAGGCGTTCGGCGTCTCCCTGGCCAGCCGGTCGGAGACCGAGTAGTAGGAGTCCGGGTGGTCCGGGGAGACCGCCGTCGGGCAGACCACGACCTCGGCCCCGTAGGCGCGCAGTACCGCGATCTTGTCCTGGGCGACCTTGTCCGGCACGACGAACAGGCAGCGGTAGCCGCGCTGCTGCGCCACCATGGCCAGGCCGATGCCTGTGTTGCCCGAGGTGGGTTCGACGATCGTGCCGCCGGGCACCAGCGCGCCCGACCGCTCCGCCGCGTCGATCATGCGCACCGCGATCCGGTCCTTCACCGAGCCGCCGGGGTTGAAGTACTCCACCTTGGCGAGCACCTGGGCGGGCACCCCGGCGGTCACCTTCCGCAGCCGGACAAGCGGCGTGTTTCCCATCAGTTCCACAAGCGAGTCATACACACGCATCGCGACGATCACCTCGAAATACAGAGCCAGGTCGGCTTGTTGTGCTGAACGCCGTGCCCCCAAGGGGGTTGGTGGGACTCTCGGCTAGGTTCAAGGCAACGCTACCCGTCGTGGGGTACCGAAGGGGCAACGCCAGGTGATCTGGACACCGGGGGCGGCTCGGGCCGCCCGTCGTATCGCCGCCGCCGCGGCCGTCGGCGGAGGAGGGCTCACCGCGCTCGGCGCGGTCACGTACGGCCTGCTGATGGGTGAGGCCCTGCTGGCCCGGCGCATCGTCGGCCGCCCGCACGGCATGGAGGGGCCGCCCTCCGACGGGGTTTACGGTGACTTCGCCGGTGAGCCGGTCCGGATGGTCATGCTGGGTGATTCGACCTCGGTCGGTCTGGGCACCTCCGAGGCGGCGCAGACCCCGGGCGTGTTGATCGCCACGGGGCTGGCCGCGGTGGCCGAGCGTCCGGTACGGCTGACCGTGGTCGGCAGGTCCGGCGCGGTCTCGGCGGATCTGGACGACCAGACCGACCTGGCGCTCGAAACCTCCCCCGAGATCGCGGTGATCTTCGTCGGCGCGAACGACGTCACCACCCAGACCAAGCCCACCCACGCCGTGCGGCACCTGCAGAAGGCGGTGCGGCGGCTGCGTGAGGCGGGGGCGGAGGTCGTCGTCGGCACCTGCCCCGACCTGGGGACGGTCAGGCCGATCGCGCAGCCGCTGCGCTGGGTGACCCGGCGCTGGAGCCGTCAGCTCGCCGCTGCGCAGACCGTGGCCGTGGTCGAGGCGGGTGCCCGTACGGTCGCCTTCGCCGACCTGCTTGGCGGTGAATTCTCCGCAAACCCGGACGAGATGTTCGGACCCGATCGTTTCCACCCATCTGTCCAAGGCTATCTACAGGTTGCTTACGCGGTGCTACCTTCTGTGTGCACCGCGCTTGGACTGTGGCCGGAGCCGCGCTCCGAACGCGGCGGGTCGATCTACCTCGTGGCGGCCAAGGCCGCGGAGGAACCCGGCGCCGAAGTCTCCGCGACTCGCGTCGCCGGCCGAGCAACCGGACCCCACGGACGGTGGGCGACACTGCTCCGCCGGAGGCACGGGGTGCTGCCCAACGACGCCTGACCACGGTCACTCTCCGCGGTGAGGCCGTTACGTCTCGCCTTTTTGGAGTGCAATGCCCGTGATCCGGCCCCACGTGAAGAAGGCTGCGGTCCTCGCCGGAGTGCTCGCCCTGACCGGCTGTTCCGGCAGCGAGGCGGCCGTTCCCGCCCATCCGACCTGGCACAACGGCGAAGTGAACGCGGTGAGCCGTACCACCTCGGCCGCGGGTGTCGCCATGACGACCTCCATGAGGGCGGACGGCACACTGGAGACAGTCGCCCTCGATCTGGCCACGGGCAGAAAGCTGTGGGCGCACCCCGCGACCATGGCCGGTCGGCTGCCGGGCATGGGCGTCCCCGCCCCGGCGATCGTCCAGTCCTCCGGCGGACGGCTCGTCGCGGTCACGGTCGACCCTGTCCGCCAGGGTCGTTGGAACGCCGCCCTTGTCGGCCGTGACGCGCGCACCGGCAACCGGCTGTGGACACGCCCGCTGCACTCGACCTTCGGGCCGCAGCGCTGCGGGGCGTTCGTGTGCGTCTCCGAGGACACCGCCCTGTCCAAGGCCCGGATGTCCGTGCTGGCCCCGGAGACCGGCAAGCCGATGTGGCAGTTGCCCGGCATCGCCGAGGTCGAGTGGTCCGGCGCCTCCCACGCCGTGCTCCTGCGCATGGCCCGCCACCCCGTCCTTGAGGCCTACGACCTGGCCTCGGGCAGGCGTCCGTGGCGGCTGCCCGTCGAGGAGGCGCTCGGCCCCGGGGTCGACCTGTCCGGCGGGTGGGCCTTCGGCTCGACGGCCGACGACCTCGTCGGCTACGTCGCCCCCTACACCGGTCCCTCGAAGAAACGGGTCTCCGCCTTCGGCCTGTTCTCCGTCAAGCTCACCGACGGCACGGTCAACTGGCTGCGTCCCTCCGTGGTGCGGGTCTACCCCAGCGGCAGCCCCGGCCTGGCCCCCGTCGTGCGCCCCGTCGACCCACGGGGCCAGTACGGCGGGTTCGCCAGGCTCGACGCGAGCAACGGGCGGGTCCTGGGTCAGATCTCCGCGGCCCAGATCCCCGGTTCCGGCTGGTGGCTGGCCTTCCCCGACCGGATGGACACCCTCGGCTTCCTCAAGCACGGCCGGCAGGGCAACGCCTTCGACCTGGCCACGGGCCGCGGCACCGAGATCAGGGACCAACGCGGCTGGTCCTTCTGCGTCACCGACCCCAGGCCGCTCCCCCTGAAGCACCAGGCGGCGGGTTTCTACCCGGTGGCCTCCCTGTGCGAGTTCGACCTGGCCAGCGGCAAGAGGACGAACGGCTCCGAGGCTCCGCCCGCGTGGTTCACCGGCAGCCAGGGGGGCTGGCGGATATGGCGCGACGAGCTGGGCGGGCTGCACGGCGTCAAGGACGGCACCCCGACCGCCCCCGGCATGTACGGCTGACGCCCCCGTACAAAGTTCTGTTCCGGGCCGCCCCACTCGCGACCTTCGCCCTACCGGGGAGTAGCCTCCGCTCAGGAGTGCCCGACAACCCAGGAGAGCCCCATGCCCGAGGCAGTCATCGTCGCGACCGCGCGCTCGCCCATCGGACGCGCCTTCAAGGGATCGCTCAAGGACATCCGCCCTGACGACCTGACCGTCCAGATCGTCAGGGCCGCCCTGGCCAAGGTGCCCCAGCTCGACCCCACGACCATCGACGACCTGATGCTGGGCTGCGGCCTGCCCGGCGGCGAGCAGGGGTTCAACATGGGCCGGGTGGTCGCCACCCTGCTCGGACTCGACGGCGTGCCCGGCACGACCGTCACCCGCTACTGCTCGTCGTCCCTGCAGACCACGAGGATGGCCCTGCACGCGATCAGGGCGGGCGAGGGCGACGTCTTCGTCTCGGCGGGCGTCGAGTGCGTCTCCCGGTTCGTCAAGGGCAACTCCGACTCGCTGCCCGAGACCGAGAACGAACTGTTCGCCGAGGCGCGCAGCCGTACGGCGCGGGCCGCCGAAGGCGGTGGCGAGGTCTGGCACGACCCCCGTGAGGACGGCGAGCTGCCCGACGCCTACATCGCCATGGGCCAGACCGCGGAGAACGTCGCCGCGCTCAGGGGCGTCTCGCGCCGGGAACAGGACGAGTTCGGTGTCCGGTCGCAGAACCTCGCCGAGGAGGCCATCGCCAACGGCTTCTGGGAGAGCGACATCACCCCGGTGACCCTGCCGGACGGCACCGTGGTGACCAGGGACGACGGCCCCCGCCAGGGGACGACCTACGAGGCCGTCTCCCAGCTCAAGCCGGTCTTCCGGCCCGACGGGACCGTCACGGCGGGAAACTGCTGCCCGCTGAACGACGGCGCGGCCGCGGTGATCGTGATGAGCGACGTCAGGGCCGCGGAACTGGGCATCACCCCGCTGGCCAGGATCGTCTCGACCGGTGTGACCGGCCTGTCCCCCGAGATCATGGGGCTCGGGCCGGTCGAGGCCTCCCGGCAGGCACTGTCCAGGGCGGGCATGGCCATCGGCGACGTGGACCTCGTCGAGATCAACGAGGCCTTCGCGGCCCAGGTCATCCCGTCCTACCGCGACCTCGGCGTCGACCTCGACCGGCTCAACGTCAACGGCGGCGCCATCGCGGTCGGACACCCCTTCGGCATGACCGGAGCCCGCATCACCTCGACCCTGGTCAACAGCCTGCGCTTCCACGACAGGACGATCGGCCTGGAGACCATGTGCGTCGGCGGCGGCCAGGGCATGGCCATGATCCTGGAACGCCTCAGTTGAGCCGGGAAACGCCGCGCCGTACCCCTGCGACACGGGCGGGTACGGCGCGGCGGCGTCTCAGCCGTGGATGTCGGGGCCCGCGCGGGTGATGGTGACGCGCAGCAGGACCCGCCGGTCCCGCTCCATGGCGGCCCGGTAGTCGTCCCAGTCGGGGTGCTCGCCGGAGATGTCCCGGTAGTAGCCGACCAGCGGTTCCATCGCCTCAGGCAGCGAGAGGACCTCCGTCTCCCCTTCGATCTGGATCCAGTCACCGTAGAAGGAGTCGTTCATCACGCAGAGCGTGGCTCGCGGGTCCCTGCGAAGGTTGCGAACCTTGGCGGCGGTCTCCCTGCTACTGACGATCGCGCGCCCCTCGGCGTCCAGCCCGACCGTCACCGGGGAGAGCTGCGGACGTCCGTCGGCGTGCTTGGTCAGCAGAACCGCACGGTGGTTGACGCGGATGAAGTCACGTGCCTTGTCGAGATCCATGATCCCCATCATGGACCGGGCACACAGAAGCCCGCACCCCCCGATGGGAGGCGCGGGCTCGCAGAAGACGGATAACTTACATACGACGGCTGTGGCGGCGACGTTCGTGCTCACGCACGATGGCGGCGGCGTAGCCGTGGGACAGCCCGTGCTCCTGGGCGAGCCAGTTGGCCCGCTCCTCGCAGCGCAGGAAGGACGGGCCGTTGTCGATGGCTTGGAACCACTCTGGGAGTGCGCGGCCGGTGATATCCGTGACTCTAGCGATCAGCTTGCTCTGCGTCTCCAGTGAGTGGCTCAACGACATGGGCACCTCCACGGATAGGCTCCTTTGCTTGACAGTGCCTCACGTGTCCCCAGATAGCAAGCCCTGCGGACCTGCCCATCCATCATTCTTCGTCGCCTTGTCGTCTCTTTGCGTCACCTTCGGTGACGCGGGCTGTGTCCCTTTGCTCCGCCTTCGGCGTCGCGGGCTTGGGCGCCCTGAGTCGGTGCTTTCCCTCGTCACTCCGTCGCTGCGCTCCTGCGTTCCTCAGTCCAAGCACCGACGCGCCCAAGCCGGACACTCCTCACGCTGAGGGCCGGTAAGGCACAGGCAAAGCCCTCACGCTTGGCGTCGGTGAAGTTCTCTCTCACGGCGTCGGGGGTAAGTGGGGTGGAAAGCGAACACCCCGCGTCACCGGGGTGGCGCGGGGTGTTCGGGGTGGTCGGGCAGCTAGTCATTACTGGTGAAGTAGCTGACGAAGCGGAGGATCTCCAGGTAGATCCAGACCAGGGTGACCGTCAGGCCGAAGGCCATCAGCCAGGAGTACTTCGCGGGGGCTCCGGCGCGGATGCCCTGCTCGACCGAGTCGAAGTCGAGGAGCAGGAAGAAGCAGCCGACCAGGATCGCCGCGATGCTGAAGACGTAGGACAGCGGGCCGCCGGAGCGGATGCCGATGCCGTCCTCGATGAAGAAGGTCGCCAGCCAGTTGACGAGCATGAGACCCATGAGGCTGATCAAGGCCGCCACGACGAACTTGGTGAACTTCGGCGTCACCCGGACGATGCGCAGCGTGTAGACCGCCAGCATGGCGCCGAAGGCCAGTGCCGTACCGACGACCGCCTGGAAGACGACACCGTTGTACAGGTCGTTGTAGGCGTGGCTGATCACACCGATGGCGACGCCGTAGGAGACCGCGTAGCCGAGGATCAGCACCGGGTTGGTGCTCTGCCTGAACGAGACGATCAACGCGAGCACCAGACCGGCGAGCACGCCGATGATCAGTGCGGGTCTTCCGAGGTTGAGCGCCCAGGCGAGCGCGGCGGAGACGACCAGCGTGCCCAAGGTGATGAAACCGCGCACGACCACGTCGTCGATGGTCATCCTCCGTTGCGCGGGCGGCGCGTAGGAGGGCGCGTCATACATTCCCCTGAGCTGCTCGGGGGTCGGGGTGCCCCAGGCCTGCTGGCTCCCGGGCGCCTGCCTGCTGAACACAGGATTCTTGCTTTCCATCGCTAGCCTCCACGCTGCGACCTACGCGATCGGCGTATAGATCGGTTGTCACACGGCCGTATCGTGTTGTTGTCCGTTTTAGGGTCAAGTGACCGTACGGCTACCGCCGAGGATTCCAACGAACGGCCGCAGCGCCGGGTTCCCGGCCCTACGGAGGCATCATGGCCCGCCCGCCGGGTCCACGCCAGGCCCCCTCCCCCACCGGGAGGCCCGGGAAGGGGCCGGTGGGTCAATGGAAACGACCGGAGCGAGGGCGGGAAACGCCTCCCGGAATCGGCCGGTCGCTTCCGGAAACCGGCCGCCCGTGGATTTGTCGCGTTGTTTTCCCCACCCGGTGTCTCCGGTAAGGAAAACGACACGGTCACAGCGGGGAAAACAACCGTGCACCGTCGAAAGCGTGTTCCGCTCCATCAACCGAAGCGCTCGACGAGTCGCCGATAAGTGTCGAACGCGGGTTTAGGCCGGTAGTCGTCACCGAGAAGGCCGAACCGGTGGAACAGACCGGGTTTCGCACTGTCGGCATCCCGCAGGGCGAAATGGGTGTAGCCGCCGATGTTGAGCCGAGTGCGGTGGTCCGCGATCACCGTGACGATCGTCTCCAGGACCTCGGCCTGTCGCTGTGGACTCCGGTCAGGACCGGTCGGCCAGCCGTTCTCGGTGATCCACAGGGGGACCGACTCGTCGATGCCCGCCGGGGTGAGGCACCGGTCGCGGTGGTGGCCGAGCAGTCCCGCGACGGCCTCCGCCAGGCCGTCCGCCGGGGCGGGCTGGAAGACGTCGGGGAAGAAGTCGAGGCCGACGTAGTCGACGGCCTCGACGAAGCGCCGTCCGCCGTCGGCGGTGAGCGCGGCGACGAAGCCCTCGGCGGGGCCGAAAAGGGGCGTGGTGTTGAACCCGACCCTGAGGTGGTCCAGGCCCAGCAGGCGCGCCTCCTCCTTGGCCGCGACGACGCCCTCGACGAGGGCTTCGAGCACCCGGGGGTGGCCTCCGTCGTACAGCGGCAGGTTCGGCTCCTCCGTCACCTGGAGGGTCGCGACACGCGTCCCGTGACGGCGGACGAGGTCACGGACGAAGCCGACGTAGCCCGCGACGTCGCCGCTGTGGGAGCGGTACTGCGCGACCAGGTCGAGTGCGCGCCCGTCGGTGGCGTACCGTTCGACGCGCTCGGGGGCCTGCGGGTAGACGTCTCCGGGATCGGCGAAGCTGACGTAGCCGCGGACCAGGAAGGGCCCGCCGTCAGGGCGCAGGCGGGTGAGCGCCTCGGTGATCCGTCTCGGGTCGTCCGGAGGCCCCTGGAGCACGCCGCCGTTCTCGTCGCCGGCCGCTCCGCCGGGGTAGATCCCGAAGAGAAGGCCGTCCGATGTCATGTCAGGTCCTTTCGGTCGTCGGGCCAGGTCAGGCTTCCTGTGCGGATCTCCTCCGCGGCGCCGGTGACCCAGTCGAGTTCGCCACGGGTCATGTGCAGGGCGTATTCGGCCTCGATGACGAACAGGCGGGGCACCTGTCCCGAGGCCAGCGCGTCGTCGAGGGCCCGCCGGTCCTCGGCCATGGCGGCGCGCAGCCGTTCGGCCCGCTCCAGCAGCGCCGCCCGCGCGCGCTCGGGGCCGAGGGCGCCGAGGTAGGCGACGGCGGTGAGGAAGAGGGGATATTCGCGCCGGGGAACGCGGATCTGCTCGTCGAGCCGACGTACGAAGGCGTCCCTGCCCGCCTCGGTGATCGCGTAGACCGTGCGAGCCGGTCTGTTGCCCTCCTGGACCCTGGCCTTCTCGACGATCCACCCCTCCCCCTCAAGGGCCGTGACCACGTCGTAGAGCGAGCCCCGGTTGATCCGGACGCTGGCGTCCTTGCCGCGTTCCCGCAGCACGACGGCCATCTCGTAGGGGTGCATGGGCCTTTCGAGCAGCAGCCCCAGCACTCCCAGGGCCAGAGGGTTGTCCACACTTCGAGCCATAGTCGCCTCCTGATAGCAGGAACCGACTATAGGAGGCGCCGTACGGCACCGCAACGGCGCCCGAAAACGCCCTGAACAGATCACGACATCCGGCCGATCTGGAAGACCGGGATTTCCGCGCCATAATTTGGCCGACAGGACCACATACGATCCGCGCGCAAACGACGGGACAACACGAAACGCCCCGACCCGGGGTTTTCCCACACAACAGAGCGGCCCGTGACCGATTTTTCCTGGTCACGGGCCGAACTTCGCGGATCACTACGAGTGCCCCCGGAGGGACTCGAACCCTCACTCGAACCCTTTTAAGGGGTTTGCCTCTGCCATTGGGCTACGGGGACGCCGTAATCATACGTAACTGACCACTCATCAGAGGAGCACAACTTTGTATCAGGCGTCACACAAACCATGCCACAGCGTTCCGATCTCCGAGACCGCCCCCAGTCCCGGCCGTACGGCGTGAACGCGCGAGCCCCCTCCCGGAACGGACCGGGAAGGGGCTCGCGACGGACGGCGGCCACCTTCGGGGGGCCGCCGGGTGGCCGTCAGGTCCTGGCCGCGCTGCGGAACTCCTCACGGGGCGCCTCGATCTCACCGAGCGAGACGGTCTCCCGCTTGAAGAACAGCGCGAGGGTCCAGTCCATCGTCACGCGGACCTTGCGGTTGACGGTCGGCACCCGCGACAGGTGGTAGGTGCGGTGCATGAACCAGGCGAGCAGCCCACGGAGCTTGACCCCGTAGACGTTGGCGACGCCCTTGTGCAGGCCGAGCCCGGCGACCGAGCCGACGTACTTGTGGCGGTAGTCGGCCAGCGGCTGGCCGTGCAGGTGCCGGGTGATGTTGTCGGCCAGCACCTTGGCCTGCCGTACGGCGTGCTGGGCGTTGGGCGCGCAGTACTGACCGGGGCTGGTCACGTCGGGCACACCGGCCACGTCGCCCGCCGAGAAGGCGTCCTCGACGCCGGCCACGGTCAGCCGGGTGGTGGTCTTGATCCGGCCGCGCTCGTCCAGGGGCAGGTCCCCGGCGTTGACGACGGGGCTGGGCTTTACCCCCGCGGTCCAGACGATGGTGGCCGCCTCGAACTCCTCACCGTCGGAGAGCTTCACCAGGCCGCCCTCGCAGGAGTCGAGGCGGGTGTTCATCTTGACCTCGATGCCGCGCTCACGCAGCTGCTCGGCGGTCCACTTGCCCATCTCGGGGCCGACCTCGGGCAGGATGCGGTCCGTCGCCTCGACGAGGACCCAGCGCATGTCCTTGCGGGAGACGTTGCGGTAGTAGCGGACGGCGTCGACGGCCATGTCCTCAAGCTCGGCCAGCGCCTCGACGCCCGCGAAGCCGCCGCCGACCACGACGAACGTCAGCGCCCTGCGGCGCAGCGCCTCGTCCTCGTCGGTCTCGGCGCGGTCGAGGAGTTCGAGTACCCGGTTGCGCAGCGCGATGGCCTCACCGACCGTCTTGAAGCCGATCGCGGCGTCGGCCAGACCCGGGATGGGCAGCGTGCGCGAGACCGATCCCGCCGCCATGACGAGGATGTCGTAGCCGATGTCGTGCGGGGTGCCGACGTTCGGCTCGAAGGCCACGGTCTTGGCCGCGTGGTTGACCTTGGTGACCTTGCCGTTGAGGATCGTCGCCTTCGACAGCACCCGCCGCAGCGGGACGACGACGTGCCGGGGCGAGAGGTTTCCCGCCGCCGCCTCGGGAAGGAACGGCTGGTAGGTCATGTGGGATTCGGGGGTGAGAACGGTGATCCGGACGCTACCGTCGCGCAGTTCCTTACGAAGGGTGTGCTGCAGACGCAGCACGGTGTAGAGCCCGACGTAACCTCCGCCGACGACCACGATGTGCTTGGCGGTACGGTTCACTTCGACGCCATCCTTAGGTCGATGCCTTGTGAAAGCTTTCACAAGCATACGTCTCCCTCGAAAACCAGACCAGGCACCCCCTGTGTAACTTTCGCCATAGTTTCCAGAACGGCGAGAAAATCCGGACATTTCAGAGCGAAGTTTTGACGATCTTCTCTTTGTGATCGAGTTCACAAGCTCCGCAACACATTTGCCCTGGTCAGAAGGGTGTCGAGCATCTCGGCCGTCACCCGGCCGGTGAACGTGTTCTGCTGGCTCGGGTGGTAGCACCCGAGAAGACGGGCCGTTTTCCCGCCACGGGAGATCTCGACCTCGGCGCCGTGTCCGAAGGGCGGCCTGCGGGAGGGCAGGACGTACCCGGCCTCCCGCAGCGCGGGCCAGATCGCCTGCCAGGCGAATCCCCCGAGCACGACGATCACCCGGACACTGTCGGCGACCAGTTCGATCTCCCTGGCCAGCCAGGGGAAGCAGGCCGTACGCTCGGCCGGCTCCGGCTTGTTGCCCGGCGGGGCGCAGCGCACCGAGGCCAGCATCCGGGCGCCGACGAGCCTCTGCCCGTCCCCGGCGCGCGTGCTGGTCTCCTGTACGGCGAGCCCCGTCCGGTACAGCGAGGCGAACAGCCAGTCCCCGCTGCGGTCACCGGTGAAGATCCTCCCGGTGCGGTTGCCGCCGTGCGCCGCGGGGGCGAGCCCCACGATGAGGACCTCCGGCCTGTCCTCCCCCCACCCGGCGATGGGCCTGCCCCAGTAGGCCTCCTCCGCGAAGGCCCGCCGTTTGACCGTCGCCACCTCCTCCCGCCAGGCGACCAGGCGTGGGCAGGCCCGGCAGACGGACTGCCTGGCGGTCAGTTCACCGAGCGTACGGCTCGCCGCCGCCAGCCGTACGACCTGGGCGGGGTCGTGGGCGACGGGGGTGTCCGGCAGGGCGGGGTCTTCGGGCCAGCCGGACCCCGGAGGAACGAATGTCATGTCCTCGATCGTGCCAGGAGGAAACATGCCCTTAACCTCGGGCACGCGAAAGCGGCGCCCGCCTGAGGCGAGCGCCGCTCTCTCAACTCGTTTCCGCCCCCGCGTCAGACGTGGGACGGGCCGTCACGGAGCCGGGAGGGTTCCCCCGGCACGCGCTCAGGCTTAGCAGACCGCGTTGAAGTTCACCGACTGCGAGCCGGCCCCGTCGATCGCCAGCTTCGCGCTGCCGCCGTGGGTGCCGTTCGTCGCCTTGGTGAAGGTCACGGTCTTGGTGCCGGCCTCGGTGAAGACCAGCGGGCCGGACTCGACGGTCACGCCGTCAACGGTCCAGCGGTAGGTGAGCGTGGTCGCGCCACTGGCGTAGATCTGGCCGGAGCCGGACAGGGAGGCCGCAGGGCAGGCGCCCGCGGTCTGCGTGGCCGAGACGCTCTCGCCCACGACCCAGACCTTCACCTCGGGAGCGGGGGCCTGGCAGGTGACCTTGCCCTCGACGGTGCCGGTGGTCGAACCACGGTAGAGCTCGATCGCCCGCTTGCTCGTCCCGGAGGCCGAGGCGCCCCAGGAGTCGGTCACGGTGCGGGACTGGTAGCCGTGGCCACCGAAGTAGACGTCCTGCCAGGAACCGGCGACGCCGTCACGGATCCAGCGGTACTTGACGCTGCCACGACCCTCGGAGACCGAGATCGTGCCGGTGAAGTTACGGGTGACCGGGCAGGTGCCGGTGTAGGAGTCGGGAGCGCTGACGGACGCGGTCACCTTCGGCGACTCGTCCTTGCACCAGACCCTGAAACCGACGCGGTTGGAGGAGTTCTGAACCGGGTCCACGATCTCCAGAACGGCCCAGCCGCTGAGGCTGTGACGCGGCCTGATCACGTGGAACACCTTGGTCGAGCTGCTGACGCGGACGACGTCACGGTCGACGACGTCACCGTTGACGACCCAGCGGTACCGCACCCAGGTGGGGCTGGAGGCGGTGATGCGGCCGACCAGCGTGGCCTGGCAGTTGCCCTCGTTGACCCACGCGCGGGCGCCGACGCCGACCTGGATGACTTCCTTGCCGCCGCCCTCGTCGCCACCACCACAGGAAACCCGGAAGCTTCCCTTCTTGGAGGTCGCGCCCCTGGGGGCCAAGACCTGCAGGGCCTGCCAGCCCTTGACGTCACCCTTGAACTTCGAGGTCTCCTTGACGGTGACCGACTTGTTGCCCTTGCCCTTCAGAACAAGGGTCTTGACCTTGCTCTTGGAGCCGTCGCCGCGCAGCCAGCGGTAGGCGACGGTGGTCCGGGAGGCGACGGCCTTCACCTTGACGGTCGAGGAGAAGGTCACGTTGACGGGGCAGTCACCCTTGTAGTTCGAGGGGGACGCCTTGGGGGTGCCGACCGAGACCGCGGGCCTCGGCTTGGCGACGGCCGTGGCGGCCGTCTGGGTGGATGCGCTCGCAGCGGCCGCGGGCGAGGCCATCAGGGCCGTCGCCATCGTCGCCAGCATGGCCGTGCCGGCGCTCACCGCGGCTAGCCTGCGTGCTAGTCCGGACTTCATGAGGGGTTGCTCCGTTTCGTTAGGAAGCGAATGCGCTCCGGAGACGGTTGCCGCCCCGACACCAGCTGTGCCGGGCCCCACGGCAAAGCCTCGCTAAAGCCCCTTTACCTAATCATGAACGGAACGATCTCTCAATACCCCATCAACAAGTCAAATGTCTAGATCTCATTAAAGTTTAGATGTCAGCCATGCGATTCCATCGAGGATGTCACGTTCGCTGACAACGACTTCGTCGAATCCGTACCGCTGCAGGACGCGGTCGAGAATGAGGGCACCCGCGCCGATGACGTCCACCCGGCCGGGATGCATGACCCCTATGGCCGCGCGTTCCTCGTGGGTCATCCCCAGCAGCCGGCGGGAAATCTCATGCGCCCGATTTGCCGGAATTCGCGAGTGGTGAATTTTATCCGGGTCATATTCCGGCAGGTCAAGCGCTATTCCCGCGACGGTCGTCACCGAGCCCGCGAGACCCACCAGCGTCAGCGCCCGCTCTACCGGAACCTTCTCCGCGACCCGGTCGAGCGCGTCGTCGATGTCGGAGGTGATGGCCTCGACCACCTCGGGGGACGGCGGCGCCGTCGAGCCCCGCAGGTGCCGCTCGGTCAGCCTGACGCAGCCGATGTCCACCGAGATCGCCTCCTCGGCGTGCGTCGAACCGAGCACGAACTCGGTCGAGCCACCGCCGATGTCGAACACGAGGTAGGGCGGCCTGGTTCCCTCCGGGGTCGGCAGGCCGGTCTCCGGCGAGAGCCGTACCAGGTCGCGGGTGGCCCCGGTGAAGGACAGCTCGGCCTCCTCGGCTCCGGTGATCACCTCGGGCTCGACGCCGAAGATCTCCCTGACACCGTCGACGAAGTCCTGGCGGTTGGCGGCGTCCCTGGTCGCGCTGGTGGCGACGACCCGCACCGCCGAGGCGCCGTGCCGTTCGATGAGCCCGGCGTAACCGCGCATCGCGGCGAAGGTGCGTTCGAGCGCCTCCGGGGCCAGCCTGCCGGTCCTGTCGACGCCCTGTCCCAGCCTGACGATCTCCATCTGACGCTCGACGTCGGTCAGGACGCCCCCGTCGATGTCGGCGATGAGCAGGCGGACGGAGTTGGTGCCACAGTCGATCGCGGCGACACGGGTCACATGGTCTCCTCGTTGGTTGTCGTGTCTGAAGACTGGGTTTCCCCGGCGCAGCAGGGGCCGTCCGCCCACCACTCGCCGAGCGCGTCCAGCGCCTCGCGGCCGAACGGGTTGGTCCCCGGCGCCGCCAGTTCGTGCCCGACCAGGGCGTGCAGGCACTTGACCCTGACCGGCATGCCCCCGGTGCTCTGCATGTCCCTGGGCAGCGGCTCGATGCCCAGCTCGGCCGCGGCCTTGTCGCGGCGCGCGACGTAGTCGTCGTGCGCGGCCTGGTAGGCCCGGGCCAGCTCGGGGTCCTCGGCCAGCCTGGCCTGCATGTCCCGCATCATCCCCGAGGTTTCGAGCCTGCCGATGGCCGAGGCCGCCCTGGGGCAGGTCAGGTAGAACAGCGTCGGGAACGGCGAGCCGTCGGGCAGCCTGGGAGCCGTCTCGACCACGTCCGGCAGTCCACACGGACAGCGGTGCGCGACCGCCCGCAGACCCCGTGGGGTCCGGCCGAGCTGCCGCTCCACAGCCGCGACGTCGCGGTCGTCAACCATCTGTGACACCCCCTGAAAGACGACATCCAGGGTATCGGGGTCATCCGCCGGTCCCGGCCACCTTCGCACCGGTTCCCGAGTCCGCCGCCTCGACCGACTCCCAGAGCGTCTGGTACCACGGCGACGTCACGGCCTTCTTCCCCCCGGCCGGGATGCTTCCGCCCTGCCCCTGGCTCTGGCCCTGCCGTTCCCGCATGACGACGTAGCACTTGCGGCCCGGGTCGCAGTAGAAGAGCCGCTCCCTGCCCTGCCGCTTGATGTAGCCGGGGTCGAAGTGCTGGCGGTAGCGGTCCTCCTGCTCCTTGATCTCGGCCAGTTCCCTGGCCCGTTGCTGTTCGAGCTGGGCGATGTAGCGCCGCTGCGCGACGTACTCCCTGATCGGATAGGCGAGGCTCATGGCGATCGCGCACACCACGATCGCGAGGACCGCGGCCCGTCCCGTCAACTGCGGCCGTCTCGCCACCCGCGCCTCCCCGTCCCCGCTCGCTTCGCCCGCCTCGCCGTACGGCCGGGCCCTGAGCGCCCGCCGTATGGCTCGCGCCCGAGCAAATCGGGCGCAAGCCATACAGGCGAAACTACCGCTGGAAGCGCGGGAAAGCGGCGCGACCCGCGTAGCGGGCGGCGTCGTCGAGCAGTTCCTCGATGCGCAGCAGCTGGTTGTACTTGGCCACGCGGTCGGAGCGGGCCGGGGCGCCGGTCTTGATCTGACCGCAGTTGGTGGCCACGGCGAGGTCGGCGATCGTGGTGTCCTCGGTCTCGCCGGAACGGTGGCTCATCATGCAGCGGTAGCCGCTGCGGTGCGCCAGGTCGACCGCCTCGAAGGTCTCGGTCAGGGTGCCGATCTGGTTGACCTTGACCAGCAGGGCGTTGGCGGTGCCCTCGGCGATGCCCCGGCCGAGCCGCTCGGGGTTGGTCACGAACAGGTCGTCACCGACGATCTGGATCTTGTCGCCGAGCGCCTTGGTGATGGCCTTCCAGCCCTCCCAGTCCTCCTCGTTCAGCGGGTCCTCGATGGAGACCAGCGGGTAGTTGGCGACCAGGTCCTCGTAGAAGGCCACCAGTTCGGCGGAGGAGAGGCCCTTGCCGTCGATGGTGTAGACGCCGTCGGAGTGGAACTCCGAGGCCGCGACGTCGAGCGCGAGGGCGACGTCCTCACCGGGCACGTAACCCGCCCGCTCGATGGCGACCAGGATCAGGTCGAGCGCGTCACGGTTGGAGGGCAGGTTGGGCGCGAAACCGCCCTCGTCGCCGAGCCCGGTGGCGTAGCCCTTCTCCTTGAGCACGGCCTTGAGCGCCTGGTAGACCTCGGTGCCCATTCGCACGGCCTCACGGAACGACTCGGCTCCGATCGGCGCGATCATGAACTCCTGGATGTCGACGTTGGTGTCGGCGTGCGCGCCACCGTTGAGGATGTTCATCATCGGCACGGGCAGCACGTGCGCGTTCGGGCCACCGAGGTAACGGAACAACGGCAGCTCCGCGCTCTCGGCCGCCGCCTTCGCCACGGCGAGGGAGACGCCGAGGATCGCGTTCGCGCCGAGACGGCTCTTGTTCGGCGTGCCGTCGAGGTCGATCATCACCTGGTCGATGCTGCGCTGCTCGGCCGCGTCGAACCCGAGAATCTCGTCGGCGATCTCGTCGGTCACCCCGAGCACGGCCTTCTCGACGCCCTTGCCGCCGTAGCGGTTGTCGCCGTCACGCAGCTCGACGGCCTCGAACTGACCGGTCGAGGCACCACTCGGCACCGCTGCGCGCCCCTCGCTGCCGTCGTCGAGCAGGATGTCGACCTCAACCGTCGGGTTGCCCCTGGAGTCAAGGATCTCGCGGGCGGTGACACCCTCGATGGAAGCCACGAAGCGCTCCTAAAGTCGCAGGACAGATTGCCGCAGAAGCCTATCGAGGCCTACCTCCCAGTACGGTGGGCGGCTTCCCCCTTCGAATTCCGGATGTGCTCAAATCAGAACCATGAGCCAAGCCACGGCACTCGACCGGGTCCGTGAACTGCTGGACCCCACCCTGCTCGACCTGGCGGGACGGGACGCCACGGCCGGCGGCTACCTGGACCTGCTCGGCGCGGAGCCCGCCGGATCGCCCGTCCAGTGGCTGATGCGTTCGGGATTCCTGCCGGGGATCTACGAGCGGGTCTGGCGCCCGGCGGTCCTCGGGGCGATGAAGGGCCCCTTCGGGCCGGGCACCCGCCAGGAGCTGGCACTGGTCGGCAGGATGCTCGAACTCGGACCCGGCGACCGGGTGCTGGACGTCGCCTGCGGGCCGGGCAACGTGACCCGGGCGCTGGCGGACGGCGTCGGCCCCGCGGGCCTGGCCGTCGGCCTGGACGCCTCGGCGTCGATGCTCGCCCGCGCGGTGCGCGACACCCGGGCGCGTGACCTCGGCAACGTCGGCTACGTCCGGGGTGACGCCGCCGGCCTGCCGTTCCTGCCCGGCTGCTTCGACGCGGTCTCCTGCCTGGCGGCGCTCTACCTGTTCGAACACCCCTTCGAGGCTCTCGCCGGGATGGCCAGGGTCCTCAGGCCGGGCGGCAGGATCGCCGTCATGACGACCAGGCGGGTGCCGTACGGCGGGCCGCTCAACGCCCTCGTCGGCGTGGCCTCGGGGGTGCGCCTGTTCGGGGACGAGGAGGTGGTCGAGGCCCTGAACAGGCTCGGCTTCTCCGGCCTGCGCCACCGCGCCTACGGCCTCGTCCAGTTCGTCAACGGCCGTCTGGTCTGACCCGGTTCAGGCTTCCCCGGTCTCCCCCGCCTCCCAGGCGCGGACCCGGTCGCGGTAGCGGCGGGCGGTGGCGCGCAGTTCGGCCTCGGGGTCGAGACCGGCCTCGTGCGCCCGCCGTACGAGGGCGAACAGGCGCGCTCCCAGGTCGTCTCCGGCGGCCTCGGGATCGACGAGCAGGCCGTCCGGTGCGCCGACCCGCTCCGCGCGCCGGATGAGCTGCGCCGCCAGGGAGAGAGCGGGCTGGCCCATCGGGACCCCGTCGAGGACGGACCCGGCGTCGCCGTCGTTCTTGGCCGCGCGCTCGGCGGCCTTGATGGCCTCCCAGTTGTCGCCGACCTGCTCGGCGCCGGTGACCTTGACGTCCGCGAACACGTGCGGGTGGCGGCGGACGAGCTTGGCGACGATCCCGTCGGCCACGTCGTCGATGTCGAACCCGCCCTCCCCCGCGGAGCGCTCACGGGCGAGCCTCGCGTGGAAGGCCACCTGGAGGAGCAGGTCGCCGAGTTCCTCACGCAGCGCGGCGTGGTCGCCCTCCTCGATGGTCTCCAGCACCTCGTAGGCCTCCTCAAGGAGGTACGGCGCCAGCGACTCGTGGGTCTGTTTGGCGTCCCACGGGCAGTTCGTCCTGAGACGGTCCATCACCTCGACCAGGTCGAGCAGCCGCCCGCCCGGCAGGTCGTACGACCCCGGCACCACCTCGATCACCGGCGGGTCGTCGAGGGCGAGCGCCGCGTGCCCGACCGCGCGCATCAACGCCTCGTCGGCCCCGAGCCAGACCACGGTCCCGTCACGGGCCTCGCGCACCAGGGCCGCCGGATCGGGCTCGACGACCTCGACGGTGACGCCGGCCTCCTCCAGATGGGGCAGGTGCGGATGTCCGGCGGAGCCGGTGCGCACCGGCCCCTCCCTCAGGACCTGCCACGCGTGGTGGCTGAGCAGCCCGGGGGCGACCCTGGGCGAGGTGGTGACGACGATCAGGGGCATGCCCCCGAGACTACTGGGCCCGTGCGGCGGGAGGGATCGCGCCGAAACGGCCCGCGTCCACGAACAGCTGCGGAGACTGCTCGCTGCGGTTGTCGTTCAGCACGCCGTAACGCGGGCTCCAGGTGACCTTGACGGCCTGCAGGTCCTTGATCGCCTGGGCCTGGCCCCGCTGGAGCGCCTCCTGGTCGGCGCCGCCGCCGTACTTGGCCATGAGCTTGGTGAGCATCAGACCGGCCTTGGTGAACTCGCGCGAGTGCGACGGCGCGACGGCCTGCTGGAGCATCCGCTGCTCGTGCTGGGCCTCGCCACCGGAGGCGGCGACCACCTGGTCGATCTCGGCCTCGGTGACCGTGATGCCCTGCCGCTCGGCCGCCTTGGTGTACTGCTTGGCGGTGGCCAGCTGGAACAGCACCACCTGCGGGACGCTGCCGGGGAACTGCAGGTCAGCGGGGGAGACGTTGGCCTTGGCGAGGGCCTCCTCGTACTCCTTGACGCTGCTGTCCAGCTCGCCGGTGCTGATCCGCTCACCGCCGACGATGGCGGCGGTGCCTGCCTGCCCCGGAGAGCAGGCGGTCAGCGCGGCTCCTGCGGCGGCGACCGCCAGGATGACGCGCAGTCGAGTCGACTTCACTTGCGATCCCTTCACGACAGACGCCGTTTACTTTACCGGCTGGTTCTCAAGGAACATCGCCTGGACCAGGTCACCGCACCACCTGAGCAGGTCCAGGTCGCGCAGCGGCTGGCCGCCGAGCGGCCTGGTCTTCGGCACGGGTACGAGCAACGTACCGGCCGCCTGCTTCAGCAGTGCCTTCGGGTACAGCCTCTGCAGCCTGACCTGCTGGGAGTCCCTCAGGTCCACGGGGGCGAAGCGGATGTTCTGCCCCTGGAGGGTGACGTCGGTCAGCCCCGCCATACGGGCCCGGATCCTGAAGCGGGCGACCTCAAGGAGGTTCTCGACCGGCTGGGGCGGCCTGCCGTACCGGTCGAGGAGCTCGTCACGGACCGCGGCGACCTGCTCGTCGGACTCGACGGCGGCGATGCGCTTGTAGGCCTCCAGGCGCAGCCGCTCGGAGGTCACGTAGTCGTGCGGGATGTGCGCGTCGATCGGCAGCTCGACCTTGACGTCGGCGCGTTCCTGGGTGACGGGGGCGCCGGACAGCTTGGCCTTCTGCTCCTGGACGGCCTCGGCCATCATCCGCACGTACAGGTCGAAGCCGACTCCCGCGATGAACCCGGACTGCTCGGCGCCGAGGATGTTGCCCGCGCCCCGGATCTCCAGGTCCTTCATCGCCACGTACATGCCCGCGCCCATCTCGGTGTGCTGGGAGATGGTGGCCAGGCGCTCGTGGGCGGTCTCGGTGAGCGGCTTCTCCGGCGGGTACAGGAAGTAGGCGTAGCCGCGCTCACGGCCACGCCCGACCCGGCCGCGCAGCTGGTGGAGCTGGGACAGGCCGTAGTTGTCGGCCCGGTCGACGATCAGCGTGTTGGCGTTGGGCACGTCCAGGCCCGACTCGACGATCGTGGTCGAGACGAGCACGTCGAACTCACGCTCCCAGAAGCCCACCATGATCCGTTCGAGCTGGTGCTCCTGCATCTGGCCGTGCGCGACGGCGATCCTGGCCTCGGGAACCAGTTCGTGCAGCATGGCCGCGACCTTGTTGATGCTGGAGACCCGGTTGTGCACGAAGAACACCTGGCCGTCGCGCATCAGCTCGCGCCGGATGGCGGCGGCGATCTGCTTGTCGTCGTACGGCCCGACGAAGGTGAGGATCGGGTGCCGCTCCTCCGGCGGGGTGAGGATCGTCGACATCTCCCGGATGCCGGTGAGGCCCATCTCCAGTGTGCGCGGGATCGGCGTCGCGGACATGGCCAGCACGTCGACCTGGGTCCGCAGGTGCTTCATGGCCTCCTTGTGCTCGACGCCGAAGCGCTGCTCCTCGTCGATGATGATCAGGCCGAGCTCCTTGAACCTGATCTCCGGGGAGAAGAGCCTGTGGGTGCCGATCACCACGTCGACGGAGCCCTCACGCAGTCCCTCCATCGTCGCCTTGGCCTCGGCGTCCGTCTGGAAGCGCGAGAGCGGCCTGACGTTCAGCGGGAATCCGGAGAAACGCTCGGTGAAGGTCGACAGGTGCTGCTGGACCAGCAACGTCGTGGGCACGAGCACCGCGACCTGCTTGCCGTCCTGGACGGCCTTGAACGCCGCCCGCACCGCGATCTCGGTCTTGCCGTAGCCGACGTCGCCGCAGATCAGCCTGTCCATCGGGACGGCCCGCTCCATGTCGCGCTTGACCTCGTCGATGGCCTCCAGCTGGTCGCCGGTCTCGGCGTAGGGGAAGGCGTCCTCCATCTCCCGCTGCCAGGGGGTGTCGGTCCCGAAGGCGTGCCCGGGTGAGGCCATCCTGGCGGAGTAGAGGCGGATCAGCTCCCCGGCGATCTCCTTGACCGCCTTCTTGGCCTTGGTCTTCGCCTTGGCCCAGTCGGCGCCGCCCATCCGGTTGAGCGTGGGGGCCTCTCCGCCGACGTAGCGGGTGACCTCGTCGAGCTGGTCGGTCGGCACGTAGAGGCGGTCGCCCTTGGCGTACTCGATCACGAGATACTCGCGGGTCGCGCCCTGCACGGTCCGCTGCGCCATCTCGACGTAGCGTCCGACGCCGTGCTGCTCGTGCACCACGTGGTCGCCGACCTTGAGCTGGAGCGGATCGACCATGTTGCGCCGCTTGGAGGGCAGCCTGCGCATGTCCTTGGTCGAGGCCTTCTGCCCCACCAGGTCCAGATGCGTCAGTACGGCCAGCCCCGGCGCGACGAAACCGTGCTCGACCAGGCCGGTCGTGACGTGCACGACCTTGGGGTCGGGGGCCGTGTCGAGCCCGGCCTCAAGACGGGCGGGCAGGTCCACGCCCTTGAGCAACTCGACCATGCGCTCGGCGGGACCGTGGCCCTCGCTGAGCAGCACGACGGCCCTGTCCTCCTCAAGCCAGCCCTTGATGTCGCCGAGTGCCCGCTGGGTGTCGCCCCGGTAGCTCTCCGCCTCCTTGGCGGGCAGGAGCAGCCCGTCGCCCAGGTCGTCGCCGCCGAACGGCGCGATCGACCACCAGGGCTGGCCCAGCTCCCGCGCGTGGTCGCGGACCTCCTCAAGGCTGCGGAAGGCCGCCGCCCCGAGGTCGATGGGCGCCTCGCCGCCCGAGGCGGCGTTGATCCACGACGCCTCAAGGAACTCCTGGCTGGTGCGCACCAGTTCCTCCGCCCGTCCCCTGATGCGCTCGGGGTCGCAGACGAACACCGCGGCGCGCGCGGGCAGGTGGTCGACCAGCAGGTCCATCTCCCCGGCGAGCACTGGCGCGAACGCCTCCATGCCCTCGACGGCGACCCCCTCGGCCAGCTGCCCGAGGATCTCGGTCAGCGCCGGGTGCTCCTCGGCCAGCAGCCGTGCCCGCTCCCTGACCTCCTCGGTCAGCAGCAGTTCCCGGCAGGGGGCCGCGAACAGGCCGCCCTCGGCCACCTCAAGGGAGCGCTGGTCGGCGACCTTGAACCAGCGGATCTCCTCGACGGTGTCGCCCCAGAACTCAAGGCGCAGCGGGTGCTCCTCGGTGGGCGGGAAGACGTCGAGCAGCCCGCCCCTGACCGCGACCTCGCCGCGCTTCTCCACCATGTCGACCCGGCTGTAGCCGTTCTCGACGAGCTGGGCGACGACGGCGTCGAGGTCGGCGTCCTGACCTGCGCGCAGCCGTACCGGGCGCAGGTCGCCCAGGCCCCGCACGATCGGCTGGAGCACGGCCCTGACCGGGGCGACGATCACCCGCAGCGGCCCGGCGGCGGCGTCGCCCGCGACGGGGTGCGCCAGCCTGCGCAGTACGGCCAGCCGCTGCCCGACCGTGTCGCTGCGCGGTGAGAGGCGCTCGTGCGGCAGGGTCTCCCAGGCGGGGAAGACCGCGACCGAGTCACCGTCGATGAGGCTGGTCAGCGCCGCGGCGAGGTCCTCGGCCTCGCGGCCGGTCGCGGTCACCGCGAGAACGGTCCGCGCGCCGTCCTCGGCCCCGTCCCTGGACAGCGCGGCCACGGTGAACGGCCGCAGCGCGGGCGGCGCGATCAGCGAGACGTCGGAGAGGTCGCCCCCGCGCACGTCACGAAGGACGGAGGCCAGCTTCGGCTCTCCAGCGACAAGGTCAAGTAGTCCGGAAAGGCTCATCAGATTCGCCCACAGCCCCACGACGGCAACACGGCAGGCCCCGGGCCGGGTCCGGCACGGGGCTCTCCCAGGCTACCGGTGTTCGCCCACGGTGTTCCGGCCCGCCGTCCGCCCGGTGGGCACGTGGGGCCCCTGGGGCGGGGACCGCAATCGTCACCGTCGGGCGATGGCCAATGCGCGACTATCGGTGCGCAATTGACTACTGTCGGTTGCATGTCTGAGGTACGGTCGGTCGTCTCGCGGGACGACATATTCAGCAGGCGGATTCGTGAGCAGGCGGCGGGGCAGCCCGGCAGACGGCTGGACATCCTGGTCGCCGGGTGCGGATGGCCGGAGCCGCTCGACCTCGAAGGGGTCCAGGCGCGGGTCACCGGGATCGACGAGGACCTGCCCGCGCTGCGGGTGAGCGCGGGGGCCCGCAAGGACCTCGACGCGCTGGCGCTGGGAGATCTGCGCTCGGTGCCCGTGCCGCCCCGCGCGTTCGACGTCCTGCACGTACCGTTCCTGCTCGAACGGATCGAGCACCCGGAGCTGGTGCTCGACCGGCTGCTCGCCGGGTTGCGCCCGGGCGGCCTGGTGCTGCTGCGGATGCGCGACCGCGCCTCGGCCTACGGCACGTGCGAACGGCTGCTGCCCAACGTGCTACGGCGGCTGCTGTGGCCGAAGCTGGCCCCCGAGGGCGCGGTCGGCCCGCTGCGCCCCTTCTACGGCGAGATCACCTCGCGCGAGGGAATGCACTCCTACTGCCTGACACGCGGCCTGATGGTGACCGACGACGTGTCGGCCACGAGCGGCCCGGCGCTGAGCGGGCCGAAGCACGCCCTGGTCAAGCTCGTCTGCTCCATGGTCGAGACCGTCTCCCGGGGGCGGCGGCCCGCCTCGCACGACGAGATCACCATGGTCGTCCGCAAGCCACAGAACCACTTCGCCCGGTTGATATGAGCCGGAGGGGTTGGTGTGGGACAACTGGAGTAGGTAAGGTGATGAAATCCGACTAAGTTGATCGGGATTGTGGAGCAGATGACGGCCCCTTTCGAGTGGACCCCCGACGCCCATGAGCTGGCCGACCTGGAGCTGCTGCTCTCCGGTGCCTTCCAGCCTCTGACGGGCTTCATGAGCTCGGCCGACGCGCACTCCGTCGACGGGCACGGCGTCCTGACGGACGGCACGAGCTGGCCCGCGCCGGTCACGTTCGCGCTGCCCGACGACCACCCGGCCGCCCCCGGCGACCGGGTCACGCTGCGCGACCCCGAGGGCGCCGCGCTGGCCGTGCTCACCGTCACCGACCGTCACGACGGCCTCGTCGCCGGTCCGGTCGAGGCGCTCGACGCCCCGGAGCACGGCCCCTTCGCCAGGTTGCGCCTCACCCCGGCGGAGATCCGCAAGGAGCTGGGTGAGCGGCCCGCGCTCGCGGTCACCATGCGCGGCCCGCTGGACGACCTCGGCGAGATCGAGGCGACCGCGCGGGAGCTGGGCGCCGTGGTGCTGCTGCTGCCGCTGGCGTTCGGTGAGAACGGCCCCGCGGTGGTCCGCGCGGCGCTGAAGGCGCGTGAGAGGCTCGGCGAGGACGCCCTCCTGGCCGTGGTGCCCCTGGCCCGCAGAGACGACCCCAGCATCGATCTGGAGCTGCGTGAGCGTGTCGCGGAGGCCTACGGCGCCACCGAGCACCTGGCGGGCCCCGAGCCGGTGACGCTGCCCGGCCCGCCGCACCGGCGCGGCCTGGTGGTCTTCTTCACCGGCCTGTCCGGCTCAGGGAAGTCCACCGTGGCCAGGGGCCTGCGGGACGCGCTGCTCGAACGCGGCGGCCGTACGGTCACCTATCTGGACGGGGACGTGGTCAGGCGGCTGCTGTCCGCGGGGCTGACCTTCTCCAAGCAGGACCGCGACCTGAACATCCGCAGGATCGGGTTCGTCGCCGCGGAGGCGGCCAGGCACGGCGGGCTGGCGATCTGCGCGCCCATCGCGCCCTACGCCGCGACCCGCGAGGAGGTCAGGGAGATGGTCGAGGCGGTCGGCGCCGACTTCCTGCTGGTCCACGTGGCCACTCCGCTCGAAGAGTGCGAGCGCCGTGACCGCAAGGGGCTCTACGCCAAGGCGCGCGCGGGTCTCATCCCCGAGTTCACCGGGATCTCCGACCCCTACGAGGAGCCCGACGACGCCGACCTGGTCGTCGACACCACCTCGATCAGTGTGGACCAGGCGGTACGGCAGGTGCTCGACCCGTTGATCCGGGGAGGGTGGGTCCGTTGACCCCGGGGCCCGGGGCGCCGGGCCCCCGCAACGGGCGGCCCCGCGCCGCCCGCCACACAGTGACCCTGAATGACCCAGAGTGACCGAGAAATGGTGAGCGACCGATGGCCATCGACATCCCCCTGGCAGCCGGCTCCTTCATCGTCGCGATCATCGTCGGGCTGACCGGCATGGGCGGCGGCGCGTTGATGACGCCGATGATGCTGCTGTTCTTCAACGTCCCTCCCCTGGCCGCCGTCTCCAGCGACCTGGTCGCCTCCGCCGTCATGAAGCCGGTGGGCGGGGTCGTCCACATGCGGCGCGGGACGGTGAACCTGCGCCTGGTCGGCTGGCTGTGCGCGGGCTCGGTGCCCGCGGCCTTCTGCGGGGTCTTCGCCGCCAGGGCCTTCGGGGACGGCGAGCAGGTCCAGGAGGTGGTCAAGTACGCCCTGGGCGTCGCCCTGCTGCTGGCGGTCGTCGGGCTGGTCACCAAGGCCTGGATGTCACGTGACGACCAGGGGAAGGCCTCGGCGGAGCTGTCGTCCATCGTCGTGCGCCCTATTCCGACCTTACTGGTCGGTACGGTCGGAGGCTTGGTCGTCGGCATCTCGTCGGTCGGCTCGGGTTCGCTGATCATCGTGGCGCTGCTCGCGCTGTATCCGGCGCTGAAGGCCAACCAGCTCGTCGGCACCGACCTGGTCCAGGCCGTGCCGCTGGTCGCCTCGGCCGCCCTCGGCCACCTGCTGTTCGGCGACTTCCAGCTGTCCATCACCACCTCCCTGCTGGTCGGCTCGATCCCCGGTGTCTACATCGGCGCCAGGATCTCCGCCTGGGCACCGGGCGGCGTCATCCGCGCGCTGCTCGCGGTCGTGCTGCTCGCCTCGGCGCTGAAGCTCCTGGGCGTCGGCAACACGGCCCTGCTGTGGAGCGTCGGCGGGATGTCCGTCGTCGGCGCCGTGGCCTGGTCACTTCTGCGGAACCGCGGGGGCGCGCAGGTCGGGGTCGTGCGCGAGGCCGGAAAAGGCCTGTAGGGCCCCCGGGGTGGTGTCGAAGCGGGTGTCCCCCCTCGGGGCGTGCGGCGAGTCGAAGTAGACCAGCGCCTTGATCCGGGGATAGTCGCGCACCTGCCGCCGTGCCCCGGCGAAGAACCTCTCCTTGAAGGCGGGGTCGCCCGGCCGCTCGAACACGCCCCACTCGGCGAGCATGACGGGCTTGCCCGGCAGGTGCGCGTTCATCCACCGGTAGGCCCCCGGCCAGCGGGCGAACCCCTCGCGGGTCCTGTCGACCAGGTCGCCGAAGTTCCGCACCCGCTCGTCGGCGTAGGGGTCCATCGCCACCCAGTCGACCACGTCGTCGCCAGGGTAGAGCCGGTCGAACCAGGGGCTCGCCCCCCAGTTGGGCGCGCCCATGTAGGTCATGACCGTGACCGCGTTGCGCACGCCGTCCCCCCGCAGGCGCAGCACCACGTGCCGGAACATCGCGGCGTAGTCCTCGGCGGTCATGCCCGAGCCCGGGCGCTGCCGTACGTCGTTCTCCGGCTCGTGATGGACGGTGAGGAAGAACCTCTCGGGGAAGCTCCCGGTGATGTGCGCGGCCAGCCGGTCGATGCGGGAGTCGATCGCGCCCTTGGCGATCTGCGCCCAGGTGTGGTCGAGGGACGGCTTCCAGTTGACCAGCAGGATTCTGCGGCCCTTCGGGTCACGGGCGATCCGGCGCTCCTGAGGGGTCGGGAACAGCTCGGTGCCCCGGTGGTAGAGGTGCACGATGTCGGCGCGGCGGCCCATGCGCCGTTCGGCGCGGGCGATCGCCCGCTGCGGGGGCCTGCCGGTGAAGATCTCCGGCGCGATCCCCCACCAGGCGCCGCAGGCGGGGACGAGCTTGGCGTCGACCGCGCAGGCGGACGGCCTCACGTCGGCCCGTGCCGGAGTGCTCCGCGGCCGGTCGCGGGAGGCGCCCTCGGAAGGAGCGCACGCCCCGGTTCCGAGCACCAGCGCCAGACCCGAAACGGCGAACAACGCCTTCCGCGAAAAAAGCCGCATCGCGGCATCACACAAATACACCGTCAGAACCACCGTTTCCTCACGAACATTCCGACCATTCCGGTCATTCCGGTTTCTGGCTCCGCGGTCACCGCCGCGCCCCAAGCCTGCCACCGCGTGGACGTGCCACGTCACCGGCTTCGACGTTCCCGAGCCGCCCCCGCATGGCAATCGCAAGGAAATATCGGATAAATGGTGTTTATTTTCTTTCGGCCGCGACGGCGCCCGTCACGAAAATCTTGTGTATCGGATCGAGAAAACAGCAGGCGGACCTATAGTTCCTAGCGTTCGAAATCATCGAACCCTCATATCAAACCCCCTCGAAAAGGACTCGAAACATATGAGCCCTCCGCCGGACGCCTCGGTCCGCCGCTCCGGCGGAGACCTGACGGACTACGTGTCCTTCCTCCGCCGCCGCTGGCCGACCATCCTGTTCCTGCTCGCCGGTGGCGCGGGCGCGGGTGCCGTGCTGCTGTGCGTGATCCCCCCCTCCTACACCGCCTCGGCCCAGGTGCTGGTCACCCCGACGGGCCTGCAGGAGCAGACGAACCAGGTCACCAACCGGCAGCGCGAGGCGCTCAACCTCGACACCGAGGCCCAGGTCGCCCAGTCCGCCGTGGTCGCGAGAAAGGCCGGGCGCACGCTCGGCGGCACCCCGGGGCCGGTGGAGGTCTCCGTGCCCCCGAACACCTCGGTCCTGGACATCTCCTACACCGCCTCCGACCCGGCCGCCGCGGCGGCGGGAGCGGGAGCCTACGCCAGGGCCTACCTGGACAACCGGCGCGAGGCCGCGGCACGGGCGATGGACGCCCAGCTGGGGGCGCTCCAGTCCAAGCTGAAGCAGGTCAACGCGAGCCTGTCCGCCGTGGTCGCCTCGCTCCCCAGCCTGCCCAAAGGTACGGCGGAGCGGACCCTGGCCGCGCAGCGGCAGAACGTCCTCGGCCGCCAGGTCTACAACCTCACCGTGAAGTACGACGCGCTGCGGACGGTGGCCGTGACCCCCGGCACCGTGATCAGCGAGGCCGTCCCCCCGGCCGCCCCCAGCCAGCCAAGCCCGCCCCTCTACCTCGGCAGCGGCCTGATGGCCGGGCTCCTGACCGGGGTCGGCCTCGCCTGGCTCCGCGACCGCCCCGCCAGGCAGAACGCGCCCGCGACCGGAGGGACGGGACCCGGCGCCGTCCTGCGGGCACGCCCCGAGGAGATCGAGAGACTGGCGGGCGAGGAGGGCGCGGTGCTGCTGGTCAGCGTCGCCGGGATCTCCCCACGCGGAATGGCGCGGGCCGTACGGCGACTCGGAAGGCAGGGCATGCCGGTGGTCGGAGGCCTCCTCACCCCCCCGCCTCCCCCGCAGCGAACGGTGGAGCGCCCCGCCCAGCAGATCCCGCCGCAACCCCCGCAGGACACACCGCGCCATACGCGCAGCGTCGCGTCGCGCCGTGACGAGGCCCCCGGCGACTGGCCCACCTCCTTCCCGGTGAGCCGCCCGACGCCCCGCTCCGCCGGCCGTGCCCCGGAGAGCGTCCCCGAGCCGGGCAGATGGGTCGCCGGGGCCTCGATGCCCACCGTGCCGATCAGGACGTTGTCCCCGCCAGAGACGGCCTTCCCCCCGTGAGAGGCCTGGACCGGGCGGCCTGGCCGATCGCCGCGCTGCTCGTCGGCTACCCCGTCTGGTGGGCGCTCGGTTTCGGCGGCCTGTCGATCGTCGTGCTGGCCCCGGCGATGGCGGCGGTGCTGTGGCGGCGACGGCCGATCAGGGTTCCCCGGGGGTTCGGCCTCTGGCTGATGCTGCTGGCCGGTTACCTCATCAGCGCGCTCATGCTGGGGGAGATGCCGCCGGGGACCTACGGCGACTTCGGTCTCGGGCGGGTGCTCGGCTACCTGATGCGCCTGGCCCTGTACGTCTCCCTGCTGATCATGGTCCTCTACCTGGGCAACCTGACCCAGCGGGAGCTCCCCCAGCTCACTCTGGTGCGCATGCTCGGCGCGCTGTTCGTCACGACCGTCGTGGGCGGCCTGCTCGGGGTTCTCGTCCCCGGCGCCGACCTCACCTCACCGGTCGAGATGGTGCTGCCCCACTGGATCGCCGACAACCCCTACGTGCACAACCTGATCCACCCGACCACGGCCCAGGTGCAGAAGGTCCTCGGCCACGCCTCCCCCCGCCCCGAGGCCCCCTTCGAATGGGCCAACGCCTGGGGAAGCAACGTCTCGGTGCTGCTGGTCTGGTTCGTGGTCGGCTGGTGGACGTACGGCGGGCCGCGCAGACGCCTGGCCGTGGCCCCGCTGCTCGCGCTGTGCGCCGTCCCGGTCGTCTACTCCCTGAACCGGGGCCTGTGGATCGGCCTCGGGGTCGCGGCCGTCTACCTGCTGCTGCGCCTGGGCGCGCGGACCCGGATCATGGCCTGCTCGGCCATCGCCGCCGGGGCGCTGCTGCTGCTCCTGAGCCCGTTGCGCACCCTGGTCGCCGAGCGGCTGGACAACCCGCACAGCAACGACATCCGCGCCTTCACCGTCTCGGCGACCGTCGCCGCGGCGCGCACCTCGCCGATCATCGGCTACGGCAACACCAGGAACGCCATGGGCAACCACAACACGATCACCACCGGCAGGACCGACTGGTGCGAGGGGTGCGGCCATCCACCGCTGGGCAGCGACGGTCAGCTCTGGCACCTGATGATCACCCAGGGGTTCGTCGGGGCCGGGCTGTACGTGGCGTTCTTCGTCGGGGCGATCCGCCGCCACTGGCCCGACCGGAGCCCCGTCGGCCTGGCCGGGGTGCTGGTGATGATCCTGACCCTGCTCTACATGTTCGTCTACGACGGGCTGGTCACACCGCTCAGCCTGTATCTGATCTCTTTCGCGCTGCTCTGGAGGAACTCGATGACGAGTGGGGCCGCATGAACGACACCCGTGTCCGGCTGCGCTACCTCACCAGGACGGTCGGCCTGCTGTTCCCCTCGGAAGGCGAGCCCCGCCCCTACAGCCTGCTCCCCCACCGCACGCTTCCCCGCAGGCTGGCGCCCCGCGCGTGGTGGCACCCGGGAAGGAGGGTGCTGGTGCCCTCCGGGGACGACACCATCGAGACCTACCTGAGCCAGGCGCTCGGCACCCCGATCCGGGTCGTGCTGCACGTCCGTCCCCCCAGGCGCGCCAACCGCAAGCCGATCCTCGAAGCCCACGCGCGGGACGGGCTGGCCGCCTTCGTGAAGATCGGCGACACGCCCCGGGTCCGTGACCTCGTCACACACGAGGCGCGCACGCTCGCCATGCTCGCCGACATCCCCCTGAAGACCGTCGTCGCCCCGACCGTGCTCCACCACGGGACGTGGCGCGGCCTGTCCGTGCTCGCGCTGTCCCCCCTGCCCGTACGGCGGAACGCCCGAGCGACCCCCGTGCCCGGCCGCCTCCTCGTCGAGGCCGTCACCGAGATCGGCCACCTGCCCGTCCCGCACAGGCGGGGCTTCGCCTGGCACGGCGACTTCGCCCCCTGGAACATCGCACGCGCGGCGGACGGCAGGCTGCTGGTGTGGGACTGGGAACGGTTCGGCACCGGTGTCCCGTTCGGCTTCGACGCCGTCCACCACCTCTTCCACCGCCTGCTGCGCCGCAACGGCCCGGCGACGACCGCCAGGGCCTGTCTCGCCCAGGCCCTTCCCGCGCTGGCCCCCTTCGGGCTCTCCGCGGCCGAGGCCAAGCTGACGGTGATCCGCTACCTGATCGCGCTGGCTGACCGGCACGCGGCCGACGGCCACGCCCCTCTCGGCCCGCCGGAGCGCTGGCTCAACCCCACCGTCGACTTCCAGGAGCTCCTGTCGTGAAGCCCATGCTGAAACGTTCCGTGCACGCCGTCGCGCGGACCGCCGGCCGGTTCACCGCCGCAGGACGGGTGCTGCCCTCCTTCCTGATCGCCGGGGCGCAGCGCGCGGGCACCACCTCGCTCTACCGGGCGCTCTCCCAGCACCCGCTGATCCTCAAGCCCGGCCTCCACAAGGGGGTGCACTACTTCGACGTGGCCTATGACCGTGGCCTGTCGTGGTACCGGGCGCACTTCCCGCTGCGCGCCGGAACCTCCAGGCTGACCCGCCGGTACGGCTGCCGCCCCCACGTCTTCGAGTCCTCCCCCTACTACCTGTTCCATCCGCTGGCCGCCTCCCGCATCGCCCGTGACCTGCCGGGTGTGAAGCTGATCGTCCTGGTGCGCGACCCGGTCGAGCGCGCCTTCTCCGCGCACGCCCACGAACTGGCCAGGGGGTTCGAGACGGAGCCCTCCTTCGCCAGGGCGGTCGAGCTTGAGGAGGAACGGCTCGCCGGAGCCGCGGAGGGGCTGTGCGCCGCGCCGTACTCGACGAGTCACGCGCACCGTCACCACGCCTACCTCGCCAGGGGCCGCTACGCCGAGCAGCTCGCCCGGTTCGAGCCGCTGATCGGCAGGGACCGGATACTCGTGATCGACAGCGGGCGGTTCTTCGGCGAACCCGAGATCGTCTACGACCGGGTGCTGGAGTTCCTGGGGCTGCCGCACATCGGCGATCCGGTCTTCGAACGGCACAACGCCCGTCCCCGGCCCGGTCCGATGCCCGATTCGTTGCGCCGTGAACTCACCGACCACTTCGAGGAGTGGGACGCCAAGCTGCCCCACTGGCTCGGCGCGTCCCCCTCGTGGCGCCGCTGATCTCCGCGGGCCTGGCCAGGCTGCCGCGCGTCGGAGGAGCGGCCAGGGACGGCCTGGCGGGACTCGTCGGCGCCGGAGTCGGAGCGGGCGCCCAGTTCCTGACGGTCGTGCTGGTCACCAGGGGCACCGACCGGCAGACGGCGGGCGCCTTCTTCACCGCGACCGCGCTGTGCCTGACCGTCGCGGGCGTCCTGCGGCTCGACGCGGGCAACGGACTCGTCCACGCCATCGCCGGGACCGGCGCCTGCGGTCACGACCGGGCGCGAGGGCAGGTCCGTGCGGCGCTGGCGCCGGTCGCGGTGCTCTCGGTGGCCGTGGGGACGGTCCTGTTCGCCTGCCTGTCCGACCCGGCTTTCCGGGTGCTGGCGGTCGCACTGCCCGCCGTCGTGTGCGCGGACGTCCTGGTCTCCGCCACACGCGGCTTCGGGATGATGCTGCCGACCCTGCTGCTCGACGGTCTGCTCCAGCCCGTCGCCCAGCTCGTGCTCGTCTCCCTCGCCGTCGCCTCCGGAGTGCGGACGGTTCCGGTCCTGGTGGCCGCCTGGGCGTTGCCGTACGTCCCGGTGCTGTGCCTGGCGGCGCTCTGGCTGCGCGGACGGCTGCCCCACACGCCCTACGCCGGGCCGTACGCCCTGGAGGCCGCGCGTGAGCTGTGGCGCCACACCTGGCCCAGGTCGGCCGCCGCCGCGATCCAGGCGGTGTTCCAGCGGCTGGACGTCATGGTCGTCGCGGTCCTCGCCGGGCCGGAGGAGGCCGCCGTCTACACCGCCGCCACCCGTTTCAAGGTGGTCGGCCAGCTCGTCAACCGGGGTCTAGCCCAGGCGGCGCAGCCCAGGCTGGTCGAGGCGCTCACCGCCGGGAACCTGGGCCGCGCCCGCGCGCTGTACCAGTCGGCGACGACGTGGCTGGTGGCGCTGACCTGGCCGCTCTGGCTGGGGTACGCCCTGTGCGCGCCGTGGCTGCTCGGCCTCCTCGGCGACGGGTACGCCTCGGGTGCCGCCGTGGCGCTGGTCCTCGCCGTGACGATGATGCTCGCCGGGGCCTGCGGCATGGTGGACGTGGTGCTGACCGCCGCCGGGTACACCCGCTCCAGTCTGGCCAACCTGGTCGCCGCGATCACGGTGACCACGGCCTGCGGGGTGTTCCTGACCCCCGCGTACGGCGCGGCGGGCGCGGCCCTCGCCTGGGCCTCGGGCACGCTGGTCAAGAATCTGCTGCCGCTGTGGCAGATCCACCGCCGCCTCGGCCTGCGCCCCTTCGGCGCCCACAGTCTGGGGGCGTTGCGGCCCTGGCGGCCCCGGTGACGGGCCGGGTTCCCGTGCTCGTCACGGGGCTGCCCAGGAGCGGCACGAGCTGGACGGGCAAGATGCTGGCGGCGGGCGGCGACCTGGTCTACGTCAACGAGCCGCTCAACCCCCAGCACCCGCCCGGCCGCTGCCCCGGGGTGCTGAACGCCCACGTCACCCACCGTTTCCAGTACATCTGCCCGGACAACGAGGACCTCTGGCTGCCCGCCTTCACCGACACGGTCGCGCTGCGCTACCGGTTCCTGGCCGAGCTGCGGCGCAACCGCTCGCCGTACGACCTGGCACGGATGGCCAGGTACGGCGCGGCCTTCACGCTGGGGCGGCTGACCCGGCGGCGGGCGCTGCTCGACGACCCGTTCGCGTTGTTCTCCGCCGGGTGGTTCGCAGAGCGCCTCGGCTGCCGGGTGGTCGTGCTGCAACGTGACGCGGTGCCGTTCGTGGGCAGCTGGCAACGGCTCGGCTGGACCGTCTACTTCCACGAACTGCTCGAACAGCCGCTGCTCATCAGGGACCACCCCCACCTGGAGGCGCTGCGCGCGTTCGTCGGCTGCCAGGACCGCATCGCCAAGGCCGTCGCGCTGTGGCGGGCCGCCAGACGGGTCGTCACGACCCTGGCGGCCGGGCACCCGGGGATCACCCTGGTCCGCTACGAGGACCTCGCCGCCGCCCCCGAGGAGGGCTTCCGCGCCCTGTACGGCAGGCTGGGCCTGACCTGGTCGGCCCGCGCGCGCGAAAGGGTCCTCAGGGCGTGCACGGCGTCCACAGGACCGGCGGGCGGCTTCGTGTGGCACGGCCTGTCCCGTACGGCCTACCGCCCCATGGACTCCCGGCTGGCCCTGGCCCACGCCGCGAACCGGCTGAACCCCGAGGAGACCCGCCGGGTCCTGGAGCTGGCCTCCGGCGGGTGAGCCTCCTTCAGGAGAACAGACGCCGCAGCAGACAGACCGTGAGCAGCTTGAGCGCGAACGGCAGGTCGTGCAGAAGATAGCGGCGGGCCAGCCTGCCGGGCTCGTTGACCAGCCGGAAGAGCCATTCGAGCCCGGAGCGCCGCATCCACGCAGGCGCCCTGCGGGCCGTACCCGCCGCGAACGAGATCGCCGCGCCGCAGCCGATGAACCAGGTCGCGGGCATGTCCTGGCGGAGCCTCGCGATGAGCCGGTCCTGTTTGGGGAAGCCCAGGCCGACGAACACCACCCGGGGCGCGGCGGCCAGCATGGCGTCCTTGACCTCCGCGTAGCCCTCCTCGGTCGTCTCGAACCCGTGCGGCGGGGCGTCGGCCCCCACCACGCGCAGCCGGGGATGGCGGCCGCGCAACCGGGACGCCGCCTGCGCGGCCGCGCCCTGCGGGCCGCCGAGCAGGTAGACCGGGTAGCCGTAGAAGGCCGCCGCGTCCGAAAGGGACCAGATCAGGTCGGCGCCGGTGACCCTGCCGGGGACGGGTGTGCCGAGCAGGTCGGCCGCCCACACCAGCGGCATGCCGTCGGCCACCGCCAGATCGGCCTTCTCGACCAGCTCGCGCGCCTCGGGGTCGCGGGCGACGGCCCAGCCGATGTCCACGTTGGGGGTCACCAGGTGGCCGCCCTCGCCGCGTTTCAGCGAGGCGACCACATGCTCGACGACCTCGCCCTCGGTCATCGGGTCGAGGACGAGACCGGCGACCCGCACCCTGCGGCGTTTACGGGCCTCCTCGCCCCTCCCCCCGTCCTGGCTCTTGTCCCGGCGCCGCCTGCCGTGGGCCGGGCCCGGGGTCTGCCTGGCCGTACCGGTCGCCATCAGATGCCGTGCCCGCGGTGGTGCAACGCGCCCAGCACCGTGTGGGCGGAGACCAGACCGGCCGCGACGGCCAGCGCGATGGGCGTGCGTGGCTCGCCGCGCCGTACGGTGAACGCCCGCAACGCCCAGCGTCCGGCCTCCCTGCGCCTGCCGAGGGCCGCGTTGTGGAAGGCGATCTGGCCGTAGACCCGTGCCGCGCCGCGCGGGTCCACGGCCAGATCCGGGTGCCGGGCGAGCATCCACTCAAGCCCGGCGATGCGGTCCGCCCATCTGGTCGCATACTGCGAGGCGCCCCAGCGGACTCGCACCAGCGGACGGTCCACATGCACGATGGGACGGCGCGCGGCGGCGCGCAGCGCAAGGTCCCAGTCTTCGTTCTGACCGTTCGGCGCGCTCTCGTCGACCAGGAACGCTCCACGCCGGAACAGGAACGTCGAGGAGTGCACCATCGCCATCCGTGAGCGCAACAGGTGGGCCCGGGTGATGGAGGAGGTGCCCGCCAGGCGCCGGACACTGCGGGAGCCGTACTCGATCTCGATGGCGCAGCTGGCGAACTCCGCGCCGGGCCGCGCCGCGAGCGCGCCCATCTGGGCGGCGAGTTTGCCCGGTGCCCACTCGTCGTCGTCGTCGCAGAAGGCGACCAGGTCGGTGTCGAGCGCCTCGATGCCCGTGTTTCGCGCCCCGGGAAGACCGGGGAGACGCCGGTTGGCCACGACCCGGACACTCCGCGAGGTCGTTCCCGCCCCCCGGGCGAGGAAGTCGGCCAGCTGGTCGGTGACCCCGGCGGTGTCCGTGCCGTCGACGACGACGACCACCTCGACCGATCCGGAGCACACCTGGCCGAGGGCGGCGCGCGTCGCGGCGCGCAGGTGCTCCGGCCTGTGACCTCTCGTGGGGATGACCACTCCCACCGACGGACTCACACAAGCCTCCCGCGATAGCCGTACTTGATCATCAGTGGCCAGGTCAGCGCGGTGACCAGGCTCCGGTGCAGGACGGGGGCCGCGGTGCGCCAGGCATCGTCGGGGACCAGCCCGATGGGGCCGACCGCGAAGCGCATCGGGTTCCCCGCGACCGTGTGCGCCCTGGAGAGCAGGGCCTTCTCACCGGTCAGGAAGTCAAGGCCGGCGGGCAGGCCGATCCTGGCGGCCAGGTGCCCGAGCGTTTCCGCCGGGGCCCGGACGAGGTCCTCGTAGCGGACCCTGGTGACCGGCACGCCGCCACGGGCCAGCAGTTCGATGCCGAGGTTCTGCGCCAGCCAGTGCACCGAGGTGCGGCCGGGCGACCAGCGGGTCATCGGGGAGCCGCTCTCCGGGCGGATGACCCGCCTGTGCCAGGAGTGGGCGACCGCCCGGGGGTCGCGCACGACGTGCACGACGTGCACGTCGACCCCGGAGGCGGCCAGGCAGAAGGCCAGGGAGGCGTGCTTGCTCGAATCGACGACGACCGGGCAGCCCGCGACCTCACTCGCCGCGTCGTAGAGACGGCGATGGGCGGCGACGTACTCGCCCAGTGCGGCGGGCCTCCGCGACGACCGGCCGCCGGCCAGGAGCCGGGCCAGGGCGGGGATGCGCCGGGTGCGGTCGACCCGCAGGCCGAGTGTGACGACCCTTTCAGCGAGGTTCTCCGACCAGCCGCCGAAGGCGCGGGCGCCGACCTCGCGCCAGAAGGGGCAGGTGCCGAACGGCCTCGCGCACCCGCAGTCCTCGTTCGCGAGCACGCCCCGCGTCCAGAGGTGGGCGACCTCGCCGAGCGGCGCGATGCCGGGAACCTCACCGAGCAGCCGTTCGAGCAGTGTGGTGCCGCTGCGGCCGAGACCACCCAGGAAGACGACCCTGGCGGGAGACGGACTGTCAGACACGGGCACGAATCCTCACCGGATGGATACGGAACGTGCCGAGACTAGCGCGGAGAGTCACATTCGGGTTGGGGAACGGTCAAACGATCTACCGACCCCCACGCGGCGCGGCTTCGCGACCCGCCGGGACGGCTCGGCCGCGTGAACGCGAAGGTCCCCTCCCCCACCCGCGTACGGCGGGCGGTGAAGGGGACCGGAGGCAGGGCGTTATCGGGCCTCGACGATCATCCCGGCGCCGACGGTGTTGTTGGTCGTCTCGTCCACGAGGATGAAGCCGCCGGTGAGGCGGTTCCTGGCGTAGTCGTCGACGAACAGCGGCTGGGTGACGCGCAGCGAGACCCGTCCGATCTCGTTCAGGCCGAGGGCCTCGGCCGACTCGTCGCGGTGCAGGGTGTTGACGTCGAGCCGGTAGTGCAGGTCGCGGACCAGCGCGCGGGCCGTACGGGTGGTCTGCTTGATGGTCAGCTTGGCGCGCGGGCCCAGTTTGCTGGCGTCGGTCATCCAGCAGACCATCGCCTCAAGCTCCTGGGCGGCCTGCGGCTGGTTGTTCGGGCGGCAGATCATGTCGCCCCGGGAGATGTCGATGTCGTCCTCAAGGCGGAGGGTCACCGACATCGGCGGGAAGGCCTCGTCCACGGGGCCGTCGAAGGTGTCGATCGAGGCGATGCGCGTGGTCAGCCCGGAGGGCAGGTGCATGACCTCGTCGCCCGGCTTGAGGACGCCGCCCGCGACCTGGCCCGCGTAGCCCCGGTAGTCGTGGAAGGCCGGGTCGGTCGCCCGCTGCGGCCTGATCACGTACTGCACGGGGAAGCGCACGTCCACCAGGTTGCGGTCGGAGGCGATGTGCAGGTGCTCAAGGTGGTGCAGCAGCGAGGAGCCGTTGTACCAGGGCATGTTCTCCGAGCGGGAGACCACGTTGTCGCCGTGCAGCGCCGAGATCGGGATGAACGTCAGGTCCGGGGCGTTCAGCTTGGCGGCGAAGGCGGTGAACTCCTCGCGGATCTCCTCGAACCGCTCCTGGGAGTAGTCGACCAGGTCCATCTTGTTGACCGCGAGCACCAGGTGCGGCACCCGCAGCAGCGTGGTCAGGAAGGCGTGCCGCCGCGACTGCTCGACCACGCCCTTGCGCGCGTCGATCAGGATGATCGCCAGGTCCGCGGTCGAGGCGCCGGTGACCATGTTCCGGGTGTACTGGATGTGGCCCGGGGTGTCGGCGATGATGAACTTGCGCTTGGGCGTGGCGAAGTAGCGGTAGGCCACGTCGATCGTGATGCCCTGCTCCCGCTCGGCCCGCAGGCCGTCGGTGAGCAGCGACAGGTCGGTGTACTCGGTGCCGCGGTCGCGGGAGGTCCGCTCGACGGCCTCAAGCTGGTCCTCGAAGATCGCCTTCGAGTCGAAGAGCAGGCGGCCGATGAGGGTCGACTTCCCGTCGTCGACGCTTCCCGCGGTGGCAAAGCGAAGAATGTCCATCAGAGCTGCTCTCCAGAGATCGTACGGCTGGCACGGGAAGGCCGCGCGGCGCGCGGGCCGAGGGGGCGGGGCCGCTCCCGGGAGGGAGCGGGCCGGTGCGGCAGGACCTCGCGCACTAGAAGTACCCCTCCCGCTTGCGGTCCTCCATCGCCGCCTCGGAGGCCCGGTCGTCGGCGCGGGTCGCGCCGCGCTCGGTGAGCCGGGTCACCGCGATCTCCTCGATGATCTCCTCGACCGTGGTGGCGGTCGACTGGACGGCGCCGGTGCAGGTCACGTCGCCGACCGTGCGGTAGCGGACCGTCATCTCGACGAGCGGCTCGTCCTCGTCGCGGGGGATGAACTCGGTGTCGGACAGCAGCATGCCGTCGCGCTCGAACACCTTGCGCCGGTGGGCGTAGTAGATCGACGGGATCTCGATGCCCTCACGCCGGATGTAGTCCCAGACGTCGAGCTCGGTCCAGTTGGACAGCGGGAACACCCGGATGTGCTCGCCCTTGCGGATTCGCCCGTTGTAGAGGTTCCACAGCTCGGGCCGCTGGTTCTTCGGGTCCCACTGACCGAAGTCGTCACGGAAGGAGAAGACCCGCTCCTTGGCGCGTGCCTTCTCCTCGTCCCGGCGGGCGCCGCCGAACACGGCGTCGTACTCGTTGTCCTCGATCGCGTCGAGCAGGGTCGTGGTCTGCAGCCGGTTGCGGGAGGCCCTGCGGCCCGTCTGCTCGGTGACGCGCCCGGCGTCGATGGAGTCCTGCACGCTCGCCACGACCAGGCGGGCGCCCAGCTCGGCGACCCTGCGGTCGCGGAACTCGATGACCTCGGGGAAGTTGTGCCCGGTGTCGACGTGCATCAGCGGGAAGGGGATCGGCGCCGGCCAGAAGGCCTTCTCCGCGAGACGGAGCATGACGATCGAGTCTTTACCACCGGAGAAGAGCAGACAGGGACGCTCGAACTCGGCCGCCACCTCACGCATGATGTGAATGGCCTCTGCCTCAAGGACATCGAGCTGCGACGTGGTGTAGTCGCACTGAAGCATCTGACTCTCCTAGCGGGGATTATCGGTGGAGATCCCGGATTCCGGCGAGCAAGGTCGGCGCCAGTCCCGGTAGGGAAACAAGGATATCCGGCAGCGACGGGTCGCCCTGGTTGTAGGTCAGGGGTGAGCCGTCGATCCGGCTGGCGTGGGCTCCCGAGGCGAGGGCGACGGCGACCGGGGCCGCGGAGTCCCACTCGTACTGGCCGCCCGCGTGCACGTAGGCCTCGACCCTCCCGGTGAGGACCGCGGAGATCTTGGCGCCCGCCGACCCGATCGGCACCAGGTCTGCCCCCGTACGGCGGGCCAGTTCGACGACGAACTCGGGGGGCCTGCTCCTGCTGACCGCGATCTTCGGCCTGGTGCCGGCCGTGAGCTGCGGGAGGACGGGGGGTTCCAGAGTGGACAGCGTCGTGCCGGCGGCGGGCAGCGCCACCGCCCCCGCGCGCAGTGCGCCGTTCTCCCACAGCGCCACGTGCACCGCCCAGTCGTCGCGGCCCTCCTCGGCGAACTCGCGGGTTCCGTCGAGCGGATCGACGATCCACACCCGCTCCGCCGTCAGGCGCCGGGGGTCGAGGCGCTCGTCCTGAGTCGCCTCCTCGGATAGCACACTGTCACCTGGACGTGAGGTCGCCAGGGCGTCCATCAGGAGGCGGTGCGCGGAGGAGTCGCCCTCGGCGCGCAGCGCGGCCGGGTCGTCGAAGCCCCTCTTGTCGCGCAGGGCGAGCAGCAGTTCGCCCGCCTGAGTCGCCAGGTCCGCGGCGAGAACGTGGTCGTCGCGAATCGTCATCAGTATGCTCCAGCCCCTCGCGCGACAGCCGACCAGGTCTTCCACAGGATCTGCAGGTCCAGCGTGAGGGACCAGTTCTCCACATAACGTAGGTCCAACCGTACAGATTCCTCCCAAGATAGGTCAGACCGCCCACTGACTTGCCACAGGCCGGTCATGCCCGGCTTTACCAGCAGCCGCCGCCGGACGTCGTCGCCGTACCGGGCGACCTCCTCGGGCAGCGGGGGTCTCGGGCCGACCAGCGACATCTGACCGAGCAGCACGTTGACAAGCTGCGGCAACTCGTCCAGGGAGTGACGCCGCAGCCGGGCGCCCACCGGGGTGATGCGCGGGTCGTTGCGGATCTTGAAGAGCACGCCCTGGCCGTCTCCGGTCAGGGTGATCCGGCGCCGCTCCGCGTCGGTGGTCATGGTGCGGAACTTGTAGATCGTGAACTCGGCGCCGTCCCTGCCGACCCGCCGCTGCCGGAAGAACACCGGCCCCGGTCCCGAGGCCCGTACGGCCAGCGGCAGCACGGCGAACAGCGGCAGCAGCGCGACGAGCAGCACCCCGGCGCCGACCCGGTCGAAGAGGTTCTTGACCAGTTGCCGCGGGCCGGTGAGCTCGGGGTGCTCCACGTGCAGCAGCGGCAGGCCCGCGGCGGGGCGGATGGTGATCCGCGGCCCGGTGACCTCCATGAGCGCCGGGGCGACGACCAGGTCGGTCTCGGTGCGTTCGAGGCGCCAGGCCAGACGCCGCAGCGCCACCCCGTCCATCTCGGGACAGGCCAGGACCGCGACCGTGTCGGCCGACACCTGCGGCACGGCGATCGGGACGTCCGACAGGCCGCCGAGCACGGCGACCCCCTCCACGTCCCCCATCCCGTCGTACGGCACGCAGGCCCCGACGACCTCCATGCCGTGGTAGCGCTCCCTGCGGAAGCGTCGGACGAGGTCGGCGACCGCGGCGCGGTGACCGACCGCGACGACCCGGCGCATGCAGGCCCCCTGGGCCCGCCTGCGGTGCAGACGGCGGCGCAGGCCGTACCTGGCGAGGATGGTCAGCAGCGTCGCCAGCGGCAGGGCGAGCACGACGTATCCCCTGGCCACGTCGGTCTTCGTCACGTATGCGCCGATGGCGAGGGCCGCGGTGAGGGTGAACCCGCACTGGAAGATCCGCTGGAACTCCTCGGCCCCCAGCCCGATCAGGCGAGGCTCGTAGGCACGGTTGATCCTGATCGCGCAGACCCAGACGACCGGAAGCGTGAGGCTCAGCAACACGTACGGGGTCACATATGGGGTGACCTCGCCGAACCGGACGAACAGCGCGAGCGTTCCGGCCAGGGAGGCTGAGCCGAGATCGGCCACCGCGGCTCGCACCCGGTAACGACGGACCCAGTCCGGCAGACTCGGACGGACCGCCCATGCGGCCCTCGGCCTCGCCCGGTCGACGATTACGTCACGCACACACTCCCCCTGCGTAACCATGCACCAACGGACAGTGACCGAATGTTAGCGTCAGGAACGGGAGGTACGAGGTTCGAAGGCCGAAACGCGCGCCGTTCGTACGAACGGCTAGAAGTCGATCACCGGGGCGGACCCGAGATGTTCAGGTCGGTCGCGTGGAAGGCGTTCTGAGTGGGTTCGAGCCCCGCCTTCATCAGCGACTCGACCACGTCCGCCGCCTTGTCCACCAGGAACGGCAGGTCCTTGCGCTCGGCGGTCACGAAGTCACGCAGGACGAAGGAGGCGGCGTCCATCCGGCCGGGCGGGCGGCCGATCCCGAAACGGACCCGCAGGTAGTCACGCGTCGCGAGGGACTTGGTGATCGACTTCAGCCCGTTGTGGCCGTTGTCGCCGCCGCCGAGCTTGGCCCTGAGCGCTCCGTAGGGGATGTCCAGCTCGTCGTGGACCACGATCACCCGGGCCGGTTCGACCTTGTAGAAGTCGGCCAGGGCCTTCACCGGGCCACCGGAGAGGTTCATGAACGACAACGGCTTGGCCAGCACCGCGGAAAGGCCGGCGACCCGCCCCTCAAGCACCTCGGCCCGTGACCTGTGGGCCTTGAAGCGCCCCCCGGCCCGCGCGGCGAGCTCGTCGAGCACCATGAAGCCCGCGTTGTGCCGGTTCCCCGCGTACTCGGGACCGGGGTTCCCCAGACCAACGACCAGCCAGCGGTCCACGGTCGGCATCCCTTCTCGCATGCGCGTCAGGTCTCGCACGCGCGTCAGGGCAGCCCGGTCCCGGACTGCCCTGACAGGGGACGACGCGACGACCGCGCACCCCCGGCGTGCTCGGTTTCCCCGCCGCCGTACGGCGGAGCGGGGAAACGGGCCGGGCCGGCGCCCGTACGGCGCGCGGCCCGGTTGTACCGGTCTTACCCGGTGTCCTACTCGGCGGCCTCGGCGGCCTGCTCGCCCTCGGCGGCCTCGGCGGCCTCACCCTCGGCGGCCTCGGGCTCCGGCTCGGCGGTCGGGGCGGCGGTGACGTGCAGGACCAGCGTCTCGGGGTCGGCGACCAGCGTCGTGCCCTTGGGCAGCTTCAGGTCGCCCGCGGTGACCTGGGCGCCGATCTCCAGGCCCTCGACGTCGACCTCGACACCCGTCGGGATGTGCGTGGCCTCGGCCTCGACGGAGACGGAGACGAGCTGCTGGTCGAGGATGCCGTCGGCGACCTCACCGGTCGTGGTGACCGGGATTTCGACGGTGACCTTCTCGCCGCGCTTGACCAGCAGGAGGTCCACGTGCTCAAGGAAGCCCTTGAGCGGGTCACGCTGGACGCCCTTGGGCAGCGCCAGCTCGGAGACCGCACCCTGGAGGCGGATCAGGACGTTCGGGGTGCGCAGCGCGAGCAGCAGCTCGTGGCCCGGCAGGGACAGGTGCTGGGGCTCGGTACCGTGACCGTAGAGGACGACGGGCACCTTGTGCTCGCGACGGATCTTGCGGGCGGCGCCCTTGCCGAAGTCGTTGCGGGACTCGGCGGTGATGACTACCTCGGACACGGTGGATCTCCTAGGGATCTTCGTCGGTGGAAAAGGACGCGCTCTCCCTCACCCGCCCTAGCGGAAGGCGTTACGAGCGCTGCGTCTCTTTGCCGGGCTGGCGCCCGGCGGCTCGGATGCCTTTCGAGCCGATGTCTTCACCCGTCGTGCGGTTTCGGACAACTGCGGCATCCTCGCGGCGAACGCCATCAGCTTAGTGGGTTCCGCGGGGAGGTACGGCCCGGCGACGCCGGGCCGTACATCAGGGGAGGGTCAGCTGTCGCCCTCGAAGAGGCTGGTCACCGAGCCGTCGCTGAACACCTCGGTGATCGCGCGGGCGATCAGCGGGGCGATCGACAGCACGGTGAGCTTGTCGAAGCGCTTGTCCTCGGCGAGCGGGAGCGTGTTGGTGACGATCACCTCGGAGACCCTGGAGTTCTTCAGCCGGTCGACCGCCGGGTCGGAGAAGACCGCGTGGGTGGCGGCGACGAGCACGTTGGTCGCGCCCTGCTCGTAGAGCGCGTCGGCCGCCTTGCAGATCGTCCCCGCGGTGTCGATCATGTCGTCGATCAGCACACAGGTACGGCCCCGCACCTTGCCGACGACCTCGTTGACCGTCACCTGGTTGGCCACGTCGAGGTCGCGGCGCTTGTGGATGAAGGCCAGGGGGGTGCCGAGCGTGTCGGCCCACCGTTCGGACAGGCGCACCCGGCCCGTGTCGGGCGAGACGATGGTCGTCGTCTCCAGGTCGAGCTTGTCCCTGAGGTAGTTGACCAGCACGGGCATGGCGAACAGGTGGTCGACCGGGCCGTCGAAGAACCCCTGGATCTGGGAGGTGTGCAGGTCGATCGACATCAGCCGGTCGGCCCCGGCCGTCTTGAACATGTCGGCCATCAGACGGGCGGTGATGGGCTCGCGGCCCCTGCCCTTCTTGTCCTGCCGGGCGTAACCGAAGAACGGCATGATCACGGTGATCCGCTTGGCGGAGGCGCGCTTGAGCGCGTCCACCATGATCAGCTGCTCCATGATCCACTTGTTGATGGGCCCGGTGTGACTCTGCATCACGAAGGCGTCGCACCCCCGGACCGACTCAAGGTACCGGGCGTAGATCTCCCCGTTGGCGAAGTCCCGCAGGGCCGTCGGCGTCGTCCTGACACCGAGGTGGCTGGCCACCTCCTCGGCCAGTTCCGGGTAGGCGCGTCCGGAGAAGAACATCAGGTTCTTCTGGCCGGTCTGCTTCATACCGCTGCTCGTACCGCTGGTCATGCCGTCCTCCCGCCGTGACGGCCCACCGTTGCATTAGCGACGCCGCCGCGCCTGATGGCCCGCTTGCTTCGCTCGCTCACGTCTTGCTCCCCTGCTGGTTTTCGGCCTCGGCTGCCCGCAGTGCCGCCTCCGCCGACCTGGTGCCCGCGCGCCTGCGCGCGACCCACCCTTCAATGTTGCGCTGCCGCCCGCGGGCCACCCCTATCGCCCCGGGAGGGACGTCGCCGGCGATGACCGAGCCCGCGGCAGTGTAGGCGCCGTCGCCGATGTTCACCGGCGCGACGAGCATGGTGTCGCACCCGACGAAGGCGTGCTCGCCGACCGTCGTCTGGTGCTTGTCGACCCCGTCGTAGTTGACGAAGATCGTCGAGGCGCCGATGTTGGCCCCCGCCCCGATGACCGCGTCTCCCGCGTAGGTCAGGTGCGGCACCTTCGCGCCCTCGCCCACCTTCGCGTTCTTCATCTCGACGTAGGTGCCCGCCTTGGCCTTCCTGGCGAGCACGGTGCCGGGGCGCAGGTAGGCGTAGGGGCCGACGAGGGCCTCGGGGCCGATCTCCGCCTCGACGCAGACCGCGTTGCGCACGACCGCTCGCTCACCGACGAGCGTGTCGGTCAGCGTCGTGGCCGGGCCGACCTCCGCGCCCTCCGCGATCGCCGTACGGCCGTGCAGCTGGGTTCCGGGGTGGAGGACCACGTCGGGCTCCATGGTCACCTCGACGTCGACCCAGGTGCTGGCGGGGTCGATCACGGTGACCCCGGCGCGCATGTGGGCTTCGAGCAGCCGGGTGTTGAGCACCTTGCGGGCGAAGGCGAGCTGCACCCGGTCGTTGACGCCCTCGACCTCGACGTGGTCGGCGGCCACGTGCGCGCCGACCCGGTGGCCGTCCTCCCTCAGGATGGACAGCACGTCGGTGAGGTACTCCTCGCCCTGGGCGTTGGTGGTCGAGACGCGCTTGACCGCGTCGGCGAGCAGGGTCCCGTCGAAGGCGTAGACGCCGGAGTTCATCTCCCTGATCGCCCGCTGCTCCGCGGTCGCGTCCTTCTCCTCGACGATCTGCAGGACCGCCCCCGTGGCGTCTCGCACGATGCGGCCGTAGCCGTACGGGTCGGGGACCTCGGCGGTCAGGACGGTGACGGCGTTGCCGTCGGCCTCGTGCCGCTCCAGCAGGGCGGCGAGGGTCTCGGTGCGCAGCAGCGGGGTGTCGCCGTAGGTCACCAGGACGGTTCCCTCGATCGCACCGACCGTTTCGAGCACGACTCTGACCGCGTGGCCGGTTCCCCGCTGGTCCTCCTGGATCACGGGCAGCGCGTCGGGACCGGTTCTCGACAGGTGTTCCCGGACCCGGTCTCTCTCATGACCGATGACAACAATGAGCCGCCCGGGTTCGAGGCCTCGGGCGGCTGTGAGCATGTGGTCGACCAGGGTGCGGCCGCACAGCTCGTGCAGGATCTTGGGTGTTTTCGATTTCATCCGGGTGCCCTCGCCTGCGGCGAGGACGATGACGGCGGCCGGGCGCGGCACACTCACGGACGAGGCTCCCTCGGCGTCGCAGCTGAGACATGACAAAGCGGGATGAGATGCGATTACCGCCTGGGAACCGTCCCGTCACCCACTCGACAACGCGAGGATACCTTCCCGTCCACCAACCCACCCAGCCGACCAGCCGGGTTGCCAAACTAGGCAGAACGGACAGCTCCGGCACCAGGACTCGAACCTGGACAACAAGGACCAAAACCTTGCGGGCTGCCAATTACCCAATGCCGGATCAGCCTGGCGACTCGGATCACATCCGATCGCCCGACTCCCCTACGATACCGACCCCTTGCTATCAAACGCGCCTCGTTTGGAGACCTCATCTGATACAGGGCGTGCCGGTCGCCGGAACGGCGCCGGACAGGCGCAGGCCAAGTGCCGTCTAGCAGACGGCCGGGTGGCGCGCAAGTCGTTAAACCCCTAGACGACGTTCCCCCAAGAGTCACCTTCCCCACATTAAGCACTTAGGGATTCCTAACTTACGATGGCGTAGGTTACGGTTGCGTAGCCCGACAAACGCCCACCTCCTCCCAGCTTCCGTGAGGTAGTGCATGACCGTCATCGAAGAACGCCCCGCGCCCGGCCCGAAGCCGGAGGCGGACCCAGAGCCGAAGACCACGATCGAACTCGTCACGTTCGGCGTGGTCGTGGCCGCGCCTCTGCTCGCCTTGCTCGCCGCCGTTCCCTTCGCGTGGGGATGGGGGCTCGGCTGGACCGACGTCGCGATCTTCTTCGTGTTCTACGCGGTTTCCGGGCTGGGTGTGACCGTTGGCCTGCACCGCCACTTCACTCACGGTTCCTTCAAGGCCAAGCGCCCGATGAAGATCGCGCTGGGCATCGCGGGCAGCCTCTCGCTGGAGATGTCGGTGCTCGACTGGGTGGCCACCCACCGCAAGCACCACAAGTTCTCCGACAAGGAGGGCGACCCGCACTCGCCGTGGCGGTTCGGCAGCGGCTTCCTGTCGCTGACCAAGGGACTGCTCTGGGCGCACGCGGGCTGGCTGTTCGAGACCGACCGGGTCAACCGGGAGAAGTACGCCCCCGACCTGCTCAAGGACCCCGACATCGTCAAACTGCACAAGTTCTTCCCGGTGATGGCGATCTCCTCGATGGTGCTCCCCCCGCTGCTCGGCGGCCTGCTGACCTGGTCGTGGTGGGGCATGCTCACCGCCTTCTTCTGGGGCACGCTGGTCAGGATCGGACTGCTGCACCACGTGACCTGGTCGATCAACTCCATCTGCCACGTCTTCGGCGAGGAGGTCTTCGAGTCGCGTGACAAGTCGCGCAACGTGTGGTGGCTGGCCATCCCGTCGTTCGGCGAGTCCTGGCACAACCTGCACCACTCCGACCCGACGTGCGCCAGGCACGGCGCGCTCAAGGGACAGATCGACCTCAGCGCCGGGGTCATCCGCTGGTTCGAGAAGGCGGGCTGGGTTCACGACGTCCGCTGGCCGACGCCGGAACGACTGGCGGCCAAGCGCATATCCGCCTGAATCATGACACCGCGCCGCACCTCCGGTGTCCCCCCTAACACCTTGGACAACACGCCCGCGCCCCCCTCAAGAAGGGGGCGACGGCCCCCGGTCCGGCGAAATACGGTTCCCGTTTCGCAACCTGGGAGCGCCATCATTGGAAACGTGAGCGAACCCCGACGACGCATGTCAGGCAAGGAACGCCGGGAGCAGCTGATCCAGATCAGCCGGACCCTGTTCGCTGAGAAGGGGTTCGACGGCACATCGGTCGAAGAGATCGCGGCGACCGCCAACGTCTCGAAGCCCGTGGTCTACGAGCACTTCGGCGGCAAGGAGGGCGTCTACGCGGTCGTGGTCGACCGTGAGATGCAGAAGTTGCTCGGCCTGGTGACGGAGGCCCTCTCCGCCTCACACGCGCTGATCAAGCTGGAGCGGGCCGCGCTGGCGCTGCTGGCCTACGTCGAGGAGAACAGCGAGGGCTTCCGCATCCTGGTCCGCGACTCACACGCGGCCTCGGGGACGGGCACGTTCGCCAGCCTGATCAACGACATCGCCAGCCAGGTCGAGGACGTGATGGTCGACCAGTTCGCCGAGCGCGGCTACGACCCGAAGCTGGCGCCCATGTACGCCCAGATGCTGGTCGGCATGGTCGCGCTGACCGGCCAGTGGTGGCTCGACGTCCGCAGGCCCGCCCGCGAGGAGGTGGCCGCGCACCTGGTCAACCTGGCCTGGAACGGCCTCACCGGTCTGTCCCCGACCCCCCGCCTGACCTCCTTCTCCCACGGCCTGGAACCCCGCGGCCTGGAACCCCGCGGCCCCGAAGCTCACGGCGTCGTGGCCCCGGCGCCGACCGAGAAGGAGCTTCGCGAGCGGGAGAAGGCGCGCGAACGCGAACTGAAGGAGCAGGAGAAGGCCCGCGAGCGCGAGCGGCGCGAGGCCGACAAGCTCGCCCGTGACCTGGAGAAGATCAGGCAGCGGGAGCTGAAGGAGCAGGAGAAGGCCCGTGAGCGCGAGCAGAAGGAGCGCGAACGGCTGCTCAGGGAGCAGGAGAAACTCCGCGAGCGGGAGCTGAGGGAGCAGGAGAAGCTCCGTGCCAGAGGGGCGAGGACACCCGCGGGAGGGTCGGCGACGGCCTCCGGAGATGGGGAAAACCTGGAAACAAGCGAGTAACCAACAGCAGCCGTTGATCCCAAATTAACGTTCCGTTCAATCAAAGCGGGCATTCTGGTCATATGTCCGCCGATCCCGCGCACCCCACCCCCGAAGGACTTCCTCTCCCCCAGGAACGCTTCCTCAACCGCGAGGAGAGCTGGTTGCAGTTCAACCAGCGGGTTCTTGAACTGGCCGAGGACACGTCCCTGCCCCTGCTTGAGCGGGTACGGTTCCTGGCGATCTTCGCCAGCAACCTGGACGAGTTCTTCCGGGTACGGGTCGCGGGCCTCAAGCGGCGGATGGCCACCGGCCTGCTGCTTCGCACCAAGAGCGGGCTCAAGCCCCGCGAGGAACTGGCCAGGATCGCCGCGATCGCCGACGAGCTCGCGCAGCGGCACTCGGCCTGTTTCCACGAGCAACTGCGCCCGCAGCTCGCCTCCGAGGGCATCGAGATCGTGCGCTGGGACGACCTCGGCCGGGACGAGCGCACCGAGATGCGCAAGCTGTTCCGGGAGCGGATCCGGCCGGTTCTGACCCCGCTGGCCGTCGACCCCGCCCATCCTTTTCCCTATATTTCCGGACTCTCGCTCAACCTTGCCGTGACCGTCCGAAACCCGGCGACCGGCAACACCGTGTTCGCCAGGGTGAAGGTGCCCAGCAGACTCCCCCGGTTCGTCGCGGCCTCCAAGGACCGCTTCGTCCCCCTCGAAGACGTCATCGCCGCCCACCTGGGACAGCTCTTCAAGGGCATGGAGGTCGTCGAGCACCACGTCTTCAGGGTGACCCGCAACGAGGACCTGGACGTGGACGAGGACGTCACGGAGAACCTCATGCAGGCCCTGGAGCGGGAGCTGCTCAAGCGCCGCTTCGGCCCCCCGGTGCGCCTGGAGGTCGAGGACACCATCACCCCCGAGGTTCTCGACCTGCTGGTCGACGAGCTGGGGGTGGCCCAGCACGAGATCTACCGGGTGCCCGGTCCGCTCGACCTGACCGGGCTGCACGCGATCTCCGACCTGGAGCGGGGCGAGCTGAGCTTCCGCCCCTTCGTGCCCGCCGAGGTGGTCCACGTCGAGGACGACATCTTCGCCGTCCTGCGCGAACGGGACGTGCTGCTGCACCACCCCTACGACTCCTTCTCCACCAGCGTGCAGCGCTTCATCGAGCAGGCCGCCGCCGACCCGAACGTGCTGGCCATCAAGCAGACGCTCTACCGGACCAGCGGTGACTCGCCGATCGTGGACGCGCTGATCGACGCGGCCGAGGCGGGCAAGCAGGTCGTCGTGGTCGTGGAGATCAAGGCGAGGTTCGACGAGCACGCCAACATCACCTGGGCGCGCAAACTGGAACGGGCCGGATGCCACGTGGTCTACGGGGTCGTCGGCCTGAAGACCCACTGCAAGCTCGCCCTCGTCGTACGGCAGGAGCCCTCCGGCGAGCTGCGCAGCTACTGCCACATCGGCACGGGCAACTACAACCCCAAGACCGCCAGGCAGTACGAGGACCTGGGTCTGCTGACCGCGGACCCGCTGGTCGGCGAGGACGTCACCGACCTGTTCATCCACCTGACCGGCTACTCCAACCACTCGGCCTACCGGCGGCTGCTGGTCGCCCCGCACTCGCTGCGCGGCGGTCTGGTCGCCAGGATCGAGCGGGAGATCTCCCACCAGGAGGCGGGCCGCCCGGCCAGCATCAGGATGAAGACCAACTCCCTGGTCGACGAGCTGGTCATCGACGCCCTCTACCGCGCCTCTCAGGCGGGCGTCCCGGTCGACCTGTGGGTGCGCGGGGTGTGCACGCTGCGTCCCGGCGTTCCCGGGCTCTCCGAGAACATCCGGGTCAGGAGCGTGCTCGGCCGCTTCCTCGAACACTCCAGGATCTACGAGTTCGGCCACGGGCGCAGGCCGGAGATCTGGATCGGCAGCGCCGACCTCATGCGACGCAACCTGGAGCGCCGCGTCGAGGCGCTGGTCAAGGTCACCAGCCAGCAGCAGCGGATGTACCTCAGCTCGCTGCTCGACCGGGCCATGTCGGAGGAGACCTCGACCTGGTGGCTCAACGCGGACGGCAGCTGGGCCCAGCACCCCGGTGACGACCTGCAGAACCATCTGATCAGCACCCGGCGGTGGAGGACGATAGATGACTGAACTGGACGTCCACCCGACCGACATGATCCGCGCCGCGGGGGCGGTGGTGTGGCGAGGGCAGGAGACGGCCCCCGAGGTCGCGCTCGTCCACCGTCCCAAGTACGACGACTGGACCTTCCCCAAGGGCAAGTTGAAGCCGGGTGAGCACGTCATCGCCGGAGCCCTGCGCGAGGTGGCCGAGGAGACCGGGATCACCGCGCTGCTCGGCCGGGCGTTGCCGCCGATCCACTACCTGAAGGGCAAGCGGCTCAAGCGCGTCGACTACTGGGTGGCCAGGGCCGCCACCAGCGAGCCGTACACCGACGTCGAGGAGGTCGACGAGGTCGTCTGGCTCTCGCTGAAGGAGGCCAGGCGGCGGCTGACCTACGAGTGGGACGCGGGCCTGCTGCGCGCCCTCACCGCGGTCCCGCTCGCGACCACCCCCCTCGTCCTGGTACGGCATGGCATGGCCGGTTCGCGCCAGGATTGGGAGGGTGACGACGACGAACGTCCCCTGGACGAGGTGGGAAGGCTGCAGGCCGAGGTCCTCACCGACGCCCTGGCGGCCTACCGTCCCGTCGAACTGATCAGCTCGACGAGCAGCCGGTGCGTGCAGACGCTTGAGCCGTACGCCGAGAGCGCCGGGCTTGAGATCCGTCAGGAGCGGCTGCTGTCCGAGACCTACCACGACCCGAGGGCCGCGCTGCGGCTGGTGTCGAAGGTGCTGGACTCGGAGCGTTCGACGGTGCTGTGCAGCCACGGCAAGGTGCTTCCCGAGCTGATCGCCGGGATCACCGACCGGCCCGGGGACGTGCAGTTACGCAAGGGCGCCTTCATGGTGCTGCACCACGCCGGCGGCAGGGTCGTCGGCGTGGACCGCTACATCACCTGAAAGCCGACAGAAGCTCCTCCACGGCCTTGGAGGTCTCGGCCCAGACCGCCGGGAACTCCTCCCACGCCCGTGCCGCTCCGGCCCGCTCAAGGCCGGTCAGCACGCCGTAGGTGAAGGTGTCCTCCCCCGCGAGCCTGGCGTTGGCCGCCTCGGCCGCGAGCCGTTCCTGGGCGACGACGCCGTCCTGGTGGGTGCCGAGCACCTCCTGTACGGCCTCGGCGTGCTTGGCCAGCTTGCCCAGGCCGAGCACCTCGGCGGTGTAGCGGGCCCGCTTGGCCGTCTTGCGCACCTCGTGCATGGCCTCCTCGCGCTCCGGGCCCTCGACGGCCTGGGCCGCCGCGTACGCCTTGGTGACCCGGTTCCAGCCCTTGGCCGCGACGGCTTCGAGGGAGTCGGCGGGCCGCTTGGCGGCCTTGGTGAGCGTGGGCGTGGCGACCAGGTCGTCCAGCGCGTCGAGCAGCGCGAAGTAACGCTCCCCGCCGAGCACCTCCCTGATCCGGTCGTAGGCCTCGTGCTCGGCGTCGAGCAGGTCGGAGCTGAGGCGGGTCCCGACCGGGCCCACGACCAGCTCCTGGTCGAGGGTCGCGAGGCTGCGGGCGAAACGCTCCCTGATGACCTCCAGGTCCCGGGCCTCGCCGAGGACCCCGGCCAGCCACTTCAGCTCCTCCTGGAGGGTCTCGGTCCCCTCGACGACCGATTTGAAGGACTTCAGCGCGCTGCGGAGCCTCCGGGAGGCGACGCGCATCTGGTGGACGGCGTCCTCCTCGGCGCGCCGTACCCGGGGGTCCTGGGCCAGGAGAGCGGCCACCTGGGCGCCGAGATAGCCCATGACGACCTCGCCCGCCGAACCGGACTTGGTCTCGGCGAGCCGTACCGTGGGGACGGGGGCGGCGGAGTTGAGCAGGCGGGCCAGCTTGCTCGACGAGTCGGCGGGCGAGGCTCCCGCCTTCGTCAGCCGCTTGCCGACCTTGGCGAGCAGTTTGACGTCGCCCTCGATCAGTTCGGCCTCGACCTCACGCCAGCGTTCGAGGTGCGGCTGCTCACCCAGCACGGTGCCCTTGACCCGGTCGTCGGCGATCTCGACGAGCCGAACCCCGGCCCCGTTCACCAGGTGGGTCACCGAACGGCGGGTGTCGAGCTCGGCGACGGGGGTCAGGGGCGCGCCCCTGGTGTAGGCGAGCACGAGGTCGGCCAGCTCCCTGGGCACGATCTTGGCACTGCGGGTCAGCGGGTGGACGATCTCCTGCCGGACGCCCTTCGCCTTGGGGAGCTTCAGGTGCCAGCCCGGGTCGGTGCCGCCCCGGCGCCGCCGCAGGGTGATGCCCCGGGCCGCGAGCCGCAGGTCAGGGGTGTCGAAGTAGAGCGCGACGAGCTGGTGGGTCTTGGGACCGACGACCCCCGAGCAGCCCGGCAGACCGGTCAGTTCGGGCAGCTCGTAGTCCACCGGCACGTCGAACTTGTCTTCTATTTCTATAGCCACAGGCCGTCCCCTGGTGTGCCCAGATATCTCTCTCAGTCCCTGCAGTATTTATTGACGTCCCACCATTCGTCCACAACTCCGGACGATCGACCTGCAATTACCCATCGGGTACAGACCCCACCCTGTCCGGACAACGCCTTTCGTTAAGGGTTTGTTCATTTTTCGGTCATCTTTTGGGCCACCACGAAAATCCGCCGGAAGGGGAACAGGGTGCCATGCGGACCGCGGGGGTAGGCCCGCGCGAGCACGTCGGAGCAGTCGTGCAGGAAGTCGTCGGCCTCCTCGGGGGACAGCCGGTCGAGCATGAGACGCAGGAAACTGCCGGTGATCCATCCGAGCACGGTCTCCTCACCGGTGAGAACGTGCAGGTAGGTGGTCTCCCAGGCGTCAACCCGGCAGCCTGCCCCGGCCAGCAGGTCGTGATACTCGGCGGGCTCACCGACCGGAGTCGGCCTGACCAGGTCGGCGAGCCGATCACGCCAGGTCGTACGGCACAGCTCGTGCACCAGCGCGTGGCTGGGCGCGCCGAAGTTGCCGGGGACCTGGAAGGCGAGCCAGCCCCCCGGCGCGAGCGCCTCCACCCAGCGCGGCAGCAGGTCACGGTGGCCGGGAACCCACTGCAGGACGGCGTTCGACACGATCACGTCGACCGGTTCGCGGGGACGCCACCGGGTGACGTCCTCGACGGAGAAGCTCAGCCCACCCGTCGCCGGGGCCCCGGCGAGCATCGCGGGCGAGGAGTCGAACCCGTGCACCTCGGCCTCGGGCCAGCGTTCGGCCAGCGTGGCGGTCAACTCGCCGGTGCCACATCCCGCGTCCACCACCCGGCGCGGACTCCGCGCCGCTATCCTCGCGACCAGGTCGAAGAAGGGCCGCGACCGCTCGTCGGCGTACCGGCCGTAGACCCGTGGGTTCCATATATCTCTTGACATCAAGACAACTCATAACGGGTTATTTATCTCGATGTCAAGACAGATAGACTCACCGCATGACCGTGCACCGCTCCGGCCGCGACCTCGACCGGCCCCGCGACGAGGTGGACCGGCTGGTCACCGCCTGGCGCCAGGAACGCCCCGACCTCGACGTCGAGCCCCTCCAGGTGCTGAGCCGGGTCTCCCGGCTGGCCCGCCACCTGGACCGCGCCCGCCGGGCGGCCTTCGCCGAACACGGCCTGGAGAACTGGGAGTTCGACGTCCTCACCGCGCTGCGCCGGGCGGGCGAGCCGTACGAGCTGAGCCCCGGCGCGCTGCTCAGGGCCACCCTGGTCACCTCGGGAACCATGACGAACCGGATCGACAGGCTCGCCGCCGCCGGTCTGGTACGGCGCCGCCCCGACCCCGAGGACAGGCGAGGGGTGCTGGTCTCCCTGACCGACGCCGGACGGGTCCGGGTCGACAACGCCTTCGCCGACCTGCTCCGCCGCGAACGCGACTTACTGGCAGGCCTCGGAAAGCATGAACAGCAGGCCCTCGCGGGCCTGCTGCGCACGCTACTCGTCCCTTTTGACGCGACCGACACCGGAGCGCACTGACCCCACTGCCCTCACGTCAGGGGACAAACCTCTGACTTTCACTCGCCCAGGCGGTCGGCCAGCTCCAGCCACTCGGTCTCCACGGCCTCCTTCTCCGCGAGGACCTCCTTGAGCTCGGCGTCGAGGGAGGCCAGCCTGCCGTAGTCGGCGGCGGCGTCCGCCATGGAGGCGTGCAGCTTCTCCTCGCGGGTGCCCAGCTTGTCGAGCTGACGCTCAAGACGCGAGAGCTCCTTGCGCAGCTCCCGCTCCTCCTTCGCCGACAGGCCGGTGGTCTCCGTCGGCTGCGGCGTGGCACGGACGTCCGTCGAAGCCGCGGCCCTGGCCGACAGCGCCCCGCCGGAGGCACGCCGTTCGAGATACTCGTCGACACCGCCGGGCAGCATCGACAGCCTGCCGTCGCCCAGCAGCGCGACCGTCCTGTCCGAGACCCGCTCCAGGAAGTAGCGGTCGTGGCTGACCACGATCAACGTGCCCGGCCAGCCGTCGAGCAGGTCCTCAAGCTCGTTCAGCGTCTCGATGTCGAGGTCGTTGGTCGGCTCGTCCAGCAGCAGCACGTTGGGGTCGTCCATCAGCAGCCGCAGCAACTGCAGGCGGCGCCGCTCGCCACCCGACAGGTCACCGACCACCTTCCACTGCGCCTCACCCCGGAAACCGAGGCGCTCAAGCAGCTGGGAGGCGGTCCACTCCTTCTTGCCGACCTGGATGAACTTGCGGATCTCCTCGACGGTCTCCAGCACCCGCCGTGTGGGGTCCAGCTCGGCCAGTTCCTGCGACAGATGAGCCAGCCGGACGGTCTTGCCCCGCACGACCTTGCCGGAATCAGGTCGCACCGTGTCGGCCAGCAGCCGCAGCAGCGAGGACTTGCCCGAACCGTTGACCCCGATCAGGCCGACCCGGTCACCGGGGCCGAACTGCCAGGTCGCGTGCTCCAGAACCAACGGCCCCGCCCCGGGACCGCCCGCGTGCAGCGTGACGTCCTCAAGGTCATAGACCGTACGGCCCAGCCTGGCGGCGGCGAACTTCACCAGCTCGACGCTCTCCCTGGGCGGCGGCTCGTCCGCGATCAGCGCCTGGGCCGCCTCGATGCGGAACTTCGGCTTCGAGGTACGCGCGGGCGGGCCCCGGCGCAGCCAGGCGATCTCCTTGCGCATCAGGTTCTGCCGACGGGCCTCCGAGGCGGCGGCCACCCGGGCCCGTTCCGCCTTGGCCAGCACGTAGGCGGCGTACCCGCCCTCGTAACGCTCGACCGTGCCGTCGACCACCTCCCAGGTCCTGGTGGAGACCGCGTCCAGGAACCACCGGTCGTGGGTGACCACCAGCAACGCCGTACGGCGCGCGGACAGGTGCCTGGCCAGCCAGTCGATGGCCTCGATGTCCAGGTGGTTGGTCGGCTCGTCCAGAATGATCAGATCGTGCTCGCCGACCAGCAGCCTCGCCAACGCCGTACGGCGCCGCTCACCACCTGACAGGGTCCCGGCCAGCGCGGTGAGGTCGATGTCGCCGAGCAGGCTGGCCATGATCTCGCGGATGCCCGCGTCACCGGCCCACTCGTGCTCGGGCCTGCCGCCGACGACGATCTCCTGCACCGACAGCGCCGGGTCGAGGTCGTCGCCCTGGGACAGAACCCCCACGTGCAGACCCCGGTTGTGGGTGACCCGTCCCGCGTTCGGCGTGAGGGCACCCGCGATCACCGAGATGAGCGTGGTCTTACCACCACCGTTGCGGCCGACCACCCCGACACGGTCACCGGCCTCGATGCCCAGGGAGACATCCCTCAGCAGAGGCTTGGGACCGTAGGAGTGGGAAACCGACTCAAGATTGACCAGATTCATCGTTTCATAAGGTTACTGCGTTGATGGCGGCGCCTTCGGCGCCGCGGGGCTTGGGCGCTTTCGAGTCGGCGCTTTCCCTCGTCACTCCGTCGCTGCGCTCCCTCACTCCTCAGTCCAAGCACCGACGCACCCAAGCCCTGTCTCTTTGCTCCGCCTGGCGGCGTCGCGGGTTCGGGCGCCTTGAGCCAACGCTTTCCCTCGTCGTTCGTCCGCTTCGCTCCCTCACTCCTCAGTCCAAGCGTCGGCGCGCCCGAACCGAAACTCCACACGCTTGGCGCCGGGAAAGCACAAGGTGTGCTGCTTTGCGGCGCCTTCGGCGCCGCGGGGCTTGGGCGCTTTCGAGTCGGCGCTTTCCCTCGTCACTCCGTCGCTGCGCTCCTTCGCTCCTCAGTCCAAGCGTCGGCGCACCCAAGCCCTGTCTCTTTGCTCCGCCTAGCGGCGTCGCGGGCTTGGGCGCTTTCGAGTCGGTGTCTTCCCTCGTCGCTCATCCGCTTCGCTCCTTCGCTCCTCAGTCCAGACACCGACGCGCCCAAGCCGGACACTCCTCACGCACGGCATCGGTAAGGCCGAGATCTAACCCTTCATGGCCGGCGCCGATGGTTGTGAGTCGGACTGGGGAGGGCGGCACCTTGGCCGAGTTGTCGCGCTGTCTTGCCGGGGATCGGGGCCGCCTGGAGGGGCTGGGAACAAGGGAGTGGGGCGGGGTGGGGTTTGGGACTCCTCTGATGATCGTTTTTGGGTGTTCGTATTGGTTGTTTGCTGATCAATCGGTGAATATGTGGCATATGGTGCGCGGATGCGTCCTCCTGAGCAGCCTTCCCCCACGGGCCCGCCACCCGGTCGGCGGCCGGAATCGCCGCCGCCGCGGCGGAGTCGCAGGAGCATCGCCGTCTTCGTGGTCATCGCGGCCGTCGCGGTGATAGGCATGCTCAGGCTGTTGGGCGGCCTGGCAGCCCCGCCCGACGGCGGCGCCGGGACACCCGTGGCGGAACCGGTGGCCTCGACGCCGACGCCCATGAGGACACCGCCCCCGGTCGAGGAGGACACCGGGCCGAGCACGCCGAGCATGGAGCCGACGGCGGCACCCGACCCGTCGGCGTCGGCACTCGAAGCGGCGTTCACGGCGGCGGTGAGGCAGCGGAAGGCGCTGAGGGACGCCGACCCCTACAAACTGGGATGGCTCGGCCGGAACATGTGCGCGGCGCTGGAGGAGGGAAAGGGTTTCGCCGCAGCCGCGCACCTCGGGACCAGCGGGTTCGACCCGGAGACGTCCGCGTACATAGCGAAGCTCGCCATCGTCAACCTGTGCCCGCACCAGCGGGATGCGATTCCCGGTTAACGCGCTCCCCGGGCCTCAGACGACCGTGGGGCCCGGGGTGGGGCCCTGGGCGGTCAGGACGTCCCTGGCCACTCCGGCGGCCCGCAGGCGGGCGGCCAGGGTGACGGCGTGGTCGGCGGACTCGGCCAGGAAGGCGCAGGTGGGGCCCGAACCGGAGACCAGGGCGCCCAGGGCTCCGTGTTCGCGGCCCGCGTCCAGGGTCCTGGCCAGGCTGGGGCGCAGGGACACGGCGGCGGGCTGCAGGTCGTTGGCCAGTTCGGCGCCCAGGGCCTTGGCGTCTCCGGCGCGCAGCGCGGCCAGCAGGGGCTGTGACGCCCGGGGCGGGCCGACCGGGTCACCGCTCTCGGCGCGCAGGCGGTCGCACTCGGCGTAGACCCTCGCCGTGGACAGGCCGCCGTCGGCCAGGGCGAAAACCCAGTGGAACGTGCCATCCGCCTCAAGGGAGGTCAGCCGCTCCCCCCTGCCGGTGCCGACGGCCGTACCGCCAAGCAGGGCGAAGGGCACGTCGCTGCCGAGGTCGGCGGCGATCTCCATCAGGTCCTCGACCGGCAGGCCGAGGCCCCACAGTTCGTTGCAGGCGACCAGGGCCGCGGCCGCGTCGGCGCTGCCGCCGGCCATGCCGCCCGCGACCGGGATCGCCTTGCGGATGACGAGACTGACGCCGTAGGACCTGCCTGCGTGCCCGGCGAGCGCAAGGGCGGCCCGGATGGCCAGGTTGTCGGCGTCCTGCGGCACCTCGCTCGCCGACTCGCCCTCGACGCGGACCCGCATCCCGGTCTCCGCGACGGCCGTCACCTCGTCGAAGATCGACACGGCGTGGAAGACGTTCACCAGGTCGTGGAAGCCGTCGTCGCGGAGCGGCCCGACCGCGAGCCGCAGGTTGACCTTGGCGGGCACCCGGACGGTCACCGAGTTCATGCGTCCCTCTCATCGCTCGTCACGGTCCCCGATCGTAACGGGGTCCCCGCACACGTCCTCGCAAAGCTCCCCGACAAATCAGCTCATGTGCGCTTTTCAGCGATTCGTGCGAAGTCCTCGATGGACAGCTGCTCGCCACGGAGTGTGGGATCGACCCCGGCGGCGCGCAGCGCCTGCTCCGCGGCGGCGGCCGTACCGGCCCAGGAGGCGAGGGCGGCGCGCAGGGTCTTGCGGCGCTGGGCGAAGGCGGCGTCCACCACCGCGAAGACCTCCTCGCGCGAGGCGGTGGTCTCCGGGGGCCGCCTGCGGGTCATCGCGACGAGCCCGGAGTCCACGTTGGGCACCGGCCAGAAGACCGTCCTGCCGACGGGACCGGCTCTGCGGACGTCGGCGTACCAGGCCGCCTTGAGCGAGGGGATGCCGTAGACCTTCGAACCCGGCGCCGCGGCCAGCCGGTCGGCCACCTCGGACTGGACCATGACCAGGACGGCACGCAGGGACGGCAGCGTCTCCAGCAGGTGCAGCACCACCGGGACCGACACGTTGTAGGGGAGGTTGGCGACCAGGGCGGTCGGCCTGTCCTCGGGCAGTTCCTCGGGCAGCACCCGCATGGCGTCCGCGAGCACCACGGTCAGGCGGTCGGCGAGTTCGGGGGCGTGCCCGGCGACGGTCAGCGGGAGCTGTTCGGCCAGGACCGGGTCGATCTCGACCGCCACGACGCCGCGTACCTCGGGGAGCAACGCGAGGGTGAGCGACCCGAGGCCGGGCCCGACCTCGATGACCACGTCGTCGGGGCGCAGATCGGCCACCCGGACGATCCTGCGCACCGTACCGGCGTCGATCACGAAGTTCTGGCCGAGCTTCTTGGTCGGGCGGACGCCGAGCCGCTCCGCCAGCTCACGTATCTCGACCGGGCCGAGAAGGCTCATCGCCGCCCCTCACTCACCGCATGCTCCCCACGTCATCCGACAAGTGTCGCGCATGGAATCCCCCGGTGAGGACGCCCGGTCTTCCGGATAACGTGATCCGTACGGGGGTTCGTCGGCGATGGAAGGATTGCCCCCGTGATGGATGCCAACCGGCCCGGCGTCGAGGGGTTACGTCCCGGCGACCCCGGATGGATCGGGGAGCATCGGCTTCTCGGGCGCCTCGGCGAGGGCGGCATGGGCACCGTCTACCTGGCACGGAACGCGCAGGGACGCCTGGTCGCGGTGAAGGTGATCAAGCCCGAGGTCGCCGTCGAGGACGGCTTCGCCGAACGGTTCCACGCGGAGGTGCGCAACGCCCGGCGGGTCGCCTCGTTCTGCACCGCCCAGGTGCTCGGCGACGGCAACGCCGACGACGGCAGGCCGTACATGGTCACCGAGTACATTCCGGGCACTCCCCTGTCACGCCAGATCAGCGTGTACGGCGCGCTCGACCCCGCCCAGCTGCACGGTGTGGCCCTCGGGGTGGCCGCCGCCCTGGCGGCGATCCACGTCGCCGGGCTGGTCCACCGCGACCTCAAGCCCGCCAACGTGATCCTGTCCCTGTCCGGGCCGCGTGTGATCGACTTCGGCGTCGCCAGGGCGCTGGACTCCACCCGTGGTTTCACCCGTTCCGGCGAGGTGCTCGGCAGCCCGGGGTGGTGGGCGCCGGAGCAGGTGAAGGGGCTTGAGATCACCCCGGCCGCCGACGTCTTCGCCTGGGGGTGCCTGATCGCCTACGCGGGCAACGGCCGCCACCCGTACGGCCGGGGCGACATGATCACCATGGCGACGCGGCTGCTGAACACCCCACCCGACCTGGGCTCGCTTCCCGCCCCGCTCGACGACCTGGTCCGCAGGGCGACCGCGATGGACCCCGGAGCGCGCCCGACCGCGCAGGACCTGCTGATCGCGCTGGTCGGCGGCGCCCCGGCCCCCGCGGGTCCCCTGACTGCGGACCAGCCGGCGCCGGTCGTCGACGTGCTCGGTGACACGTGGCGGCCTCCGGCCAACGTGGAACCGGACACCACCCAGGTCCTCGGTGGCCTCGGCGCCCCCGGGGCGCCCCCCGCGGCCCGGTCCCGGCGGAGGAAATCAATCATGGTGGGACTCGTGGTGGCCGCCGCGCTCGCGGTCACCGTCGCGGTGCTGGCCCACGTCCTCGGGAGCCCTGGCGGCACAGGAGGCGGAACCTCCTCGGGCGGCGGTCCGACCGACGTGGGCAGGCGGATCCCGATCGGCTCTCCGGTCGGAGATCCGCAGCTGATCGTGCCACGGGCTCCACGCTGCGGCCTGACCTCCTACGAGGGCACGACGGCGCGCGGCAGGTTGTGCGTGGTCACGCTCACCCTGCTCAACCCGGGCGGCGAACGCGTCCCCCTCAGTCGTGACCCGTTCACCCTGCTCGACGACGCGGGGACGCCCCACACCCCCGAGGCGCCCGTGGCGGGCCTGACGGACACGCTGGCCCCCGGGGGCAGGCTGGACCGGGTCCTGGTCTACGACCTGCCTCCCGAACGGCGACCGGCCCGGCTGAGCGGCCAGGTGACCGACGGCGGACGGCGGATCGAGGTGCGGCTGTGAGGTTCCTCCCGCAGGCCGCCGTGCCGTTCGCGCTGCTGTTCGCCCTCGTGGCTGTGCCGTCGTCGCCGTCGTCATCCCCGTCGCCCGCGGGCTGTGGCGGGGACACCGCCGTCGGCGACCCGTTCGCCTCCCCGGGAGGGGTGACCGGGGCGGGAGCCGTACACGTCCTGTCCGGCAGGGGCGACGAGGCAAGGGTCGTGCGCGCCCCCGCGCCCGCGGTGGGCGACGGGTTCGGCTGGTCGGTACGGCTGGCCGACCTCGACGGCGACCGCTGCGCGGACCTGGTGGTCGGCGCGCCGTACACGGACGTGGCGGGGCGGCCGGACGCGGGTGCCGTCTACATCGTGTACGGCACGGCCTCCCGCCCTCCGGTGCGCCTGCTCCCCTCCTCTCCCGAGGCGGGCGCCCACTTCGGCTGGTCGCTGGCCGTGGGGCGGGGCACGCTCGCCGTCGGAGCCCCGCACGAGGACGCCGACGGGGTCGAGGACTCCGGCGCGGTCCACCTGTTCGACGTGGGGGCGGGGTTCGGTGAGGGGCGGCGGATCTCCCAGGACACGCCGGGGGTGCCGGGCAGCGGTGAACCCGGCGACATGTTCGGCTGGTCGGTGGCCGTCGGCAGGATGGGCGGCCGACGGGACGCGGCAGACCTCGCGGTCGGCGCGCCGTACGACAACGACGACGGAACGGGACGACAGGAGAGCGGGGGCGCCGCGGACGCGGGCTCGATCGCCGTGATCTACGACGTGTCCGGCGCGAGGGACGCCTACACCAGCAGGAAGTGGGACCTGCGCCGGATCGTGGAGACCCACGCCGGCGACCGGTTCGGTTACTCCATGGCCTACGCGGAGGAGGGGGAGGCGGGCTACCTCGCGGTCGGGGCGCCGCTCGGCGACGGCGGTGGGGTACGCGACTCTGGGCTGGTGCGGCTCTTCCGCTCCTCGGCGGCAGCGGAGATCACCCCGCTGGCCACCCTCGACCAGGGCTCCCGAGGCGCCACGGGCGACGGATACGGCTTCTCGCTCGCCCTCACCGGGGAGGGCGGCGCCCGGCTGGCGGTCGGCGCCCCGTTCGGCGGTCCCGGCGGACGCGGCCGGGTCGTGGTGGTCCCGGTGCGAGATCCGTCCGCGGCCCGGGTGGTCGAGCGGGGGAAGGCGGGAGACCGGTTCGGCTGGGCGGTCGGGTTCGGCGGCAACCGCCTCGTGGCCGGCGCTCCGGACCGCGACGGCTCCGGGGCGGTGACGGTCCTCGGCCGCAACGACACCGTGGGAACCCCGCTGCCCCCCGCCCGGGACGACGGGGAGCCTGCGGAGTTCGGCGCCTCGGTGGGCTGAGCCTCTGTGGGCTGAAGACGAGGTGAAGCCGCCGTGCCCCGGACACCGTGGGCCGAGCGGCGCTGTGGGCCGAAAGCCGTTGTGGCGGGGCGTCGTGTGGCCTGGTTGTGTTCTGGCGGTGCTCTGACAGTGTTCTGGCGGTGTTCTGGCGGTGTTCACCAGGTGCCGAAGACGGCCTCCCCGTTGGCGCTGATGGCCGTGGCCAGCTCGCCCGGGTCGATCCCCTTGACCTCGGCGAGGCAGCGCAGCGTGAGGGGGATGAGATAGGGGGCGTTCGGCTTGCCCCGGTGCGGCGTCGGCGGAAGGTAGGGCGCGTCGGTCTCCACCAGCATCAGCTCCACGGGCGCGAGCGCGACGGCCTCCCGGAGATAGCCCGCGTTCTTGTAGGTGACCGGGCCGGAGAAGGACATGTGATAGCCCGCCTGGACGCACCTGGCGGCCATCTCGGCGTCACCGGAGAAGCTGTGGAAGACCACGACGTCCGGCGCCCCCTGGTCGGCCAGGACGTCCAGCACGTCGTCGTGGGCCTCCCGGTCGTGGATCACCAGGGCCTTGCCGGTCCGTTTGGCGATCTCGATGTGCGCCCTGAAGCTGGCGTGCTGGTCGTCCTTCGACGCCCAGTCGCGGTAGTAGTCGAGGCCCGTCTCCCCTACCGCCCTGACGTGCGGCAGCCGGGCCAGCGCCTCGATCTCGGCGAGCACCTCGGGCGTCGAGGCGTGCGCCTCGTTCGGGTGGATCGCGACCCCCGCGTAGACGTCGGGGTGCAGTTCGGCCACCTCCGCGTTCCACCGGGAGGAGGGCAGGTCGTAGCCGATCGTGACCAGCCGGGTCACCCCGACGGAACGGGCCTGGTCGAGGATGCTCTCGACGCTCGCCTGAGCCGCCTGCGCCGCCTGGGCGACGGGGTCACCCGAGGACGCCTGACGGTTGCCCACCATGATGTCGAGGTGGCAGTGGCTGTCGAACACCTCCGCGGCCAGGGGCTCGGGAGGGACGGGAAGCTTCGTCGTGCTCACCCGCCCCAACCTATCGAGCCTGCCACGTCACCCCAACCGGGCGAGCTCCTCATCGACGATCTTCGGGTCGAGCTTGGTGAAGAGCCTGGTCGGCGGCGCGAGCGGGACCCCGGGCCGGATCGGGGTGTGCTCCCAGCGCGCCTGGCCGTCGTAGTCGCCGGTGATGATGGGGTACGGCCTGCCGTTCTCCTCGACCTCCCTGATCTCCGGCATCCCCGACCAGACGCCGGTCCCGCCGAGCATCTCGTGGATCTTGTTGGAGGAGGAGGGCAGGATCGGGGTCAGCAGCGTCTTGGCGTCGTCGACGACCTGCAGGGCCACGTGCAGGATCGACTTGACCCGCTCGGGGTCGTCCTTGATCTTCCACGGCTCCTGGTCCGCGAGGTACTTGTTGGCCTCACGGATGACGTCGAACGCCTCGTTCGTGGCGTTCTTGAAGCGGGAGCGCCCGAGCTCGGCACCGACCCTGGGGAAGGCGGCCCGGCTGCGTTCGAGCATGGCGCGGTCGGCGTCGGTGAGGTCGCCCGCCTCGGGGATGGCGCCGAAGTTCTTGGCGGCCATCGAGATCGACCGGTTGACCAGGTTGCCCCAGGCCGCGACCAGTTCGCCGTTGTTGCGGTTGAGGAACTCCGACCAGGTGAAGTCGGTGTCCTGGTTCTCCGGACCGGCGACCGCGATGTAGTAGCGCAGCGCGTCGGCGTCGTAGCGGGCCAGGAAGTCACGGACGTAGATGACGACCTGACGGGAGGAGGAGAACTTGCGCCCCTCCATGGTCAGGAACTCGCTGGAGACGACCTCCGAGGGCAGGTCCAGCGCGCCGAGCGCCCCCGGCGTGCCGTTCCTGGCGCCCTGGCCGTTGTAGCCGAGCAGCAGCGCCGGCCAGATCTCGGCGTGGAAGACGATGTTGTCCTTGCCCATGAAGTAGTAACCACGGGCGTCGGGGTTCTGCCACCACTGCCGCCAGGCCTCGGGGTCGCCGGAGCGGCGGGCCCACTCGATGGAGGCGCTGAGATAGCCGATGACGGCGTCGAACCAGACGTAGAGCCGCTTGTTCGCCTGGTCGCTCCAGCCGTCGAGCGGGATCGGCACGCCCCAGTCGAGGTCACGGGTGATCGCCCGGGGCTGCAGGTCGCCCAGCAGGTTGAGGGCGAACTTCAGCACGTTGGGCCGCCAGTCGCCCTGCTTGGACTGCAGCCAGGTGGCGAGCACCTCGGCGAAGGCGGGCAGGTCGAGCATGAAGTGCTCGGTCTCGACGAAGACCGGCTTCTCGCCGTTGATCCTGCTGACCGGGTTGACCAGCTGGATCGGGTCGAGCTGGTTGCCGCAGTTGTCGCACTGGTCGCCACGCGCGCCGTCGTAGCCGCAGATGGGGCAGGTGCCCTCGATGTAGCGGTCGGGCAGGGTGCGCCCGGTCGACGGGGAGATGGCGCCCATCGTCGTCTTGGGGAAGACGTAGCCGTTGGCGTGCAGCCCCTTGAAGACCTCCTGGACCACGGCGTAGTGGTTGTCCGTCGTGGTCCGGGTGAACAGGTCGTAGGACAGGCCGAGCGCCTGGAGGTCTTCGGCGATGACCCGGTTGTAGCGGTCGGCGAGCTGACGGGCACTCAGCCCCTCCTTGTCCGCCTGGACCTGGATCGGGGTGCCGTGCTCGTCGGTCCCGCTCACCATGAGGACCTTGTTGCCCACCATCCGCTGGTAGCGGCTGAAGATGTCGGACGGCACGCCGAATCCGGAGACGTGCCCGATGTGGCGGGGGCCGTTGGCGTACGGCCAAGCGACCGCGGTCAGGATGTGCTGGGACATGTAGCCAAGCCTAAGGGACGCCGACTCAGGCCTTGGTGCGCTCCCGGGGATCGGGTCGTGCCGCTCTCCCGGGAGGGGCTCAGGCCTTGGTGCTCTCTCGGGGGACCGTCTGCTCCTCGCCGTCCAGGCTGACGGCTTGGGCGGCCTCCTCGGCCGCGGAGGCGGCCACGTCGATCGGCGTCTCCTTGGAGCGGCGGATGCCCAGGATGCTGATGAACAGGGCGGCGAAGATGGTCTGGAAGCTCATGATCAGCGCGGTCGCCGAGGGGACGACCAGGCGCAGTGACTCCGACGGGATCAGCGGGCCGAAGCTGCGCGTCTGCCAGTGGACCAGCGAGGCGCCCAGGCCGAAGAGTCCGGCCAGGGCCAGCAGGCCTCCGGCGATCAGGCCCTTCTCCAGGGTCACGATGTCGACGAGCTTGCGCACGCGCCTGTCTTCGGGCAGGAAGCCCTCCTCGGCCGCGTAGACCTTGGTGAACAGGGCGAACAGGACCGCCTGGAAGCCGATCACCACGGCGGCCGAGGCGCCGACCAGGGTGTCGACGTCGAAGCCGAGCTTGCCGATGTAGATCGGCCCGAAGCTCAGGGCTGCGCCCGCGACCAGGCCCAGGGTCATCAGGATCAGGCCGGGGATGAAGAACAGCCAGCGCGGGCTGTACAGCATCAGGAAGCGCAGGTGGCGCCAGCCGTCGCGCCAGGAGCGCAGGTGCGGCGGGCGGGAACGGCCGTCGGGCGACAGGGTGGTCGGCACCTCGCGCACGTCGAGACCGGACAGGGTCGAGCGCACGACCATCTCGCTGGCGAACTCCATGCCGCCGGTCTGCAGGCCGAGCCTGAGGATCGAGTCGCGCCGGAAGCCGCGCAGGCCGCAGTGGAAGTCACCGATGGCGCTGGGGAAGAACAGCCTGCCGATGAAGGACAGCACCGGGTTGCCGAGGTAGCGGTGCAGCGGGGGCATGGCGCCGGGGGCGATGCCGCCCTTGAAGCGGTTGCCCATCACCAGGTCGGCCCCGTCGCGCAGTTGCTCGACGAACGGCAGCAGCGCGGTGAAGTCGTAGGAGTCGTCGGCGTCGCCCATGATGACGTACTTGCCGCGGGCAGCCCTGATGCCCCCTATGAGGGCGTTGCCGTACCCCTTGGCGTCGACGTGCACGACGCGGGCGCCCGCGTCACGGGCGAGCTGCTGGGAGCCGTCCGTGCTGCCGTTGTCGGCGATCAGCACCTCTCCGTCTATCCCGTGCTCCCGCATGCAGGCCAGTGCCTTGCGTACGCAGGTCTCCACGGTCTCCGCCTCGTTCAAGCAAGGCATGACCACGGTCAGTTCCACGTCTCAACCTCTCAGTTACGGCACAGCCCAACCTCATCATGATGCCCTCTAACGTCTACTGTGCGGGTCAACTCCACCAAACGGCTGGCATCCTGTAATGCATGGTGACCGTCACCGAGGCGCCGCGCCTCGACTCACCCGCGGCGGGTGTGCTCTCGCGCGCGCTGGCCCTCCTCGGCCGCCACCGGCTGTTCGCCGTGGCCGTGGCGCTGGCGTTCGCGCTGCGTGTGGTCACGATGCTGGGATACGGTCCGGCGCTGTGGTTCAACGACTCCTTCGAGTACGTCTCGGGGGCGGTCAATCCTGGCAGACCCAGTGCCCTGCGACCGAACGGTTATTCCTTCTGGCTGCTCCTGCTGCGGCCCTTCCACAGCTTCTCCCTGGTGGTCCTCACCCAGCACCTGATGGGCCTGGGTGTGGCGCTGCTGATCTACGTCCTGCTGCGCAGGAGGTTCGGGTTGCCGGGGTGGGGGGCGACGCTGGCCACGCTGCCGGTGTTGTTCGACGCCTACCAGATCCAGCTCGAACACCTGATCATGTCGGACGCCATGTTCATGCTGCTGGTCGTGGGCGTCGTGACGTTGGTGCTCTGGCACAGGAAGATGTCCTGGCAGGTCGGGGCCGTGGTCGGCCTGCTGCTCGCGCTGACCGCGCTGACCAGGTCGATCGGCCTGCCGATCCTGGCCCTGGTCGCGGTCTACATGCTCGTCAAGCGGACCGGCTGGAAGCCGATCGTGGCCATGGTCACGGCCTGTGGCGTTCCGGTGGCCGGTTACATGGCCTGGTTCGCCGCGACGTACGGCAACTTCGCGATGACCAGCAGCGACGGCGCGATCCTGTACATGCGGACCGCGCTGTTCGCCGACTGCAGGACGATGAGGGTCGATCCGCGCAAGGAGCTCGAACTGGCGCTGCTGTGCATCAGCGCCCCGCCGAGCGAGCGTCACTTCTCCGGGCAGAAGTACCTGTGGTGGGCGCAGCCCGGGCAGCGGTTCCACGCCTTCGGGCCCAACACCACCTTCACCCCCGACATCAACCGGGCCGCGGGGGCGTTCGCCAGGCGGGCGATCCTGGCCCAGCCGCTCGACTATCTCGGCGTCATGGCCGGAGACTTCTTCCGCGCCTTCCGCTGGGACCGGCCGCAGTTCCCCGACGCCAACACCTACCGGCAGTACGAGTTCCTGCCGGAGGGCAAGGTGCTGCCCACCTGGCCGTCGTACAGGGGCACCAGCGACCGTGACGCCCAGACCTACGACCCGAGCCTGCCGACCGCCCAGATCCGCGGCAAGCCCAGTGTGATCGGCACCGAGGTCCACGACCCGTGGGCGAGGTTCATGCAGGGCTACCAGCAGACGGTCAGGCTGCCCGGCATCGTGGTCGGCGTGCTGCTGCTGATCGGCCTCGCCGGGGTCGTGGCGCGCTGGCGCACCCTGGGCGGTCCGGTCCTGCTGCCGTGGCTGGGCGCCTTCGGGCTTATCCTGGCGCCCGCCGCGACGGCCGAGTTCGACTACCGCTACGTGCTGCCCGCCGTACCGCTGGCGTGCCTGGCGGCGGCGATCGCGCTGCGGCACGGGTTCAGACCCAGCTCCGCAGGAGCATCCGGCGCCACCACTCCTCGTGCGGAATGACGTCGGCGGTCAGCACCGGATAGAGCCACCAGAAGTTGATGATCGCGAGGAGGGCGAAGAGGCCGACCACGCCCGCTCCCACGGCCCTGCGGTTCGGTGTGGCGTCCGCGGGGCCGATGATCAGCCCGGCGACCAGGGTGATGGCCAGGATCATGAACGGCACCATGGGGATCGTGTAGAAGTTGAACATGGTGCGGTGGTCGGCCAGCGCCCAGTAGAACCAGGGCAGCCAGCCCGCGGCGTAGCCGAGCAGGGCGGCCCCGGCCCGCCAGTCCCGGGACGACACGTACCAGACGATCATGGCGACCAGGGCGGCGAGCCCGCTGTACCAGATGACCGGGGTGCCGACGCCGAGGATGGCCGAGGCGCAGGTCTTGACCCCGCAGACGTTGTCCGAGCCCTCGTAGAAGAACGCCACGGGGCGAAGCATCAACGGCCAGCTCCACGGCTCCGACTGGTAGGGGTGGGAGGCCGAAAGGCCGGTGTGGTAACCCAGCACCTGGAAGTGGTAGTTGAGCCACGACCGGATGGAGTCGAAGACGAAGAAGACCGGTCCCTGTGAGGTGGCCTGCGCCCAGTTGCGGCCCCAGCCGAGCGGCGAGACGAACCATCCGGTCCAGGAGACGAGATAGGTCAGCGCGGGCAGCAGGCCCATCGCCCCGAGCAGTGTCGGCAGGTCCTTGCCCAGCGCCCCGCTGTACGGCCTGCCCAGGCCGACCGCCCTGCGGGCCCCGGCGTCCCAGATCAGCGACATGACGACGAACGCGACCAGGTAGAAGATGCCCGACCACTTCACCGCGCAGGCGGCGCCCAGGAGCACTCCGGCGGCCATCCGCCAGGGCCGCAGTCCCAGCCAGGGGCCCTGGTCGCTGATCGG
>NZ_JBEYAB010000009.1:0-416285 GCF_040631445.1 Streptosporangium sp. NPDC020072 | reverse complement strand
TTGAGTTCTCAAGAAACGGACGCGTTCACCGTCCCCCCGAACCGTTTTACCGGCCGGAATTCCGGGGCGTTTCGTTTCGTTCATTTCGTTGTGTCCTTATTCTTTCAGACCCGCTTTTTCGTGTCAAACCGATCCGACCGGATCGCATTTTCTTCGATAAAGCCTGTCCGAGGAATTTCAGACCACCCCGTCTCCGGAGCAACCCTTCAAACTTACCAGCACCTGAGTGGCTCTGCGAATCGACGCGAACCGATCATTGGAACCGTTGGTTTGAGGGGGTTGTCAGCGGACACAGAACAAGCCACACCGGATCACCGGAGTGAGTGGAGTGGTTTGCGCCGAACCTTGCCGACGCCAGAACATTAGCAGTCCCCGCAGACCGCTCGGGACGTAACGACGAACCCCGTGGCTTGATCCGGGACGTCTGGCACGGAAAACATAGACTCGACGGGGTGAGCAGCCAGACACCGCCTACGGCGAAGAAGGTTCCCAGCGAGCGCGTGCACCACGGGGACACCGTGGTCGACGACTACGCGTGGCTGACGGTCAAGGACGACCCCGAGACGATCGCCTACCTCGAAGCGGAGAACGCCTACACCCGGCAGGCGACCGCCCATCTCGAAGGGCTCCAGGAAACGATCTTCCAGGAGATCAAGGGCCGGACGCTGGAGACGGACCTGTCCGTCCCCACCAGGAAGAAGGGCTGGTGGTACTACTCCAGGACGGAGGAGGGCAAGCAGTACGGCATCCAGTGCCGGGTCGCCGCGGACGGCGACGCTCCTCCCGAGCTGAAGGCGGGCGAGGCGCTGCCCGGTGAGCAGGTCCTGCTCGACGGCAACGAGCTGGCCGGCGACAGCGACTTCTTCTCCCTCGGCGCCAGTTCGGTCAGTCCCGACGGGACCCTGCTGGCCTATTCGGTCAACTTCACCGGCGACGAGCGGTTCACCCTGCGGGTGAAGGACCTCACCACGGGCGAACTCCTCGACGACGAGGTCAGCGGCATCTTCTACGGCGGTGCCTGGTCCGCGGACGGCAGGGCCTTCTTCTACACGACCGTCGACGACGCCTGGCGACCCAACCAGATCCACCGGCACATGATCGGCACCTCGACCGAGGAGGACGTGCTCGTCCACCAGGAGGACGACGAGCGGTTCTGGATCGGCGTCGGCCTGACCCGCAGCGAGCGCTACCTCGTGCTCTCGGCGGGAAGCAAGATCACCAGCGAGGTCCACATCCTGGAGGCCGACAACCCGACCGGTGAGTTCCGGCTCGTCAGAGCCAGGGAGACCGGTGTCGAGTACGGCCTCGACCACGCGGGGGACCACTTCCTGATCCTGCACAACCAGAACGCGGAGAACTTCGAGCTGGCCACCGCGCCGATCGACTCCCCCGCTGACTGGACCCCGTTGATCGAGCACCGCGCCGACACCCGGCTGCTGAACGTCGAGGCCTTCCAGGGATACACGGTCGTGCACCTGCGCCGTGACGGGCTGACCGGCATCCGCGTCCTGCCCGAGGGGGCGGAGCCGTACGAGATCTCCTTCCCTGAGCCGATCTACGACGTGGCGCCCTCGGGGAATCCGGAGTTCGTCACCGAGCGGTTGCGGCTCGGCTACACCAGCATGATCACTCCGCCCTCGGTCTACGACTACGACCTGCGGGCGCGTGAGCTGATCCTGCTGAAGCGCAAGACCGTGCTCGGTGGGTACGACCCGGCCGACTACGAGCAGTTCCGTGAGTGGGCGACCGCCGAGGACGGCACCCGCGTCCCCATCTCGATCGTGGCCAGGAAGGGCGTCGAGCGGCCCGCTCCGACCGTGCTGTACGGCTACGGCAGCTACGAGATCTCGATCGACCCGTCGTTCTCCGTTGCCAGGCTCAGCCTGCTGGACAGGGGGTTCGTCTTCGCCGTCGCGCACATCAGGGGCGGCGGCGAGATGGGCCGTCACTGGTACGAGGACGGCAAGTTCCAGCGGAAGAAGAACACCTTCACCGACTTCGTCGCCGCCGCCAAGCACCTCGCCGCGGAGAACTGGTCGAGCGCGATCATCGCCAGGGGCGGTTCCGCCGGCGGGCTGCTCATGGGCGCGATCGCCAACCTGTCGCCGGAGACGTTCGCGGGTGTGGTGGCCGAGGTGCCGTTCGTGGACGCGTTGAACACGATCCTCGACCCGTCGTTGCCGCTGACCATCATCGAGTGGGACGAGTGGGGAGACCCGCTGCACAACGCCGAGGTGTACGAGTACATGAAGTCGTACACCCCGTACGAGAACGTGAGCGGCCAGATCTATCCTCCGATTCTCGCGATCACCAGTCTCAACGACACCCGCGTCTACTACCACGAGCCCGCCAAGTGGGTCGCGCGGCTCCGCGAGGTGGGCAGGGGCGGTCCCTTCCTGCTGAAGACGGAGATGGAGGCCGGGCACGGCGGTCGCAGCGGCAGGTACGACTCCTGGCGGGAGGAGGCCTTCGTCCTGGCCTGGATCCTCGACACCGCCAAGGTCGAGGGCACCGCCAGGGTCGAGCGATGACCTACGTGGCCGACGCGGATCGGTACGACGGGCGGCAGCCGTACAACAGGGTGGGCAGGAGCGGGTTGAGGCTGCCCGCGGTGTCGCTGGGGCTCTGGCACAACTTCGGCGACGACAAGTCGTTCGGGACCCAGCGGGCCATCCTGCGGCGGGCGTTCGACCTGGGGGTGACCCACTTCGACCTGGCCAACAACTACGGCCCGCCGTACGGCGCCGCGGAGACCAACTTCGGCAGGCATCTCAGGGAGGACTTCTCTGGATACCGGGACGAGATGGTCATCTCCACCAAGGCCGGGTACGACATGTGGCCCGGCCCCTACGGCGAGTGGGGGTCGCGGAAGTATCTGCTGTCCAGCCTGGACAGGTCGCTGGAGCGGATGGGACTCGACTACGTCGACATCTTCTACAGCCACAGGTTCGACCCGGAGACTCCTCTTGAGGAGACGATGGGCGCGCTCGACCAGGCGGTCAGGTCCGGCAGGGCACTGTACGCCGGCATCTCGTCCTACTCCCCCGAGCAGACCGAACGGGCGGCGCGGATCCTGCGGGAGATGGGCACCCCGCTGCTGATCCACCAGCCGTCGTACTCGATGCTCAACCGGTGGATCGAGGACGGGCTGCTCGACGTCCTTGAGCAGGAGGGGGTCGGCTGCATCGCGTTCTCCCCGCTGGCTCAGGGCATGTTGACCGACCGCTATCTCGGCGGTGTCCCCGAGGGGTCGCGTGCCTCGCAGCGGCGTTTCCTCACCCCGGAGATGCTGACCGAGGAGACCATGCGACGTGTCCGCACGTTGCACGAGATCGCGGCCTCGCGCGGTCAGTCCCTGGCGCAGATGGCCCTGGCGTGGGCGCTGCGCGACCGGCGTGTCACCTCGGTGCTGGTCGGCGCGAGCAGCGTCAGGCAGCTTGAGGACAACGTGCGGGCGGTGGAGAACCTGTCGTTCACCGAGCAGGAGCTCGCGGCGATCGACGGGCACGCGGTCGAGTCGGGAGTCAACCGCTGGGCCCGTTCCAGCGAGACCTGAGAGGTCACAGGGCCTCGTGTCGCTGCAGGTAGGTGAACGAGGCCCACCCGGGAAGCACGGGCAGCCAGAACGTCAGCAGCCTGAACAGCAGCACGGCCGAGGTCGCGACCTCGCCGGGCAGGCCGGAGAGGGTCAGGCCGACGGACAGGGAGGCCTCGACGGCGCCGAGTCCTCCGGGGGTCGGCGCCGCCGAGCCGATGGCGTTGCCCGCGAGGAAGACGATGGCCACGGCCGCGAAGTCGAGTGATCCACCGAAGGCCCGCACCGAGGCGTCGAGACAGGCCACGAAGAAGATCGTCAGTAGCAGGGTGCCCGAGCAGCCTTCGATGATCTTCCGGGGGGACTGGAGCACGTCCAGCAGGCGGGGGATGACCCCGGAGAACAGGGCGCGCAGCCGTACGGTGATCAGCCTGCGCAGGCGGGGGACGCTCACGATGAACAGGACCGCGACCGCGATGGCGAGCAGGACGAACACCAACGTGCGCGACGGGGTGAACGACGTGGCGGCGCTCGACCCGGTGATGTAGGCGAACAGCAGCAGCAGTGTGATGTGCGAGGCCAGGCCGATGAGCTGGGAGGCTCCGACGCTGGCGACGGCCTGGCCCGGGGGGATGCCGCGCTTTTGCAGGTAGCGGGTGTTGATGGCGACGCCGCTCACCGCCGCCGGGGCGACCAGCTTCACGAAGGAGCCCGCGAACTGCACCAGCACCGTACGGCCGAGCGGCAGCCGTTCCGGCACGAAGCCCCGCAGCATCAGCGCGGCGGCGACGTAGCTCATCATCGCCGCGACGAAGGCGACCCCGGTCCAGCCCCACTTGGCGGAGGTGATCATGTTGAGGTTGATCTGCGTGAGGTAGTAGACCAGGAAGTAGGCGGCGAAGGCGCTGGCGATGATCGTGATGAGGGTTCTGGGGCGGAAGCGCTCCAGGCGGACCTCGTCGGCCTCGACCTGGGGTTCGAGGGCGACGATCCGTTCGCGGATCGCGGTCAGCAGCTCCTTGTTCTTGGTGAGCGCGGCCCTGGTCTCGCGGGTGAGCGCGATCCGTTGCAGCAGCGGCAGGGCGCCGGCCAGCACGTCGGGGCCCGCGACGGCCGCGCCCGCGGCGACGGCGCGGTCGGCTCCGACGCGGAGGCTGAGGTAGGTGAGCAGCTGGGCGATGTCGAGGCGGAGCAGGAGGTCTCCGGCGGCGATCTCGCCGCTGCGGGCGTCCATGAGGACGACTCTGCCCTCGTTGTCGACGTGGATGCTGTCGCCGGTCAGCCGCCGGTGGGCCAGCCGCTGGACCTGCAGGAGCAGGACCTGCTCCCAGATCTGGGCGAGCAGGTTGTCGTCGATCTCCTCGTCGGGGATGTCGTCGAGGGGCCGGGTCTCGATGTGCTCGTAGGCGAGCAACGCGGCCTCGGTGCCGATCTCGCTGGTGCCGACGAGCCTGGGGATGCTGGCGCCCGCGGCCTGGGCGGCGTAGGCCATCAGGGCCTCGCGTTCCAGCTCGGCGCGCAGGGAGCGGATGGCCCTGCGGCGGGTCTCGGTGTTGAGCCGGATGCGGCGCCAGATGCGGTAGAGCACCCCGGCGACCTGGCGGTCGCGGTCGAGGACGGTGACGTCGAGGCGGGTGCCGTCCTTGAGGCCGACGGCGTAGCGCCTGCTGCTCTGGTGGTCGTCGTCGAGGCGGTGCGCCCTGACGGGGGCGAAGCCGAGTTTGGCGAGGGTGGCCACGATCGTGCTGCCGGGCGGCCTGGTGTTGGGGCTGCCGATGCCGTACAGGGTGGCGTAGCCGACGGCGAGGCCGACCAGGATGGAGACGACGATGCCGAGGATGGTGGCCGCGGTCGCGGCGAAGAGCGCGACGGCGTTGAGCGCGACGGCGCTCCACAGGGCCGCCCGCCAGGTGGGTCTTCGGGAGATACGCACCGCGGTGACGTAGGCGATGACCGAGGTGAGCAGCGTGTTGAGCGGCTCGACTCCCTGCCTGCCCCCGGTCAGCAGGAGCCACAGGTCTTCCGGGCCCGCGCCGACGATCCACTCGCCGAGGGCGAAGGACAGGACCATGCCCGCGATGGCGGCGAAGAGCCCCTCCGCGACGCGCAGGCCGTCGCGGTGCAGGACGCGTTCGATGGCGTAGGCGGTCGGCACGCCCAGCATGGTGGCGCCGCTGAGCACGCCGACGAGGCCGCTGAGGAGGAAGGGCGCCCGGTTCGTCCCGTCGATGACGTCGCCTTCGAGGCCGTTGAGGGTCTTCTTCGCGACGAGGGCGAGCAGGACCACGGCCACGAGCCCCAGCAGGGTCGCCAGGAAGCGCAGCAGATCGGATGGTCTGCGGATGCGCTGCGGCAGGAGCGGTTCGACGACGAGCACGCCGGAATCGCGCTCCGTCTCGGGCTCTGTGCCTTCGACGGGCGCCGCTTCTTCGTGCTCTCTGATTTCCGTCACCGCCAGCGATTCTGCACGTTCCGCATTACAGGTGCGTCACCGATCTTCTCTTCCAGTGTCCACAATCGAAGGCATGCGTATCTCATTGGCCTCGGACAGTCTTGACGGGGTGGCTCCCATCCTGGTGTCGGAGATAGAGGCGAGAGGACACACGGTGATCGCGTACGGCGCCGTCGCCGAAGGCCCCTCGGACTGGGCGTGGTGTTGCTCACAGGCCGCGCGGGACGTCGTCTCCGGGGTGGCCGACCAGGCGATCGTGTGCTGCTGGACCGGCACGGGGGCGTCGATCGCGGCCAACAAGGTGCGCGGGGTGCGAGCCGCCCTGTGTGTGGACGCGGCGACGGCCGAGGGGGCCAGACGCTGGAACGACGCCAACGTGCTGGCGTTGAGTCTCAGGCTGACCTCGGCGCCGTTGCTGGGGGAGATCCTGGATGCCTGGTTCGCCGGGAGCGTCAGCCCGGAGGAGACCGATGTGGCGAACATCGCGTACCTATCCGAGATTGAGAATTGACCTGCTGGAATGCGGCGATGACGGCCGGGCCGGCACCGGCCTGAAAAGCTGATCATCATGCGTCGCAGCCCCGTTTTTCCTTCGCACCCGACCCTAGCCACTTCTGGCGACCGCGTGGCGCCATGGAAGGGTGCGAAGCGGATGGTCGTGGTGCGACGTGTCACGGCGCACGGCCGGGTGGCGTTACCCGGGTGACGTCGTGACCGCCGGGGACCACCCCGTCCGTCGATCTGACGAAGATTGTCAAATTTGGTTAATCCGGTTACCGGAGATCTTTTTTATTCGCCGCGATCACGGGGATTCCCCGCTCCGCTTCCGTCAACTCTCGTCAGAGGAGTTTCGCATGCGCGTACGCGCGTACCAGGGCCTGCTGGCCGCGATCACCACAGCCTCGGCCGTGACCCTGCCCGGCGCCCAGGCGACCGCCGTGACCTCACCGGCTCCCGAGGTCACCGTCGCGTCCGTCACGTCCGTCGGGTCGCCGCCCGTGAACGTGCTCTCCGTGAAGCGGCACCTGGAGGCGTTCCAGCGGATCGCCGCGGCCAACGGCGGCACCCGGGCCGCGGGAACCCGCGGATACGACGAGTCGGCCGACTACGTGGCGGGCAGGCTGCGGGCCGCGGGGTACAGGGTGACCGAGCAGGAGTTCGAGTTCCCGTTCTTCCGTGTCATCGGCACGCCCAAGCTCGCCCGGGTCTCCCCCGGGGCGAGGTCCTACGCGCCGCAGACCGACTTCGTCCCCATGGCGTACTCCGGCTCGGGGAACGTCACGGCCGCCGTGCAGCCCGTCGATCTGGTGCTGCCGCCGAGTGCGGCACCCGGTTCGACCTCCGGGTGCGAGGCCGCCGACTTCGCGGGGTTCGTCCGGGGCAACATCGCGTTGGTGCAGCGTGGCACGTGCGGCTTCCGGGTCAAGGCCGAGCTGGCGGAGGCCGCGGGCGCCTCCGGTGTGATCATCTTCAACGAGGGTCAGGCCGGTGAGGGGGCCGCCGACCGGCGGGGACCGCTGAACGGCTCGCTCGGCGACACGACCACACACGTCCCCGTCGTGGGCACCACCTTCGCCGTCGGCCAGGAGCTGGCCACGCCGGGGTCCCGGGCCACGCTCTCCGTCACCGCCGAGGGCGACCCGCACAGGAAGACCCGCAACGTGATAGCCGAGAGCCCCTGGGGCGACTCCCGCAGGGTCGTCATGCTGGGCGGCCACCTGGACAGCGTGCCGGCGGGACCCGGCGTCAACGACAACGGCTCGGGCAGCGCGGCCGTGCTGGAGACGGCCCTGCGGGCGGGCGGCACGCCGACCAGGAACAGGCTCAGGTTCGCCTTCTGGGGGGCGGAGGAGCTGGGGCTGCTCGGCTCCCAGCACTACGTGGCCGCGCTCTCCCCCGGGGAGAGGGCCAGGATCAGGCTGTACCTCAACTTCGACATGATCGCCTCGCCGAACTTCGTCTACGGCATCTACGACGGCGACGACTCCGACCACACGGGCGCCGGGGCCGGTCCCGCCGGATCGGGCGAGATCGAGAAGCTGTTCGAGACGTACTACGCCTCGGTCGGCCAGCCGTACAAGGGGACCGACTTCACCGGGCGGTCCGACTACGGGCCCTTCATCGCGGTCGGCATCCCGGCGGGCGGGTTGTTCACCGGCGCCGAGGGGATCAAGACCGCCGAGGAGGCCGCCACGTTCGGCGGTGAGGCGGGGGTCGCCTACGACCGGTGCTACCACCAGGCCTGCGACACCCTGGCCAACATCGACGACAGGGCGTTGGCGGTGAACAGCGGTGCCATCGCGACGGCCGCGGCCGTCTACGCCCGCAGCCAGATCCTGCCGGGCGGCACCGCCTCAGCGGCGCCGAGCAGGATGAACGTGGCCCCCGCGTGGCGGGACGCGGTGTCGCGGTGACGGGCTGACCTCAAGGGGGGTACGGCCGGCGAGCCGTACCCCCCTGGCTAGAGTCTGGGCATGGCAGTGGGTGAGCGGGGGGAGCTGCGTGTCCTGGGGGCCTGTCCGCTGGACTGCCCGGACACCTGTTCGTGGGTGGTGACCGTCAGGGACGGCAAGGCGGTCGGGATGCGCGGCAACCCGGAGCAGCCCTACACGCGCGGCGCGCTCTGTGTGAAGGTCAACCGCTATCTCGAACACGCCGGGGCCTCCGACCGCATCCTTTACCCCATGCGCCGGGTCGGCCCCAAGGGTTCGGGCCGTTTCGAGCGGATCAGCTGGGACGAGGCTCTCGACGAGATCTCCGTACGGCTGCGCGCGATCGTGGACGAGCACGGCGGCGAGGCGATCTGGCCCTACCTCGGCACCGGGACGCTCGGCCACATCCAGGGCTGTGAGGGGGTCGCGGGCCGCCGGTTCTGGAACGTCCTGGGCGCCTCCCGGCACTTCCTGAACATCTGCTCGACCGCGGGCAACGCCGGTCTACGGCTGACCAACGGCACCCCGGGCGGGATGGACCCCGAGACCTTCGCCCTGTCGCGGCTCATCCTGCTGTGGGGCACGAACACCCTCACCAGCGGCCACCATCTGTGGCGGTTCATCCAGGAGGCGAGGGCGGCCGGGGCGTACGTCGTGGCCATCGACCCGATCCGCACCAGGACCGCCGAACAGGCCGACCTCCACCTGCCGATCAGGCCGGGCACGGACGCCGCCCTGGCGCTCGGGCTGCTGAACGTGGTGTTGTCCGAGGGCGCGCAGGACGACGCCTTCCTGGCCGAGTACACCAACGGCTGGGAGGACTTCCGGGCGGAGATCCTGCGTCACCCGCCCGCCCTCGTCGCGGAGATCACCGGCCTGCCCGAGGCCGACATCCGCTCCCTCGGCGTACGGCTCGCGCACACCCGGCCGACCGGCATCAGGGCCACAATGGGCGTCCAGCGGCACGCGGGCGGCGGTACGGCGATGCGGACGATCGCGGCCATCCCGGCGGTGACGGGCGACTGGCGCCATCCCGGCGGCGGGGTCGCCTACTCGACCAGCGGCCACATCCACCTGAACATCGACACCCGTGACGACCTGCTGGCGGCGCCGGTCAGGCGGCTCACGATGACCAGGCTGGCCGACGGGCTCGACGAGTCGGTCAAGTGCCTGTGGGTCTACGCCGCCAACCCGGTCGGCTCGACCCCCGACCAGAACCGTGTCCGCGAGAGGCTGGCGCGTGAGGACCTGTTCACCGTCGTGATGGAGCAGTTCCCCACCGACACCGTCGACTACGCCGACATCGTGCTTCCGGCGACGATGCAGATCGAGCACACCGACCTGCACGCGGGATACGGACACATGTATCTCGTGTGGAACGAGCCCGCGGTCGAGCCGCCAGGCGAGTGCCTGTCGACGACGGAGACGTTCCGCCGCCTGGCCGGGCACATGGGGCTCACCGAACCGTCGCTGTACGACTCCGACCTCGAACTGGCCGAGCAGCTGCTCGCCTCCGGGCATCCCTCCCTCGACGGGATCACGGTCGACCGGCTGCGCAAGGAGGGCTGGGTCAGGCTCAACGTGCCCCGGCCGTTCGTCCCGTTCGCCGACGGCTTCCCCACGGCCTCGGGGAGGCTGGAGTTCGGTTCCGGTCCCGCCTACGTGCCGCCGCGTACGGCCTCGGCCGCGGGCGGTCCCTACCCGCTGGCCCTGGTCACGCCCGCGCCGCACACCTTCCTGAACACCACCTTCGGCAACAACCCCGAGCTGCTGCGCCGTTCGAAGGGGCCCCGGGTGGTGGTCAACCCCGAGGACGCCGCGTCCAGGGGGCTGCGCGACGGGCAGCGGGCCCGGGTGTTCAACGCGGTCGGCGGCTTCGAGGCCGTGGTCGAGATCAGCGACCGGGTACGGCCCGGCGTCGTGGCCTCGACGAAGGGGCACTGGCGCAAGCTGAGCCCGGGGGGTTCGACGGTCAACGCGGTGGTCGAGGAGTACGACGCCGACCTGGGCAGGGGGGCCGTCTATCATGACAATCTGGTCGAGGTGATGCCCGTTATGTCTGAGACGACATAGGTAAAGCTACGGTGCCGCATTAGGGGTGCCCCGTGAGATCCTTCCGCGGTGACCTCAACTCTCGGATACGCGATCCTCACAGCGCTGGCCCGCCGACCGAGGTCCGGATACGAGCTGGCCACCGCCATGGGACATCCGCTGGGATGTTTCTGGACGGCCCGGCACAGCCAGATCCACCCTGAGCTGCAACGGCTGGTCGCGGCGGAACTGGTCACCTTCGAGCAGGTCCCGGGCCCCGGCCCGCAGCGCAAGAAGATCTACTCCATCACCCGGCTGGGGACGAGGGAGCTGCGCGAGTGGGTCATCGAGCCCCCGCAGTCCCGTCCCGAGCGTGACGAACTGCTGCTGAAGTCCTACGCCGCCTGGCTCGCCGACCCGGCCGAACTGATCAAGCTCTTCCAGATCCAGCTTGAGGAGCACGAACGGCGGCTGGCGACCTACGAGGACGAGCGCTCGGCCTTCTCCAGCGCGCCCGGCCGCGAGAGCCGCCGCTTCGGCGACTACGCCACCCTGTGGTACGGCATCAGCTACGAGAACCACCGCATCGCCTGGTGCCGCTGGATGATCGACCAGCTCCGCGCGCGTTCCGCGCGCACGTCACGCCTCCGCAAGACCCCGGCCCCGGCGGCTGTTTCGGTTGTCCCCGCTCCGCCGCCGGTGCCCTCGTTCGACGTGAGCCCGCGCTTCGGTGCGATCCCGCGCTTCGACATGGGCGCGGAGTTCGGGGTCGGCGCGCAGTTCGACGTGGGCGCGCAGTTCGGGGTGAGTCCGTGACCCGCTGTGGGTCCCGCCTCTCAGCTCAGCGCGAGCTTGTATCCCTCGTGTGAGGCGACGAAGCCGAGGGAGTCGTAGAAGCGGTGCGCGTCCTTGCGCGCCTTGTTCGTGGTGAGCTGGACCAGGGCGCACCCCCTGGCCCGGCCCCGCTCGACGGCCCAGCGCAGCATCTGCCCGCCCAGTCCTCTGCCGCGCAGGCCGGAGGCGATCCTGACGGCCTCGATCTGCATCCTGAGCGCTCCCCCACGGGAGATCCCCGGGATGTAGGTGAGCTGCATGGTGCCGACGACCTCGCCGTCCAGTTCGGCGACGATCAGCTCGTTGCCCGGGTCGGCGTCGATGGCCTCGAAGGCCGCCCGGTGGGCCTCGCCGTACTCGCCCTGTTGGGCGCCGGAGGTCGAGTCGTCGGCCAGCAGGGCCAGAACCGTCGGGACGTCCTCAAGGGTCGCGACGCGAAAGGTCAGATAAGGGTTCACCGGCATGCCGTGAGCCTACCGAGGCCCGGTCCTCAGGGGCCGGGCCTCGGCAGGCGTCAACACGGACATGCGGGCCTCGACGTGAGCGGCGTTCGAGTCGACGGCCCGACGTGGGCCAAGTGGCCGAGCGGGCTCTCAGCAGCCGGCCGAGCCGACGTACGTGACCGGCCAGTTGACCGTCGTCTTCGAGACCTGGCCGATGGCCACGCAGGGGCCGGTGATCAGGATGTTGCCGGTGTAGTGCTGGGCACGCACGACCACCAGGTGCCGGCCCGTGCCGGAGGTGCAGAGGCTGGACGCCCAGTTCGATCCCTGCTGCACGGTGCAGCCGGAGGGGGCGGCCATGGCCGAGGTGGGGGTGAGGGCCAGAACGCCCAGGCAGAGGGCGGCAGAACTGGCGAGGGTCACCGCGCGACGACGAAAGCTCACGACGAATCTCCTAGAAGGTGGGGGGCTAGGAAGCTTTCCTTTAGGAAAGTTTCCTAATTGAATCCTAAATCGGGACTTAGGGGCAGTCAACAAACGTTCAACATTCGCCGCGTCGCCCCGCCCGGCGGGTAGGGGACGGATCAGGGTTGCTCCCCGATGCGAAGAAGGGGGCCGACGGGGCAGTCTTGGGAACATGAACGACGAACTCACTCGACGTGACGAGATGTCCCTCGCCGGCGCGGCCCTGCGGGGAGCCCCCTGGAGGGCGGCGGCGGTGACCGGAGGCGCGACGGCGGCCGTCAGCTTCGGCCTGGGGGTGATCCTGCCGGGGGCCGCGGACCTCACCTGGGCGCTCTGCCTGGGGATCACGCTGTTCACCCTGGTCGCGGCGATCGGATCGGTCGGCAGGCCGGGCTCGGGTGACCGGGTGACGCGGCAGGCCAGGCTGTGGGCGCTGCGCAGGCCGTGGCGGTTCTCGCTCTACCCCGCGCTCGGCGCGGCGGCGCTCATGTATCCGGTGCAGCTCATCGTGGACGACCAGGGCGTGTTCGGCGCCGCGTTCGACGCGCTGCAGGGCGGCGTCGTGGTGTATCTGATCACCGCGTTCCTGGCCCTGACGCTCAGGGGACGCGGCGAGCGCCCCTCGCTGCCCCACGGGCACTGACCGGACGGCTCGGCGGAACGTCCCGGGACCGGTGGAAGGCCCCGGGAGGCCCCGCTCGTCACAGGGATCTCACGACTGCTTCTCGTAGTCGGCGCGGCAGACGCAGAACTCGTTGCCCTCGGGGTCCAGCATGGTCACCCAGCCGGTGCCGTCGGGGTTGCGCCGGTCGTCGTGGACCGTGGCGCCGAGCCCGGCCAGCCTCTCGACCTCCTGGTCGCGGGTGGTGCCGTCGGAGCCCGTGACGTCGAGGTGGACGCGGTTCTTGACCGACTTGCCCTCGGGAACCCTGATGAACAGCAGGTTCGGCTCCCCGCAGACGAGGACCTCGTCGCCGTCGGGTTCCGTCTCCGGGTGGATCTCCCAGCCGGTCGCCTGGCTCCAGAAGGCCGCCAGCTCGTGCGGCCGGGCACAGTCGAATGTCACATAGTGCACGTTAATCATGCCCTCAGCCAATCGCGACACCATCTATCGCGTCAAACCGGTTTCCCCTAGGGGCGGTCAGTGGCCGCCCCCCGCGAGGTTGAGCCCGATGACGCCCGCGAGGATGAGGACGATGGAGATGATCTTCAGGGCCGAGGCGTCCTCGCCCAGGAGGACGATGCCCAGGGCGGCGGTGCCCACGGCGCCGATGCCGGTCCAGACGGCGTAGGCCGTACCGACCTCCAGGCTCTTGAGGGCCAGTGAGAGCAGACCGAAGCTGAGCACCCCGAAGACGACGACTCCGACGCTCGGCAGCAGCGAGGAGAACCCGTTGCTCAGCTTGAGCGAGTAGGCCATCGCGATCTCGAACAGACCGGCGACGACAATGAGGATCCAAGCCATGACGACTCCCTGAAGCGTCGTCTTTTCGGACCGGGTACGGCGCGTCTCGTCCGGGAGCGTCTCGACTGAGAGCTCTATCCGGGCAACGCCTCCGATGTCGGCCCGATTCCCGTGTCCCACCACAGGGTGAACCACCGCTCGCGGGGAAGCGGCCACATGTCGAGCCGGATCGCCGCCGCGACGACCTCGTCCGCCCGCCCCGGATCGAGACAGAGTCTCCTGCAGGCGCTCTCCGCCAGGCCCTCCGGTGTCGCGAAGCGGGACAGCGGGGCCAGGCGCGCCTCGTGCCGCACCCGGTGACCGAGCGCCTCGGCGACCGCGATCACGTCGTGGACCGTGGGCCGGTCCGGGCGGACGATCCCGTGGAAGTGGGCCCACAGGGGGTTGAGCCAGGTCATCGGGTGGCGTTCGGTGAGTTCGACGACGACCCTGAGGCGGGCGTGACCGGACAGTTCGGTGAGGAAGGCGGCCAGGTCGGGCACGTTGTAGACGACGTGGGCGCAGACCGCCACATCGGCGACCGGGGTCACCGGCGCGACGTCGGGCCAGCGGCCGGTGACGATCCTGAGCGGCACCCCGAGCGCGGCGGCCCGTGACTCCAGTTCGGCGAGCATGCCGGGCGAGGTGTCGACCGCGACCAGCTCTCCCATCCGCCCGGCCAGCGGGAGACCGGCCGCCCCGGTGCCCGCGCCGACGTCGAGCAGGACGCCCCCGGGCGGCAGCGCCTCGGCGACCCGGTCCAGGGTCGGTCCCTGCGGTTCGGCGAGCGCCCGCTCCGTCCGCTCGGCGAACCGCGCGGGCGAGTGCCCCCAGGGGTCGGTCCGTGCCTTCGCCGCGATCTCGTCGGGGATCGCCCACAGCGCGAGGTCCGCACGCCACCGCTCGTCCATGGCAGGAGCCTAACCCGGGGGTGACGACCGTCCCTGTCAAGGCCGCGTGTCGGCCCGGGGGCGCGGCCTCGTCCGAGCGGGCCGGTACAGCTCCCTTTCCCCGAGGAATGTGACAAACGTCCTTACCGCTCCAGTTTTTAGGGGTTACTGGCGGGTAGCATCAGGGGTAAGGTTACTGATGAGTAGAGAAAAAGCCCGGTCCCCCGGTTTCAAGGAGCAGATCCCATGGGCCACTACAAGAGCAACCTCCGTGATCTGGAGTTCAATCTCTTCGAGGTGTTCGGCCGCGGGGACATCCTGGGTACCGGCCTCTACGCGGACATGGACGAGGACGTCGTGCGCAGCGTCCTCGACGAGGTCAACCGCCTGGCGACGGGGGTTCTGGCCGACTCCTTCGAGGAGGGCGACCGCACGCCGCCCGTCCTGGACCCGGAGACCGGCGCGGTGACGATGCCGGAGGGCTTCAAGCGGTCCTTCGCCGCCTACCGCGAGGGCGGCTGGACCAACATCGGCCTGCCCGCCGAACTGGGTGGCCCCGGCCTGCCGCCCAGCGTCAACTGGGCGCTCGCCGAGATGATCCTCGGCGCGAACCCGGCCGTCTGGATGTACGCCAGCGGACCCGCCTTCGCCTACGTGATGCACCTCATCGGCACCGAGGACCAGAAGCGCTTCGCCGAACTGGCCATCGAGCGGACCTGGGGCGCGACCATGGTCCTCACCGAGCCCGACGCGGGCTCCGACGTGGGCGCGGGCCGTACGAAGGCGATCAGGCAGCCCGACGGCACCTGGCACATCGAGGGCGTCAAGCGCTTCATCACCAGCGCCGAGCACGACCTGGCCGACAACATCTTCCACCTCGTGCTTGCCCGCCCCGAGGGGCACGGCGTCGGCACCAAGGGCCTGTCGATGTTCCTGGTCCCGAAGTACCACGTGGACCTGGAGACCGGTGAGCTGGGCGAGCGCAACGGCGTCTACGTCACCAACGTCGAGAAGAAGATGGGCCTGAAGGTCTCCACGACCTGCGAGCTCACCTTCGGCGAGCGGCACCCGGCCGTCGGGACGCTGATCGGCGACGTGCACGAGGGCATCAAGCAGATGTTCATGATCATCGAGCACGCCCGGATGATGGTGGGGACCAAGGCCATCGCCACCCTGTCGACCGGTTACCTGAACGCCCTCGAATACGCCAGGGCCAGGGTGCAGGGCGCCGACCTCACCCAGATGACCGACAAGGCCGCCCCGCGCGTGACCATCGTCCACCACCCCGACGTGCGCCGCGAGCTCATGCTCCAGAAGTCGTACGCCGAGGGCATGCGGGCGCTGGTGATGCTGACGGCCACCTACCAGGACGCGGTGCAGGCCGCCCGCTTCGAGGGCCGTGAGGACCGGCACGCCGAGGCGATGAACGACCTGCTGCTGCCGCTGGTCAAGGGGGTCGGGTCCGAGCGGTCCTACGAGCTGCTCTCCCGCTCGCTGCAGACCCTGGGCGGCTCCGGCTACCTGCAGGACTACCCGTTCGAGCAGTACATCAGGGACGCCAAGATCGACTCCCTCTACGAGGGCACGACCGCGATCCAGGGCATGGACCTGTTCTTCCGCAAGGTCCTGCGCAACCAGGGGGCCGCGCTCGGCGCGCTGTACGGCGACATCAAGGCCTTCGCCGCCTCCCAGGCGGGCAACGGCCGCCTCAAGGAGGAGCGCGGACTGCTCGACGAGGCCGCCGACGAGGTCAAGGCCATGGCCGACACGATGGCCGGCTGGGCGATCTCCTCGCTGGAGACCCCCGAGGAGGTCTACAAGGTCGGTCTCAACAGCACCCGGTTCCTGCTCTCCCTGGGTGACCTGGTGATCGGCTGGCTGCTGCTGCGCCAGGCCGAGGTGGCCCTGGCCGCGCTCGGCTCCCCCGGCAGGGACCAGGCGTTCTACGAGGGCAAGGTGGCCGCGGCGTCGTTCTTCGCCAAGACCGTCCTGCCCCGGCTGGCCGCCGAGCGCCGCGTGCTGACCGAAACCGACCAGAGCCTGATGGAGCTGTCCGAAGAGGCGTTCTGACCACCCGGCCGTGGAGGGTCGTCCCGTTTCCGGGACGGCCCTCTTCCGTGTGTGCGATCACCCCGGAATCGAGTTATTCTCATTGTGAGATTATCTTGACCCGGGAAGGGCGTGTCGTGGACGAGAAGGAATCGGCGTTCCTGGCGGAGTACGACCCCAGGGACTATCCCCCGGTCGCCGTGACGGTGGACGTGGTCGCGCTGACCATCCGCGCGGGCGTGCTGCACGTGCTGCTGGTCGAGCGGGGCCGCCCTCCCCAGCAGGGACGCTGGGCGCTGCCGGGAGGGTTCATCAGGCCGGGCGAGGACCTGCCCGAGGCGGCCAGGCGGGAACTGGCCGAGGAGACCGGGCTCGCCCCCCGCGTCCACATCGAACAGCTGGCCAGCTACGGAAGCCCGGACCGGGACCCGAGGATGCGGGTCGTCTCGATCTCCTACCTCGCCTTCGCCCCCGATCTGCCCGACCCCAGGGCGGGCTCCGACGCGGCCTCCGCCGCCTGGCACCCGGTCTCGCGCCCGCCGGAGCTGGCCTTCGACCACGCCCGCGTCCTCGCCGACGGCCTCGAACGGGCGCGGGCCAAGCTGGAGTACACGCCGCTGGCCACGACGTTCACCGGGGAGACGTTCACGATCTCCGAACTGCGCGGCGTCTACGAGACGGTGTGGGGCGTCCCGCTGCACGCGGGCAACTTCCACCGCAAGGTCCTCTCCGTGCCCGGGTTCGTCGAGGCCACCGGGCACAGCACGGTGAGCGGCGGCTCCCGGGGCGGGCCACGCGCCAAGCTCTACCGCGCCGGGGGCGCCCGCCTGCTGCACCCCGCCCTGCTGCGGCCCGCCGAGCAGGAGGGCACCCGATGACCACCCCGGCCGAGGCGATCGCGCTGGTCTCCGCCGCCCGCGTCCCCGCGGACCTGTTCGGCGGGCCGACACCACGGCGGACGTACCGGAGACTGGCCCGGCTGCTGCACCCCGACCTGACGCCGGGTGCCGAGGCCGCCGGGGCGTTCGCCAGGCTGGCGAGCCTGTGGGCCGAGCACACCGGACACACCCCCACGGACGACCTGGCCGGAACGGTGGTCGGAACCCACCACGTCGGGCGGCTGCTCCACGAGGGCGCGACCGCCCTGCTGTACGACTGCGCCCCCGGCGCCCTGCTCAAGATCCCGCGCGGTCCCGCGGACAACGACCTCATGCGGCGCGAGGCGCAGGCGCTCAGGACGATCGAACGGGAGGGCGATCCGACGCTGCTGCCGTACGTGCCCCGGCTGGTCGACTCCCTCCGGCACGGCTCCGGCGACGCGCGGCGGCGGGCGAACGTGATCAGCCGGGTCCCCGACGGGTTCGTGAGCCTGGCGGAGATCGCGCGGCGGCGGCCGGTACTCGACCCGAGGGACGCGGCGTGGATCTGGCGGCGGCTGCTGGTCGCGATCGGGGCGGCGCACCGCGCCGGGGTGGTGCACGGCGCGGTGTTCGGCCACCACGTCCTGGTCCACCCGATCGACCACGGTCTGGTGCTCGTCGACTGGAGCCAGTCGGTCCCGCTCGGCAGCCCGTTGACGGCCCTGGTCGCCAGGCACCGTGACGACTACCCGCCGGAGGTCCACACCGGGGCGCCCGCGACCGAGACCCTGGACATCAGGCTCGCCACCCGCTGCGTCGCCGCCCTCATGGGGGACCGGGTGCCCGGTGCGATCGGCCGTTTCGTGCGGGGCAGCCTGGTCGCGCCGCCCCGGGACGCCTGGCGGCTGCTGGGTGAGCTCGACGAGTTGCTCGACGATCTCTACGGTCCCAGGACCTACCGTCCGCTGAACCTCTGAGATCCCTCAGACCGAGGCGAACAGTTCGACGGTCCTGGCCCGTTCGCGCTCGTCGCCGAGCGGGTTCACCAGCAGCTCCGTCGTCCCGGCGTCGGCGTATCGCCGTACGGCCCGCGCCACGCTCTCCTCGTCGCCCGCCAGGACCGTCTCGTGGACGCCCGACTTGCCCTGCCGATCGAGCATCGCCCGGTAGCTGGGGAGTTGGGCGGCGAACCCGACCCGCTCGGCCACCCCGCGCCTGATCCCCTCGGGGTCGGCGGTGACGCTCGCCATCACCGCGGCCACGACCCTGGGGGCGGGCCGTCCCGCCTCCTCTGCCGCGCGGGTGATCGCGGGCCTGACGTGGTCGGCGATCGCCTCGGGCCCCGTCCACACGGTCACCGTGCCGTCCGCGAGCTCTCCGGCGACGCGCAGCATGACCGGACCGAGCGCCGAAAGCAGCACCGAGGGCGCCTTCGCGCCGGGCACGTCCACCCGCCCCGAGGCGGAGACGGTCTCCCCGTGGTGGTCGACGGCCTCCCCGCGCAGCAACGGCCGCAGCACCGACAGGTACTCCCTGATGTGCCGGACGGGCCTGTCGTAGGAGTAGCCGAACTGTCCCTCGATGATCTGCCGGTGGCTCGGCCCGACACCGAGGGTGAGGCGGTCGCCGCCGGCGGCCTGCACGGTGAGCGCCTGTCCGGCCAGTGCGAGCGGATGCCTGGGGTAGGTCTGCACGACCGCCGTTCCCAGGTCGACGCCGGGCACCTCACGCGCGGCGATCGCCAGGACGGCGAGCGCGTCCCACGAGGTGAGCTGGCTGAGGAAGGCGCTGTCGAGTCCGGCGTCGGCCGCCTCCCGCACCTGTCCGATCATCGCGTCCAGGCTCAGCCCGATGCCGCTGATGTAGAGGCCTCTTCGCACGAATCCCCCAAAGTGAAGCGGATCTTCCGGTTCCGAAAGACCACGGTACATTAACCTGAGGCCGGGATTCCGGTTAACTCAGGAAGGACGGGCCGTGCGAGCCGACGCGCGACGCAACCGCGAACTCATCGTCACGACCGCGCTCGGCCTGTTCGCCGAACGCGGTGCCGCCGTCTCGATGGAGGAGATCGCCCGTGCGGCGGGACTGGGGGTCGGCACCCTCTACCGCCACTTCCCCGACCGGCAGGCCCTGGTCGAGGACATCGCCCTTGACGCGCTGCGCCGTCTCATGACCTTCGGCGAGACCGTGACCGCCGAGGGCATGACCGGCGACAGGCCGTGCTGGCAGTCCCTGCGCCTGGTCGTCGAGCACTGCGCCGGGCTCCCCCTGGCGCTGATCAAGGCCCTGTCGCCCGAGACGACCGCCAACCCCGAGCTGGCGCGGCTCGAACGCGACCTCAACGCCCTGCTCGAACGGCTGGCCAGGGGCGCCCAGGAGGAGGGGACACTGCGCGACGACATCCCGCCCGGCGAGGTCGTCGGCCTGCTCAACGTGGCCGTCTGCCGCCCCGGCGCCCGCGCGGGCGACCACCTCACCACCGTCATCCTCGACGGCCTCAGACGCTGACCCTCCCGTGACGGACCTCGCGGGTTGACGCGGCCCATTGTTATTCTCATAATGAGATTAACTCAACCTGAGAACAACCAAGGGGACCCACATGGGAAGCGGAATCTGGTCGACCGACGTCTACTCCGCCGCCGCGAGCTACCGCGCCGCCAAGGGCACCAGCGCCTTCGCCTACAGCGACAGCGGCGCGCGCGCCACGCACGAGGACCTCGACCCGTACGGCGTCGCCGCCCGCGAGAGCCGTGACTCCGACGAGCACCCCGACAGCCTCGCCATCGCTGTCCTGTTCGACGTGACCGGCTCGATGGGCGGGGTCCCCCGTACGCTCCAGACCAAGCTGCCCGACCTGCTGGGCCTGCTGATGCGCAAGGGCTACGCCACCGACCCGCAGATCCTCTTCGGCGCGATCGGCGACGCGACCTGCGACCGCGCCCCGCTCCAGATCGGCCAGTTCGAGTCCGACAACCGGATGGACGAGGACCTCGGCAAGATCCTGCTCGAAGGCGGGGGCGGCGGCCAGAAGACCGAGTCCTACGAGCTGGCGATGTACTTCATGGCCAGGCACACCTCGATCGACTGCTTCGAGAGGCGAGGGCGCAAGGGCTACCTGTTCATCATCGGCGACGAACTGCCCTACCCGAAGGTCAGCCGTCGTCAGGTCCGCCAGGTGATCGGCGACTCCCCGCTGCGGGACATCACGACGAAGGACATCGTCGCCGAGCTGACCAGGGCCTACCACGTCTACTACATCCTGCCCGCCGGGGCGAGCTACGCCGGGGACGGCCAGGTGCTGGCCGCCTGGCGCGACCTACTCGGTCAGAACGTCCTCGAACTGGACGACCTGGACGCGGTCTGCGAGACCATCGCGCTCACCGTCGGCCTCGGCGAGGACGCCATCGACCTGGACGAGGGGCTGGACGACCTCGACGAGATGGGCTCGGAGGCCGGCCAGGCCGTGGGCAGGGCGCTGGCCCGTCTCGACCGGCGGACGCTCGCGGTGCCCGAGGAGCCGGGCGCAAGCGGCGTGATCCGGCTGTGAGGGGTACGGGCGTGCGCGAACACGTGATCGTCGCCGACCTCGGGTACGGCGACGCGGGCAAGGGGACCGTCGTGGACTGGCTCTGCTCACAGGAGCCGGTGCGGGCGGTCGTCCGCTTCAACGGTGGCGGGCAGGCGGCGCACAACGTCGTCCTGCCCGACGGGCGGCACCACACCTTCGCCCAGTTCGGGGCGGGGACGTTCCGGGGCGTGCCGACCCACCTGTCACGCTTCACGATCGTGGACCCGCTCGCCCTGGCCTCCGAGGCGGCGAACCTGGCCCGCCTCGGGGTGCCCGACCCGTTCGGGCTGCTCACCGTGGACCGGGACGCCCTGCTCGCGACGCCGTACCACGTGGCGGCCGGGCGGGCCAGGGAGCTGGCGCGCGGCGAGGACCGGCACGGGTCGTGCGGGATGGGCGTCGGGGAGACCGTCTCCTACGCCCTGGCGCATCCGGGCCTCGCGCCGACCGTGGGTGACTGCGCCGCCCCGGTACGGCTGGCCCGCAAGCTGCGCGCGCTGCGCCGGGAGGTCGAGGAGACCTGGTGGGTGGCCGGGCCGGTGGCGACGGAGCTTCCCCCGGTCGAGGACTGCGTCGCGGCCTACCGGGCGTTCGCCGAGCGGGTGACCCTCACCGGCCCCGCGCGGCTCGCGGCCCTGCTGCGCGAGGGACCGGTCGTCTTCGAGGGGGCCCAGGGCGTGCTGCTCGACGAGTGGCACGGCTTCCACCCGTACACGACCTGGAGCACGACGACCTTCGCGAACGCCCTCGAACTGCTCGGCGGGGCGGGTGCCGTACGGCTCGGGGTGCTGCGTTCCCACACGCCCAGGCACGGTCCCGGGCCCCTGGTCACCGAGGACCGGACGCTGCGGGTGCCCGAGCGGCACAACGGGACGGGGCCGTGGCAGGGGCCGTTCAGGGTCGGGCACTTCGACGCGGTCGCGCACCGCTACGCGCTGGCGGTCACCGGCGGGGCGGACGCGCTCGCGCTCACCCACCTGGACGTGCCGGTCTCGCGGATGTGCGTCTCCTACGACATCGGCGAGCCACCCGTGGGTACGGCGGGCGACCTCGACGGGCAGGCGAGGCTGACGGAACGGCTGCTGCGGGCCCGTCCCCACTACGTGGACGGTGTCGACGACTGGCCGGGGGCGGTCGAGGAGGCCCTCGGAGTGCCGGTGTGGCTCGGCTCCTGGGGCCCGACCTCGGCCGACAAACGCGCGTGGGTCAGATCGTGAACTGTACGGCGGCGCGGGAGGCCACGATGGGCTTGATGTGCTTGGCGATCACCGCCTGGTGCTCCGGGTGGTCCCGGTAGACCAGGAAGTCGTCGGCGTTGTCGAAGTCCGCGACGATGGCGAACTCGTGGTTGCCGGGGTTCACACCCGCGTCGGCCCCCAGCGTGTAGGCGCGGATCTCCGGGATGATCTCCGTCAGCCTGAGAAGCTCGGTCTTGACCGTCGCCTTCTGCTCCTCGGTCGTCCCCTCGGCCCAGGTGAACAGCACGACATGACGGAACATGATCTCCCCTTCGGTCGGATGCCCAGTAAGCGTACGGCCGCCCTTTACGCGGGACGAGCGCGGGGCGTCCTGCGGTATTCGGCGCGGCGACTCCCCTTCGCCCGAAATGCTCCGATATATGCCATTTATTTATTATTTATACAGATCTGTGCGCCTTTGCCAAACTATAAGTGCTTTGCGGTGTCGTGGTAGGTGCGTCTCCTGCGATGTTTGGGGTGTTCGAGCCCAGGAAGGCGAAATCGTCTTCCCGTGAAACCGGAGGATCGCATGGGATCGAAGACTGCTGCCTCGCTCTTCGCGAGCACCATGGGCGCGGGGCTCCTCGCCGGAGTCCTCATCGCCGGCCCGGCGGAGGCCACGACCACGCCCACAGCGGCGGTCCCGGCCGTCCAGACGTCCGTCTCGGCCGGATTCCTCACCGCGGGCTGCTGCCGGCGGCGCTGCTGCCGGTGCGGTTGCGGGTGGCGGAGTCGCTGTGGCTGGCGAGGCGGCTGCGGCTGGCGCGGCGGCTGGCGGTGGAGCAACTGGGGATGGGACGACGACTGGGGATGGTGACGGCGGTCGCGTTTCGTCCCGTTCCGGCTTAGGGAAACTCATCGGGAAACGCCTCGCGTGAATCGGTGACTTCCCTCGGCCTCGCCGGAATTCGGGAATGAGAGGACCGGTCAGCCCCTGAGTGGACCCGTCCCCGTCCGGGGGCGGGTTCGCCATGCCGTACGACCGAACCTGGTCCGCGTCCGCCCCGGAGCGGCACCGAGCACGACCGTGCGGGCCGTCCCGGGGACGAACCGCAGGTCATGGGTGAGCAGGATGGTCGTACGGCCCGCCATGAGACGGCCGAGCGGCTCCATGACCCGGGCGGCGGTCTCCGGGTCCAGGCCGGTCATCGGCTCGTCGAGGACGAGCACCGGGGCGTCACGCAGGATCGCCCTGGCGATGGCCAGGCGCTGGCGCTGGCCACCGGACAGCAGCCTGCCTCGCTGCCCGACCTGGGTGTCGTACCTCGCCGGAAGCCGCTCGACGAACTCGTGCGCCCCGGCCATGACGGCGGCCCTGACGATCTCGTCCATCCCACAGCCGGGACGGCCGTAGGCGATGTTGTCGCGTACGGTGCCGGAGAAGAGCAGGTTCTCCTGCTGCAGAACGGTCACGGCCTCACGCAGCGCCGTACGAGGAATGTCCCTGATGTCCACGCCGTCGAGCAGGACACGCCCCTCGGCCGGGTCGTGGAAGCGCAGCAGGAGTTTGGCCACGGTCGACTTGCCCGCGCCGCTCGGGCCGACGCACACGACCAGTTCGCCCGGTTCCGCGTGGAAGGTCAGGTGCCGCAGCGTGGGAGTCGACCTGCCCGGATAGGTGAAGCCGACGTCGGCGAAGTCGATCCGTCCCCGTGGTGGCGCGGCGGGCGGTACGGCCCCGGCGGAATCGGTGACCCGGGGCCGGATCCGCAGGATCTCGATCACCCGGTCGGAGCCCGCCGCGGCCTGGGAGACGGTCAGCGCGAGTTGCCCGAGCCCCTGGACCGCCGGGTAGAGGTAGGCGAGGTAGGCCGCGAAGGCGAGCAGCCCGCCGATCGTGAGGCGGCCCGCCATGATCTCCCACGCGCCGACCCCGATGACGACGAGCAGGCAGACGGTCTCGATGATCTGGACGACCGGCCCGTACATCGCGGAGAGCCTGGCCTGGGTCACGTTGGCCCTCATCCAGGCGCGCCCCTGGGTGTGCAGCCGCCGTGCCTCGGTGCCCTGCCGGTTGAAGGCCTGCACCAGCGCCTGGTTGGCCAGGCCCTCCTCGATGACACCGTTCATGACGCCGTTGCTGAGCCGCTCACGCGCGGCGGCCGTCCTGAGGCGCGAGGCGAAGAGCTTGGAGACGACCAGGAACGCCGGGACCATCGCGAACGTCACCAGCGCCAGGTCCCAGCGGGTCAGCAGGGCGGCCCCGGCGAAGAAGAACACGCTGACGGTCGTCGTGAGAATCCTGACCACACCGGAGCCGACCAGTTCCTCGATGGCCTCGACGTCGTCGGTGAGCCTGGCCATCAGGTCGCCGAGCCTGCGCCGGTCGAAGAAGTCGGGGGTCAGGGTCTGCATGTGCGCGAACACCCGGTCCCGCAGGCGCAGCAGGAAGCGCTCGCCGCCGACGGCGGTGGCGTAGGAACCGAGGAAGGAGGCCAGCCCGGCGACGACCATCAGGCCGAGCCAGACGAAGGCGGGCTCCCAGAAGGCGTCCAGGTTCTGTCCCGCGAGGACCTCGTCGGTGATGCGGCCGAAGAGCCGGATCGCCCCGATCTCACAGAGGGCCGCCACGATCGCCAGCAGCACCCCGGCCACGAACAGCCTGCGGACCCCCCGGGTGTGCGGCCAGAACCGCCCGAAGGCCTCCCTGATGGAGACGAAAGGGGCCGGTGGGGGGTCGTCCGGGGGACGTGCGGGGGTGGAAAAGGAGAACCGGCGGGTTACCCGCCGGTTCGTCGCTGAGGGAACTACCACCACCAGCCGCCCCAGCCCCAGCCACCACGGCGCCAGCCCCGGCCACCGCATCCGCAGCGACGGCGTCGGCAGCCGCCCCACGCGAGCGGGGCACCGCCGGCCGGGAAGAGCTTTTCGAGTCTCATTGGCTTTCCCTTCTGGTGGAACCTTTCGTGAATCTCCAAATCACGACACTAGCACCGATATATGCATTAACCACTAAACCCCCGATGAATGGATAACGTTTTAACCGGATATGTCATGACATCCTCCGACGCGCCACCGGCCACTCCAAGGGGAACATCACCGCAGGTCAAACCGACCCCACGGAGCACGCCGTACGGCAAAGCCCCTTCCCCGAAATCAGGGAGAAGCGGAACACCGGATTCACAGAAAGGTCATCGACCCGCACGGGAGCCCGGTCGCCGCGGACCGGTCCGCGGGCTTCACGCGTCAATCGAAACGCCCCTGGAAAGGCCACGGAAACGGCGGCGCCGCAAACGCCGGGTAAAAGGGGACGGGCCCGCCCCCGTGAGGGGACGGGCCCGTCGGGCCGGTGCGGGGCTCAGCCCCAGGCGAGCATGCGCAGCGGGTCCTCCAGCATGGCGCCCACGTCGCGCAGGAAGAGCGAGCCCAGTTCGCCGTCCACGATCCGGTGGTCGAACGACAGCGCGAGCGTGCACACCTTCCTGGGCACGATCTGCCCGTCGACCACCCAGGGCAGGTCCCTGATCTGCCCGAAGGCCAGGATCGCCGACTCGCCCGGGTTGAGGATCGGGGTCCCGGCGTCCACCCCGAACACGCCCACGTTCGTGATCGTGATCGTGCCGCCCGACATGTCGGCGGGCTGGGTACGGCCCGCCCGCGCGGTCTCGACCAGCGCCCCCAGGGCGCGGGCGAGGTCGGGCAGCGACAGCGCGTGGGCGTCCTTGACATTGGGCACGATCAGGCCGCGCGGGGTCGCCGCGGCGATGCCCAGGTTCACCCGGTGCTTGACCACGATCTCCTGGTTCGCCTCGTCCCAGGAGGAGTTGACCATCGGGTAGCGACGGGCCGCGACCAGCATCGCCTTGGCCACCAGCAGCAGCGGCGAGACCTTGACCTCGGCGAAGTCGTCGAGCAGCCGCAGCCGCCTGACGGCCTCCATCGTCCCGGTCACGTCCACCTGGAGGAACTCGGTGACGTGCGGCGCGGTGAACGCCGAGGACACCATGGCCTGCGCGGTCGCCCTGCGCACTCCCTTGATGGGGATGCGCTCCTCGTCGGGTCCCTGCGCCACGGCCGTCGCGCCACGCCCGGGCGCGGCGACCGCGGCGTGGACGTCGTCCCGGGTGATGCTCCCGTTCGGGCCCGTCCCGGTGAGCGCGCCCAGGTCGACACCGAGGTCCTTGGCGAGCTTGCGCACCGGGGGCTTGGCCAGCACCGCGCCCCGCGCGACACCGGACCCGGCGGGCGCGGCAGGCCCAGCGGGCGTGACAGCGGGCTCAGCCTGCCGTACCGGAGCCGCCGGAGCCGGAGCCTCGACGGCCGCCGGAGCGGGAACCGGGGCGGTGGCCGCCGGAGCGGCGGACTTGCGGGGCCTGCGCTTGGCCGTACCCGGCTTGACGCCGTAGCCGACCAGCACGGGCTGCCGCTCCGGCTTGGGGATCGTGGGGACCATGTCCTCGGCGGGGGTCCCGGCCGGTGTCTCCGGAGGACCCGAGCCGTCGTCGACGGTGATGATCGGCTTGCCGACGTCGACGGTCTGCCCCTCCTCGGCCAGCAGCGCGGCGATCACCCCCTCGTACGGCGAGGGCAGCTCGACGATGGCCTTGGCCGTCTCGATCTCCACGATGATCTGGTTGACCTTGACCGGGTCGCCGGGCTTGACGTGCCAGCGGACGATCTCGGCCTCAAGCAGGCCCTCCCCCACGTCGGGGAGCTTGAACTCCTTCACGTCGTCTCCCCTCTAGAACGCGAACACGCGGTCGACGGCTTCGAGGACCCGGTCCAGATCCGGGAGGTAGTGGTCCTCCAGCCTTGAGGGCGGGTAGGGGGTCGAGGGCCCGCCGACGCGCAGCACCGGGGCCTCCAGGTTGTAGAAGCACCTCTCGGTGACCCTGGCGGCGATCTCGGCGCCGAACCCGTTGTAGACGGGCGCCTCGTGGACCACGACGCACCGCCCGGTACGGCGCACCGACTCCACGACCCGGTCCACGTCGAGCGGGTTGAGCGAGCGCAGGTCGACCACCTCGACGGACCTGCCGTCCTCCTCGGCCGCCGTCGCGACCTCAAGGCAGGTCTTCACCATCGGGCCGTAGGCCAGCAGCGTCACGTCGCCGCCCTGCCGTACGATCCTGGCCTGGTCGAAGGGGGTCCAGTCGGCGGCGGAGGAGGCGGTGTCCACCTCGGCCTTCTCCCAGTAGCGCCGCTTGGGCTCGAAGAAGACGACCGGGTCGTCGCTCCTGATCGCCTGCTGGATCATGGTGTAGCCGTCGACGGGGTTGGAGCAGGCCACGACCCGCAGGCCACCGGTGTGGGTGAAGTAGGCCTCCGGCGACTCGCTGTGGTGCTCGACCGCGCCGATGCCGCCGCCACAGGGGATGCGCACCACGACGGGCAGCTTCAGCTTGCCCAGCGAGCGCAGCGGCATCTTGGCGAGCTGGGTGATGATCTGGTCGGCCGCCGGGAAGACGAAACCGTCGAACTGGATCTCACAGACCGGGCGGTAGCCCCTGAGCGCGAGTCCGATCGCCGTGCCGATGATGCCGGACTCGGCCAGCGGGGTGTCGATGACCCGCTGCTCGCCGAAGTCCTTCTGCAGGCCGTCCGTGACGCGGAAGACACCGCCGAGCTTGCCGACGTCCTCACCCATGATCAGAACCTTGGGGTCGTCCTCCATGGCCTTGCGCATGCCCTCGTTGAGGGCCTTGGCCAGCGTGAGACTCGTCATCCCTCGAACCCCTCCAGGTAGGCGGCGAACTCCGCGCGCTCCTCCTCCATCAGCCGGTGCGGCTCCGCGTACACGTGGTCGAAGATCGCCAGTGGCTCGGGGTCCGGCAGCGCCAGACAACGCCTGCGGACGTCCTTGCCCAGCACGTCGGCCTCGGCGTCGATCGCGTCGAAGAATTCCTGGTCGGCGATCTCGTTCTTGAACATGTAGGCGCGGACCCGCTCGATCGGGTCCTTGAGCTTCCACGCCTCAAGCTCGCTGGCCACGCGGTAGCGGGTCGGGTCGTCGGAGGTGGTGTGGGCGCCCATCCGGTAGGTGAAGGCCTCGATGAGGGTGGGTCCCTGGCCGGAACGCACGTCGGCCAGGGCCTTGCGGGTGACCGCCAGGCAGGCGAAGACGTCGTTGCCGTCCACCCGGACACCGGGGAAGCCGAAGCCGCTGGCCCTGCGGTACAGCGGGATGCGGGTCTGCTTCTCCAGCGGCTCCGAGATGGCCCACTGGTTGTTCTGGCAGAAGAAGACCACGGGGGCGTTGAAGACCGACGCCCAGATGAACGACTCGTTCACGTCGCCCTGGGAGGTGGCGCCGTCGCCGAAGTAGACCAGCGTCGCGTTCTCCGCGCCGTCGCGCTGCACACCCATGGCGTAGCCGACGGCGTGCAGGGTCTGGCTGCCGATGACGATCGTGTAGAGGTGGAAGTTGTGCTCAGCCGGGTCCCAGCCGCCGTGGTTGACCCCACGGAACATGCCCAGGAGGTTGACCGGGTCGACCCCCCGGCACCAGGCGACGCCGTGCTCACGGTAGGTGGGGAAGACCATGTCCGTCGCGGCGAGCGCCCGTCCGGAGCCGATCTGCGCGGCCTCCTGGCCGAGCAGGGAGGCCCACAGGCCGAGTTCGCCCTGGCGCTGCAGGGCGACCGCTTCCAGGTCGACGCGGCGCACCAGGACCAGGTCCCGGTAGAGACCGCGGATCTCCTCCGGGGTCAGGTCGATGTCGTAGTCGGGATGCTCGACCCGTTCCCCCTCCGGGGTCAGCAACTGGACGAGCTCCGCAGGTGCTTGCGCACCACGAGGGGCCTCGGCTGTCACGTGCCACTCCTGTGTGCTCAGGGCCTTGGGAGGTGGGTTCACCACCGCTGTCCGGCCGGTTAGCAGCGCATCCGATCCGACTGGTGGTGGTTCGTATGCGTTTGTGGACATCGTGGCAGAGGTCACATACCTGTGCGCAAGACCTGCCCCGACATCCATCTCGCCCCTTGTTCCCGCCGGATCACCCCTCTCACCCTCGCATGGACCGCTCCCTCGGCGCACGGACCGGTTCGTCGTGTGGAACGTGCCCGTCTCGCGGCCACCCGGGCCCCGGGACCAAACGTCCGGCGGAGCCCGTTACTCTTGAGGCGCCTAACCGTCCCCGCAGCGACCAGGAGGAACACCGTGGCGCGCGTCATCGTCGACGTCATGCTGAAGCCCGAGATTCTCGACGCGCAGGGCCAGGCCATCGCCCGCGCGCTGCCGCGGCTCGGCTTCTCCGGCGTCTCCGCGGTACGGCAGGGCAAGCGGTTCGAGGTCGAGATCGACGGCCCCGCCGACGAGGCCGCCCTGGCCGAGGTCAGGAAGATGGCCGAGACCCTGCTGGCCAACACCGTCATCGAGGACTACACGGTCACCGCCGAGGCGTGAGTTCTTTGCGCCGCCTCGCGGCGGCGCGGGCTTGGGCGCTTCGAGCCAACGCTTTCCCTCGTCGCTCATCCGCTTCGCTCCTTCGCTCCTCAGTCCAAGCGTCGGCGCGCCCAAGCCGGGTTTCTTTGCGGCGTCGCGGGCAGTGCCTTTTTGCTCCGCCTGGCGGCGGCGCGGGGCTTGGGCGCCTCGGGTCGGTGTCTTCCCCCGTCACTGCGTCGCTTCGCTCCTGCGTTCCTCGGTCCAGACACCGACGCGCCCAAGCCGAAACTCCTCGCGCACGGCACCGGTAACCCGTACCTTTTGGCGTCGTGGGTTCGGGGTGGCTGTCATCGTGCGTCGAAGTAGGACCTGGACTGTGGCCTACACGGCGAAGATCCACACAGATCCCGGAACGCCCCTTATCTCAGGGGTAGATCCCTTACGCCCAGGTAGATCACTTTCTGGACCTGCCGTAATCCCACAGCTTGACCAACACTAAATAACATTAAGGTTATTTTGCGGTTAGCCCGGATTCCGCGGGGAAACCTTGACAGGGTGACGTCTGGCCCGGGAAGGGGGTCCGGTGGATATCGAGTTCTCGCTGGCTCTGCCGAGAGAGGCCGTCGGCATACCGATGGTCCGCAGAGCCCTTGGCGACTCGCTTCGCTCACTCGGCGTCACCGAAAGCTGCGTGTCCGACATCCTGCTCGCGGTCACCGAGGCGTGCGCCAACGCCGTACGCCACGGGGGCCCCGCCAACCGCTACGAGGTCGAGGTCGCGATCGGCTACGGCCGTTGTGACGTCCAGATCATCGACAGGGGGCAGGGCCTGGCCCGGCTCCCCGAGCACTACCCTCCGGGCGACACGGAGAACGGCCGGGGCATCCTGATCATGCAGGCCGTGGTCGACGAGATCTCCTTCGGCGTCACGCCGGGCCGGGGCACGACCGTGCACCTGCGCAAGCACCTCGACTGGGACGACGACGCCCTCCTGCTGCGCGAGAGCCTCGCGTGCGAAGGCCTCGTGCGTGAGGGGCTCATGTGTGACAACCGCGTGCGCGTCGGGCTGCCCCGCGAGGACCGCGTCCTCGCCGCGGTGTGAGAGACCCCACAGTTTCACCAGGTCACATGACTGAGAAGGCCTTGCCGTACGGCCCGGCGACCTGCGCGTGTGACCCGCTTGTCGGGAACGGATAGCCTGGGCGCACCGCCGCAGACCGCTGTCCACCGTGAGAGACGCCGGCGCGGCGCTCGTTTGTGGAGGGGAACGCTGTCATGAGTGCTGCCCGCGTGGGCGTCGTCACTTTTCCCGGGACTCTTGACGATCAGGACGCGGCGCGTGCCGTACGTCACGCGGGCGGCGAGGCCGTTCCGCTGTGGCACGCCGACCCTGATCTCAAGGGAGTGGACGCGGTCTTCCTGCCCGGTGGGTTCTCCTACGGGGACTACCTCCGGTGCGGAGCCATCTCCAGGTTCGCGCCCCTGATGGAGGAGCTGATCCCGGCGGCCAGGGCCGGGCTTCCTGTTCTGGGCACCTGCAACGGCTTCCAGATCCTCTGCGAGGCCCACCTGCTGCCCGGCGCGCTGATGCGCAACGCGGGGCTGCACTACATCTGCCGCGACCAGGGCATCAGGGTCGAGAGCACCGCGACCCCCTGGACCTCCGACTTCACCGAGGGCCAGGAGATCGTGCTGCCGATCAAGCACGGCGAGGGCCGTTACGTGGCCGACCAGGAGACCCTCGGTGCCCTTGAGGCCAACGGGCAGGTCGTCTTCCGCTACGTCGGGGGCAACCCGAACGGCTCGCTGAACGACATCGCGGGCATCAGGAACGAGGCGGGCAACGTCATCGGCCTCATGCCGCACCCCGAGCACGCGGTCGAAGACCTCACCGGAGCCCCGAGCACCGACGGCCGGGGCTTCTTCACCTCCATCCTGAAGAAGCTGGTGAACCTGTGAGCGAGCACGAGACCCCGCGCCCCGAAGCGGTTCTGGACACCGTCAAGCGGGCCCAGGACACCCCCGACGAGCGGCAGCCGTACGCCGAGCTGGGCATGAAGCTCGACGAGTACGACCGGGTCCGCGAGATCCTCGGCCGCAGGCCGACCAGCTCCGAGCTGGCCATCTACAGCGTCATGTGGAGCGAGCACTGCTCCTACAAGTCCTCCAAGGTGCACCTGCGCCAGTTCGGCACCAAGGCCCCCAAGTCGGAGGCCCTGCTGGTCGGCATGGGGGAGAACGCCGGCGTCGTGGACGTCGGCGACGGCTGGGCGGCCACCTTCAAGATCGAGTCGCACAACCACCCGTCCTACGTCGAACCGCACCAGGGCGCGGCGACCGGTGTCGGCGGCATCGTGCGCGACATCATGTCGATGGGCGCCAGGCCGATCGCGGTCATGGACGCCCTGCGCTTCGGCGGCGCCGACGCCCACGACACGCGGCGGGTGCTGCCCGGCGTGGTCGAGGGCATCAGCCACTACGGCAACTGCCTCGGGCTGCCCAACATCGGCGGCGAGGTCGTCTTCGACCCCTGCTACATCGGCAACCCGCTGGTCAACGCGCTGTGCGTCGGCCTGCTCCGCAAGGACCAGATCAAGCTGGCCACCGCTCCCGGGCCGGGCAACAAGGTCGTGCTCTTCGGCGCGCTGACCGGCCCCGACGGCATCGGCGGCGCCTCCGTCCTGGCCTCGGCCACCTTCGAGGACGAGTCGCAGGCCAAGCGCCCCAGCGTCCAGGTCGGCGACCCGTTCATGGAGAAGCTCCTGATCGAGTGCTGCCTTGAGCTGTACCAGGCGGACGTCGTCGTGGGCATCCAGGACCTCGGCGCGGCCGGTGTCTCGTGCGCGACCACCGAGCTCGCGGCCAAGGGCACCGGCGGCATGGACGTCAGGCTGGACCTCGTCCCGCTGCGCGATCCGTCGCTGCGGCCCGAGGAGATCCTGATGAGCGAGTCGCAGGAACGCATGATGGCGGTCGTCACCCCCGACGACATCGATGCCTTCATGGCGATCTGCGCCAAGTGGGACATCCCGGCGACCGTGATCGGCGAGGTCACCGACGGCGGACGCCTGGTGATGACCTGGCACGGCGAGACCATCGTGGACATCCCGCCGGGCACCGCGGCCGACGAGGGCCCCGTCTACGAGCGGCCCTTCCACGAGCCCGCCGGGCAGGCCGCCCTGAACGCCGACGTGCCCTCCCGCCTGGCCCGCTCCGAGGACCTGCGCGCCGCGCTGCTGCGGCTGCTCGGCTCGCCGAACCTGGCCTCGAAGGAGTGGGTCACCTCCCAGTACGACCGCTACGTCCGGGGCAACACCGTGCTGGCCCAGCCCGCCGACGCCGGGGTGCTGCGCATCAGCGAGGTCATGCCCGGCGCCGAGGAGACGACCAGGGGCATCGCGCTCGCCACGGACGGCAACGGCCGCTACGCCAGGCTCGACCCGTACGCGGGCGCGCAGCTCGCGCTGGCCGAGGCCTACCGCAACGTCGCGGTGACCGGGGCGACCCCGCTCGCGGTGACCAACTGCCTCAACTTCGGCTCCCCCGAGGACCCCGAGGTCATGTGGCAGTTCGCCGAGGCCACCCGGGGGCTCGCCGACGCCTGCAAGGCCCTCGGGGTGCCGGTGACCGGCGGAAACGTCTCCTTCTACAACCAGACGGGCTCCACCGCGATCCACCCGACGCCGGTCGTCGGCGTGCTCGGTGTGATCGACGACGTGGCGAACCGGGTCCGCAGCGGCTTCACCGCCCCCGGCCAGAAGGTCCTGCTGCTCGGCGAGACCGAGGAGGAGTTCGGCGGCTCCGAGTGGGCGCACGTGGTCCACGGTCACCTGGGCGGCCTGCCGCCGAAGGCCGACCTGGAGGCCGAGCGCGCCCTCGCCCTGGTCCTCACCGAGGCCGCCTCACGCGGCCTGCTGACCGGCTCCCACGACCTGTCCGACGGCGGTCTTGCGATCGCCCTGGCCGAGTCGGTCCTCGCCCAGGGGGTCGGCGCGACGGTCACCCTGCCGGACGACGACGCCTTCGTCGCCCTGTTCAGCGAGTCGTCGGCCCGCGCGCTGGTGACGGTCGCCCCGGAGTCGTTCGAGGCCTTCGCCGAGCTGTGCGCCGCCAACGACGTGCCCTGTCAGTGCCTGGGCCTCACCGGCGGTGACGCGCTGGTCGTGGAGAACGTCCTGGAGATCCCGGCCACCGAGCTGCGGGAGACCCACACCTCGACCCTCCCGGCCATCTTCGGCTGATCCATCCCCGTCGGGGGGTACGGCTCGCGGGCCGTGCCCCCCGACGGCGTTTCTCACGGTCCCCCGCGCCCCCGTGGCCGGGGACCCGCCGTGCCGGTCACCGCTCCTGCTCCGGCTCCGGCCTCTCGTGCCTGCCCGGTCTGGTCCGGGTCTCTGCCTGCTGCCTGGTCAGCGACGGTACGAAGTCCTTCTCCTCGACGGGCTTGCCCTCGTGTTTTCCCATGGAGGTTTCCCTTCTCGCGGGGCTCCCGGCATGACGTACTCACCGTGACTGTAACCTCGCTCCTCGTGTCCGGGGAGAGACAATCGACTCCCCTACCGGCCACCGTCAGGCGAGGCTGTCCAGGTGTGCCCGCAGAACGTCGAGGCAGAGCTCGGGCGAGAGCAGGTCGGGATACAGGACGGTGTTCAGGCTGAGGCCGTCGAGCAGGGAGCTCAGCCGCTCGATCTCAATGTCGAGGTCCAGGCCGGGCCGCAGGGTCCCGGTGTCGATCGCGCGCCGGAGAACGCGCCGGACGAGGGCCCGCATCCCCGCCGCGGCCTCACGGGCGAGATCGGCGTCGATCGCGGGGTGGGTCCTGGCCGCGGTGACGAAGTCGACGAAGACCGCGGCCTCGGCGCGGCGGGCCTCGTCGAGGGGCAGCAGTTCGGCGAACAGGTTCAGGGAGAGCCGGCGCCGCTGCTCTCCGGTGAGAGCCTCCAGGTCCCCCACCTCGTCGATGCGGCGCAGCAGCCGTCCCTCGACCCGGTCGAGCATGGACCGCATGGCGAAGCCCATCAGCTCCTGCTGGTTGGCGAAGTAGTGCCGCAGGGAGCCGATGTTCAGCCCGGCCTCGTCCGCGACCGCGCGCAGGGAGGCCGCCTGCAGGCCGTCCCTGAAGACGACTCTGAACAGCGCGTCCACGACGTCGGCGCGACGGGCGACCGGATCGACCTGCTTGGGCACACCTCTTTTTATCACACCTGTGATACCTTCGATTTATCACACCTGTGATAAATCGAAGGAGGAGCCGTGCAAACGGTGCTGACCCTGATGCTCGTCAGATTCGGCCTGATCGTGGGAGGGCTCGTGGTGGTCGCCCTGATCGCGTTCGGCGTCGCCGTCACACTCAAGCGCCGGGGCAGGGGTGCCCAGGTCCGCCGATACGCCGAGGCCGCCGCCGGCTACCTCGAAACCCGTGCCACCGCACGGCCCGGGCGGGGAGGCTCCCGTGGACGGCTCGCCGGTGAGGCGGTCCGGTTCGCGGCCCGGTACCTGGATGACGGGCAACGCCCCAGGAACGACCGGTCCTTCGAGGACGACCAACGCCTTCGGGATGACCGACCCTCCGAGGACAGTCGGCGCCTCGGGGACGAACGGTACGGGAGGGACGAGCGGTGAGCGGAGACGGGGGCTCGGAACTGCTCGACCACCTGCTACACGACTTCATCGTCAAGGGGATCATCGTGGCCGTCGCCCTGGTCGTCCTCGCGGTGGGCATGGTGATCATCTGGCGGATGGCCGGGCGGAGCGGCCCCCGCGACCGCGACCGATGACACGCGAGGCACGGGGGCACTCGCGAGCGTGGGACCTTCCGGGAGCCGAGGCCTGCCGAGCGCGGAGCGTTTCCGGACACGGGGCTTTCCAGGCGCGGGGCTTTCCGGCGTGAAGGTCCAGGCGTGGAGGTTTCTGAGCGTGGAGGCTTTCCAGGCATGGGAGGTTCCAGGCGTGGGAGCCGTCCAAGGCGGGAGCCGTCCGAGGCGGGAACGAGAAAGGCCCCTCCCGGAGTGCGGCCGGGGAGGAGCCTTCCTGGTCCTGCGTGGGGCGCGGGTCGCGCCCCTTCTGTCCGTGAGTCGCGTGAGGCCGGGTGTCCCGACTCCGTCCTCACGCGACCCACCTGGCCCTGCCATTCGTACGGCGGGGGCCGAGGAAGGGCTTTCCGCATCCGCTACGCGGAGCCCTTCCCGTCGAGCTCTCCTGGATCAGGAGAGGCAGATCACATAGATGGTGCCGCTGGCGTTCTTGCCGGACACGGTCCAGCCGGTCGGGGCGCCGCTGCCGGCGTTGGGAGCGCTCGCGTAGATCTGGGCCGAGCCGCTTCCGCTCCCGAGGCTGTAGCCGCCGCCGGTGGCCTTGCCCGAGTCGCAGGTCACGGTCTTGGAGTTGCTGCCATAGCCGCCACCGCCGAAGCTGAACTGGGCGGTGTAGGTGTTCAGGGTGCCGGCGCCGCCGGAACCGGGCTCACCCTTCTCGCCCTTCTGGCCCTGGGGACCCTGCGGGCCCGCGGGGCCCTGAGGACCCTGGTCGCCCTTCTCACCCTTGGCACCGGGCCTGCCGTCCTCACCGGCCGGGCCCTGCGGACCCTGCTTGCCCTGAGGGCCTGCCGGACCCTGGTCTCCCTTGGGGCCCTGGGCACCGGGCTTGCCGTCCTCGCCCGGCTTGCCGTCCGCGCCGTCCTTGCCATCCTTGCCGGGAGCACCCTGCGGACCCTCAGCGCCCTTGGGGCCCTGCGGACCCGCCGGGCCCTGCTTGCCCTGCTCGCCCTTGGGGCCCTGCGGACCGGCCGGGCCCTGGGCGCCGTCCTTGCCCGGGGCGCCCTGCGCGCCACGAGGGCCGGAGCTGGCGATGCCCTGGCTGACGTTGTTGCCGTCACCCCAGGTCACTCGGATCTCGGTGGGCCTGCACACGGCGGACGGGTTCACGATGCGCGCGTAACGCGTCTTCTTGTTCACACAGGCGTGAATCTCGGAACCGGCCGTCGCTGCGACGGCGCTGCCGCCCACGGTGAGCATGGTTCCGGCCAGCACTCCGACGGCCACGACACTAAGCGTGCGGGCGCCCGGCACCTTGAAAGCCACAGGGCTTCCTCTCTGCTACACCAGTTACTGGTGTGTTGGAAGGGGTCATTTAGGACACGCTTAGACCGTTCCATTCGTTGTCATGCTAATCATCACGTTTTCGCATCACTCCCGCTTCGCCGTACCGAACGCCAGGTCAGGGGTGCGGAGGCATCTCACAACGGGCGTGCCGCACGGCGGGCCGCCATGACCTCGACGCCACCGATCAGCAGGTCGACCCCGAAGGTGTCGTAGACCTCGGCCGAGCAGCCGTCGACGAGCGGGGTGGCCATCTCCACGAGGTGCGGGTAGGACGCGCGGGGCAGCGACTGCAGATTGAGCCGTTTGATCCGCTTGGTCTCGGCCGCCTCGTGGTCCGACGGACGGCGCCGGTCGCGCGCCTCCCCTCCGGCGAGGGCGATCGCGCCCTTCAGGAGGTATCTGGCGACCAAGCAGCTCTCCTCGTAGGTGAACCCGGCCTGGTTGATCAGGCCGAGCGCGGTGTCCCACACCCGCAGGAAGCTCGGCACCTCCATCTGGTCCACCTCCTCCAGCACGGAGGCGGCGCACGTGTGCCGTCGCAGGACGCCGACCAGGTCCGCGACGAGGCCGCGCAGCCGCTCGTTCCACGGCCCCGTGGCGTCCTCCTGGGTCGCGAAGCCGCGCATCAGGTGGTCGCCCATGCCGACGGTCAGCTGCTCCTTGTTCTTGAAATGCCAGTACAGGGCCATGGGAGTGACACCCAGGTCCTGGGCGAGCCGCCTGATCGTGACCGCCTGGAGCCCTTCGGCGTCACCGATGCGCAGCGCCTGGTCGATGACGGCGTCCCGGGTCAGTTTTCCCATCACGGTTGACAACTATACGCCGTACAAGCTCAACTATGCGATGTACATGTACAACGTATAAGTACGCCGTATAGGAGTTGACGTGACGACTGACCGCCGGTGGTGGGCGTTGGGGGCGATCTCGCTCGGGACGTTCATGACCTACTGAGACAGGTTGACGTGTGGTGCGGATTATCATGGTCCGGGAGGGAGATGTCAACCCGGGCCGGGGAACGGCAGGTCAGCGCCTTGACGGCTAGCGGACCCCATCCCCCAAGCATCGTTACCAAGCCGTGATGTTTAGGGTCTTGCGATCTTGGAGATCCTTCTATCTAACTTCTATCCATGGAATCCTTCCAGAGCCCCTCAAAGGGCTCTGGAATAATGATTCATGGAATGGGAATAAAGAACCATTGAATATATAGGCCACATCCTTTTTAGGGATGTGGCCTTATTTTGTCTTCCATCACCTAATTTCCTTCCCCGACCCAACCCCCTACTTCATGGCGGTTACTCTCCGCTTCCCAATGGCCACTCACGGGGACCCGCCAAAACGAGGCCTTGTCAAGTGGACACCCCTCGCGCTCCCGGCATAGCCTTTCAATCGTTCACCCGGAGAGACCGCCCAGCCCTGGGTCCTGACGGGACCTCTCCGGGTGAACAAATCATGGATGAGAATGCTTTACGCGGTTTGTCGCGAACCCCCTCCGGGGATATTTAGGTCATCACTTAATGGCCTAGGAATGACATGCCGCTCACGCCGAGAGGTCCCGTTCTGGACCACCTCTCATATAGCACCATCGAAAAAATGGCCTGCCCGAAGAAGTTTGAGCTTCAGAAGGTGGCCAAGGTCGAAAGCCAGCCGTCAATGGCTGGCGTTGGGGGAAAGGCAGCCCACTCCCTTACAGAGGAGTGGGATCGCCAAGATTGTCCGGACTGGTCAGATGAAGACTGGACTGGGCATGCAGAGATGATTCTTGGGGGTGAAGTTGCCGACACGCAAAACTCCACAGGCGTACCTGTGGAGCAATGGAGAGTTTCCGGCAGGGAATCAAAAGCCTGGCCGAATAAAGAGGATCTTTCCTGGTGGGAGCATCACCTCCCCCTCTTCGGGAAGGCATACGCCGCTTGGCGTACGTCCCACCCTCATCTCACGCCGTGGGTTACCCCAGATGGTGAGCCAGCCCGGGAGCTAGCGCTCCGGGTACAGCTGCCCGGCTGTGAGTCCTGCCCACCACTTGTGGGTTATGTGGACGTCGTCATGACAGACGCCACCCGTGGTGGCGCCCTGGTCGTGCTGGACCTGAAATTCGGGAGCATGATGCCCGAGGACCTGGTGCAGCTGGCGACTTACGCGGCCATGGTGGAGACCCGATACGGGCCTGAGTACCGGCCCGCGCTGGGGGCGATCTACTCCGGGCGCAAGGGGCGCCTCACACCCATCTTCAAGGATGGCGCTGAGTTGATGCCCCTGGGGCACCTGCCTACGTCGGTGATCTCCGGACGAGTCGCGGACTACTGGGCACTGATCTCCACGGGCCGCTACCCCGCGCGCCCTGGTCGCCACTGCTCATGGTGTGACGTCCGCTCTGCCTGCGTCTGGGCCAAAGGCCCGCAGGCATGGCTCTACGACAGCTCCCACCCGTTCTACCGAAAGGAGACGGCATGACCGCCATCCGGCCTGGGGGCCTGATGCGGTGCTGCATCGGCAGCTTGAACGGCGGACAGCACGGCCTCCCCCATGAGGGACCTTTCCCCGAGGGCCTCGAAGGAGAGCGCAGGAAGTGCCGCTACTGCAGCACAACCGTCATTTTCCGCCTCGGCGCCTGGGAATGGGACCGCCCACAGAACCAATCGCCCTAAGCGATTGATCTAGAAATAGATAGGGGCGCTAGCCCACTCGCAAAGCCGACTAGCGCCCTGGATCCACCCCTTCGGGTTTCAACAGAAAGACAGTAACACATGACGGACTTCGGAATCCAGCTTTCCCTGAAGCTCAAGGACTCTGACACACTCCTTAATATCCGTGCGGACGATCACCAGGATTTCGAAATGCTGGCTGACTGGGCATCGGAGAACGCCGAGATCTTCACCCGGGTACACGAGGCCGTTCGCGGAGTGCCCCGGGCGACGGATGGAGTGGCTCTCATTCAGGAGATGATGCCTGGAAGCACAGTGATCGCCGAATATGGCGCTCCCCCGCCCAGCCACCCGACGCCGACCGCGGCGGCAGCCCAGCCCTATTGTGATCGGTGCAAGAAGGCGCCGGTGTGCGGTGTGTGTGGCCTGTCCAGCAGGCCCCGCAAGTCCATTAAGGATGGCAAGTACTGGATCCATGACTGCCCCCAGGACACCGCGCACAAGGGCGTTTGGTGCAACGAGCCTAAGGGCTAATGCTCTCCCTCCATCGGGTCATCGATGGGGATCTTTCGGCCGGAGATGCCCTCCCTGGCGTCTACAGCACATTTGAGAAGCACGATATTCGCTTCTACAGGTCCGCCCTGCATATGACAGCAGGGCGGCCTGGAGGCGGGAAAAGCATCCTCGCGCTGGATCACGCGCTCAAGTGCAAGGTCCCCAGTCTCTATCTCTCCTGTGATATGAGTCGATTCCAATTTGCCGCCCGCGCGGCGGCAATCCTCACCGGGGATTCGGCCGGCAGTGTCAAGGAGATCATCAAAACTGCACAGGGGCGAGAGAAGTACCGGGCAGCCCTAAAGGGGGCTGACCATCTCTATATGGCCTTTGAGAAGCGGCCTGACCAGGATTGCCTGGAAGACATTCTCTTGGCCTTTGAGGAGCGCTGGGGGATCCCTCCGGAGCTAATCGTGGTGGACAACGCAATTAACCTCGTCCCTCCCACGGCAAAGGATGAATGGTCCGGACTGAGGGAAATCAGCCATCTCCTGGAGTGGTTCGCTGACGAGCTAGGAAGCGCCGTCCACCTGCTCCACCACACGAACCTCCCCGGCTTGAAGCTCGACCGGCCTGGTCCGCTGAATTCCATCAAAGGGCAGATCGTCGAGGGAGCCAGCCTGATTCTGTCCGTCACGAAGACGGACGACGAGTTTCGGGTAACGGCGGTCAAAAACCGCAACGGTCCCGAGGATCCCACGGCGCAGCAGTTCCTCACCCTGTCCCTGAGTGGCGCCCTGTCCCTCTCTGACCCCCCGCCGACGCCAGTTCTCCCCGCCCAGTTCCATGACTGGGCGTGAGATCGGATGCTCATGACTAATGACCGCTTCTGGCTGCTGGTCATCTGCTTCTGCATCGCCTATTTCGTCGTCAGAGCCTTATGGAAGGAGTGACACATGATCTGCAAGCCGTGCTCCAAAGACCTTCACCCCATATGCCTAGAGGGGACGTGGTGCGACTGTCAGCACAGGGAAGGCCCTGCAGTGCTTGCGCCCTCGAAAAGCACTTCTCCTGTGACAGATGGCGCTGCCCCTGCAGCTGCCGCACAGTCCATCTCTCCGGCCGGGATCGAGTCCCGGGAAGCGCACGGATCCATGTGACCGACGCGCGTGTGATCAGAGGCCGGGAAACTGAAGACCTCGCCGCGGAGTATCTCCACAACATTTGGCCGGACTGTTTTCCTCCAGAGGCAAGCGCCCCGGGCGCCGACCTGATCGGCACTCCCGGATTCGGGATCGAGATCAAGGCCCGGAGGGGCTTCAGGCCCCTGGAGTATGTGCGGCAAGCGAGCCGCAATACCCCTGCAGGGGAAAAGCCCTTGGTAATCGTCAGAATGACCGGCCAAGGAGCCGGTCAGATCGGGGAGTGGCTGGCTTTTATGCCGCTCCGACACATGAGAGATCTCATTAGGGAGGCTGGCTATGCTCCCCTGGGAGGAAGAGATTCCCCCGAGGATTCGAAAGCTGATCCATCTAGGCCTGGACCTGGAATGGATGAATCACACGAGCTTGGTATCGCGATTTCAGAGGCCGTCAGCTCAGCCGTTTTTCGCACACTGGGATTACGTCCCCCTGACGGGCCGGTGGAAATTCATCGGGGCCAGGGCGATTAACCCAGTGGCCCCTGGTGGCCTGATCTCCATGGGCGCCCGCGATATCGAGTACATCCTTCAAGACCCAGAGCTTCAATTCGTCCTTTCCGCCACACAAGAAGAGAACCGGATCAAGAAAGAGAAGCGATGACGATCTCCGACCGCCTCAAGAAGGCCCTTTCTTTCCTTCAAGAGAACCAGTGGGGAAAGTACCACACCCGCCTACGCGAGGCAGACGGCACTTACACCTACTGCGCCGAAGGCGCTATTCGGTGGGGCGCTTTCTCCGAACTCGCCCGTACAGACGAGCACGGGCACGAGCACACTCCGGACGGGGAGGGGGTTTCGAAGGCTATTCGCTTCATGGACCGGCACGCCGAAGAGATGGCGAGGGAAATGGAGCTGTCGGGCGCCTGGGGCATCGACGAGCTTTACGAGTTCAACGACCATGGTCAGACGACCCGAGACGACGTGATCGCCCTTTTCCAGAGGGCGATCACGGATGCAGAGGCGAAGGAAAAGGCGACAGTCGCGTGAAGACCTACCTTCTGGGCGGCGTAGACATCCGGAACGACAAGGGCGAGGAGGTCAAGTATTGCGCGCTTGGCGTCTACCTGGCAGAAAAGCATCCGCAAGCGCTGGAGGATCATTACTCCGGCAAGGAGGACGCGGACGGAAAAAGCTTCAGCATATATGAATACCTCCCCCGGGTCGCGTCGGAGGATCTCGCCTCCATGGCGGAAGTCATTCGACTCGAAAAGGAGAGGCTTGGGCACGCTGATATCGATCGTGAGGACATGTCACTGATCTATACGGCATCAGACCAGTATGCCCCCCTGGACCTCCTAGAAAGTGCACTCGCTGCCGCGGGCGTGCACGTCAAGCTCAAGGAGGGACGTAACTCGGCGAAGCCTCGTGAGGGCTACTGGACCACGCCGAAGACGCCATTCTGGGCATGACAGCGAAGACAGCCACCGAGCAGGAAGCGCTCCGGCGCTTCCTCGCTCTCGCTAGAAGTGTCGAACGGAACCGCACGAAAATTCTTAATCTTCTGGCGACACTGCAGACCAGCAATGGGGATGATTGGCGCACCCTGTGCAGGGTGCGCGATCTCCTCGACGAGATCACCGAACCCAGAGAATACGGGAGAGACCTGTGACTGTCATTGATGTGTATCCCCGCCCCCTGAAGGCGAAGGCCCGCCAATACCTGGGAGGCGACGACGAGGCAATGAAGGAATTCGTCGGGATCTCCAATTGGCTCTCAGTATCTCGGGGACTTCCCAGGGTATGGAATTCTCACACCCACCAGTGGGCCGACGTACGTCTGGGGGACTATGTCCTTCTTGACAACGAGGGCAGCGCGCGACCGGTGACCAGCCAGGAGATGGACGCGCTTTACGCGCCCAATCGCCCACGAGAGGAGAGGGACCAGGCTTTGAGGTCCGTCCGCAACGCCCAGATCAACCTGGGTGATTTGCGGACCATCGTGACCGGCTTGACCGCCTCTCTGGAGGCAGTCTCCGCCCAGCTCGGGGATGACGTCGCAGCTTTCCGGCGGCAGGGCCGGGACGACAACGACACCAGAGCCCGGGACCACCTTAGGGACGTGGCCGAAGGGCTCCTCATGGTCTGCCGGGAGGCCCGTAAGAGCGTGGGACAGGCGAGTAATGACCTTTCGCATGCTGCTGGATCACTACGGCGTTAGGTATGGGGAGAGGTCCGGGGATCAGACCATCCAGTGTCCTTTCCCGGACCACTCCGACCGCCGCGGATCGTTTCGACTAGACCTCGATAAGGGGGTTTGGTTCTGCTACTCCTGCCCTGCCGAAAAGCAGGGCGGGGGTCTCCTTGATTTCATAGAGCGCATGGAGGGGTGCAGCCGTGAGGAGGCTAGACAAAGAGCAGCTCAGCTCACTGGAGGAGACTTGCCGCGACTACGAGATAGCGCTGAGCGTGAATCCGGAGGCTCTCTCCTACCTGCATGGGCGCGGCCTAAGCCTGCCGACAATAGATCGTTTCCGGCTAGGCCTCGTCGAAAGCCCTTCTCCTAGCCATAGGACAGTTGCCGGCTGGCTCTCCATGCCGACGCTTAAAGGCGTCGGCGTGACCGGTTTCAAATTTCGGTGCATCAAGCCGGAATGCGTCTCTGGGGAGGTCGAGAAGCACGATGGCCACCCTAAGTACCTGACGTACGATCCGCAGGCCCTAGGCAACGTGGCGGACCTAGACACCGATCTGGGATTCATCGTCGTCTGCGAGGGCGAGCTAGACGCTTACATTCTGTCTGGTGAATGCGGGATCCCGGCAATCCCCATGCCCGGGGCAAGCGCCTGGAAGGGGCATCGCCATTGGCGACGGCTCCTCAAAGATTTCCGCACCATCTATGTCATCCCGGATGACGACGCCCACCTGAAGGCGAATGTGGGGCGCAAGATGGCAGAGGAGATTAGGGCCGACCTACCCCAGGCGACCATCGTCGAGTTGCCCTCTCTGACTGAAGGCAAAAAGACGGACGTAAATGACATCTTCATAGCCCGCGGACGGGATTACCTGCGATCCCTAGTGGGACTGGAGGCGGCATGAGCAGCGTGTATCGAATATCTGGCAATGGCATCAAAAACCGCGTATATACCTCGGCTCTTTGGGCCAGTCGTGCCCTGGATCTGATGGAAGCCCAAGGGTACGCCGCAGGGGTGGAAGTCATCCGCGGAGAGTGGAAAAAGGTGAGCAAGGATGAAGTGGATTCTCTTCAGGCGGAAGAAGAAGAGGAGTGAGCCGTTGGCCGACGTGATCTCCCTGGGGGATGTCGATCCCGCGTTTCTTCCCGGGGGGTGTCAATCCCCCTTCGGGGGCGACCCAGAGGCACCTAGGGCGTGGACGTCGGAGGAGATCGTGGAGCACATCGGCAGGGACATCCTGCCGTCCGGCCTGCTTCGGGAGATCTACGCCGTCTCCTGGGCTACTGACGACCGGGAGGGTGTCAGGATCTACCACAAGTCAGGAGGCATTCGCAGTGCTCTCACTCAGCTAGGCCTCAAGGAGGACGGGCGTGTGTGGGTCGGCGAGGTCACCTGGCGCGAGGTCACCGATCAGTATCGGACGACGGTATGAGAACGATCGGTGCGGACGGCGCCGTACAGGAGTCGATCCCCGGGACTCCGGGGGAGTTCTATGTACTTCTCCATCACCCTGCCGTCCTCAAGCACGGCAAGGGTGTCAGCTCCCTGGAGTTGCAGGACTTCGTGGATTCCCTGGCAGAGATCGCCCAGGCGCGCATTCTCACGGTAGGCCACGAGCAGTACGGCATGGCGATGCTCCAGAAGTTTGAGACCATGCGAGCCGCGGAACTCGGCGAAGGGCTTATCGAAGAGATTGCCGACGTCTACAACTATGTAGCAATGCTCACGATAAAGTATCTTTCTTTGCTGAAAAGGCTTGACAGCTCGATTGCCGAGAGTGCTTGACGGGTAAATCCACAGCATGACTGTGGAAGCTATGGAAGAGGCCTCCTGGGAGGCCTCTTCTTCGTTTATAGAGGACCTGTATCCATATGCCGGCATCATCTCCGCGGAGCTAGCCCGACGCTATTCTCTCGTGGATCGAGACGACATCACCCAGGAGATATGCATGTACGTCCTGGACAATGATGCCGTCCTGGAGGAGTGGCGAGAGTACTGCTCGGGGGACTACGTCGAGAGCCGCGACGAGCGCCACGCATCGGCCCGTATGCGGCTCATCTGCCGCAGGGCGGGGGAAAGGTACTGTCGCAGGGAAACGGCGGCGAGAGTGGGCTACAGCCCCTCCGACGAGGCTTTCTACTCGACTGCGGTGCTCAAGCTCCTAGTGGAGCACTTCTTTCGGGACGGCATCACCGAGCGAGACTCTCAAGGGTCCGACCTGGGCAGGCAGACGAGAGGCAATCCGGCCACTGCTGGCACGTGGCTGGTGTCCCTCATGGATGTGGAACGAGGCCTTTCCCGCATCCCCAGGAAGTACCGACACAGGCTTAAGCTCCGATATCAAGACTTCGGCGACAAGAGCGTGACGGAGCTGGCGGCGATGACTCAGAACCTCGCCATCCCCCGAGGGGCCAGGGAGCGCATAGAGCGGGCTCTAGGCACCACGGAGGACCAGATCCATGGGCGGCTCAGGATCGCGCTCATCAAGCTCCAGAGGGCACTGGGAGGCTCCAACCCCTACGGGCCTGATCGCCCCTCGGAAGAAAGTCCCTGAAACGCAAAAAGGCCCCAGCCATACGGCTGGGGCCTTGAGTCAGCTTGCCCTCCTGGCGGTCTCCGCCGCACCGAGGGCGCGGGCGGGGGCAGTGTCGAGGTCGGTTCCCGCAGGGATCGGTGCCCAGTTCGAGCGGTCAGCGTAGAAGGTCTGATACGCCTCCCGATATTCCTTGGCAATGGGTGCCCGGGAGTTGAGATGCCAGCCTTTCGCCTTGCACCACTCGCGCACCTTGCGCCGTGCCTCCCGAGGGTCGTCGCGCCGGTCGGGCGCCCATTGCGCCCACTCGACGGCGTCGAGGCTTTCGGGAGCCTCGCCTTCGTCACCCCCGGGCGCCTGCGTCGGCGCATGGACGGCGGTGAGCCACGGGGGATCACCAGCGCGGAGCCCCGCCTTGACGATACTGAGCGGCGGTCGCCTAGCGGCCCGCAGGAAGGGCGCCAGGCCCTCATGGAGCAGCCTCTCCGAGTCTTCGCCAAGGTCCAGCTCGTAGGCGAATCCATCGATCGCCAGCGTCGTTGTTGTGACCGGAATATTTTCTTCCCCGGTGAGATCGTCGTAATCGATCTCGATGATCCTCTTACCCATCTGATCCTCCTCTGTGCCATAAGCAAACGGGCAGCCCGAAGGCTGCCCGTTTAGAATTCGTATTTGATTGATGGCTATCTAGCCCCTCACGGCGCGGCTATCGCCAGTGTGGCGGCTAGACGACTAGACAGCCATCAGGAAATCGTCGTCAATCGGCTCCCCCCTACGGGAGCGCCATGTGGTGCGCATGGCCTCCGCCATGGCCCGATTAGGCAACCCTTTTTCCAGGAGCCAATCCAGTACGGCGGCTAGGGGCCAGTCCATCCGCGGGCGCTGGTCCGATCCTCCGATGCGAGCCCCCCGAGGAAAATCGGGCTTCCTTGTCCACGATCGCGCGGTCTTGCGGTCCACTCCGGTCAGCGTGGCTAGCTGCGGGATCGTGATCCGTTCCTTGTCCATACTCCCTCCTCCCTGTCGTCCTGGTCGGCACCGATGATAGCCCCGCCTGGGCGGCCGGCTGCTGCTGCTGGGGACGCCTCATCATGGCGCCCTCAGCGAGGCCGCTCCGATAGGCGTAGTCGAGAGCCGACTCCGCCAGTACGGCGGCGATGATGCCGACGACCATCACGAGGATGAGGAGGGTAAAAAGCACCCAGGTGGCTACTGTCGTGGTCATGAGCCCTTGTCCTTTCTTGTGCGCGTCCACCAAAAAGCCCACGGGGTTTATCCCCGTGGGCTTTGGAGGCTGCTAGCTTCTGTGAGCTACCTCTAGTAGTGAGTGCGCCCTTTCGAGCGCCCGCCCCGTAAGGGTCGGTGCATGCATTCCGTGAAACTCGATTGCCGCAAGGAGACCGGCTAGAACCTCCTCGTATGCCTCCTCGGGGGCCTCCCCAGGGAGCGCATTCGACGGGGGATCAGGATCGATCCCGGCCGCCTGGAAAAACGCGTCCAATACGACCTGGACACGCTCCAGCGCGGATTGCAAATGGGGTGGTAGGACGTGCTGATATTGCTCCATGTCATGATCCCTGGCTAGCGAAGATTGGTGGCGTCCCTCGCCACCGGGCAGGCATAGATCGGGTGGCTAGCCCTGCCTGCACGGCTTTAGTCGTCCCACCTCCCCTCGCCCGCCCCACGCGGGCGCTTACTGTCATCCGTCCCACCATGATCCCCCCCAAAGGGAGAAATCTCCAGAGGCGCGCATTCTGGGCTGGCTTCTGCCCTCGCCAGTGGGCGGTCTCCCTGTAGTGCCCGAAAGAGGCGCCTCATACATCCCCTACCAATCGCGTGGCGGCTACCTCCGCCCACAGGGTCAGGGTGAGCAGCCCGCCCGCCCCTACATGTCCCCACGCCGACACCGGAGCCAGGTACGCGCCCAGCACGTACCCACTCGCCCCGGCCACGCCTACGGCTATGGCCAGTTGCACCCTAGCCATTTTTCCCTTCCTTCATTTCACTGCTTAAAAAATGCCAAAGCTGCGACCACGGCTAGAGCTGTGACCACTACAGCCACAGTCCCCAGGATGATCGGAGAAGCTCCCGAGGCCTTAAGGACCTGGAAAACAGCGATCATCCAAAGAGTTCCGGCTATGAGGAGATTCCCCTTAGTCGGGAACATGCTCGGCTTCCGTCTCGGCGCTCATCCCCCGGGCTAGCCCTTCAAGGATTTTGTCGTTATCGGAGAGCCTCGCCGACGCGAGAGACCCCCTTCCCTCAAGCCGCTTGACTCGCTTATGCGTCAAGTACAGCAGCCCGACGAGGAGGCCTATGGCACTCCATGTCACCGCTAATGCCATTACTGCCTCCCTGGCCATTCTCCGGACCTGAGGACCCAGCTAACATAATCGGCAGGCACCACGCGATATCCATCGATTTCAATGGAGGGGACTTTCCCCCCTTTGATGTAGCGATAGATCGTGCTCTTGGAAATCCCCAGGATCTCCACCAGGCTGTCAGGCCGGTAGACCTGGCCCCTAAGGATGGCTTCCTCCAGGGCGCTCTCCCGTGTCTTCCCTGCGCTGATGCGGGCGACACTGGCCGTGCCAATCCCACGCTTGGCTGCAATCTTCGGCTGGGAAATCCCCTTCCGGAGATCCTCCTGCACGGCGCGAATTATCGCGTTGGAAAGACTATGTCTCATCCCTTCCCCTTCCGGGCATGACTGAATGACCCCGGGATCAGACCCCGGGGTCATTCAGTTTCTAGCTATTCCTTGATTAAGGGCCTCGCGTCCCTGACCCTTCGGGCGATGACTCGCCCGATTACCCCCGACGCCCATTCCTGGGCCTGCCGGAGGCTCTCCTCCAGAGAGCCATTCTCCGGGAAATACGTGGTCTCGATGGGAGCCATGATTTCGCTCCCTCCACCTCGCACGCGGACAGACCACACTGGGTCATCGGCGTGCCGTTTTGCCACAATGGCCAGTCGCACGGATGGAATATCAGCAATCCAATACGCTCCGTGCGGAGATTCCTTCCTTTCCCATGTTTGGATCATTTCTCCTCCCTTCCTGACGACCCCTTAAGGCCCATCCCTTAGGTCGGGATGGGCCTTAGGCGACCGTCACGCGGCCTTCAGGCACCCCTTACAGCTGACGTCCCCTCCAGGCTCACCGAGCGGCTTCCGCTTACCGCAAGCCGTCGTTGCGATGTGGATATAGGGCTCAATGGTCTCCAGTGCCCGAAGGCGATGAACGACCTTCCCCGTGCCCGTAGTCGCAGTATCCGGCATCTCCACCGGGCTCTGGGTCTGGGCGATCTCGGCGGCCGTGGACGGCGCTTCCGTGCCGACGCCGGAAGCAACCGGCGCCGGGACGGACGACCTCGCGTCCACGCATCGCTGGCAGTCCACCTCTCCCCCGGATTCTCCGAGGGTCATGGCCCTGCCGCAGTAAGAGACCCCTCGCCAGTCACCCTTGTCCGTCCGCGTGACATCGGTGAAGCCGTGGGTGACGTTGCCCGTCTTGGTGCGCGCCGTGGTCGGCGCTTCCTCCTGGGCTTCCTCGGTCGGCATGGTGGCCAGCGTGAGCCAGGGGCGCACGGTGACAGTAGCCGTCCTGGTGTCCTCTCTCTGGGCTTCCGTCTCGGCGCTGGTCGCCCGAGACGGCCCACTAGCCGATCCAGGCGGGGAAACCGGCGCCTCCTCCTGGAGGGCGGTGTCCGCCTCGATCGTGTCCGGCTGAGAAAGCACGGCGTGCCGTGCAGACCAGGGCATGTCCTCCATAGAGGCCATGGTGTCTCCCCACCAGATCACGCTGAGGAGCGACTCCAGCCACCGATAGACCACCCGATACTGCCGACCCTTGTCCGAGATGTAGACCCCGCCAATAACGCGCGGGTCCTGAATCGTCGTGCTCATTGTTGCGCTCCCTTTTGACTGGTCTAAGACCCCTGACTGGTCTAAGAACCATGGAGGCCCTGGCCTTGAATGGAGGCCAGGGCAACCAAAGTGCTTAGATCATGGCGTCGCATGCGCCGTCAATGGCCATGAGGTCAAATCCGTACCTCACACCATCGACGGTGATTTCTCCTATCCAGGAGTCGGACACGGCACCCTGGAGACAGCCATTGAGAAGCTGCCCGTATTCCTTAGAGACAAGATCGGTGACGACTTCAGGGAGATACAATCTCCAACTCTCTTGGGTCACTACGATCTCGCGCGAGAGGAAGTCTCTCGCCTTTTCCAGCTGACCAGTCTCCCCATGAAAGCAAACGCTTTCCACGAGGAATCCGCTTTCTGAAGTGCGCGCGTGCCAGTGCTGCATTTCGCTCCCTGTCATGAGCCCTGGATTCCCGGACGGCTGGTCCCGGGGGAGTCTGATCACTCCATTGCATGCCCAGGCTTTCGAACCTGGGCACTGGTGCAATGATCAGCTATTGAGGTTGCGGCAGTCTCTCATCCCAGTAATCACCCGGAAGGCGACCGATCCACTGGGCGATTGCCTGTAGTGCTTCGGCGCGGTCCACACTGGCCAGCTCTGGAAAGGTCGCTAGTCCTGGTTCAACTCAAATCCGAGAACCTCAGTGCAGTCATAGATGTTTACGACCGAATCCCACTTCTCTTGATTGTCCTTTAGCCACGCCTCCACGTTTCCCCGCTCAAGGACTTCGGAGGGGATATCCAGGGTGGCCCTGTAGGTGTCCCGCACAGTGACCGTGACATCGACCCTTGGCATTGCTTCGCTCCCTGTCTCTCTGGAGTCTGAGGACTCCCTAAAGCGCTCCCTACCCCCGATGGAAGGGAGCGCTAAAGGCAGCTATCAGGCTGCAGCTGGGGACGGCATCAGGTACGGCGCCAACAACTCACGGGGGTCCGTGTCGCTGTTGACGATGGCCCTGATGTCCTCCAGATCCGCCCACCGATCGCCGTCCGAGATGACGACCTGGATAAGGCAGTGAACCGCGTGCCGGTCCCCCTCCAGTCGGATGCACCGGTTGCGGAGATCCTTGGGGTAAGCGGCCACGTGGGTGGTCCTGTAGTCGATCCCGGCGCTAGCCAGCTCCTCCTGGAATTCCTTCCAGTCGGCCCTGTACGCGCGGATCCGCTTAGTGACCATGTCCAGCAGTGCGGCGTTGCTCATCATGATTTTGTGCTCCCTGTCTTTCTCCACTGGCCAGATGACCAGCTAGGGACGGCACACCCCATTCCTGGGGTGTGCTCGCCTAGCAATCTCATCAGACGTAGATTGGGCCTAGCCGGTGGCTGTATGCGCCCACGGCCATCGCCGCCCCACTCCGGAAAAGCCGATCTAGGTAAGGGCCGAATTCCGGATCTTCAAACGCAATCCGAACTTCCGAGTACGGTTGCACGGCGCATACCGCGCCATTGATCCGAGCCTCATACTGCTCGGCCTGGTCGTCCGTGCAGATATCCACCATGAGATCCCCTATGGGGATCCTGGCGACCCTCACGGCTATCAGGCGGGGACGTAGACGGGAAGGGTCACGGGAATTTCCTCCCGATAGCCCAGTTCGCACGTGTAGACGATTGTCTGAATCGCCTTCCCCATGGGGATGCCGGTCACGGGGTCCTTTTCGTAGCGTCTGCCGTAGCCGTGCCATTCGCGGAAGGTGTCGGGAAATTTCCCGTCCGCCGTCAGGTAGAACTTCTGCCCGGAGGCAAGGAGGCCTGCCCTACTCTCCCTCAGGGGAGGGATCGCTTCCGGCGTGTGCGTGAATTCGCTCATTGCATGCTCCCTGATGTCATGAGCCCTGATTTCTTACTCACAGGCGGCTAGCCCTGTGTGGCCCTAAGGACCATGGAAGTCTTTAGCGGGAAGCTCACAGACTTCCCGCTAAAGGCAACCAAAGTGCTTAGAGAGACGGGAAAAGGCTCTCTGCGAATTCGGGGTCTAAGACCTTCAGTTTGTCCTCATATCTCCGGGTGACTGGATGGTCATTTTCTCCCCAGCACCCTTTGCCCATGCGCCATACGCGACACCAAAAGGTGATGTCACCTGCTGCGGGGTTAACCTTTTCCGTTCGGCTGCGAACGCAAAAGAACGACCTATGAAGCTGGATAACGTCCCCATCCTCGATCTCGTGAGCCTCGATCTCCTGAATTTCCATATGCGCTCCCTGGTCGGCTGTTCATGAGCCTTTGCGCGGGCGGCTGACCCGCGTGATCCCTAAGGACCATGGAGGCCTTTAGCGGGAAGCTCACAGGCTTCCCGCTAAAGGCAACCAAAGTGCTTAGGAGAGTAGGAGTCCCGTACACCACAATGTGCACGGGAACCTTCGGAATCGGTAGCTTTCCGGCATGTCGCAATCTCCGCACTTGCAGAAGATCCGGCCATCCTCGGAAAGTAGGCCGTGCCTTACCGTGATCCCGTCGATAGACGATTCGGGCATGTAGTGCTTCTCATAGAAGCCGTCCGAGTGGTCATCACCGTCCGGAGGCGCAATCCAGATAGTGATGTACTCCCTGGCGCACAGCACGCTCACGATCTTCCGGGCGCACTCAATGGAGTGCGCTTTCCCCACCATGTGACCTTGGGAAAACCGGTGGAACCGGAGATGGCCGTTGTAAGGGTTGTACGCGAACGTTCCGAACCGCTCCCCAAATCGCCACTCCACGTGGCTAATCGGGTGGTGGATCTCAATTGCGTCTTCCATTGTTGTGCTCCCTGTTGGGTCATGAGCCCTGGTCTTAAGGGTCCGGCTAGTGACCCCCTGGTTCTAAGAACCATAAAGGCAGGAACTCAATGAGTGCCTGCCAATAAAGCGCTTAGAACTTGAATCGCTTGACATTCTTTTCTGCCCAAGCCTGCGCAGCGTCAGCCTGGACCTTACTGAGTTCCTCCGCCCACCATTGGATTCGCCCTGTGGAGATCTCAATGATCTCCCTCCTGACGATTGCTTCAATGTTCGCCTTTCTCTGCAGCTTGACATTGATCTTGCCAACTGCGCTGACCTTGTCGGAGATGTAGTAGCGGAGGAAATCCCGCACGTCTCCCTCAGAAAGGTCAATTGTGATCTTCATGTGTGCTCCCTGTATCGCTTCTAAGGACCATGGAAGCGCTGGCCTACAGGAGGCCAGCGCAACCAAAGTGCTTAGATCATTTCGATTGGGACCACGGCGCATTCGCCCCTAAAGGTCCTGACGTTCGCACGTCCCGACGCATGCGCGCTTTCGGTGCCCTCGTGAAAGCTCACCGCCGACCACTTGCCATCAGGCCCAGGACGGTGAACCGTCACATAGTGGCCCAGGTCCCGAGCCCTCTTTGGTGTGGGTGTGACGCGCCATTCATTCACCTCCCCATCGGGATGGGTAGTACGAATGGCGCCCGGACCCCACTCCTGAATCGTGCCGTCAGGAAAGACAGCCTTGTGAGTGGCCTGGAAATTGCCTGCCTTTTGCATCATGCGCTCCCTTTCTTCGGACTCTTCTCTAAGAGCCATGGCAACGCTCCCCTTTCGGGGGGAGCGTTGCCAAAGTGCTTAGATAAGCGAGTGATACTGCCTGCCATTGCCGTAGCGGTGAATCCTCATGCTGAGGTCAACCAGCTCTTGAATGGCCATGGTGAAAGCCTCATGCCAGCAGACCGGGAATGAGGATCCCCGGACCCACCAGCCATGAAAGAAGTCACCATTCCTCGGCTCGTATGTGATGACCTTGTATCGCTTCGTTCCCGTAAGCCAAACCACAGCTTGTCCGGTATTGAAGTCGAGGCGAACCGAGATATCCATGCTGTGCTCCCTGACTGGTCTAAGAACCATGGAAGCCCTGGCCTCTGGTCGAGGCCAGCGCAACCAAAGTGCTTAGATCATTTGATTTGAGTCTTTACGATCCCGTTCTCTGTCCGTCTCTCCACGTAGACCGGAGCCGGTCCTGCGAGGAACCCCCGCAAGAGATCCGCCGTCGATCGGTGGTATCCGATGCCCTCGTAAGAAGTGCACTCGCTTGACCAGTGAGGCTCTCTATCGGGGAAAGCCTCCGATACCTGCTTGCCCCTGCGGGCACCCCAGGTCCCGGTGTGACGGATGTAGATCTCATCCCATTCGCCGGAAAGCCTCACGCCCCTTTCGTACTGCTGCTGGGCGTAGTCGTCTTCCTGGTCGTATCTGGTGGCGAATCGCTCCGGGAAGAGGAATTCCTCCGGTGCCATCGCGTTAAGAGTCTCGTAATCCATTCCGTGCTCCCTGTTGGGTCATGAGCCCTTTGCGCGGGCGACTGGCCCGCGTGGTTCCTAAGAACCATGGAAGCCCTGGCCTCTACGGAGGCCAGGGCAACCAAAGTGCTTAGAGCCCAAATCCGTCAAACTCTGCTAGGACGAAAAGGCACTCCGTCACGGAGTGCAGATCCGAGTAATCGATTTCTGCCCGCTCCTGAATGAGTCCCCTAAGCCCGTTCGGACCGTTGGGTAAATACCTCTCCATCATCACGTCCAAAGCAGTGGAAGTGATCCTGAATAGTCCGTGATTAGGGATCTCTGCGGAGAGAATGACCATTGCTGCGCTCCCTTGTCTGCCCTAGTTGGCACGGAAGACCAGCTCCGGAAAGAGCTGGTCAACCGAACCCCTGGGGTTGCTCCTGCGCTCTTGACCACTGGGCAGCGCCAGAACGGCGACTTACAAGCCCGGAGTGCGCAAGCGATTTGGAGGCCAGGGAAAGCCTCCTGCAACAGTGCTCTGTGATGTGGCTAGAGAGATGCGCCGGAAGGCGCATCTCGCCACATCGGAAATCCTTGGATCAAAGCCCGATTGACGGCTCCCCAAGGCTTATCGCAGTCGTCCGCGTCCGCACTGTCGCTACTCCTGCAGCTTCACATTGCCCTGACGAATTCACGTCGGCATGTGCAGGAGGATCGGGGGCCTGGAAGCCCCCTAGAGCACATTTGTTGGCATTCACTGTTGAATTCTCAAGAAACTGCCTGTCCCTACCTGCGGTCACGGTCTGGCCGATCTACGCAGGGGCGGGTAGGACTCAACGGAACCGCGCATTGGTCCGGGGAAAGGCCCTAAGACCCTGCCCCGTCCGCCGTGCTGTTCTGTTGTGGTTCCAAGATTGGGGTAGTACCCCAAAAGCTGTCAAGTCACAGACCGATAACGGCTTAAAAAGGGTCGCTGAGCTGGGGAAACATGGAACGGACAGCAACCCCAGGAAGCCGATGGCAAGGCTCCTGGGAGCGACAGCGACCAGGGGGCGCGGCAGATCTAGGACGGCACCGGGAACGGCCCTGAAAGCCGTTCTCCGGGGGCGGAGCTGGCGCCGTTCCTAAGGGGCTCGAAAGGGAAGCCGAGTCGGCAGAGGGCAAGGTGGAGGCGAGGGCCGGGAGGGGAATGGAGACGACAGAGGAATGCAGCTGGCGAGCTATGGAGCTATGGAGCTGTTGATTGTCGGCGTCTGCCTGCCCGGGGGAATGCGCCCTCAAAGGGGCGCAATGGAGGCCAGGAGGGGCGCATTGTGGCTTTGAGCTGCCACGTTGTGCCCTTATCAAGACACCAATACTGCAATACCTCAGCATTCCCTAGAGCATCGAACCTGTGTTCGCGGGCTCTGACCTGGGCAAATGTCCGGCGCGTGGCGTGGTCCGTGCCCGTCGTTAGCGGGCTTGACCCGCCCCCTTTTAAGCGCCCTCCCCCCCACCCTTACTATCCCTCCAAGAATTTCTGCACAAAAATCCGGCCTCCAGTCGGCTCCCCTGGGGTAGGAGCCGGCCCTTCGTTTCGGAAGAATTTTCGCGCATCGTCCCAGGCCAGGGAGGTATATCAAATTGTTATCAATTTACGGTCACGGCGGGGGCCTTCCGTACCCCAATTAATAGATGGGGGATGGAAGTACGGGCGACGCGGGCACCGTCGCCCGTAGGCGCCCCGCAGGGCGCCGGACGGCTGCCCCTATGGAGGGCGCCCCGAAAGCGCCCCTTTGGGGGGCAGCCTTATAGGCCCTTTAGATGACAATGGCACGGACAGCCTTTGAGGGGCTGCCGTGCCTAATGAATAGTCAGAGTCCCTGAGTTTCTTCCCCGGCCTACGGCTCCCGAGGAGCCTTGAGGGGCACCAGCCGGACGACCGGCTTATAGCCCAGCCCGGCCGCCACGTCCTCTAGGTAGCTCAGGCTCGGGGCTCTGGACAGGGTCTCGATCGCTTCCACGCCGCTTTCTGACCGCCCGGCGCGGTCGGCTAGCTCTACGCGCGTGAGTCCCTGGCGGACGCGGAGGTCCTTCAGCATGTGGGCGACTTGCAGCTCCAGCTGTTTGAGTGCCCTGCGCCGCTTTGTCATTGCTTCCCCCAGTCCACCCGATGCCGGATCATCGAGGGGTGCTGCCTCACCCCGTACTCCCGGAGTCGATCGCGGGTCTCGGGATCCTGGAGCCAAGCCCCCACGACCTCCAGAGGTATGGGCCGCTCCGCGGTGCCAAGCTTGAGAGCCGCGTCCAACAGCTGGCGGGATTCCGCGTACGTCAGATACTTCCCGGCGAGGGGCCTGCAGCCATGAGGACAAGGGCGGTCGTTGTCTGCGTAGTACACGCGGCAGATCATCGGGCGCACGTCGTACGCTCCGCACTGACCATCGCTCGTAAGGGCGGGGCAGGTATAGCCCCGGTCGGCCCGCTCGTCGAGTGCATCCTGTAGGCGGGGAATCCGAAATCCCCGCTGGCGCATTCTGCGCTGCTCTACCGGACCTAAATCGATCACGGTACAGCTGTCCGAGCAAAGCCCTTTGCAGGCTATCGGTGGCACTTTCGCGTAAAGCGCTTCCAGCTCAGCCTCTAGGGCTGCACGTCTCGTCATTGAGACTCCTCTTATGCAATTCACCCTTGATGAGGTCATGGCATCTACGGCCTCGCAATGGGCGCTTTCACTTATAGAGAGCCCACCGGGTCACGGAAATCGGCCGCGAGGGGTCCCCGGTGGGCTCTCGGGATTTCCTGTCAGAGCCAGCCTTCCCCCAGGATCGGCCTTCCGATGGAAATCCCCAGTCGCATCCTGCGGCGGATACGGCTGGTCTTTGGTGTGGAGCTGGGCGGCCGGGCCGTGTGCCCACGGCCTTCCTGGGGTCCCCAGGGCTCCGCCCAGCTCCACTCAGGGAGCGCAACATCGGGTGTGAGGGTTACCCCGGTGAAGCAAGACAAAACCTACACATACGGATGACTAGAAATCAAGCCACCTACCGCCCTGGAATATCAGAGGCTAAGCGGCTCGCCCTGACGGCGATCCGCGAGGGCAAGTCCTGGGCTGCCGCGATGGCAAGTGTGGGCAGGTCAGAGCGGTCCTATGAGAACTGGATCAGGACTGACCCCGCCTTCCGGGCGGAGCTTGACCTGATCCGTACGACCCTCCACAACAAGGCGGGTTTGGTTGACAAGCCCAAGATCACCTTTGAGGAATTCCGCAAGCGGTACCTGCGGAGCACGACCTTCCCCCACCAGTTGAACCTGGTGGACGTGATCGAGGGGAGGGGACCCAGGTGGCTGCACCCCTCGATGCGCTACGAGGCGGCCGACCCACAGTTCGTCCTGATCAACATTCCGCCGGATCATGCAAAAACCGTCACGATCTCCATTGATTACGCGACGTACCTGATTTGCACTCAGCCCCAAGAGCGCATTGTTTTGGTGTCGAAAACTCAAGAGCTTGCTAAGCAAATGCTCTGGGCAATCAAGCAGAGATTGACGCATCCGAATTACCGAGACCTCCAGGCCGACTACGGGCCGGCAGAGGGTTTCGACAGTGGCGACGCGATTTGGCAGCAGACGCAAATCTATCTGCCCTCAGACCTTCGCGACCCTGACGAGAAAGACCCGACCGTGCAATGCATCGGCCTGGGCGGTCAGATCTACGGCGTGCGCTCCACGCTCATTCTCATTGATGACGCGGTGCTCTTGAGCAACGCGAATCAGTACGAATCCCAGTTGCGTTGGCTACAACAGGACGTGATCTCGCGTGTCGGCGACACTGGTCGTGTCGTCGTCATCGGAACGCGCGTGGACTCGGTTGACCTTTACCGGGAGCTGCGCTCCGCGGAGCGGTATGAGGACGGCAGAAGCCCGTGGACGTACCTCTCTATGCCCGCGCTCCTGGAGGGCGCGGACGACTCCCGGGACTGGGTGACTCTGTGGCCTCGCTCTGACCGGCCCTGGCCAGGAAGCAAAGACGGCTGCGACGCAGACGGCATGTATCCCCGATGGGATGGACCTCGCCTCGCGCGCCGACGCTCGGTCATGGATCCCCGGACGTGGAGCCTCGTCTACCAACAGCAGGACGTCAGTAGTGACGCGATCTTCTCCCCGAAGGATGTCCGCGCCTGCGTCAACGGCAGGCGGACGGTTGGTCTCCTGTCTGGGGCCAACGAGAACCACGGCCGCCCGGAAGGCATGCAGGGACTCAGCGTCATCTGCGCCATGGATCCGGCGATGGCTGGCGAGACTGCCACGGTCGCCTACGCCGTCGATCCCCGGACCCTCAAGCGCTGGGTCCTGGAGGCGCACCGCATGCGGGCGCCGTCGCCCCAGGCGATCAGGGACCTGATCACGGCCTGGACCATCAAGTATGAGCCGACGTGTTGGGTCATCGAGAAGAACGCTTTCCAGATCTATCTGACGAGAGATGAACACGTGCGGGGCTTCCTAGCCTCGCGCGGGATTCCCCTCCTGGAGCACTACACGGGAACCAACAAGCTAGACCCTGACTTTGGGGTTGCTAGCCTCGCTCCGCTTTTCACGGAGCGGATGATTGAGCTTCCCAGCTCCCACAACTCTGAGGGTATCAAGGCCCTCATTGAGCAATTGATCACCTGGCGCCCGGGGGCGAAGGGGAAAGATCTCGTGCAGGACTTGCCCATGGCCTTGTGGTTCGCCGAGATCAAGGCGCGAGAGATCGTCGATTCCCGGACCATGAGAGCCAACTCTCATACCAATACGAAGTATGTTCCGCGCTACCGGCGCGGGCGGCAGACGGTTGTCAGGATTGACGACTACTTGCATGACCAGATGAGCGCATGACGCATCCACATCAAGGGATCTTTGATAAGGTCCGCAACCTCCGCACTTCCGCCACCGAGCGGGATGCCGCCGATCGTCGTATCTACGATGTGCGCAATGGGCGCATTGAGGATGTCTTCCCCGGGATGTTTTCCGAGGACTTCCCGAAGCCGATCATCGCGAATTTCGTGGATATTGCCGCGCGATCCGTCGCGGAGTCCCTAGCCCCACTGCCGGCCTTCAATGCTAGCGCCACCAATATGGTTTCTGATCAGGCCCGGTCGCGGGCCGACAAGAAGACCAAGGGCATGTGGCACTACATTGAGCGGAGCAACCTGCAGACGCAGATGTACTCCGGTGCCGACTACTACGCCTCATATGGTCGGATGCCCATTCTGGTGGAGCCAGATTTCGCGTCGAGGGTTCCGCGGTTCCTGATCCTGGATCCCCGGAATAGCTATCCTGAGGTCGATCGGTGGGGTAAGTGCCGGTCATACAGTCGGGTCTTCAGGAAGACCATCGCGGAGCTGTGCGCGGAGTATCCGGAGCACGCTCAGCGGATCGCCGGACCATACGAAAAGCCCTATTCACAAAGCATGGTGGAAGCCGTCCTCTACATGGACGACTCATGCACCATGCTTTATCTCCCCGACCGCAAGGATTGCGTCCTCGCCTACGCTGAGAACTCCCTCGGTGAGTGCCCCGTCAGGATTGCTCGTCGCCCCGGCCTCGTTGAAGGCCGGGGGCAATACGATGACATTCTTTGGACGCAGGTAGCCCGAAACCGGTTTGCGAATCTGGCGATGGCTGCTGCTGAGGCAGCCACCGAGGCGCCTCTAGCTGTCCCTTATGACGTGCAAGAGGTTGCTCTCGGACCCCTCGCGCTCATCCGGTCAAGCACCCCGGAGAAAATCCGGAGGGTCGGAACCGAGCTTCCGCAGGCGGCTTTCGCCGAATCTCAACTCCTGGAGCAGGAGCTAAGGATCGGCGCCCGTTTCCCGGAGTCGCGCTCCGGAAATGTCGATGCAAGCATCATCACTGGTCAAGGCGTACGCGCTCTAGAGGGCGGATTTGATAGCCAGATTCGTGCTGCACAAGACGTTTTTGTAGACACTCTCGGACAGGCCATGGAGCTTGCTCTCCGAATGGATGAGCACTACTGGCCTGACGTAGAGCGCTCAATCCGCGGGCAGCAAGACGGCGTTCCTTATGAGATCAAGTGGAAGCCTTCCCGCGACATCGCCGGGGACTACTCCTGTGACGTCTCCTACGGCTTCTCTGTGGGCCTGGACCCTAACCGAAGCCTGGTCTTCATCCTGCAGCTTCTGGGCGCCCAGCTCATCAGTAAAGACCTGGCACGCAGGCAGTTCCCTTTTGGAATCAACACAACCCAAGAGGAGCAGCGGATCGAGATTGAAGGCCTGCGGGAGGCCCTCCTCGCTTCCGTGTCGGGCTATGCCCAGTCAATTCCCATGCTGGCCCAGTCGGGAATGGACCCCTCCGAGGCCGTTAATCGCATGGCGGCGATCGTCAAGGGGCGGCAGAAGGGCAAGGCCCTGGAGGATGTCATTGCATCCGCTTTCGCGCCACCCAAACCCCCGCCCGGGGAAGTGCCGACCGGTTCTGAGCAGCTCCCCCTAGCTCCCGGTGGAATGGCTGCCCCGGGCGGGCCTCAAATGCCCGCAGGAATGCCGCCTGGCGGTGGTGGATTCGATGTGTTGTCGATGCTGGCCGGCCTCAATTCAGGCGGATCACCGACGACGAATGTCAACGTGAAGAGAGAAATTCCCATCTAATGAAGATCGGTAGATATTGGAAGTCGGCCATTGCGCTTCTAGGCGCAATGGCTATGGCTGCTGAGGGCGTTGTGTCCGACTCGGTGATCACTCCTGAGGAATGGGTCAAGGTCGCGCTCGCACTCGTCACCGCCGTAGGCGTGTATTTCGTACGGAACGAGCCGGGAGCGGCAAGTGGTCAGTGACCTTTCCTGGCGATTTCAGTACCACCCTGCCGCCACCGAAGATGTCGCGCTAGCGCACTCCCGCGTGCGGCAGAAGTGCTTTGATGTCGCCCTCTTTGCCGAGGCTGTCATCCCGGACAGCCGGGAAAGGTCTCTCGGAATCACCAAGCTCGAAGAGGCGATGTTTTGGCTCAACGCCGCAATCGCCCGAAAGGATGCAAACATGAATAACAAGGTTCCAACCAAGTCCCTGCAGGGCTCTTGCGCCCCCGCCTATGAGCAGCCTGTAAAGGTCCAGGCCTCCATGCCTGGCGACACGGGCAATGGGGTCTATGGCCATGAGACCCGACTGAATATCACTGAAGAGACCGGGGGCACCCGGGGCGATGCCGCCTGGGTGCGCACTCCGAGGCACTAATGAGTCTGGACGAGGAAGAGGGCGAGTCCGCGGAGATCACCCCCCGGCGATTCTCCTGGATCACCATTCCCACTCTGGCCGTAGAGCTACTGGGGAACGTGGCAGGCGCCGTGTCTGACGCATGCGCGGCGGGGGCGTGCGTTCTCGTCGCCCACATGAATTACGTAGAACAGCAGCGAGCCTTTCATGAGGCTGCCGCACGCGAGATTGAAACGATTACCAGATAGATGGCCAATGGTCACGGCGGATACCGCAAGCCCTCAAAGCCTGCCCCTGTCAGCGCCCCCGGGAGACTATCCAGGCGGACGGATGGCGGCCCCGGGCAGAAGGTCCGGCAGCTGCCGGACGCGGGCTATGGCGAGCAGGCAGCCTTTGAGGCTGCCCAGTCCGGCGCGGCCATGGAGCTGTCTACCCCTGCCCCTGGTGGTGGAGCTGCTGGCGCGATCCCCCCGGGGGCGATGCCGCCTGCACTGCCCGTAGAGGTCACTCCTTTCGGCGCTCCGTCTGCCAGGCCTGGCGAGCCGGTCACGTCCGGCGCCGCCTTGGGGCCTGGCCTAGGCATGGATGCCTTGGGACTGCCGAGCGAGGCAGACCTGTATCGCGAGGACAAGCAGCGCCTTGCCGCGTATTTGCCGGTCCTGGAATTCTTGGCGAACCGCCCCAACGCCATGCCGAGCCTTCGTGCCTACGTGCGCAAAATCAAGGCGGTGATTTCCTGATGCAGTGGTATGAGCGATTCGGCCTGGCGGCTTCCGCCCTCGGGGATGCTGCCAGTTCTTTCTGGGATCTCATCCAGGACAGTGACGACAAGACCGCGGGCGAAGTCCTTGGTACTGCTCTGCTGGTCCCCATCCATTTGGGAAATGCTGCTTTCCAGACTGTAGCCGGACCCGTGCAGGGTGTCATTGAGCCGATCGGCGCTGCCGCCGAATGGGCGAATGACACAATCACCTACCTTCCGCGCACCTATCAGACGGCGATCAATCTTTCGCGCTCGCCTACCTGGCAAGCGCAGCAGGGCCTTACTCCCGGACATGAATCTGAGTATTCGGCTTTCATTGACCCTGACACGTGGGCGAAGGCATGGGAGAAGGCCAGGACCACGAGTCTTGGTCAGAGCATCACTTTCGCCATGGGGTATGGCCCGGGAACTCCGGGCAATTTCCGTACCGACATCCTCGACCTTAAGGCCGTTGAGGAGATCAAGGATGACCCGCTTTTCAATGTGGTCTCCGGATTTCAGGATGGCCTGGTGGCCTGGTATGCCGACCCTATCGCGGGAGTCGGCAAGGGCGTTAAGGCATTCAATCGTGTGCAGAATGTTTTCCAGGCGGGATCGAGAGTCTCTGACCCCTGGCTTGAGCGGCAGCTTTTCAAGCTGCCGAAGGTCGGGCAGAAGGAAATTGACCCTGACAGGCTGGCCAACAGCGACGCAACCAAAGAATTCCTAGCATGGGCGTCTGGCCGGTCAGCCCGGCAGATCCGGCGCCATCCGCTGATTGAGCGGATGTCTCGCCCGGATGACGCTGCAGGCATCCTCTCTGGCCTTCTGGACAGGCAGGATGCGGAGACCGCCGCCAAGGTGCTGGCGGTCGGCTGGGGGTCAGAGAACGCCTTCAGGGAGCTTTTGCGTACGAATGTTAGTTTGGCCAATCGGATCCAGGACCTCCGGGAGGGAAGTAACCGACTCCTGGATATGGAGCTGGCTCTCCGGGACGCGAATAGCGAATTCGTGGGGTTCCGTGGAAGCCGTGTACGGGATCAGATCGGCTCCCTAAATCCCGCCAAGGACGACTATCACGAGCGACTCCGCAAGCTGCTGATCGTCCACGACGACGACACCAAGAAGCTCCTTGAGGCTGCCGTTGGCGATGTGTCTGGGGCGTCCGGCATGTGGGGAGCCGCAGTAGACCAGGTTCCCCGTGCTCGACTCAATCGTAAGGCCAATCGGAATCTAGCTTACGACACGGGAGATTGGGCGACTTACTACCAGTCCACAGCTTTCGCCCCTCCGCAAAAGCTGATTCTCCCGAAATTCCTCGGCACCCCCATCAAGGTCATCACCGGCTTCCCCTTCAAGGTCGCCCAGGGCTTCACGAACAAAAGGCCACCGTCCTGGATCGACCCTAACCGACCTGATTCTTCGGCTGGTTTTAGTGCCTACCTCCGGCATGCCGGCGTGTTCGACGAGACCAAGGCAAACCACTATCTGTCTCGATACCTTGAGGCGGTAGACATCCAGGGTAGGCGCCGAGTCGTCGAGACTGCCGAGAGGGATGCCATTGCCGAGCTGGGCAGGCGTGCGGGCCTGTCCGCGGACTACTCCGATTTGCTCGCCCTGAAGTCAATGACCGCCAGGAATTCCGCCCTGGCTGCCGCCAAGAGCGGCAAGCGGGACGGCATTTACGGCATGGATGGGGACGGGAATGAGATCCGCTGGCCGATCCTGGAGACGCAGGAAATCAATAGCTTTCCGCTCCTCGATCTCCAGGCCTACAAGCGGATTTTTGAGCACCACGGGACGGCACTCAAGGCTTTCGAACTGAGTGGGCCACGCCTCGCCCAGGCGGCTGACGACGCCTGGGATGTCTTCTCCGGTCTATGGTCGGCCACGACCCTGCTCCGTCCTGGCTACTTGATCAGGAACCTGAGCGACTCGGCTCTCCGGATCATGGCCTCTATGGGAGCCATGACCCTTCTAGGGCACGTCGCCCAGGGCGCCCGCGCGGGCATCCTGGCCAACGCCGCAACCAGGACGTCAAACGCCGTCATGCGTGCAAAGACTGCTGCCGGGGCTGCTGGCGATATCGCCGGGTGGATGATCGGCGGCCGGACACGGGCGGAACTGGAGCAGTCTCTCCGCTCTCGCGTCGACCAGCTGGGCAGGGACCTGGGGAGCGTGCGCACACAGTCGGCCCTGGGAGTCGTCTATAAGGGCGTCCAGTACGAAAGCCCATATTTCGGCAAGGCTGAGTCCTATCAACAGCTGGTTGGCAGCTCCATGGAGAGCATCGCCAGAACCCGGGATGAGATGCTCTCCAGTCTCCGCAACCACTATGCCCAGTGGGATGTGGTGCAGCCCGACGACCCCGACCACCTAGAGGCGTGGGTCCGCGCGATCCATCACCAGATCGGGAAGAGTGCGATCGGGCGCCGCTTCTTGCATGGGGGTTCGGCTGATGATGTCCTGCGATGGCTGACCCGTGGCGATGGGTCTGCCCTACTGCGCCGGATCGGCGGTCGGGACACAGACCCTCGGGAGGTGGTCGGCCACGCCCAGGCGGTCATCGATCTGATTGTGCCCCTCGTCCCCGGTCCTGATCCGCTCCTCCTGCGCCGGGCCGCGCTTGACGGCACGGTAGACCGAGAGCTTCTGGAGCAGCTTTTCCCCGACGTCTCGAAGCGCCCCCAAGTGCATGGCCCAACCATCGATGTCAATCTGCAAGAGGGTCCTCTGCCCCGGGTCCTCGACGGAATTACGGCCTCTGCTTTTAAGTGGATCGCCCAACTCCCCGAGGATAAGCTGATCCGCCACCCGACGTTCAGGTCACTGATGGTCGGCAATATCAAGCGCCTCCATGACAACCTGGAAAGCCAGCTAGGGCATCCTCATCTCACGGCCGAGCAGGTCTCTCGCATCCAGCATGCCGCACGGGAGCAGGCTCTACAGCAGCTTAAGGGGCTGCTGTATGACGGCACCACCAAGAGTAATATCGCTCACCGCTTCCGGATGCTGTCGGCATTCTTCTCCGCGTGGGAGGACTCGCTGACCAAGTGGACCAGGCTCATCAAGATGGACCCGTCCATCCTGGTCAATGGCGGAAAGCTGTGGATGGCTCCGAATGAGATGGGGCTAGGCGCCACCGTCGATCCGAATACGGGTCAGCGCGTTCCGCGGCTCCAGGTCTTGAAGTATGACGAGAAGGGCGCTCTTAAGCCAGCGCCGTCCACCTGGAACATTTTCGATATGAATGACGAATCATTCATCGAGGCTCGCCTCCCGGAGTGGCTGGCGAAGCACCTTCCAGGGAATCCTGGGGATGCCGTCCGGGTCTCCAAGGCGTCATTGAACTTGGTCTTGCAGGGCAACGAGTGGTGGCTTCCCGGCGCGGGGCCGGTCACTCAATTCTCCGCCTCGAAACTGGCGATGGAGCATCCGACGCTCATGACGGATGTCTATAAATGGGCTATCCCTTATGGTCCGGAGACTGACGTCGCCATGGCGCTTTTGCCTGCGTGGGCAAAGCGCTTGTGGCAGGCGGACGCCAATGTGGCGGACTCCGGCTATGCGTCGGCCATGGTGATGATTGCCCAGAATATGGAAATGGAGTCTCGGCTTCACGGCCGGACCCGCCCATCTGATGCGGATTTCTACCGGGAAGCCCAGGCGAGGACTGACGCATTTTTCAAGCTGCGATCGTGGGTGAATTTCTTTTCCCCTGTCGGCATGCAGTTCGTCAGCCCGTATCAATTCTACATTGACCAGTATCGGGAGCTGCGGCAGCGCGATCCCGAGACGGCCGATGACGAGTTTCTGAGTCGCTACGGCAATGACTTCTACTTGTTCACGACGAGCCTGAGCAAGAACAACTTGGGCTTGCCTGCATCGCGGGAAGTCTGGGACAAGTCGCAGAAGATGCGAGATCTGATCGCTGATGATCCGGAGCTGGCGGCTATCCGCCTAGGCCGGGTCGCCGATGCGAGTTTCGATCAGTACGTCTACGCGAGCCAGTTTCAGCAAAGAGTCCAAGAGGGGTCCTCCAAAACGGTGCGCGAGAGACGCGATCCGATGGAGGCCCTGAAGGAGAATCAGCGGAATCTGGGCTGGCAGCAATACACCCAATACATGGACGCGGTTGACGGTATTCAGTTCGACCCCGGGCAGGATCCGGAGTTCATCGATTTCCTGCGAAGCTTTATCGGCAAGACTCTTGCCGCAGGCAACCCCGAGTTCGCCAAGGATTATTTCGCAACCGACATGGAGCGGATCCCCAACCGGATCGCGAAATTCCAGAAGCTGGTGACGGACAAGCGGGAGCTTCAGAAGCCGGAGATTCGCCAGTTGGCCAAATACCTGTACGCCCGGGACCAATTCCTTGCTGTGCTGCAGCAACGCAAGGGGGCAGGCGGGGCAAGCACTCTGACGGCTAAAGCCAATCAGGACCTTGCCGCTCAGTGGAAGCTCACCCAGCTAAAGCTGGCCGAGGAAGACACCCAATTTGGCCGGATCTTCTGGCGGTATCTCTCGAACGAGAGGCTACAGCTTTCCGCACTATCCACATTGGAGACTAATAATGGCTTGGTGGGATAGCCTCGACGTCAATTTCAAGGTCTTCCTTGAGAATCTCTTCGAGGCGGATCCCCAGACAGGACTAGGGGACCAGCAGGATTCACGGTATGCATCCGGGGATCTTCCCCCGAATGCCTTCGTCGCGACTGATCCAAAGCTTCCGAAGGTCGTCGCCTCGGTGGCGGCCGACGCCACCAAGACAGTGAAGAAGGGCCTGGCCTCGCCTCCCTCTGCTGTGGCGCCAGTGACAGCGACGCCGACTCCTTCTCCCTCACCGTCAACCAGCTCCCCGGCGAAAACGACCCCAGAACAGGCGGTCGCGAAGATGGCGGAGCAGGCTAAGGCGTTGTTCGCTGCCCAGCAGAAACCGCAAGCGCCACAGGGTATCACCGACCAGTCGCCGGTCTGGATCCCCAAGTGGGAGGTCTACAAGGGTCAGCAGGACATCGGCAAAGGCCGATTCCTGCCCACCACGGTCGGCGCAGCTCTGGAGGATTTCCAGACCTGGAATGACAAAAAGCTGAGGGCCTTCTCCGAAAAGCTGGTGAGGGCAGGTGTTCTCGATGAGCCGACAATCAATCACGAGAAGCTAGAGCCTTTCTGGGAATCCTTGGTCGGTCGCAGCGCTAAAATGTACGCTGCGGGCCGCAAGATGAATCCCTGGGACATCCTCTCTCGGCTTTCTGCGGAGGGCGGAGGCGCGACTACAGGGCCGCGTACGGTCACCTCTACCAGCACGCAATACACGGTGACAAGCGCCCTGACGGCTAAGCAGCTGGCGCATGCCGCTTTGTCGCAAAGACTGGGCAGGGACGCCACTGATGCGGAGGTAGTCGAATTCACCAAGGCTCTGGCTGCTGCGGAGAAGAAAAACCCGACCACAACCACGACGACGACGACGACGGATCAGAAGGCCGGTACTCAAACGTCCAATTCTACGACGCATGAGGGCCTTGATCCGAAGGGCTTCGCGATGGACTACGGTCTCACCCACAACAAAGAGGAAGCGGCAGCTTTTCAAGCTGCCGGGTTTTATATGCCTGCCTTTTTTGAGGCGCTGGGAGCGCCGATCTAATGCCCTGGCCTCCTACCGGCTGGATGGAGCCTCTCCTCTCCCTGAGAGAGCAGGTTTCCGCCCCTGTCGCGCCTGGCGCTGCTGCGGACACAAGCGCCGTGCAAGCCGTCGCCCCGCCTGTCGCGCCGACCAGCGCGCCGACCGATCCGCAGACAGGCCTGGTCGCTCCGGGCGTTATGGCCCCGACCCTCGATGAGATCGACGTCGAGTTCGACACCCTTCCCCAGAAGGGGGAGGAGAAGCTCCAGGCGCCTGTGGGGTCGAGCAAAAAACGGGATCTCGTGATCCAGTACGCCCGCGAAAAGCTGGGCATGTGGTACGTGTGGGGTGGCGAGTCGGATGCCGAAGGCGGTTACGACTGCTCGGGCTTGCTCTATTACGCTTTCCGAAAGGCAGGAATTGACATCCCGCGCGTATCCATGGCGCAGGCCGACAGAGGCCGGCGGGTGCCTTTGAACAAGCTTCGTCCCGGGGACTTGGTCGCATGGGAAAACAATCCTGCTCAGCGGGGAGCGGACCATATCGCTCTATACATCGGCAATGGGATGATCCTCGAAGCTCCGAAGACCGGCCTAAAAATTAGAATCCGCAAACTGGGCGCCAGTGAGGGCGCCTGGGGTGTCGCCCTGGACTATTAATGCCTCCCAAGAAAGGCTCTCCTGAGAAGGATTGGGCCGAATACTACGGCTGGGCCGTGGCCCTGCTCAAATCCGATCCGTCTCTGGCGAAGCTTTTCCAGGACGCGATCAAGCAGAACTACACACGCGAACGCTTCGTGGCCGAGTTGAGAAAGACGAAGTGGTACCAGAAGAACGGGGAAAGCGCTCGTCAAACTCTGGCGCTGAAATACAGCGATCCTGAGACGTGGCGTCAACGGGTGCGGACGATCTATCAGAACATTCTGTCCCTTGCCGGGACCATGGGCGTCAAGGCCAATTGGCAAACCATGTGGGATATGGCGGAAGACGCGCTGATGTTTGGCTGGGACAATGCAAAGCTGCGTTCTACCTTGGCCGGATACCTCAAGGCCGGAAAAGGCTATGGCGGGGAAGCCAAGCAATCAGAAGACCAGCTCAGGCAGTACGCCTACAGCATGGGGATCCGAATCGACGAGTCAGCCATAGGAGGCTGGCTCAAGGGCATCCTCGGTGGCACGCGGACCATTGAAGACTACAAGGGCTATATCCAGAAAATGGCCTTGAGCGCCTTCCCTTCGCTAGCCGACCAGATCAAGGGCGGCCTTTCCGTCCGAGACATCGCCTCTCCGTACACGGAAGCGATGGCGCGCATTCTGGAAATCAACGGCGGGGACCTGGACCTGTTTGACTCGCAGATCCGCAAGGCCATGACGAACGTCAACCAGCAGACCGGGAAGTCCGAACTAAAGCCCCTCTGGCAGTTTGAGGAGGAGCTGAAGAAGGATCCGCGGTGGCTGAAGACGAACAATGCCAGAGAGTCCCTCAATGGCGTAGCGCATAACATCCTGAAGGATTGGGGGTTCGCGTACTAATGCCGTACGTATACGATCCCTACAATTTCTCTTACGTCTGGTATGCGGAGGGCACGAAGCCCCCGAAGCTGAGCCAGAAGGGGCAGGAATATATCCCGGGCATGACGGATGCCTATGTGGAGATGTTCCCCAACCAGCCCTATTCGCAGCAATTCCCGCAGGGCACCAAGGGCAACTCTACTGGGCTTGATCCTGACGTCGCTCCGGTGGCTTCTAGCTCGTCCTCTTCGGCCTCCTCGCCCTCCAATTCCTCTGCCAACCAGAATGCCCAGCGAGACGCCTACGAGTATCTCAAGCGCCTCTTTGACGGCTACGGCCTGGGGAGCCTCGCCCCGAAGATCCTTGATTACATCCAGCAGGGGTATGGGGCGGACACGATCTCCCTCATGCTGCAGGACACGCAGGAGTACAAGGCCCGATTCGCGGGCAACGAAAAGCGCCGCGCGGCAGGCCTGCCTGTCCTGTCCCCCGCCGAGTATCTCGCGGTGGAGCGCAGCTATCGGCAGATCCTAGAGTCTAATGGGATGCCGAGAGGCTTCTACGATTCACAATCCGACTTCACGGACTGGATCGCCTCGGACGTATCTCCGGCAGAGCTGCAGTCCCGAGTGGAGATCGCGGCCGACGCGGTATCCAACTCCGATCAAAATTACCTGTCTTCCCTGCGGGATTACGGTCTAGGGCAAGGTGACCTGATCGCCGCTGTCCTTGATAGGCAGCGCGCTTTGCCTGCCTTGCAGAAGACGGTGAAGGAAGCCAGGATTGGCGCTGAAGCCCGCCGAAATGGACTGGCTCTCAGTGAGCAGAGGGCAGGATATTTCGCCGATCTCGGCGTTTCTCAGGATCAAGCCCGCGGAGCCTATCAGGCCATCGGAGAGGCACTGCCGGCCGCCGAAAATCTCGGTCGCATCTACGGCGAATCTTTCGGCCAGACAGACCTGGAGGACGAACTTCTCGGCGGGTCGGGCCTGGCGTCGGCAAAACGAAAGCGGCTCGTCACGCGGGAAGCGGGCGCTTTTGGCGGTTCGTCCGCCGTTGGCCAGAAATCCCTGGCGATCAAGTCTCGCGGAGAGTTTTAGGATTTAGATGTCATCTCACGTTTCTAGCGTCAACAAGAAGACCGGCAATGTGACCGGCGCCGATGTGCTCGGTGCCGTCTCCGAGGCCGGCACTTCCGCCCGTATGGGTGTAGCCACCCTGGTGGGTGGCACGGTCACGGTGTCCAACACAGCTGTCACGGCCAACACCAGGATTTTCGTCACCTCTCAGACGTCCGGCGCCGCAGCTGGCGCCGTGCGGGTGTCGGCAAGGGTCGCGGGGACAAGCTTCACGCTCACCTCCTCGTCTGGCACGGACACGTCCCAGGTGGCTTGGCTCATGGTGGAGCCTGCCGCCTGATCTCTTGATCGGCCGGAAGCCGTTCACTTCTGGTGGGTAGCCTGAAATCACAGGAATAGTGAAGGCGGACCACCATGGCGAACGAGGACACTCCAGCGATAAGGATTGCCCAGGCGCGGAAGCACCGGGGGCTCACACAGGAGGGCCTGGCGCTGAAAATCAACGTCAGCCGCTCCTTGCTCGCCCACGTCGAGCGGGGAGCCAAGCCCGCCTCTCAGGCCTTGATCGGCGCCGTCGCCCGTGTATGCGGCGTGGATGTGGCCTGGCTCCAGGGCCAGCCATACGAGCCTCTCGACGGGCTTATCCCTCCTCTGCGGAGGGCGCTCTCCCACCCCAGCATCCTGCCCCCACCGGATGTGCCTCCCAGGCCTCTGCCCACTCTGGTGGTGGAGCTGCGCCGTCTACAAAGGATGCAGGAGGACACCGATCACACCGCCCTGGGTGCGGCTCTCCCCTCCGTGCTAGAGGAGCTGGTCGCCACAGCTACCGAGATCGGCACTCCCCAGGGGTACAGAGCCCTGAACCATGGCTACGCCATTGCGGCCTCCCTGGCGAGGCGCCTGGGATACTTCGACCTCGCCCAGGTCGCGCTGGATAGGGCATCCTGGGCAGCAGATCGCGCCGACAATCCCGACATCCCCGGCCTCGTGGTGCTGGGACAGTCACTTCTGATGCTGACCGTTGGATCGAGTGACATCGCCTTGAACATCCTGCGTCCGGCCATAGCGCGCGTGGATACCTCCACCCCTGAAGGGCTCTCTGTTCTGGGTGCGCTGCGCCTGCGGGCCGCCATCGCGGCGGCCAGGATGGGTCACGCCGGGGAGGCCTGGGAGCACCATGGGATTGCCACCGAGGCCGCGGAGCGGGTGACGCAGGTTCTCCGGCGCGATCCTTACGGGGCTGAAGTCACGCCCGCGAACACCGCCATCCACGGCTGTGCAGTAGCCACGGAGCTGGGTGACCCCGACGAGGCGATCCGCCGGGATTCCGGCCTCGTGCTCCCTCAGCACCTCTACGCGGAGCGCCGCGCACATCACGACCTGGACATGTCCAGGGCTCTGCTGCTGGCTGGGTCCTATCAGAAAGCGGCATCCCGCTTGGTGAGGGCTGGGGAAATTGCTCCCCAAATGACCCGATTCCATCCGGCGGCGATGGAGACACATCGACACATTAGGCACCATTTGCGTCGAGACAATCCGACGCTTCGGCGCCTGGATCGCATCATGGGAGAGGGCGCCGCGAGAATGTGACCGAAGTGTGCACACCGTCAGCATCGCCAGTCCCTACCGTCTCTCTTGCGCAATGAGATGGACGGCGAAGGGATGAGCGATGCTGGCGGAGGCGATTGAAAAGCTGTCAGTCGAGAGCCAGGAGAAGGCTCTGACGGGCCTCCAGCACACGCTGGTCTTGGCCGGGGCGGGAAGGATCAGCCGAGTCACCCTTGTTTCCAGGGTGGGACTGGCTTTCTCCTCCACCGGGGAGCGGCAGCCCCTCCAGGACACCGACACTGAGCAGCTCGCCGACGTCGTGCCCGCCCAGCCCAGTGGGGACCGGCCCCGAATCATCGCGCCCCCTGCCGCCCCCCTTCCCCCGGAACTGTGGGTCTATCGCTACGAACGGCTAATCGCCACGGTGACAGTCGGGGATCACTCAGGATCTTATTTGATCTCTATCCCGATACCCCTTGGCGATCCACGCCGGGACAGGATCCAGATCGAACGCAAGGCCCCTCGGGCGGTGGACGCGATCCTGAGGATCCCCGAGTGACCAAGCGCCCTCAATCCCAGGTTCGGACCGAGCAATGCCCCGGCCTCACGGCCCACCCGCCGCCCTTCCCTCAGAAGGATTTCCGGCGGCTGGATTGGCAGCAGCCCTTTCCGGCTGGCGCCAAAGAGCGTGTAGCTAATTACACGTGCTATTGCGGTTCTCCGGTATACGAGCTAATCGAAGCCGGTGGCGCTGCCTTCGTCAGGCGGACCACCCGCCTCGATGGCATCAAGGTCACTCATGAGACCTCCCGTGGGACACATTCCGAGATGCGGCAGCTCTGGTCGGACATCATGGCCGGGAGGGCGAAATAAAGACCACGCCCCGCCTCGGGGGGCGGGGCGTGCAGTGGACGTAGGTTAATGGTAAATCGACTGGTTTGGGACCAGGCGTTGGAGGTTCGATTCCTCCCGTCCGCACGGATGAGGCGTCAACCTGCGTTCGAGGTTTTTGATTTCACTTGGCCTCGTAACGTTTAAGGTGCTTGGCTGGCCTTGGCTTTTTGGCTTTCTTTCTGCTTTGGCCGAGTCTTCGCATCCCTTTACTTGCGGAAAACGGCACCTGCGCCTCATCTCTACCCATTTAGGGCTCATGACAGAAGGCCTCTCCGTTCACGGAGAGGCCTTCTCGCTGGGGAGGTTCTATGTCGGAGTCGGGTGCGGAGATCGTAGCCGTCAAGCGGAACGGTATCTTCATCACCGAGGCCGGGACGGCTGAGCGGCTGCTGACCTCCAGGGAGGTCGGCCAGATCTTCGGCGTGGACGCCAAGACCGTCACCCGATGGGCGAGGGACGGACGCATTCCCTCGGTAAGGACCCCCAGCAATCAACGCCGCTACCGGGAGAGCGACATCAGGGCAATTCTCGCTCCAGAATGACATGCCCCATAAACGAGAAGACCCCCCGAAGAGAGGTCTTCTTCGCCTATTCAATGGCCATTAGCTCAGCTGGCAGAGCGCCGGACTGTTAATCCGCGGGCGCAGGTTCGACTCCTGCATGGCCAGCCACAAAAAACAGAGGGCCTCCTTGCGGTCACCATATACCCTAATCGGCTGGCTCCTACGGAGGCCCTCTGCGGCAGTTCTTGCGTACCCCCCTAGGGTCCACAAGCAATAGTAGTTTACTGGAATTTAGTCGCCTTCGCCCCGATTTTCCAGGGCAACTTTCCCTGCATCTGTGATGACGACTCGCTCTCCGAACAGCGGGGAGTGAGCGTCATTCGCCCAGTGCCCGCTGCTGCCAATCCACCACCATTTCATCTGGCCTGACAGGCCACTCCTCGGGAGGGATCGGCGCCTTTCCGGTGGCATCCCTATAAGCCTCGTCCACGCAGCAGGACCCGCAGATCAAGACGTTCCTCTTGACGGTGAGCCGGGATCCCCCAGGAGGCCCGTTCTCTTTGTAAGCGCCCGCGCATCGGGGGCATCTGGTGTCGGTCACGCCCGACACCGTAGCCGCTTAGGCCCGGCGAGTCCATCAATTCGCCAATCCCTGTTCGTCCAATCGGCAGGACGCCGGACTTTGGATCCGGCAACGAAGGTTCGATTCCTTCGCAGGGAGCCCATAGACAGATCAACCGGCCCTGTCATGCGTATCTAGTCCGGTAGCAGGAGCCAGCCAAAGCCCCCCCATGCAATGGCTGTGGCCCGCGCAAACCATGATTACTAATGGGAGTAGGAAGTAAATGAGTGAGTACGACTGGGACGACTTTGAGTCTGAGGACGAGGAGACCGAAGAGGGTGGGCGCACCGATGCGCAGCCGTCCGGCGTCAAGTCCCTGCCTAAGCATCTGCGTCAGCTGATCGTTAAGGCTGCAGCCGAAAAGAAGGCTGCTCTTAAGCGTGCTGACGAGGCAGAAGCCCAGCTCAGGAAGAACACCATTGAGGGCGTTTTGAGTTCCCGGAACGTGCCCGCCAAGGTCGCGAGGTTGATTCCGGCAGATGTCGCAGCGACGCCCGAGGGCGTCTCTGAGTGGCTGCAGGAGTATGGCGATGTATTCGGCGTCTCCGCCGAGAACGCTTCTCAGAATGCGTCTCAGGGCGCTACAGGCCACATGCCGGCCGATGCCGACAATGCCGCCCTTGCCCGTATGCAAAACACTGCGGCGACGGGCGCCCAATCACAGGGCGCCCAGACGGATCTGCAGATGAGGCTTAACGATCCAAGCCTGACTTTTGAGCAGCTCCAGGCCCTTATCAGGGGGGAGACTGCATGACCCAATTTAGCGGAGGTTAAGGCTCCGCCGTAATCATGAGTAATGTCTATACCAGCACCGATGTTGCCTCTCTGGGCACGTCCCTGGTGCAAACGGCGTATGACAGGTACGTCCGTTTTCAGCTCCGCTCCATGCCCCTCTTCCGCTCTTTCGCGGACTCTCGGGTAGAGCAGCCTACGGCCCCCGGCTCGTCTGTCGTTTGGCAGTTCTACAACGATCTTTCTCCGCAGACCGCAGAGCTTGATGAGTTCACTGATCCGGATGCGGTAGGCGTGCCTAGCACCACGTCGATTTCTGTGACCATGCGGGAATACGGCAATGTGGTCATCCTGACGCGGAAGCTGCAGCTCACTGCAATTTCTGACGTGGACGAGGCTACCGCTAATATCCTCGCCTACAACATGAGGGACAGCATCGACAATCTCGTCTCGCCCGTTCTTGCGGGCGGTACGAATGTGGTCCGCAGGAATGGCGGCACCCTCAAGTCGAACATGATCTCTGGCGGTGCTGGCACCACTGGTGCGGTCGCTTCCGGCGACATTCTGACGTCCCCTATGGTGCGTCTGGCTGTCGCTAAGCTCCGCTCCGGAAAGGTCATGCCTCGGCAGGGTGAACTGTACGGAATGCTGATTCACCCAGATGTCTCGCACGACCTGAAGGCCGAAACTGGGGCTGCCGCTTGGCGTGACCCTCACAACCTTTCCGGTGCTGAGGCCATTTGGACCTCCACCATTGGGATTTACGAGGGCGCCTACTACGTGGAGAGCCCGCGCATTCCATACGCGGCGGACGGCTCTGGCAGTGCCCGGGTTTACCGGAATGTCATGTTGGGCCGTGAGGCCCTTGCCGAGTCGGTCATTTCTGAGCCTGAGATTGTGATCTCCCCGGTCACTGACAAGCTCCAGCGGTTCCGTGGCATGGGATGGAAGGCCTTCCTCGGCTGGGCGCGATTCCGTGAGGCCGCGCTGATCCGCATTGAAGCCGCTTCTTCCATCGCCTAAGTCTAAGTAGTCAGAAAGGCCCCAGCTTCCCGGCTGGGGCCTTTCTCTATGGAGTCTCCACATGAGCAACACCTTGTACGACAAGGGCCGCGAGAAGTTTCTGACGGGGGCGATCTCGTGGGCTTCGGACAACATCAAGATTTACCTCGTCCGCGGCTATACCCCCAATACCAGCACCCATGAATTCCTGAGTGACATCACTGGCGGTGGAGGCGGGACACTCGTGGCCACGAGTGCCAACCTTTCCAGTAAGACCACCACGGCGGGTGTGGCCGATGCTGCGGATATCACCTATTCAGCGGTAGCAGCTGGCGCCGCTTGTGCCCATCTCGTCATTGCCAAGGACACCGGGACGGCTGGCACTAGCCCTCTAATTGGCCTCATCGACACGGCTACCGGCTTGCCGGTTACCCCTAATGGCGGCGACATCACGGTCACTTTCGACAACGGCGCAAACAAGATCTTCAAGCTGTAGGCTCAAGTGCCTGCTTCTTACCGGTCTATATCGGCGGCTCAGTCCACTGCCGAAGTCGAATCATTCACTGCGTCTCGCCCTTCTGGAGCCGTCGAGGGTGATCTACTGGTCGCCTTCCAGATGGGCGACCGGTCGGAGTCTGCCAGTATGGGCCTGCCCACGGGCGGGGCGGCCTGGGCACTGGGGGCCGAAGTACTGGGCAGCAGCTATGTCTCCGCAAAGATATTCTGGAAGGTCGCCGGTTCCAGCGAGCCAGCGAATTACACCTTTAGCCAGTCCACCAGTGGTGTGGGGTGTCAGGTGCACATTGTGGCTATCCAGGGAGCCACGGCTACGCCTTCGCCCGTTTTCGCCACCAGTTCCTCCTACTCGACACCCAATATTTCCACGCCGGGATTGACTCCTCCCGGCTCTACAGGCGTGGAAATTCGCTACGCCATCGGCGACTTCTCCTCCTCGACTACAGGCCAGACCCTCACCGCCCCAGGTGGCCTCACTTCACGATCGTCCGTACAACTGGGCTCCTATCGTGTGACTGGCGTAGCCACCCGAAATCTCGCCAGTGGCAGCGCCACTACCAGCCTGAATTTTTCCGCGCCTGCCACAATTGATGACGGCGCTGGGGTTACGGTCGCTGTAGCCAGTAGCGTGTTGCCTATCACAGGCTCCGGGATTTCCTCCGGGGAAGCATGGGGGGCGACGGTGGTTGCCGTCCCAACTCCTCAGGCCCTTTCCCTCTCGGGGATTGCGGGAGGGGAGGCTTTCGGTCTCGCCCAGATCGGCCTAGGGATTTCCCTCACGGGAGTTCCCTCCGCGGAGGCCTTCGGCCTTTCTGTCGTAGATGCCGGCCTCCGCCCCCCGGGGATTTCATCCGCTGAATCCTGGGGTGCTGCCAAGGTCATTATCCAGCAGTTCATTTCCCCGCCCGGGATTCCGGATGCTTCGGCATTCGGGGCGGCAGGGATTCAGACCGGTTACCCCATCACCCTCCTTCTGACGGGCATCCCGTCCGGGGAGATGGGGGATGGCGTAGACGTACGCCTCCGCAGTCAGTACGTACTGCAGACGCCATCAATCCAGGAGACGCCCCTTGGAGTGGGTTCGCTTATGCGCCGGTTCGGCCTGCATCGAGGGATCAGCATCATCCGGCGTCCGGACGGCTCTTACTACTCGTCTCGCTACCCAGCCCAGACGGAGCTGGAGGAGGCCTCCATGGTGTACCTGGGCGGACGCATCCACCCGATTTCGCCAGAGGCCGCAGAGGAACTCACTGATGCCGGATTCGGCGCGTACATCACCCTGAGAGAGATTGAATGAAGCGCTTTACGATCACGGTCACCGCTTTTCCGGTGACGGAAATCGATGGAGTCCAGTGGGCGGATGGCACTGCAGCCATCCGCGTCAAGGCGGGCCAGACCTGGGAGTCGCCATACGTCGGCAGAGTGGCCGACCTGGAAGAGGCCTACGGCGGCTATCCGGATTTCAAGCTCAAGTGGCTGGACAAGTGACGTACATCCGAGACGGCGAATCGTACGCCTCCTACGGGGCGTACCTCCGCAGCAAGAGACTGGCTGTCACGGATTGCCGCTCGGCCACCAATCCCCGATGGGACCGCACGGCAGGCAAGGCCTGGACTCGGGACCTGACGGCGTACGCCGACGCACGGCGCCAGGGGATCCAGCCGGACAGCACGGCTCGCCCCGACGTGGAGCGTGCCGTGCGGGAGTCCGACAGGACGGGGGTGGCCTATGGCTCACCTTGATATTCAGGGCGAGCTAAACCGATTGGCCGGTACGTCCGGCCTCGGGGAGGCCGGGGCAGCCAATCTCTACGCGGGCACTGTCGGTCTAGAGGTCGTGGGCGCTCTCCAGGCGAAGGCGTCCCTCCCCGGCGTCGCCCTTCAAGGCGTCGCCAATGCGCTTGCTGGCACAACCGGCCTCGGTGTCCCCGAGGCCCTATCCCGAATCTCTCCATGAGCACACTCGCATCCATCACTGACCGCATCATCGCCACCCTCCAAGGCGCCTCTCGGGATCAAGCCGAGCAGACGCACCTGGTGGCCGGGATCGCCGACACGGATCTCACCCTTCAAGCTTTTGAGCCGAAGCTGCTTTCGCAGGGCCTTATCGAGATCGGGGATGAGCTGCTGTGGGTGTCCGCGGTGGACAATGGCTCTGGCTCCGTGACGATCGCCCCATATGGCCGGGGAGTCCAGACGTCGGCGCCCAGCGCCCATGATGCGGGCGCCATGATCGTCAACAATCCGCGCTTCCCCCGGGCCTTGATCCGCGCGTCAGTCAATGACGCCATCTCAGGCGTCTATCCGGATCTGTACGCGCGCAAGACGTACGAGTTTCCAGCCGTCGCCACCAGGGTTAGTTACGAAATCCCTGCCGAAGCTGAGCAAGTGCATCGGGTCTCCTGGCAGGACATTGGGCCTTCCAAGCGATGGATTCCCGTCAGCCGGTGGCGTTTCGATCCGGCAGCGAGCACGGACGATTTCCCTACCGGAAAGAGCCTGGACCTGTATCAGGCGCCCCTCCCCGGGCGTACGGTGCGTGTGGTCTATCAGCGCCCTCCGGCGCCGTTCACCGACTCTTCCACGGAGTTCGCCACGGCTACCGGCCTGAATGCCTCCGCTGAGGACTGCATTGTGTATGGCGCTCTTTTCCGTCTGGTCGGCATGCTGGAAGCTCCGCGCCTCCAGCTAGCGGCAATTGAGTCGCAGCTTCGCGGACAGCTGGTCCAGCCTGGCGCTACTCAAAGCGCCGTACGGCATTACATGCAGCTCTACCAGTTGGCCTTGACAGCTGAGCGGGAGCGTCTCCTTAGGTCCGATCCGGTCTCCGCACACTACAGGTACATCTAATTGACTCGCCATTACTCGAACACTGCTGTCCAGACGACGATCACGTCTGCCATTTCGGATAGCTCTACGACAATCCCAGTCGCCTCGGTGTCTGGGTATCCTTCCGTGCCCTTCACGGCCGTTTTGGAGGCGGGCACCGCCCAGGAGGAGCTGGTGGAGGTCACCCTGATTTCGGGGACGAACTTCACGGTCAGCCGAGGGATTGACGGCACCCCAGCGCAGCCCCATTCGAGTGGGGCTGCTTTTGCGCATGCTGTGAGTGCCCGGGATTTCAAGGATATTCAGGATCACGTCGGGGAGACGACGGGGGTTCACGGGATCGCCAACACGTCTTTACTGGCGACCATCAATGGATCTCAGACGCTCACCAATAAGACGCTGACCTCCCCCACCATCAATGGCGGGGTGCTCACTACTCCCACTATCGGGAGCTTCGTCAACGCGCAGCATACCCACACGGACGCGGCTAGCGGAGGCGTGATTAGTGCCCAGTGGTGGCCTCCGGCCGCGACGATGTCCGGCACTTTTTCCCCTTCTGGAAGCTTTTCCGAAGTCTCATCTTTGGCGCTTTCCTTTTCTTCTCCGTCTAGCTGGCCGTCTGGAGCGACGAGGATTGCCTACCACCTACATCTATATTTGACCTCCCCGTCGGCTAGCGGCTCCCTGGTGTTGGACGTGAGGGATAACGGCTCGTCGATCGTTCCCAAGCCCAATGGCGGTTTCCCCGTCAGCTCCGTTCCATCCACGCAGTACGGCGCCATGGCTCAATATTCTTGGCATGGCAGCCTGCCCAGCTCGGGATCGCATTCTGTGCGCGTCTATCTCAGATATGACGCGGGAGTGGATATCACGGTCGTCGGCGGGCAGTTCTGGGCCTATCTGATCTAATGGCAACTTCCGGAAGCCTCATTATCCGCACGCTCCCCGGTGTGCTCTCCCGTGTCGCCAGCGTCGGCAGTGGCCCCTATCAGGATTACTACAATGTCTATGACTATGCTGTTGCCGGCGTGCCTTTCCTGGGGAGCATCTCTCCGGATTCTCCCCTGACTAGATCATCCGCCCAATTTCGGAAGGATCAATTCGACAGTGCGGCAGAGCCAGGCGAGCAGTCCCTTTCTGGCTGGTGGCTCCGTAGCCAATCCTCGTGGCATCTTGGCACAGGCATCGTAAATTCCGACGTGCGCCTCGATGAAACAGCAGAATTCCGTTTCGCTGATGCCGAAGGCGTCAACCCCTGGACCCCTGGTCAGCTAACGCTACTGCGCTACCCATACCTTCAGCAGCCCACGACCGGTCCCACCCTTTGCCTGGGGGTGGAGGTCGGAGGCCTCAATTACGTCCTCTACACGGACGGCAACAAGCTGGGAATGTATGGTGAGGTTCTCGGCGATTATTACTCCATCACCTGGGGTGGATCCGGGACCATCCAATCGATCACGACGGACGGCAAAAACTGGTACGCCTCTGCTGCGGACGGCATTTACTGGGGTGCCCTCGGTGGCACCACAGGATCTAAGCTGTGGACAATTTCCGCTGCTCGGGTGATCTGCCGTTGGGTGAAAGGCCGGATCATGGCGGCAGTGGATAGCGCGCTCTATGAGCTTGTACCCCCTGTCGGATCCGCCCCCTACTCCCTGCCGACGACGCCCACCTACACGCATCCCGTTTCCAGCTACGCCTGGACGGATATTGCGGATGGGCCTGAGGCCATTTACGCCATCGGGTACTACGGCACCGAGAGCAGCGTCCTTAAGCTTGCGCTCACCACCACGGGCGCCGTGCCTGCCCTCTCTGCCGCCACCACGGCGGCAGAGCTTCCCCGGAACGAGTTGGGGATGAGCCTGTATTCATACCTGGGTGCCTTTATGTGCATGGGCACGAACCGCGGAGTGCGGATCGCCCTCATTCGGGAAGGCGGCAATCTGGAGTATGGCCCCCTGATCGAGACCCCTAACCCTGTGCGGGACTTCGTCGCCCAGGACCACTACGTGTGGGCCACATATACGGGCGCATTCGTCGATGGCGGGTCAGGCCTGATCCGGATTGACCTCTCCGCGCCCCTGCCGAATGGACGCTATCCATGGGCTAAAGACTTGCGTGTGTCTAGCAGCAATGAAGTCACGGGTGTCACGACCCTAGGCACATCTGACCGCCTGGCGATCGGCGTCGATGGAAGCGGCCTCTATTTCGAGGATGGCTCAGACGTGGAGGAATCCGGCTGGTTCCAGACCGGCCGGATTCGCTATAACACCTTGTGGCCCAAGCTGTTCAAGCAATTCAACATCAAGGCCCAACTCCTTGGTCCGGTAAGTATCGCGTCAATCGATGCGAGCGGAAATGAGTATCAGCTTGCGTCCGTGTCCACGGACAATCGGACGCACGATGATTTGCCGATCAACTACCCGAGCGGCCCGCAGGAATACATCTCTCTGAAATTCACCTTGTCGAGAAGCGCTCTAGACAGCAGCAAATCCCCGATCTTCCGAGGGTATCAGGTGAAGGCGCTGCCTGGTGGGCCGCGCCCTAGGCAATATGTGATCCCCCTCCGGTGCTATGACCAGGAGATTACCGAGGATGGCCAAAGGACCGGCTATGTGGGCTTTGGCCTGGAGCGCCTAGAGGCAATTGAGCGTGCCGACTCTGCGGGTGAGGTCGTCCTTTTCGAGGACCTAAGGCGAGGAACGGCTGTCCCCGTGACCATTGAGCAGATTGAGTATCGCCAGAGCGCCCCTCCGCAGGGCGCCGGATCGGTGTGGGGTGGCGTTCTTACGGTTGCCCTAAGGACAGTGAATTAATGGATTGGTCGCAGATTATCGCAGGCCTCATTGTGGCTGCCGCAATCGCGGCCGGCACTGTGGCCACTCGGACCTTTGTCCGGGGTCTCAAGACGTATCTCCAAGAGGAGATCAAAGCGCTACTTGTCCCGAACGGGGGCAGCTCCCTCGCTGACCGGGTGGCGAAGTTGGAGACAGCCGTGACAGCGCTTAAGACCACCTTGGAGGAGACGGAGTGCCTACCTGGATGCCCCAGGCGCAGCGAGTCCACGCTTATACAGACGGAGGCGCCCAGACGCCGACGCGGGCTTTTTGGATAGGCGCCAATCTCGACTCAAGCTATTCCGCCGTGCTGGCTGCCCGGCTCCTGAATGCCTCTGTAAGCCCCGTGCATCTCGTCTGGGACCCCATGGAGGGGGACGTGGTGCAGATGCTCCCTGCGGGGCGTGTAGGGCTCTACAGCGCCCACCCCCGGAAGGGCTCCATTCAGATTCTTGTGAACGGCGATGCGCCGTTCACCGCAGGCCCCATGAGAGGCCTGCCGGACATCATGTCCTGGCTCCGCGGAGTGGGGATCCCCGATGCCTTCCCCCTGGGGCCTCCCGTGCCCGACCGCCCGCAAGGCGGGCGGGAGCCCGGACACTACGCATTCATTGAAGGGATCGACTGTGAGCGAATTTTGGGATCCGGCCTGGCCGATGGAGCCAGAGCCGATTGAGGTAGAGGTCCCCGACGGAGAGGATGCCGATGGCGACGGCGACTGACGTCCTGGCCTACGCCAAGAGCCTGCAAGGACAGTACAGCCGTCCGAACCCATTCAGCCTGTGGTACTCCGCACGACACCGTATGCCGTTCAAGACCTCCGCCTGGTGCGCGATGTTCGCCACGTACGTGGGCTACCGGACGGGGATGGTCGCGGAGTTTGGGGAGTTCGCCAGCTGCCCCCTGTGGGTGTCGGACCTGAAGAGGCGCAAGCGCTGGACCAAGCGCCCCGAGGTAGGCGCCCTGGTCTTCTACGACTGGAACGACGACGGGCAGGCCGATCACGTCGGCCTGGTCGTCCGCGTGCTGTCCGGTGGCCGGATTGAGGCAATCGAGGGCAATACACGCAAGGGTGGACATGTGGACCGCGTAGCGCTGCAAACGCGATCCCCGGGCGATGTGCTGGGATACGGGAGGATCAGTTACACACCCGACACGGGTACGACGTATGTCGTCAAGTCCGGAGACACTTTGGCGCGCATCGCACAGCGCTACGGCACTACGTGGCAGAAGGTCCACGAGGCCAACCGCGCCACGATCGGCGCGGACCCGGGCAAGATCCTCCCTGGTCAGAGGCTCAAGATCCCTCACGGCTCATAAGGATCTCATCCCGGCTCGCCTTTGCCCTGGCAATTAATTCCTGCCCGAAACAGTTCGGATTGTCAATGATCAAGTAAGCTACGGTTAGCCTATCCTTATCGGGCATAGTGACAGGAGAATCTCCCGTTTTGGGGTATTTCTTCACTTCCTCCTGGATTGATGCGCATGAGGCCAGGGGGGTCTGAGCTGGGGTTTTCCCTGCCGTCGAGGCGCAGGACACCAGTATGGCGACCAGGGCAAGCCCTACAAATCGCAGGCTTTTGACCACGGAGACACTCCTTGACCTTGAGCGCCATAGGACCGAATGATAAATTTCGGACACAGGACGCAGCTGGGGGGTAGAAGTTTCCCATTTCCGTGCTCTCTAGGCACGAAAAAGCCCGACCCCCCGGAAGGGGTCGGGCGGGGCCAGGGCTCATGACAACCAGGACCCAAGATCCCCCGCGATGCTAGCCGTGCGACGCGGGAGATAATGCCCATGCTATCCGGCTGTCCGCCGCCGGTCCATGAGAGAGACCACGGTAGCGAGCCCCTCAGCTGTGTCCTGTGTCACTGAGGTTTGCGGGTGGCTGGGCGGGGCGACCAGGTGAGCAAGCTCGGGGATCTGGGCGGCGAGGTCATCGGGCACGATCCGATTCTTGAGCCGCCACGCCTTGTACTCCTGGTACTGCTCATCATGATCCATGTAGATGCTCGTAATGGCCGTGGACTGGTGATTTAGCGCTTCCTTGGCCAGTTCGAGAGAATCCGCCCGGCCTGATGCCCTGGCCACCGCCCGTACGGCGTTGCCCGTGAGTCTGCGGAGGCTATGCCATCCCATCTGGCGCTGATAGACGCCCGCGTTCATCAGGTGGTCCCTGATGAGGCGGCTGGGTGTGGTGATGCGACTGGTGGGGGCAAGGATGTAGTCACGCTTACGCCCCTTCTTGACGTATCCAGCAGCGAAGAAGGCGGGAAAGACGTACCAGGTGCGCCGGACTTCCTTTCCTGTCAGTTCCTCGTATGTCTGCTTCCAGGCGGACAGCACCGCCCACGCCTCAGGGTCCAGGGGCATCTGCTGACCGTACTTGCGGGCCTTCTTGTTGTCGTATCGGATGTCCCTCTCTTCCCAATCGATGTCCCCCCACTGGAGATCAAGGATCTCGTTGATTCGCCTGGGGAGGATGCGCGCCGCCAGCAGGAGCGCCCTGTCTCGGGGGTGGTGGGCGGTCGCCACCTTGAGAACAAGCATCCACTCCGCGTCCTTGAGGCGGATCCTGGCGGGCTTGTAGTCGCCCTTGCGGTCCCCTAGCAGGTCCACCGGGTTGGGTCCCCAGGTAATGTATTCATGCGTCATCAGCCACTTAATGATGTTGCGCACGTGGGAGATCTTGATCGCGTAAGTGCCGTCGTTGCAGTGCTCTGAAACGTAGTTGGCGAAGTAGTCGATGATCAATTCGGGGTCGAGAAGGTCTGTCGTGAGGGGCACCGGGGCGAGAGGGATCACGGGGACAGTCAGGCCCTCCAGATGCCCGATGAGGGTGTTATAGGTGGTTCGATAGCTGCCGATGGTTCCTTCGGAGAGCTTGCGCACCCTCCTCATGAACACAACATGAGCTTCCTGGGCTTCTGCGAGGGGCATCGGGGGCTTGAGCATGGGCGACCTTCCTTGACCTGTGTTTTACCTGCTCACGCTCCTGTCTCGTTAAACCCTTCGTTGTCCTGATAATGACCTACCTCGACAACAACGTGGTGAACGTCGCGCTGCCGACGATCCAGCGGGACCTCGGGCTGAGCCTGTCCGGACTTGAGTGGATCGTCAGCAGCTACATCCTGGTGTTCGCCGGACTGATGCTGGCCGGAGGGCGCCTGGCCGACATCCTCGGCCGACGAAGGATCTTCGTGCTCGGGCTGAGCGTCTTCACCCTGGCCTCCCTCGCCGCCGGGCTGGCCACCACCGGCGGCCTCCTGATCGCCGCCAGAGCGGCCCAGGGCGTCGGCGCCGCCCTGCTGACCCCGACCGCGCTCGCCCTGATCAGGTCGGTCTTCCCCGACGCCAGGGAACGTGCGACCGCCATCGGCCTGTGGAGCTCCGTCGGCGCGCTCGCCCTGGCCCTCGGGCCGTTGACCGGCGGTTTCATCAGTGAGAACTGGCGGTGGGGCTGGATCTACCTGATCAACGTGCCCGTCGGGCTGGTGACCGTCGGCCTGACCCTCTGGGCGATCAGGGACACCCCCGACGGCCGCGTACGGCACAGCCTGGACATCCCCGGCCTGGCCACGTCGAGCCTGGCGATGTTCGCCCTGACCTACGGACTCATCGAGGGCGGCCGGGCCGGTTGGACCTCACCGGAGATCCTCGGCGCGTTCGGACTGGCCGTCGCCTTCGCGATCGCGTTCGTCGTCATCGAGCGCCGGAGCCGGGAGCCGATGATCGACCTGTCGGTGTTCAGGTCACGGGTGGTCAGCGGCGGCATGCTCTCGATCGGGCTGTGGGCGTTCGGCGTGTTCGGGATCTACTTCTTCACCGCGCTCTACCTGCAGAACGCGCTGGGCTTCTCCCCCCTTGAGGCCGGGGCCTCCTTCGTGCCGATGGCCCTGGTGATGGCGGTGTCCGCCGCCCTGTCCGCCCGGATCAGCCAGATGATCGGCACCGCGCCGACCGTGGCGGCCGGACTCCTCGTGATGGCCGGAGCGATCTTCGGGATCTCCTTCGTCGGCGAGGGAGGCACCTTCGGCGACCTGCTGCCGTGGTTCCTGCTGTACGGCCTCGGCGGCGGCCTGCTCGTCCCGGTCACCACGGTCGTCCTGGGCATGCTCCCCGCGGACCGCGCCGGAATCGCCGCGGGCGTGCTGAACGTCTCCCGGGAGGTCTTCGGCCTGCTCGGCGTCACGATCCTCGGGGCCATCCTGAACGGCAGGCAGACGGCGTTCCTCGCGGACGGCGCGGGCCCGCTGACGGCCTTCCTCGACGCCTACCGGACGACCCTGGTGATCGCGGCGCTCATCGTGCTGGTCGGGGTGCCGGTCAGCCTGTTCTCCCTGCGCCGGTCCCGCTCGGGGCGGGACGGGGACAGGCCCGCGGAGGCCGTACCGGCGATGGCGCAGGGATGAGGAAGTACGGTGCCGCCCGCGGCCCCGCCCAGATGGGCGCGGGCGGCACCGGGATCATCGGGTCAGGAGCCGATCTTCCCGCCCCTCCTGTGCCAGGTGACCACCACGGCGGGGCGGGGCTGGCTGGTGCCCCCGTCCGGCCAGTGGCTGCTCGGCGCCTCCGGGGTGGCGCCGTTGGTCTCCCCGGGGTGCTGGACGGCCGTGAAGACACTGCGCTGGTCGGGGCTGACCAGGGGGCCACAGGTCTCCGCGCCGACCGGGACGCTCAGGAACTGCTTGAGGTGGCCGCGCTCGGGACCGCGGACCGGCATGACGAACAGGCCGTCGTGGGCGCCGAGCTGGTTGCCGTCGGTGGAGATCCACAGGTTGCCGTCGCCGTCGAAGGCGACGTTGTCCGGGCAGGAGATCGGCGAGACCTTCGTCTTGTCGAACCCGGCGAAGTAGGTCGCCGGGTCGTTCGGGTCGCCGCAGACCAGCGGCAGCGACCAGGAGAAGGTCGTGGCGCCCGCGTCGTCGCGCCGCTCCGTGATCTCCAGGATGTGGCCGTGCTTGTTGGCCGGACGCGGGTTGGCCTCGTCCACCTGCGCGGGGGTCCGGTTGGCGTTGTTGGTCAGCGCCACGTAGACGCCACCGGTGACCGGGTTGCGCTCCACGTCCTCGGGACGGTCCATCTTGGTCGCGCCGACCTTGTCCGCCGCGGACCGGGTGTAGACGAGGACCTCCTGGGCCGTCATGCCGGGCACGTGCGAGATGCCGCCGGTCACCAGCGGAATCCACTGCCCGGAGCCGTCGAAGCTCCCGTCTGAGGGCAGCTTGCCGCTGCCGTCGATCTCCTTGGCCGGGCTGTCCCCGGTGAACTTCGCGACGTACAGCGTGCCCTCGTCCAGCAGCGTCCGGTTGTGCCGGTCGAAGCCGGGGATGTAGCGCCTCTTCGAGACGAACTTGTAGACGTACTCGAACCGGGAGTCGTCCCCCATGTAGGCCACGACCCGGCCGTCCCTGGCCAGGGTGGTCGTCGCGCCCTCGTGGGCGAGCCTGCCCAGGGCGGTGCGCTTGATCGGGGTCGAGGTGGGGTCGAACGGGTCGATCTCCACGATCCACCCGAACCTGTTGACCTCGTTGGGGTGCTTGGCCAGGTCGAAACGCTCCTCGACCCGGTCGAACCTGCGGTTGCCCGCCGGGACGCCGGTCGTGGGGCTCACGCCGTACCGGGAGAGGTAGGGCTTCTGGGCCTCGGGGACGCCGTTGCCGTTGACGAAGTACTGGTTGAAGTTCTCCTCGCCGCTCAGCACCGTCCCCCACGGGGTCGTGCCGCCGGCGCAGTTGTTGAGCGTGCCGACCGGGGTGGTGCCCGCCGGGTCGGCCGCGGTCTTCAGCAGGTCGCCGCCCGCGGCGGGGCCGGTGAAGCGCATCGGGGTCAGCGCGGTGATCCGGCGGTTGTAGCGGCGGCGTCCCCGGGTGACGAGCCGCCACTGCCCGGTCCCGCCGACCCGCTCGATCTCGACCACCGAGCCGCCGTGCGCGGCCAGCGCGATCCTGATCTGCTCCTCGGTCGCGGCGTCACCGTTGGTGTAACCGCGGAACATCAGGTTCTCGTCGGTGTACTCGTGGTTGACCCAGAGCAGGCCACGGTGGCCGCCCAGCGGGAAGAAGGTGACGAAGTCGTTGTTGTAGCCGAACTGCTTGGCCTGCGCGTCCGCGCTCTGGTTCTCGAAGTCGAAGGCGGGCGCGTCGGGCAGCACCGGGTCACCCCAGCGCACCACCGGCGCCGTCTCGTAGCCCTCGGGAACCGTCACCCTGTCGTCGGTGTTCGGCGGGACCGCAGTGAAGGTGAGCCTGCCGCCGCCGTGACCCCCGTGCCCTCCCGGGCCGCCGTGACCGGGACGGAAGGCCTGCTCCGCGTCGTCGGGGCCGGGAGCGGCCAGGGCCGGGGCCGCGCCCGTCGCGACGGCGCCGATCGCGAGCGCGCCGAGGGTGCCCGCGCGCAGCACCCCGCGGCGGGAGACGACCTCGGCGACCACGTCACCGAAGTAGGTGTTCTCGCTGGTGTTCTGGACGTCGTGAGCGCACTGGTTGCCGCAGCGGAACCAGCAGGTCAGCGCGCTGCGTCCACCCCCGTGAGGGCTGGCCAGCAGGGGGAGCGCTCTGCGCGGTGACACGTTCGCCACGGGGGCCTCCAAGGTTGTGGTGCGACCGGTTCGGCTGGACGTTACGAGGGCCGGGGGAATCCGGAGTGAACGACGTCTGCCCACCCGGTGAAGCGTGTGTCGCGATCCCCACCCCGAGCCGGGGGATGATGGGAACGTGCCTCCTCACAAGCCGGATCCCGCCAAGGTCCACGCCGCCCTCGACGCCCAGCTCGTCGCGCTCGGCGAGCCCGCCTACGACGGCGGGGAGACGACCGCCGAGTTGCTGCGGGCCTGCGTCGCCGTGGTGCTGCGTGCCTACGACCTGGGCCTGCGCCCCGAGCGGGAGGCCGCCCGCTTCGCCGTACGGCACCTGCTCGACCGGCTGGCCACGGCGGCTCCGGGACGGACCGTCGAGGTGCGGGTCCCGCCGTACGCCGCGGTGCAGTGCGTCGAGGGGCCCCGGCACACCCGGGGCACCCCGCCGAACGTGATCGAGACCGACGCGCTCACCTGGCTCGAACTGGCCACCGGGCGGCTGACCTGGGAGCGGGCCGAGGAGGAGGGCAGGGTCATGGCGAGTGGAAGCCGGGCCGACCTCTCCGCCCACCTGCCCGTCGCCTAGACACCACCCGAAGGCCTCGCCCGCCACACCGTAGGACCACCCGGAGCCCCTCACGACCGCCCCCGTGCCCACCCACCACCGCGGGCCACCACTACGGTCGGCCACCGTGGGCCACAGTGGGGCCATCGCGGGGCCGCTACGAGAGTCGTCGTGAGCCACGGTGGGACCGCTGTGGAGCCGCTGCGGCCATCACCTACGACCGCCACTGTGGCGCGCTCTGGACCTGTACGCCCAGCCGCTCCTCGACACAGCGCTGCTGCAGGCCGGGCGGCAGGTCCATGCAGTCACCGACCGTGCTGTAGAACCACGTCAGGAACACCACCGCGATGATCAGCGCCAACACGCTCAGCACGATGCCCCCGACGGCGCGCCCCCGGTTGGAGTCCTTCACGAAGGCGACGATGCCGATGACCAGTCCGGCGATGGCCGTCAGCACGCCGAGGCCGCACACCACGAGCAGGAAGATGCTCGCGATGCCCAGCACGAGCGACGCCGTGCCGAGCCCGCCGCCCTGCGGCTTCTGGTAGGGGCTCTGGTAACCCCCCTGGTACGGCGGCGCCCCCGGATAACCCGGTCCCCCCGGCGTGAGCGGCGGCTGGTAGGGCTGCTCCTGCCCGTACACCCCTTCCCGACCGGCCCCCGGATGCTGGCCATACGGCCCTTCCTGCCCGGCCCCCGGGCGTTCCTGGCCGTACGACCCTCCCTGGCCCGTCCCCGGGTGCTGGCTGTACGGCCCTTCCTGGCCAGCTCCTGGATACTCCTGGCCGTACCGCCCCTCCTGCCCGCTTCCCGGATGTCGACCGTACGGCCCCTCCTGTCCGGCTCCCAGACTCCCCGAGCCGTACGGTCCCTCCTGCCCGCCTCCTGGACGATCCTGTCCCGACGGCCCTTCCTGACCGGCTCCCGGGTACCCCTGTCCGTACGGTCCCGCCTGACCGCTTTCCCGGGGTTCCTCGCCGTACGGTCCCTCCTGGCCTCCCCGGTGGCCGGCGGCCTGCTGGCCGTACGGCGATGCCCCTCCGCTCGCTCCGCCGTACGGAGCGCCCTGGCCCTGGGCGCCCTGACCTCCGTAGGGACTGGCGCCGGGGATGCCTCCGTACCGGCCGGGCTCGGGATACTGGAACACCTCGGTGGCGTCCGAACCCCTGTCCGGGCCTCTCTCTGGGCCTCTGTCTGAGCCGGGGTCGGTCTGGAGGGGTTCCGGGACCTCGGGAGCGGTCGGCAGGTCGGGATGACGCGGTGTCACCGGTTCGTCCGGCGTGGAGATCGGCTCCCCCGGCGGCCTCTCCCATCGCCCCGGCGCCCCAGGTTCCGGCGCCCCCGGCACTCCCGGACCGGGCACTCCCGGCGTTCCCGGGCTCGGCACTCCAGGACCGGGCCCCGGCGTTCCCGGACTGGGCACTCCAGGACCGGGCAGCCCCGGTTCCGGGGCTCCCGGCTCCCGGGGCACCGGTCCGCGCGGTTCTGGAGACCACGGCTCCGGCTCCTCGGGAATCGGCCGCCTGGGCTCGGGAGAACGCGGCTCCGGTTCCTCCTCTCCCGGGGCCGTCGGGTGCTCCCGGCCCGACGCCTCCTCGGGCTCCCCGTCTGGCCACCGGTCCCGCTGTTCCCGCCGCGGATCAGGCTGGTTCGGGTCCTCAGGTGTTGTCACGTCCACTCTCCCGACGTGTAGGGATGCCGGATACCCCACACTCCCCCGGCTCTTTGCCGTGAAACAGGCCGACACGGCAAAACACTGACGATTGTTCGGCAACGGTGCGGCAGACGGCGGAGAAGGCCCCCGGGTTCGAGCAACGAGGAAGCCGACCTAGACTGAAGCATGTGCTGAAGGGCGACGGCCAGCTGAGCCATGACCTTGACCCCCGTGACCGGCCTCCGAAAGACGCGTGCGGCGTCTTCGGCGTCTGGGCACCCGGGGAGGAAGTCTCCAAACTCACCTACTACGGGCTGTACGCGCTGCAGCACCGCGGGCAGGAGTCCGCGGGCATCGCGGTCAGTGAGGGAAGCCGCATCCTCGTCTACAAGGACATGGGCCTTGTCGCCCAGGTCTTCGACGAGTCGATCCTCGGCACCCTCCGCGGCCACCTGGCGATCGGGCACTGCCGCTACTCGACCACCGGGTCGAGCGTCTGGGAGAACGCCCAGCCGACGCTGAGCTCGACCGAGGAGGGCGGCCTCGCGCTCGCCCACAACGGAAACCTGATCAACACCCCCGAGCTCTCCCAGCGGCTCGCCCCCGGCTCGACCAGGGCGACGACCGACACCGAGGTGCTCGCCTCACTGCTCGCCCAGGACCGCAGCCAGCCCATCGAGGACGCCGCCGCGGAACTGTTCCCGCAGGTCAAGGGGGCATACTCGCTCGTCTTCATGGACGAGCGCACCCTCTACGCCGCCCGTGACCCACAGGGCATCCGCCCGCTGGTGCTCGGTCGTCTCGAACGCGGCTGGGTCGTCGCCTCGGAGACCGCCGCGCTGGACATCGTGGGCGCGACCTTCGTCCGCGAGATCGAGCCGGGCGAGCTGATCACCATCGACGAGCGGGGTGTGCGTTCGCGCAAGTTCGCGCTCCCCGAGCCCAAGGGCTGCCTGTTCGAGTACGTCTACCTGGCCCGTCCCGACACCACGATCGCTGGGCGCAGCGTGCAGAGCACCCGCGTCGAGGTCGGCCGGGTGCTGGCCCGTGAGCACCCCGTCGAGGCCGACCTGGTCATCCCGACGCCCGAGTCCGGCACCCCCGCCGCCGTCGGCTACGCCGAGGCGAGCGGCATCCCGTACGGCCAGGGCCTGGTCAAGAACTCCTACGTCGGCCGCACGTTCATCCAGCCGTCCCAGACGATCCGCCAGCTCGGCATCCGGCTGAAGCTCAACCCGCTGAAAGAGGTCGTCGCGGGCAAGCGTCTGGTCGTGGTCGACGACTCCATCGTGCGCGGCAACACCCAGCGGGCGATCGTCAAGATGCTGCGCGAGGCGGGGGCCAGGGAGGTCCACGTCCGCATCTCCTCCCCGCCGGTCGCCTGGCCGTGCTTCTACGGCATCGACTTCGCGACGCGGGCCGAGCTGATCGCCGGTTCGCTCAGCGTCGAGGAGATCCGTGCCTCCCTGGGCGCCGACTCCCTCGGTTACATCTCGATCGAGGGGCTGACCGAGGCGACCACGATCCCCGCTGAACGGCTCTGCCGTGCCTGTTTCGACGGCGTCTATCCCATCGCCATCGACCAGGACAACGTCGGCAAGTACGTCCTGGAAGCCAAGCTGTGATCCTGTCTGTGATCCCGCAGAACACCTCGGAGACCGCATGACCAGTTACGCCGCCGCCGGTGTGGACATCGACGCGGGCGAACGCGCCGTCGAGCTGATGAAGGCGAAGGTCGCGCGGGCGCGACGGCCCGAGGTGGTCGACGACGCCAGCGGCTTCGCCGGTCTGTTCGACGCCTCGGCGCTGCTCGGTTACCGGCGTCCGCTGCTGACCACCTCGACCGACGGGGTCGGCACCAAGGTCATGTTGGCCCAGCGCCTCGGCAAGCACGACACGATCGGCATCGACCTGGTCGGCATGGTCGTGGACGACCTGGTGGTCTGCGGTGCGGAGCCGCTCTTCATGACCGACTACATCGCCTGCGGCAAGGTCGTCCCCGAGCGGATCGCCGAGATCGTCGGCGGTGTCGCGGAGGGTTGCCGCCTGGCGGGCTGTGCCCTCGTCGGCGGTGAGACGGCCGAGCACCCAGGCGCCATGGGCGCCGACGAGTACGACCTGGCGGGCGCGGCGACCGGTGTGGTCGAGGGCGACGAGCTGCTCGGCCGTGACCGGATCCGCGAGGGTGACGTGGTGCTGGCGCTGGCCTCCTCCGGCGTGCACTCCAACGGCTACTCGCTGGTACGGCACGTCATCGCGCAGGCCGGTCTTTCGCTCGACGACCAGTTCGCCGAGCTCGGCCGCACGCTCGGTGAGGAACTGCTGGAGCCGACCAGGATCTACGCCCTGGACTGCCTTGAGCTGACCCGTGCGACGGAGGTCCACGCCTACGCGCACATCACCGGCGGCGGCCTTGAGGGCAACCTGTCCCGTTCCCTGCCGCCGACGCTCGACGCCCTGCTCGACCGCTCCTCCTGGACCCCGCCCGCGGTCTTCGGGCTGCTCGCCGGGCACGGGAAGATCGCGCAGGCCGACATGGACCGCACCTTCAACCTCGGGGTCGGCATGGCCGCGATCGTCGCGCCGGAGGCCGTCGATCCGGCTCTGGCGCTGCTCAAGGCGCGCGGCCTGCCCGCCTGGGTGCTCGGCGAGGTCGTCCCCGGCACGGGTGTCGCGCGTTACCGCTAGCCGTGTACGGCGAGCCCCGGGTGGATGGCCACCCGGGGCGTCTCGGCGTCCGGAACGCCTCCGTGAAAACACCGAACAGCGCTCCGGGAGCCGGAGCGCTGTCGGGAAAAGACGCAGGGAGAGAACACCCGGTGGTCTTTCGGCCCCCGGGTGTCTCTCACTCGTATTCGAAGTGAAGCCGCCTAACGCCGGCCGGACGTCCCGTCTTCACGGTCGTCTCCGGAGCCGTAGTCATCGGCGTAATCGGCGTACCGCTCAGCCAGTTCGTCATAGGAGTCGTTGGCGTCGTCATTGTGGTTGGAGTCGTCTCTGACTCCGAGCTCGTCGCGAAGACGCTCAAGATCAGTGCCACCGCTGTTGTACTTCAGCTGGCGAGCAACCTTGACCTGCTTGGCCTTTGCTCGGCCGCGCCCCATTGGCTCGACCCCCTCGTGTGGGGTCGTGCCCGACCCCTCGTCGCTAACGCACCACGCACTGACGCCACCTGACTTGAGGCGTCAGCTCTCGTTCGACTACAACCGTACCCGTTTTACGCCCGGCTCGGTACGCCGTATGGGCGTGATGGGCTAGCGGCCCAGCCAAATGCCCCTAATTCGCCCGACTTCCGACATTCTGCGCTCCGCTAGCCTATCGGCTGCGACCGCCGGAGGGACGCCATCCTCGTCCGCCGTCACGAAGATCTTGAGAGTCGTGTCGAAGATCTGGGTGGCCTTTGCCTTCGCGCGGCCCATGTCGAACCCGTGGATCTCGTCGGCCACCTGGATGACGCCGCCGGAGTTGACCACGTAGTCGGGCGCGTAGAGGATGCCGCGGTCGGCGAGCTCCTTCTCCACCCCCGGGTGCGCGAGCTGGTTGTTCGCCCCGCCGCACACGATCTTGGCTCGCAGCCTGGCCACCGTCTCGTCGTCGAGTGCCCCGCCCAGGGCGCACGGCGCGTAGACGTCGATGTCCGCACCGGTCAGCGCGACCTGGTCGGCGACCACCTCGACCTGCGGGTGCCTGGCGCGGACCCGCTCGACGGCCCGCTCGCTGACGTCGCAGACCACGACCTCGGCCCCGGCCTCGACGAGGTGGTCGACCAGGCGGTGGCCGACCTTGCCGACGCCCTCGACGCCGACCCTCCTGCCACGCAGTTCCGACGTGCCGTGGACGTGCTCGACGGCGGCCCGCATGCCCTGGAACACGCCGTAGGCGGTCAGGATCGAGGAGTCGCCCGCCCCGCCGTTGGCCAGTGTGCGGCCGGTCACGTAGGAGCTCTCGCGGGCCACGAGGTCCATGTCCTCGCTGTAGGTGCCGACGTCGCAGGCCGTGAAGTAACGGCCGCCGAGGGACTGCACGAACCTGCCGTAGGCGCGCAGCATGGCCTCGTTCTTGTCGACGGCGGGGTCTCCGATGATGACGGCCTTACCGCCGCCGAGGTCGAGACCGGCCAGGGCGTTCTTGTAGGCCATCGCCCGGGAGAGGTTGAGCACGTCGGTCAGGGCCGCCTGCTCGCTGTCGTAGGGGTAGAACCTGGTGCCGCCCAGGGCGGGGCCGAGGGCGGTGTTGTGGATGGCGATGATGGCTCGCAGGCCGCTGCGCTCGTCGGAGCAGAACACGACCTGCTCGTGCCTGGCCTGGCTGTTCGCTGGGCTGGTGTCCTTGTGGGACAGCCCGAAGACGTCGGTCACGGTGGTGGCTCCCGGTCGTCCGTCCGCCGCTCCGTTGCGGCGGAGATCACCCTCAGCGTAGCCAGAACCATGTAACGAGCCGCGATCGCGCCCCCTGGGTCTCACCAGCCGAGACACCATGGACGACGGAACTCCTCACGACGGCGGCACCGGACAACGGCCTGCCCTTCGTGACACGATGCGGACGTGCTGCCCTATGCCGCGTACCTCCGTGTCTACGAACCGCTGACCGCGTTCGCCCCGCCGGAACGCTCATCCTGGGCCGCCTACGCCGAGGCCACCGACCGGCCTCGCCGCGCGGGCGCGCTCCACGCCGAGCACGGCGAGGCCGTACGGCGTCTCCTGGGGGTGCCCCCGTCCCCCGCTCCCGCCCAGGAGAGCCCCAACGCCTACCTCAGGCGTGTCGAGGACGTCCTCTACGTCTGCCCGTGGCAGAGCCGGCTGAGATCGTGGCTGGCCTTCTCCCGCTTCCGTGGTTCGACCCCCGTGAGGCTGATGGAGCGGTTCGTACCGATCTCCGTCGCCGAGCAGACGGCCGACGACTTCGACAAGTTCAAGCGCCGTGGCGGGGCCGCCGCGTTGCGCACCCATATCCGTACCTCGACCTGGCACGTTCCCACGTCGTGGTTCGTCCCCTTCGACGGCAACGAGCGCTGGCTCGTGCTCGAAGGAGAGGGAGACCCCGAGGGCACGACCACCACGAGGAACCTCATCTACGTGACGTCCATGGCCCACGCCAGACGGCGCTGCGCCCGCGCCCTGCAGATCATCCGCAGGCAGGTCGGCGAGGTCGCGGTCGCCGCCGAGGTGGAGGAGATCGCCCGCTGGCTTGAGGAGTTCCACCCGCACTCGCTCGTGGAACTCGACTACGGCGGCATCGTCCACCTGATGGGCGACGACAAGCTCCAGGCCGACCAGTCGGTCGCGGAGATCGCCGCCGCGCTGACAGGTCTGGAGAACGGCGAGGAAGAGTTGGCCTACGCCATGTACCAGCGCGTGATCCTCCGCTGGAGATCAATACAACTTCTCGAATCAGCAAACTGAGTCGCAAATCATCCCTCTGACCTGCATAAGTAGGTTCGTCGATGACCGGTGACACGTCTACGAACTGAGTAGTTTGCCGTTTTCACTGCGATACCACGAAACGTGTCGCTAGAATCACCGAGCGTGACAACAACAGGTGCACAAGAGAGATGAGCCACTCAAAGGCTCGCCAATCGCTCTACGTGGCTGTATGGTCACATCGGGTGATGCCGCATATGGCCCGAACAGCCGCACGCAAGGGGCCATAGGGGGACAACATCCGTGACAAGCGTCAAGTCGCAGGATCGCTGTCGCCGGTCCACATGGAGGAGAGGCCGCACAAATGTCAGCTCGTACACCCGAGGCAGAGCCGCTGCTCACCCCGGCGGAGGTCGCAACCATGTTCCGGGTCGATCCCAAGACCGTCACCCGGTGGGCGAAGGCCGGGAAGCTAACGTCCATTCGCACACTCGGCGGACACCGCCGCTACCGGGAAACCGAGGTTCGCGCGCTGCTGGCGGGGATTCCGCAACAGCGCTCGGAGTAAGACGGGGGCCGTCACGGACCTAGGGGGGATCCAGCGCGCGCTCACGTCGGATTCGTGAGCGCGTGAGGCCAAACGGGTTATGTGGGATGCGGCGTCGCCCGCCCGGCGCCGCCCCACATCGTCCCGTACGGCCACGCGGCCCCGAAGCCTGGTCCCACCCCTGCCCCGGCCCCCACACTCCGTCCGCACGCTCCGTAACCCACGGCCCGCCCGGTGATCTTCCGAGCCGGTCACGGTGCGTGTTCGGAGACCAGGTTCTCCAGCAACGGCACGACCCTCGGGTCGTGACCGGCCGCCACGCCGAGCGTGGCCACCATGTGGTCGACCAGTATGCGCTCGACCACCCGCCGGTCGACGTCACGGTACTCCAGCCAGTCGAGGGCCGCCGTCTCGACCGAGGCGATCCACGAACGCAGCGTGACCCGCAGGACGGGTCCGGGTTCCTCGACCCGCAACAGCCTCATCACCAGGCCCAGCAGGCGGTGCCGTACCCCGTCGACGATCTCGCCGACCTCGCCGCTGCGGTTGGCGGGGCCGCCTCTGACCAGCGCCGCGAAGCCTGCGGCGCGTTCCTCGACGAAGTCGAAGTAGCGTTCCAGCCCCACGGCGAGCCGCTCGACCGGGCCGCCGTTCTCGCTCGGCTGCAGCCGCGCCTCAAGTTGGTCCGCCGCGCTGCGCAGCGCGGCCACGTAGAGCTCCTGTTTGCCGCCGAAGTAGTGGTAGACCAGCGCCCGCGACGTGCCCGCGGCCGAGGCGACGTCGTCGATGGAGACGTCCTCCGCGTCGCGCGCGCCGAACAGCTCAAGGGCCGCCGCCACGAGTTCCTCACGCCGCCGGTCGACGCTGAGCCTGCGCCGTGCGGGACGCGCGCCCCGCCCCGCGGGTCTGTCCCGTTCCCGTTCCTCGGCCCCGGATATCGAACCCACGTCCCGCACACTAGCCGAGCCGATCAAGGGGTGGCGGGGAGAAACAAGAGTCGTTTTCTGGGCTTTCGCCGTGGTGAGCCGCCATCTGGGTGACCGGAGTGGGGGGAAAGATCCAGGAAACAGCCTTCAGGCCGTACCCGATTCGTAACTCGATCGTTTTGAGTGACAGGTGCCCATCCACCACTTCCCGGGGGAGAGCCATGTCAGGACCACCGGTCAACACCACCGTCACCCGAGCGCGCGAGTTCGCCGACCCCGTCCTACAGGACGGCGCGGGGCCGCGTCCACGGCCCACGATCCGCAACGTGGCCGAGCGCGCCGGTGTCTCCAAATCACTGGTCTCGCTCGTGCTGCGCGGATCGCCGCACGTCAGCGAGCACCGGAGGCAGGCGGTGCTCCAGGCGGCCAGAGAGCTCGGATACCGGCCGAACGCGGTCGCCCGCAGCCTCGTCGAGGGCCGCACCCACCTGGTCGGGGCGCTCGTCGCCGACCTGCACAACCCCTTCTACGCCGAGTTCCTCGACGGCCTGCAGGAGAGCCTGCACGGCGACGGCCTGCGGCTGCTCATCGGCAACAGCCAGTGGGACCCGGCCTTCGAGGACGAGGCGGTCGAGGCGTTCCTCGAACTGCGCGTCGACGGCCTCGTCCTGCTCGGCATCGCGCCGACCAGCGAGACACTCGTCGAGGCCACCGGCTACACGCCGACGGTCGTGGTCGGCGAGCGTGACATCGAGCTGGGCGGTGTGGACATCGTCGTGGACGACGACCAGCTCGGGGCGCGGCTGGCCATCGACCACCTCGTGGAACTCGGCCACCGCAGGATCGCCCACATCGAGGGCACCCGATTCTCCTCGGGCCGCTTCCGGTGCGAGGGCTACCTGGTCGCGATGCGCAGGCACGCGCTGGCGCCGTACATCATGGTCGAGCAGGGCGAGTGCACCGAGGAGGGCGGGGCGGAGGCGGCGCGCAGGCTGCTGACCCGCGACCCCCGTCCCACCGCGATCTTCGCCGCGAACGACACGGTGGCGATCGGGGTACTCGCCGCCGCCGCCGAGCTCGGCCTGCGGGTGCCCGAGGACCTGTCGGTCGTGGGATACGACAATGTCCACCTCGCCGGGACCCAGCCGATCTCGCTGACGACCGTCGACCAGCCCCGCAGGGCGATGGGGCGCTCCGCGGCGGCGCTGCTGAGCGACCGGATCGGCGACCCGGGCAAGGTCGCGCGGCTGCGCGAGATCACTCCCAAGCTCGTCGTACGGCGCAGCACGGGCCCCGCGCTGCCGTAGGGAGCCTGCCTGGAGCGTTACAGGTCCAGGCGGGCCCCAAGTCCCCGTCAAAAGCAGGTCAACCCTCGATGTCGCGAAGACACGCGGGTGTTGACTGCGATGTGACGAGGGGGTAGCAATGCGTGATCCTGAGCTGATTTCGTGTGCCCAACGGGCGGCCGCCGAGCTTGAGCGGGCATGGGCGCACTGGCGGGCCACCAGAGGGCGCGGCGAGGACACGGGCGCCGAGTCCGTCGCGAGCTACGTGGCCCATTCGATCGACCATCCATGGGGCCGTCCGCGTGTGGTCCTCGGACTGGACGCGGACGACGCCAGAGAACTCGCCGCGCTGCTGCAGAGGCAGGAGACGGGAGAGCGGGTCTGGTGACCGCCGGGGTCTCGGCGAGGTAACGGTCCCGGGCCACGTAGGTTGGGTGGTTGACGGTTCCTTCGAGGAGGATGAGCGTGACCAGCAAAGCACTCGTGGCCACTCTTGCTCTGTGCGGCCTTGGCGTCGCCGCCTGTGGCGGCACCACGGGCGGCACCGGCGCGGCCCCGGCGCAGAACGGCGGCCCCGCCTCCGGTACGGCCTCACCCGCCTCCGCGCTGTCGGAGCGGACGGCGACCCCGGCTCCTGAGACCCCGGCGACGGGCGGGAGCGTTCCCGCGGACCCGCTGAAGGGCAAGGTCGTGGTCATCGACCCCGGCCACAACGGGCAGAACTACCGGCACCCTGCGGAGATCAACAAGCAGGTCGACGTTCTGACCCAGAAGAAGGCCTGCGACACCACCGGCACCGAGACCAACAACGGTTACACCGAGGCGGCCTTCACCTGGGACGTCTCCCAGCGGCTGGCCAAGATCCTCAAGAGCAGGGGCGCGACGGTCAAGCTCACCCGGCAGAACAACTCGGGCTTCGGGCCGTGCATCACCGAGCGGGCCGCGGTCGGCAACAAGGCCCACGCCGACGCGGCGATCTCCATCCACGCCGACGGGGCGTCCGCGGGCGACCACGGCTTCCACATCATCATGCCGAAGAAGATCAACGGACCGGTCGACCCGGTGGTCGGGGCGTCCAGGAAGCTCGGCATCGACGTACGGAACGCCTACAAGGCGGGCACCGGGACGCCCTACTCCACCTACATCGGCAGCAAGGCCCTCGACTTCCGCAACGACCTGGGCGGCCTGAACCTCTCCACGGTGCCGAAGATCTTCATCGAGTGCGGCAACATGCGCAACGCGGGGGACGCGGCGAATCTCCAGAGCCCGGCGTTCCGCCAGAAGGCCGCCCTCGCCCTTGCCAACGGGCTGCAGAACTATCTCAAGTAATGCGCGATCATGTTCGATTTGACATGATCTGAAGCATGAATGCGCCGTTGCCACGTCCTGTCGCCTTCGAAACCTCCACCGACTCGTTCGAGCTCTCTCCGGGGGCTCCCGTCGCGGGCCCCGCCGACCTGGCCGGGGCCGTACGGCTGGCACTGTCCGTGCTCGACCTGAGGCCCGCGGGGGCGGGAGAGGCCGGGGCGGTCACGGTCGAGCACGACGCCGCGCTCGGCCACGAGGCCTACACGCTTGAGGTGACGGGCCGGGGGGTGCGGATCGCGGCCGGCGACCGCCAGGGGGCGTTCTACGCGGGCCAGACGCTGCGGCAGCTGCTGCCCGACGCGGCCTTCCGCGCGGCTCCCGTTGAGGCCGGGGGCGCGGGCTGGACCGTTCCCGGTGTCACCGTGCGGGACGCGCCGCGCCTGGCGTGGCGCGGGGCGCACCTGGACCTCGCACGGCACTTCCTGCCCAAGCGGGAGGTGCTCAGGATGATCGACCTCATGGCGGTCCACAAGCTGAACCGGCTCCACCTGCACCTGGTCGACGACCAGGGGTGGCGGGTCGAGAGCCGGGCCTACCCCCGGCTGCACGAGGTCGGCTCGCACCGGCCGCGTACGATCGTCGGGCACCACGAGGACGCCCCGGTCTACGACGAGGTGCCGCACGGCGGGTACTACACGCTGGACGACCTCGCGGAGATCTCCGGGTACGCCCGCGCGCGGGCCGTGACGGTCGTGCCCGAGATCGACGTGCCGGGGCACGCCTGCGCGATCCTGGCGGCCTACCCCGAGCTCGACGCGCGGGCGACCGGCGGCAGGGCCCCCGAGCCGTTCACCGTGCTCGACCGCTGGGGCATCTCGACCGCCATCCTGTCCCCGCTCCCGTCGACCGTCGACTTCCTGACCGTCGTCATCGACGAGATCCTGGGGGCACTCGGCGAGACACCGTACGTGCACATCGGCGGGGACGAGTGCGTGCTCGACGACTGGGCCGCCTCCCCCGAGATCGCCGCCTTCCAGGCGGAGCTCGGCCTGGAGAACGTGGGCGACCTGCACGCGTGGTTCCTGCGCAGGCTCGCGGACGTGCTGGCCGAGCGGGGCAGCAGGGCCGTGGTGTGGGACGAGGCCTTCGTCAGCGGCATGCTGCGGCCCGACACGATCGTGATGCCCTGGCGTGGCCCCGGCGTGGCGCAGCGGGCCGCGCAGGCCGGGCACGACGTGGTGCAGACCTCGGTCTTCCCGCTGTACTTCGACTACGCGGAGGCGGCCTCCGAGGAGGAGCCGCTGGCCATCGGCGAGACCATCACCGTCGGCGACGTCGTGGCCTACGAGCCGGTGCCGTCGTCGTGGACGGACGCGCAGCGGGAGCACGTGATCGGGGCGCAGTTCCAGCTGTGGAGCGAGCGGCTGCCCGACGCCAGGGCGCTCGACTACCGGGCCTGGCCCAGGGGTTGCGCGCTGGCCGAGGTCGCCTGGTCGGGCACTCCCGGGGCCGACTTCGACGCGCGGCTCGAACGGCACCTGCGCAGGCTGGACGCGCTCGGCGTCGAGTATCGCCCCCTGTCCGGGCCGCGCCCGTGGCAGCTCGGCGGCGCCGGTCCGCGCCGCCACCGCCCCGGCTTCGTCAACGCCGAGGACGTCATGAAGCGCCTTGAGGGCATGACCCACGACGCCGACTCGACCCGGCCGAGCATGTGACGGTACGGCCCCGCACCGGGGACCACGGTCTGGTCCCCGGTGTGAGGGTCACGGCCCTCGCGGGAGATCGTCTCCCGTGGCGGCCGGGGTCACGGGCTCCCCGGGGTGGTCGTGGACGTCGCGGCGGGAGGGCCGGACGGCCGGGGGGCGTGGGGTGCGGGGCGCGCCGGGGTCGGCGGGTGGCGCCGGGGGGCGTGCCGTACGAGAAACGGGCGGGCGGTCAGCCCGCCACCTTGTAGCCGGCCTCCTCGATGGCGGCGCGGATGGCGGCGTCGTCGAGGGTCTCACCGGAGACGTCGACCCGGCCGCTGGCCAGGTCGACCTCGACGCCGGTCACGCCGGGGACCTCACCGACCTCCTCCTTGACCGAACTCACGCAGTGGCCGCAGGTCATGCCGGTGACGGTGTATGTGCTCAGGCTCATCACGCCTCCAGGTGTCGAGGTTTACCCTCCCAGGGTATTACCTCAGCCCGCGGTGCGGCCGATGATCTGGCGCACATCCGTGACACCGTGCCTCCGCAGGCGCCGGGACAGGTCGCGGTTGATCCGCCAGGCCCACAGCGGCCCCTCGTAGATCATGCCGGTGTAGCCCTGCACCAGGGTCGCTCCGGCCAGCAGGCGCTCCCAGACGTCGTCGACGCCCTCGACGCCGCCGACGGAGACCAGCACGAGGCGGTCGCCGACCCGCGCCCTGAGCCTGCGCAGCACCTCAAGCGAACGGGCCCGCAGCGGACGTCCGGAGAGGCCGCCCGTCTCGGTACTGCTCACGCCCTGGCGGCTGATCGTGGTGTTGGTGGCGATGACGCCGTCGAGCCCGAGTTCGAGGGCCAGGTCGGCGACGGCGTCCACGTCCTCGTCGGCCAGGTCCGGTGCGATCTTGACGAGCAGCGGGGTGCGCCTCGGCGTGCCGTCGGCGACCTCCTTGACCGCCCGCAGCAGGGGGCGCAGCAGTTCGACGGCCTGCAGGTCACGCAGGCCCGGGGTGTTGGGCGAACTGACGTTGACCACCAGGTAGTCGGCCAGCGGGGCGAGCTCCTTGGCGCTGGACACGTAGTCGTCCGCGGCCTGGGACTCGGGCACGACCTTGGTCTTGCCGATGTTGACGCCGACCACGACGGGGACCCCGCGGGTCCTGCCGAGGGCCTTGGCCGCGGCGGCGGCACCGGCGTTGTTGAAGCCCATCCTGTTGATGATCGCCCGCTCCCTGACCAGGCGGAACAGCCTGGGCCTGGCGTTGCCCGGCTGGGCGTGCGCGGTGATCGTACCGACCTCGACGTGGCCGAAGCCGAGCGCGGACATGGCCTCGACGCACCTGGCGTCCTTGTCGAACCCCGCCGCCAGCCCGAAGGGGCTGGGGAAGTGCACGCCGAAGGCCTGCACCCGCAGGGCGGGGTCGCGTGGGGCGAGCCTGCGGTGGACGAGCCGCTTGACCACGGGGGCCGCCGACAGCAGGCGCAACGCGCCGACCGTCAGGTGGTGGATGTCCTCCGGGTCGATGCGGCTGAGGACCTGCGTGAACACGATTCGATACATCACCGATCAGGGTAGTCCCCCGGCGGGACGCGGCCCGCCCCGGCCATGCCGTACGGGGTCGGAGTCGTCCCCAGGCGAGGATGCTCCCGCGTCGCGGGCTCCGCGGGCACCGTATATTGCCGTCAACAGATCGTTAAGCGTTCGGCAAACTGGGGGCGGCAGGGTGTGGACATGAGCATCCTGTCACGTTCGACCATCATCCGCAGGCGCCGCGCCCTGGTGCACATCGTGCTCAGGGACATGGCGGAGACCGGTGACACCACGGTCCCTCCGTGGTGGGAGGCGGACATCGAGCAAGAGTTCGGTGGCCTGAGCGGGTTCCTGGCCGAGCTGAGCCGCCAGTGGTGGACGGCCTACGCCGCGCACCTGGACGCGCTGATCGAACTCGGTTGGGACGAGCCCGCCCAGGCGTGGGCCGACGTGGCCGAGCAGATGCCGCAGTTACGCGCGGTGCTCGACTCCTACCTCGACGAGTCGGCCCTGGCCGAGGCCGAGCGGCGGCACTGTGACGTGCTGCGCTGGACCACCCGGCGGGAGAGCAGGAACGCCGCTTGAAGAGCGTTCCGGGAGTCCCTGTCTGAGGATCTCTGATCGGGACGGCCGGGCCCCGCAGCGCCGGTGGCACGCCGTTCCCGCCCCGTGCGGGTCGAATCCCTGGCATATCCGTCCCCTTTCGGGTAGCGATGGATGATGGCCAGGACACTCGGAGAGCGCAGCCGTCAGGATTCCGACCGCCGCCTGGGGATGCGGCTGACGTTCGCGGTCGGGGCCGTGGCACTGTTCTCGGTGCCGTTCGTCCTGTTGCTCGTGCTCGTGCTGATCTCCTTCGAGCCGCTGAACGACCTCGACGAGGCGATCGCCACCGGATTGCACGCCTATGTGCTGGCCGACCCCGGCTACGCGCGTCTTCTCGGGGCGTGGACCGACATCCTGGGCCCCAACACCTGGCGCGTGCTCGTGGTCGCCGCCGCGGCCTGGGCGTGGTACCGGGGAGCGCGCCGCCCGGCGGTCTGGGCGGTCGTCACGATCGCGGCCAGCGGTGTGCTGAACGTGTTGATCAAGGAGATCGTCAACCGGGCCAGGCCCGTCCTGCCGGACCCGGTCTCCTGGGCGCCGGGGTGGTCGTTCCCCTCCGGGCACGCGATGGCGGCGGCCACGGGGGCGAGCGTGCTCGTGCTGATGCTGCTGCCCCGGCTGAGGGGACCGGCGTCCAGGGCCGCCGCCTGGACCCTCGCGGCGGTGCCGGCGGTCTTCGTGGCGTACACGCGGGTCGCCCTCGGCGTCCACTGGTTCAGCGACGTGGTCGCGGGGCTCGCGCTGGGGGTCGTGGTGACCGCGGGGACGACGGCGGGGTTCGAGCGGTGGCGGCGGGAGGAGGGGCGCAGGCCCGCGGAGCCGTACGTCGAGGGGGTCGAGCCGGAGGCGTTCTCCCGGGGTGACCGCGAGTAACCGTCACGGTGGTGCCGGCCCCGGGTTCGAATGTCGTGATCTTCTTCCGATGGCTCTCACCTGAGGAAACGTCGCCACAGATTCTGACAAAGATCAGCAATGGGTGCCGTCAATCTAGTGATATGCCACCGTTTACTGAATTTTCCACTCAAAGCCGGGGGGCGACATGGATGATGAAGGCAAAAAGGTTTGTTGCCAGAGTCACACCGCTCGATCCCCCACACTGGTCCTTCGAAAGCCCACAATGGCCATCGCAGGGTTCGTGACACATGGATAAGATCAAGAAAAATCACCCAATATCACGATCTGTGCGCATTGGGCTACTTTAAGCTACGAAGTAGGATAGAAATCCTTAATGGAAGATTAAGTATTTTCCAGCAAGGAACCAGCAGCCGGCCGGACATCTAGGGTTCGACGGCTAACCCTCGGAAAGGAAGCCGTCCCATGGATCGTCAGCCGATTGTCTGCAATACCTGCACGGGTGTTCTTCTCACCACGGACTCCCGTGACTACACCCCGCAGCGGGGACGTCTGATCGTCACCAACGGTTACTGCTCCTGCCCGGCCGCGCAGAAGGCCGCCCCCGTGGTCACCTCGGCCACCCTGCCCGCCGCCCCCGCTCCCGAGCCTGTCGCGCAGCGCCCGGTGCCCGAGACGGCGATGGCGAGCGCCTGAGCCGCGTGCTCGAACGCCTCGTACGGCCTGGCGGCCGTGACGTGCCGGCCCCGGTAGTGCTTCGGTAGTGCCCCCACGGTGCCCCGCGGTGTTTCAGCAGTGCCCTGGAACACCCCGGTAGCGCTTCGGTGGTGCTCCCGGCCGTACACACGGCCAGACCGCTCGTCCCGGCCAGAACACGGGGACGGCGGTGGTCCGGTTCCTCGTGGGAGAGACCCTGACCGGCGTCACACGTGGGCGTTCCTCACTTCACGGACGGTGTCGGGAGCGCCTCTCCTGGGTACTCAGAGGCGGGATCGCCTCGACGCGAAGCGTCGGAAGTAGGCATGATCTAGGCTCATCAGCGAGAAACCATTGAAGGCCGGGCGGCCGGGACGGGGTGCACGTGGTCGCGGAGGACGTGGAACAGCCGGCCAGGGGCAGCGACAAGAAGAAGGGCTCTCTCTGGCGGGAGTTGCCCATCATGATCGTGGTCGCCCTTCTGCTGGCCCTGCTGATCAAGACCTTCATCGTCCAGGCGTTCTACATCCCGTCCGGATCGATGGAGAACACGCTCCAGATCAACGACCGGGTCCTGGTCAACAAGCTCGTCTACCGGGTGCGTGACATCGAGCGCGGTGACGTGGTGGTCTTCTCCGGCGGCGTCGACTCCTGGCCGGACGAGGTCGAGTTCGAGGAGCCCTCGAACCCTGTCACCGGCGCCCTCAACTGGGTCGGCTCCCTCTTCGGCCTGGTCCCCACGGAGAAGGACTTCATCAAGCGGGTCATCGGCGTCCCCGGTGACAAGGTGAAGTGCTGTGACGGCCAGGACCGTGTCACGGTCAACGGTGTCCCCCTCGACGAGAAGGCCTACCTGTTCCCGGGCAACAAGCCCTCGGTGACGCCGTTCGAGATCACCGTCCCGCCCGGGCGACTGTGGGTGATGGGCGACCACCGGATGGTCTCGTCCGACTCGCGCGCCCACCAGGGTGACCCCGGTGGCGGCGCCATCCCGATCGACCATGTGATCGGCCGCGCCTTCGTGATCGTCTGGCCGTTCTCGCACGCCGACGTCATCTCCATCCCCGACACCTTCTCCCAGTCCGCGCTGAAGGCGACGGCCGCCCTCGGTTCCGGGGCTCCGCTGCTGCTCGGCGCCGCGGTCGCGGTGCCCCTCGTCCGCCTGCGCACCCGCAGACGGCTGCGCCGCCGCCGCTGACTCCCCCGGTAGGCCCCCTCCGGTAACCCCCGATTCCCCCGCCAGGCCGTGGGGGAGGTTTTACGGCGTGGTGTTCCCCCTGGTCAGCGAAGTACGACAAGGATGGAAACAGGGGACATGGGGGAGGCAGCGCGATGCAGTACAACGCCGACCAGCGGCCTGTGGTCGCCGGATACGACGGTTCCGAGGCGAGTGAACGGGCGCTCAGGTGGGCCGCCGAGGAGGCCCGGCTGCGTTTCGCCCCGTTGGTCGTCTGCCACGCCTGGCAGTGGTCCCAGGGAACTCCGGTGCCGCTGGCCAGCATGGAGACGGTGCAACGCCTCGGCAGTCAGGTGCTCGACAAGGGCGTCGACCTGGCGCGGCGGCTGGCTCCCCGGATCGAGGTCAGGACCTCACTCGACCTGGGGTCGCCGTCCGTCGTCCTGATGAGCGAGTCCGGCGCCGCCGACCTGCTGGTGGTCGGCAGGCGTGGCTCAGGCGGCTTCGCGGAGCTGCGGATCGGCTCGACGGCCGTACAGCTCGCCGCGCACGCCTACTGCCCGGTCGCCGTCGTCGGGGAACGGCCCGGCCCTCCGACGAACCTGGTGGTCGTCGGGGTCGACGCGACCGCCCTTGAGCGGCTGGAGCTGCGGCTGGCGTTCGAACAGGCGTGGCTGCGCAAGGCGTCACTGCGGGCGATCTGCCTGATCCCCGAGGAGGCGCGGGACACCCGGGAGTACATGGTCGGCTTCCGGCGGGCCGTCTCGATCCTTGAGGAGAGATACGGCCAGGTGAACGTGGAGACGACCGTCGTGGACGACGCCCACGTCGCGGCCCTCCAGCGGGCGGCCCAGGACGCGGACCTGGTGGTCGTCGGGGACCGTGGCTGGGACGACCCGGCCGAGCTGCCGCTCGGCGTGCTCTGCCAGGCGTTGCTGCGCGGGGCGCCCTGCCCGGTCGTCGTGGCCCCCTCCCACCGGCCGCTCAGCGCCTCGCGGTAGCGCCGGGCCCGCCCGGCGTCTCCCCGGCGTTCCGAGCGCGGCCCGGCGGCCGGGTTCACAGGGGGTCGGTCGCCGGGTTGCGCCACGTACGGCCGCCGAACCTGCCGCGTTCCGCCCTGATGATGTGGATGACCGCGTTGATGAGGGCCAGGTGGGTGAAGGCCTGGGGGAAGTTCCCCAGGTGACGTCCGCTGAGCGGGTCGATCTCCTCGGCGTAGAGGCCGAGCGGGCTGGCGAAGGAGAGCACCTTCTCGCAGAGCCTGCGCGCCCTGCGGTGCTCCCCGATCTCGGTCAGGGCCGAGACCAGCCAGAACGAGCAGATCGTGAAGGTCCCCTCCTCACCGGTGAGGCCGTCGTCGGTCTCCTTGGGCAGGTAACGCAGCACCAGGTCGTCCACGGTCAGCTCGTCGGCGATGGCGAGCACCGTGTCGCGGACCCTGGGGTCGTCCGGCGGCAGGAAGCCGACCAGCGGGATGAGCAGGAGTGAGGCGTCCAGGGTGTCGGAGTCGTAGTGCTGCCTGAAGACCCCCCGCTCGCTGACGCCGTTGGCGCACACGTCGGCGTGGATCTCGTCGGCGATCCGCCTCCAGCGGGCGACCAGGGCCGTGTCCTGGCGGAGCCTGGCCAGCCGTACCCCTCTGTCCACGGCGACCCAGCACATGACCTTCGAGCTGGTGAAGTGCCGTGGCTCGCCGCGTACCTCCCAGATGCCCCGGTCGGGCTCGCGCCAGTATCTGATCGCGGACTCGACCTGCCGCCGCAGCACCGGCCAGATCCGCTCGTCGAGGCGGTCCCTGGAGCGGGTGTGGATGTAGAAGGAGTCGAGGACGGCTCCCCAGACGTCGTTCTGCCGGTGGTCGTAGGCGGCGTTGCCGACCCGGACCGGCCGGGAGCCCTCGTAGCCCTCAAGGTCGTCCAGGACGTGCTCGGTGAGGACGCGTTCTCCGTCGACGCCGTACATGACCTGCAGTTCCTCGTCGCGTTCCGCGACGTCGGCGATGAACCAGAAGAAGTCGTCGGCCTCCCAGTCGAAGCCCAGCGTGTACAGGCCCCACAGGGCGAAGGTCGAGTCCCTGATCCAGCTGTAGCGGTAGTCCCAGTTGCGGTCGCCGCCGGGTGTCTCCGGCAGGGAGGTGGTCGCCGCCGCGACCAGGGCGCCGCTCGGGGCGAAGGTCAGGCCCTTGAGGGTGAGGGCGCTGCGTTCGAGGAAGCTCCGCCACGGGTGGTCGGGGAAGTCTCCCCTGGCCAGCCAGTGCTGCCAGTGGTGCGCGGTCCACACGAGCCTGCCGTACGCCTCGTCGAAGGTGTAGGGCGGCTCGTGGGCGGTCCAGGTCAGCGCACAGAAGCGGGTGTCGCCCTCCTTCAGGAGGGTGCGCGCCGTGGCCCGCGTCGCCTCGAAGCCCAGCCGCATGTCGGTGGTGAGCCTCAGTTCGAGGGACTCCCCCTCGGCCCTGGCGACGCCCTGGTGGTAGCCCCGGTCCGTGTAGGACCAGCGGCCGGGGGTGCGGCCGTAGCCGAACATGGGTTCGCAGTCCAGGGTGACCTGCGCCTCCCCGCTGACGCAGCGCACCGTGCGCAGCAGGACGTGGCTGGCGTCGTAGTCGGTCGGCGCCCTGCGGTGGGTGTGGGACAGCTCGTCGTCGTGGTGCCACGGGCCGACGACCAGCAGGTCGCGCACGACGATCCAGCCGGTCGGGGTGCCCCAGCTCGTCTCCAGGACCATGGTTCCCGGCAGGTAGCGGCGTGCCGCGGGGACCCTGATGTCGGCGGGGCCGAGGCGGAAGCCCCCGGCGTCCCGGTCCAGGATGGCGGCGAACACGCTGGGCGAGTCGATCCGTGGCAGGCACAGCCATTCGACGTTCCCGCTCGGCGCGACCAGGGCGGTCGTCTCGCAGTCGGACAGGAACGCGTAGTCCGCGATCGGCGGGAACGGAGAGCAGTCGCGGAGCACACCTGTCAGGGGGTTCACCGTCATCGGATCCCGCCTTCCCGACCTGCCGCGAGCCGGTCGTCTCCTTCCACTCTAGGCACGAAAACGCAGGTGAGAAAGGCCACCCCTCAGTCGTCGCGGGGTCCGGGCAGGGAGATCCTGAGCCTGCGCAGCGCGGCGGCGAACTCCTCGGCGGGGTCGCCGAGGTAACTCCACGGGGCGCCGCGCCCGACCCGGTTGCCGACCTGCCTGAGGTGTCTGGCCGCGAGGTCGTGGGTGCTCGCCTCACGGACGAAGACGGCCCCGAACAGATGGTGGGCCTCGAAGTCGCGGGGGTGCGCGGTGGCGTAGGCCGTCCAGCGGCGTTCGGCGTCCTTCAGTTCTCCGACGACCCGCTCGGAGAAATACCGCATGCTGAACTTCATGTAGGCCATCATCTTGTTCTCGACCACGAGACGGCGTTCCTCGGCGCGTAGATACTCCAGGTGCGCCAGCGCCAGCATCGCGGTGAGCGGATTTCCCCGGGGCGCGAACGCCGCCGCTTCCCGGGCGTGGGAGAACATCTCCTCGTGGGAACCGCCCCACTTCTCGGAAAGCGCCTGAATCCGGGCCCAGTGAGCGGAGAAGAGCGTGGCGGAACGGGAGACGGTCTCCTCCCAGATCTCGTCCTCCTCGGCCCGGTCGAACTGCATGCCCAGGGCGAACCAGATCATGGACTCCCACGGCACGGGGTCGTACGGACGCAGTCTCGCCGCCTCCATGAGCGGTTCGTGGGCGCCGGACAGGGTGGCGAAGAACATCTTGAACCGGTCCTCACCCGCCTCCCCGGAGAAGCCTCCGCCCCGGATGACCCACGCCTCGTCGATGACCGTACGGCCGAGCCAGAGCAGGATGTCGGCCCGGTCACGGGACCCGGCGAGCAGTTCGGCGATGCCCTGGCTCCTGCCGACCGCGGCGCGGCTGAGCGCGTCGAGCCGCAGGGAACGTAACTCCGGGTCACCGTGGGTCTCCCCGAGGAGGACGAGTCCCGCGTTCAGATAGCCTTCCTCGACCGCCTCGACGGCGGCGTCAAGGGCGATGTCGTTCCAGAGACGCCCGACGACGAAGGCGTCTCCGGCAGATCGTCCGCCTTTCCGGCGCCGGAAGATTCTCATAGAAGGCCCTTTTTAGCACTTCACGATTGCCAACGTGATCGAAAAACACAAAAGTCGTGATCAACGGTCCATATGACATACCAGAAATATGACTTTATGGAGAGATTCGTTGGAGAATCCGGGCCGGGTAATCGAGGGATCCGGCGTACCACGCGGGGAAAACGGTCTGAGGGAAAAGTGACGGCGCGGAAAGCGAAAGCACATGCCTTCGGGACCTGGCGCGTTCACCACGGGTGATTCGGGATGACCGCCCCGTGCACGGCCGTGGATGATCGGATACGGTGCGGCCACGTGACACGGAACCGGAACGTCGAGGGACTCCTGTTCGACCTCGACGGCACGCTGCTCGACCACGACACAGCCGCGACCACGGCCTTCACCGCGGCTCTCACAGGGGTCGCGGGGGCGGACGTCGACCACGAGGCGGCGCGGCGGCGCTGGTCGGAGCTCGAACACCACGCCATGGACCGTTACCTCGCCGGTGAGCTCACCTTCACCGGACAGCGCCGCCTGCGCGTGACCACTCTCTTCGCCGAGCTCGGCCTGGGGTCCTGGGACGACACCGAGGCGGACACCTGGTTCGCGGGCTACCTGCGGCACTACGAGGCCGCCTGGCGTGCCTTCCCCGACGTCGCGCCCTGCCTGGCCGTACTGGCCGGGGAGGCCGTCCGGCCGCGGCTCGGGGTCCTGACCAACGGGGACGCCGCCCAGCAGCGTGACAAGCTCCGCAGGATCGGGCTGGGTACGGCGCTGCCCGTGCTGGTCGCGTCGAGCGAGGTCGGCGTCGCCAAGCCACGGGCGGAGATCTTCCACGCGGCCTGCGCGGTGCTCGGGCTGCCGCCCGGACGGGTGGCCTACGTCGGTGACAGGCACGACGTGGACGCCGCCGCGGCGAACGCCGCCGGGCTGTACGGCGTCTGGCTGAACCGGGCGGGCGCCCCGGTGCCCGCCGGGCTGCCCGCCGTACGGTCCCTGGAGGAGCTGCCCGCCCTGCTCGGGTTCGGTCAGCCGTACGGCGGCGCGGCCGGGTGACGGGTCAGGGGCCGGCTCGGCGGAGCCGTTCCTCGCGGCGATCTCCAGCGCCTCAGACGGGCGCCTCGAAGGAGAAGGTGTCCGCCAGCCCCCGCCTGCCCGTCTCGGTGAGGTGGACGACCCGGGGCGAGACGCCGTACCGCAGCCAGTCGAGGGTGAAGAAGCGGCCGGTGAGCGCCGCCCCCAGCCCTCCCGCGAGGTGGTGGCGCCGCTCGCTCCAGTCGACGCAGTAGCGCACGACCGGGCGCCGCCTGGTGCTCAGGCGGGCGACGTCGACGCCGAAACGGCCGAAGACCTCCCTGCCCTTCCCGGTCAGGTGGTACTCCAGGGCCCGGCCGTAGGCGGCGGGCAGGTCGGGCCCCCGGCCGTCCTCCTCGGCCTTCGGCGTCCCGGTGAGCAGCCCCTGGCTGACGAAGGTCTCCATGAGCCCGACACCGAGCGACCCGGCGAGGTGGTCGTAGCAGGTGCGCGACCTGCGCAGGGCGTTCTCCCTGCTGCTGGCCCGCAGCGAGGCGACGGGGGCCGGGACGGCCGGGGCGATGACCGCCAGCGCCTCAAGCGCCGTGGAGACCTCGGCGCTCGCCAGGCGGTAGTAGTGATGCCGCCCGCGCTGCTCGCCGACGACCAGACCGGCCTCGGTGAGCCGCCGCAGGTGCACGCTCGCGGTGGCCGGGGTGACCCCGGCCTCCTCGGCCAGGACGCTCGCGGCCAGCGGACGGCCGCCGGAGAGCGCCTTGAGCATGTGGGCGCGGGAGGCGCTGGCGATCAGGCGCGCCGCGCGGGCGATGTCCGGGTCACGTCGTGGGTACTCCACGGCGCGAACGTACATCAACGGTTAGACGGATGACTAAGTGACCCGGGACGACCATGCGGTCATGCGTACAACCGACCGCCGGGCCCCCGTCGAGCGGCTGGTCTGGCCCCCGCTCATCGCGCTGAGCCTCGGCTACTTCCTGGTCATGCTCGACGTCACCGTCGTCACCGTCGCGGTCCCCACCATCAGGGAGTCCGTGCACGCCGACGCCTCGGCCACGGCCTGGGTCGTGGACGGCTACAGCACGGTCTTCGCGGGCCTGCTGCTCCTCGGCGGCGGCCTCGGTGACCGGCTCGGGCACCGCGGGGTCTTCCTGACCGGCCTCGGCGTCTTCACCGTCGCCTCCCTCGGCTGCGGGTTCGCCACGACCTCCGTGACGCTGATCGCGTCGAGGATGCTCCAGGGCGTCGGCGGGGCGCTGCTGGTGCCGACGTCGCTGGCGCTGCTGGCCGCCGCCTACCCCGGGCGGGCGACCCGGGCCAGAGCCCTGGGGGTGTGGGCCGGCGTCGCCGGGGTCGCCTTCGCCGCCGGCCCCCTGGTCGGCGGTCTCCTCGTGGCCGGGCTGAACTGGCAGGCCGCGTTCTGGATCAACGTGCCGGTCGCGCTGCTCGCCGTGTGGCTCACCCTGAGGCACGTCCCGGCCCCGGCCGCCCGCGCCTCGGGTCGTGGACTCGACCCCGTCGGTCAGGTCCTGGGCGTCGTCGGCCTGACGGCGCTCGCGGGCATGCTCAACGAGGCCGGTACCCAGGGCTGGACGTCACCGACCGTGCTCACGGCCTGCGGGGTGGGGATCGTGGCGCTCGTCCTGTTCGTCCTGGTCGAACGGCGTCTTGAGGCCACCCCCGGCTCCACCCCCCTGCTGCCGCCCTCGCTCTTCCGCTCCCCCGGTTTCTCCCCGGCCGCGGCGGTCGGGGTGCTGCTCAACCTCGGCTACTACGGGATGCTCTACCTGTCCACGCTGTACTTCCAGAACGAGCGCGGCTACGGCGCCCTCGGCACCGGGATCGCGCTGCTGCCGACCGTGTGCATGGCGGTGTTCGCCGCCCCGCTCTCCGGCCGCCTCACCGCGCGCCACGGCCCCCACGCCCCGATGGCCGGGGCGCTGCTGCTCGGCGCGTTCGGCTTCCTCGGCTGGCTGGTCGCCGGTCCCGACACCCCCTACTGGCAGTTGCTCTTCGCCCTGGTCGCCACGGGTCTGGCCACCCCGACCACCGTCCCGGCCGCGACCGCCGCGATCGTGCAGGCCGCGCCGGACGCCAACGCGGGTGTCGCCTCGGCGGTGTTCAACGTCGCCAGGCAGATCGGCAACTCCGTCGGCGTCGCCCTGTTCAGCACCCTCACCGCGACGTCCGCGCCGCTGGTCCCCGGCCTCCACACCGCCGCCCTGATCGCCTCAGGCGCCTTCTTCGCCGGGGCGTTCCTGGCCCTGATGTCCTGGCGCGCCAACCGCGTCCCGGTCCCCCTGTGAACCGCGGCGCCGTACGGCGAGCACCACCACCGGCACGGCCAGGAGCGCGAGCGCTCCCCCCGCCCACATGACGCCGGAGACCGCGACGGTGTCGACGACCCGGCCGCCGAGCAACGCGCCCAGGGAGATGGCCGCGTTGAAGACGGCGACGAACAGCGCCGACCCCGCCTCCGGGGTCTTCGGCGCCGCCGTGAGCACCCACGTCTGCATGCTGACCGAGACCCCTCCGTAGGCCAGCCCCCACGCCGCCAGCGAGACCACGACCGCGGCCCGCGTCTCACCGGCGAGCGGGAGCGCGAACATGCAGACGCCGAGCAGCCCGGCCACGGCCAGGACCGTGCCGTACCGGGCCCGCACGACGACGGCCCCGGCGACGAAGTTCCCCATCACCCCGGCCAGGCCGTACACCAGGAGCAGGGTGCCGACGAGGCCGGGGCCGACTCCGGAGACCTGCTCAAGGACGGGCCTGACGTAGGTGTAGGCCGCGAAGTGGCCGGTCACCATCAGCAGGACGACGACCAGGCCGAGCCGTAGCCGGGCGTTGCGGAGCAGGCCGGGCAGTTCCCGCGCCCTGACCGTCCCGAGGGCGGGCAGCGGCGGCAGCGTCAGGACCAGCGCGACCAGCAGGACCAGCGCGAGCACCCCGAGCGCGGCGAACGCCGGGCGCCAGCCCACGAGTTCACCGGCGAACGTCCCCGAGGGCACCCCGAGCACGGAGGCCAGGGAGACCCCGCTGAAGATCAGCGAGGTGGCCGTCCCCGCCCGCTCCGGCGCCAGCCGTGCCCCCAGCCCCGCCGCGACCGCCCAGAAGCCGCCGATGGACAGCCCCACCAGGACGCGGGCGGCCAGCATGACGGCGAACACCGGGGCCAGCGCCGAGAGCAGGTTGGCCACGGCCAGCAGCGCCGCCAGCGCGACCAGCACCCGCCGCCGGTCGAGCCCGCCGACGGCCACCACGAGCACCGGTGCCACGATCGCCCCGACGAGGCCGGGGACCGTCACCACCAGGCCCGCCGTACCCGCGGAGACGCCGAGTTCCGCGCTCATCGCGGTGAGCAGCCCGACCGGCAGCATCTCGGTCGTGACGACGGAGAAGGTGCCCAGGGCGACGGCGACGACGGCGGTCCAGTTCCCGGTCCTCACCGGGGTTCGCATCGTTGTGAACATGCCGCCAAGCCTGTGCCGCCGCCGGGCCGGGAACAACGACGAAGATCGCATCCTTACATTAACCGGGCTAATCGATTTGGGGACGCGCGGTGCCTGAGCTGGAGATGAGAGAGCTTGAGTGCTTCCTCACGCTGAGTGAGGAGCTGCACTTCGGGCACGCCGCGGAACGGCTGCGCGTCTCCCAGGGACGGGTCAGCCAGCTCCTGCGTTCGCTGGAGCGCAGGATCGGCGCCCGCCTCCTCGAACGCACCAGCCGCCGGGTACGGCTCACCCCGCTCGGCGAGCGTTTCCTGACGGACCTGCGTCCGGCCTACGACGCCCTGCGGCAGAGCGTCGAACGCGCCAGGACCGGGGCGCGCGGCGTCGAGGGAGTCGTGCGGATCGGCTTCTCCGGCTTCCTGAACGAGCAGGTCATGACGGCGATCAGGGCCTTCGAGGACCGGCACCCCGCCTGCGAGGTCGAGACCGTGGAGTACCCGCTGGCCGACCCGTTCGGCGGCGTGCGCCGGGGCGAGGTCGACGCGGCCGTCGTCCCGGCCCCGGTCAGGGAGCCCGACCTGGTCGCGGGGCCGCTCTTCTCCAAGGAGCCGATGACCCTGGTGGTCTCCGGCCGCCACCCCTTCGCGGGCCGGGAGTCGGTCTCCGCCGAGGAACTCGCCGACTGCGTGCTCGTCGACATCGCGGAACCCGCCCCGCGTTACTGGCGCGACCTGCAGGTGCCCGCCGTCACCCCCGGCGGCAGGCCCGTGCCCCGGGGGCCCGGGGTCAGTACCCTGCAGGAGGCGCTGACGCTGATCGCCGCCGACCGGGGGGCGATGCTGCTCTGCGCGCCGAGCGCCCGCTACCACGGCCGCCCCGACATTGCCTTCGTCCCTGTCACCGGCCTGCCGGACTCCGCACTGACGTTCGTCCGGCACCGCGACAACGAGACCGCCTCACTGCGCGCCCTCGGCGACGCCATCGCCGTGTGAGCCGCGGCGCAGCGTGTACCCCCGGGTGACCGCGACGAGGTCACCGTCCTCCCTGGTCGCCGCGACCAGTCCCGGGGGCCGGGGCACGAAGCCGGGCACCGCGGACAGGCCGTCGCTCTCGGAGATCGCGATGACACGGACCCGCTCGGCGGGCGACAGCCGTACGGTGACCCTGACCCCCTGGGAGGGGATGCCGCGGAAGCGGATCTCACTCGGCCAGGTGCCGGTGCGCGTACCGGTGACCTGGACGCCCGCCTGGCCGAACCGGCCCGCGGACACACCCGCCCAGGTGATCGGCCGGTCCAGCCGCAGCGTCACCGAACGGGCTCCCCGGCCCGCTGTCACGCGCATCGTGAGTGTGCCGCCGTCGTAGGAGGACACGACGACCCTCGGGCCGTCGGCCCTGATCGCCGGGGCGGGGCCCGTCCACAGCGACCCCCGCGCGTAGCCGGGCGGCAGCCCGTCAACGGCACGCGCCGAGACGTACCGCCTGGTCCACCCGGCGGGTTCGGGGTCCGCGCTGGCCCAGTGCGCGACGCGGGTGTCGGCGTCCATGACATAGGCCAGGTGCGTACGGCGTGGCCGCTCGGCGTCGAACCCGTCCACGGCCAGCCCCGCGCCGACCAGGGCGAGAGCCAGCCCGGCCGCCGTCAAAGGTACGGCGCGCCCGAGCCGGAACGGTTCGACGAGCGGCGCGACGCCCAGCCAGAACAGCGCCAGCACCAGGGCGCCCACCCCGCCGAGCGCCAGGCCCATCCCGTCGAAGGCGTTCCAGGCCAGGGAGGGCAGCACCGCGGCGGCCGTGACCGGCCCCAGTGTCGTCGCGACCGCCCGTACCCAGGCCGGCACGCCGGTCACGGACGCCGCCAGCGCGCCGAGCGCGCCCAGCAGCGCGGGCAGGGTGAACAGGAAGGCCGCTCCCGGGGCGAACCAGGCGCACAGCACGCCCAGCCCGGCCAACCAGACCAGCACGGCCGCCGACAGCGCGACCGGGCCGAGCCTGCGGCGCAGCGGCAGGTACCAGCAGAGCACCGCCAGCGCGGACATGACCGCGATCGCCGCCTCGAAGGCCTGCGGGCGGTGCAGAAGCCCGCCCATCGTGTCGTACTCGGGCCGCAGGCCGACCAGCAGTTCCCACAGCCCCTGGGCCATGACGACCGAGGCGAGCAGCGGCAGGACCGCCGAGACCGTCGCGACCGCCAGCCGGGGAAGGGTGAGCAGCCGCCGTACCCGGCCGAGGACCACCAGGCCCGCGACCGCCAGTACGGCCAGCGCCGCCAGGAGCGGGACGGCCGTGCCCGGGTAGGTGATCATGACGCCGAGGGCGCGGAAGTAGGTGACGTCGTGGTCGGAGGTCAGCGTCCGCAGGTCGGCGCCGCCCAGGGCGCGGGTCAGCGCCAGCATGGTGGAGCCGTGGTGCTGCAGGCTGCCGGGGTCGAGGTTCGCGACGGAGTCCGCCGCGGTGTGGTAGAGCGAGGAGCCCCTGATGTAGGCGAAGTTCATGCCGGTGAACCCGGCCCCGGTCAGCGGGGTGAAGTCGGTGTTGTTGGGCAGCAGCCGGTACATCTCGACCATGGAGGAGTCACCGCGCGGGGCGGGGACGGCGTCGGCGAACGTCTCGACCAGCCGGGCGTTGTTCCGTGAGGTCTCGAACATCAGTGAGGGGCCGCGCACGCCCCTGGCCTCCCAGTTCAGCAGCACCCCGCCCGCACGGCCGAGCGGATGCCGCCTGACGAACGCCTCGGCGCCGAGAACGCCGTCCTCCTCACCGTCCGACATCAGCAGCACGACGTCGTTGCGGAGACCGGTTCCCGTGCGCAGTGCCCTGACCGTCTCGATCATCGCGGCCACCGCCGCGCCGTCGTCGGAGGCGCCGGGGCCCATCGCCGCCGAGTCGTAGTGGGCGGCGATGAGCACCGTACCCGTCGGGTCGGTCCCGGGAAGCCTGCCCACGATGTTGTCGACCTGGCCGAACGTCGCCAGCCCGGAGGCCGGGCGAGCTCCGACGGCCCGCTGCACCTCGACCTGGAGACCCTCGGCCCGCAGCCGTCCCACCAGGTAGTCCCTGGCCCGGTCACCCGCCGGACTTCCGATGGGCCGTGGCTCGGCGGCGAACTCCCTCAGGTGGTCCAGGGCACGCCGCGCGCTGAACTCCCCGGCGGGGGCGGAGGCGGGCAGGGGCTGCATGGTGCTGTCGGCCATCGCGGACAGCACGACCACCGCCACCAGGACGACGAGTGCCGCCGGCCCCGTGAACGCCGTCTTCTTGAACATCTTCTTGAACACGGTCGGCGACGATAGGTACGGCCGACGGCTCCGCGACATGAGGCGCCTGCCCGAACCTCGCTGTGGTTTTCCACAGGTGTGGTTTTCCACAACCGGAAACGGTCACGAACCTCATGGTGACCATATCCCGACCTTCGTAGCCTTCTGGGCATGACGGATTGGCTGGTAGCACTGATGGAAAGCCTCGGCGCCCCGGGGGCCGGGTTCGCGGTGGCGATGGAGAACCTCTTCCCTCCCATCCCGAGCGAGGTGATCCTGCCGCTGGCGGGCTTCGCCTCCTCCCAGGGGGAGATGAGTCTGCCGGCCGTACTGCTGTGGACCACGACGGGCTCGGTGGTCGGCGCGCTGGCGCTGTACTGGATCGGCGCGCTGCTCGGCCGTGAACGCACCCTGGCCCTGGCCGCCCGCATCCCGCTGCTGAAGGTCTCCGACATCGACAAGACCGAGGCGTGGTTCCTCAAGCACGGCCGCAAGACCGTGTTCTTCGGCAGGATGATCCCGATCTTCCGCAGCATGATCTCGATCCCGGCCGGGGTCGAACGCATGCCGCTGGGTGTCTTCACGGCGCTGACCGCCGCGGGCAGCCTCATCTGGAACACCATCTTCGTGCTGGCCGGCTACCTCCTCGGGGAGAACTGGTCCCTGGTCGAGGCCTACGTCGGCGTGGGCACCAACGTGGTGATCGCCGTGGTCGCGCTGGCCGTGGTCGTCTTCGTGGGCCTCAGGCTGAACGAACGGTACAAGGGGCGGCATGCGAGCCGTCGTTAGGGGGCTGCGGTTGCTCGGGGCGGTGACCCTCGGCGCGTTCACCGCCCTGCTCGGCCTGGTCTTCGTCCTGGTGGCGCTGCCGTTCGCGGGGCGCCCCTGGGCGCGGGCGGCGGCCCGGCGGCTGGCCGTACTCGAAGTCCGGCGGCTCGGTCTCGACCTCTCCCCCCAGGGCGGGGGTGAGCTGGGCTACCTCGCGGCGAGGGTGCCGGTCGGCGTGCTCGGCGGCCTGGTGGTCCTCCTGCTCGGGTACGGCACGGTCACGGCCGCCGTCCTGGCCTGGACGTGGGGCAGGGGCCTGCCGTTCGACGGCATGCCGCCGACCCCGCCGCTGGTCGCCTACATCGGCCTGGCGGGGGTCTTCCTGCTCTTCCTGCACCTGTCCGGCCTGGTGGGGGCGGACGTGCTCGAACGGCGGCTGGCCGTACGGATGCTCGCCCCCGACCCGACCGAGGCGCTGCGGCGCAGGATCACCGAGCTGACCGAGAGCAGGGCGGGGGCGCTGGCGGCGGTCGACTCCGAGCGGCGCAGGATCGAACGTGACCTGCACGACGGGGTGCAGCAGCGGCTGGTCGCGCTGTCGATGCTGGCCGGACGGGCCCGCAGGGGACGGCCCGAGCTGCTCGAACAGCTGCACGAGCAGGCCCAGCAGGCGCTGACCGAGCTTCGCGAGGTGGCCTGGCGGGTCTATCCTTCGGCACTCGACTCGCTGGGGTTCGCCGAGGCGCTGGCCGGGGTCGCCGAACGCGCCGGGGTCCCGGTCAAGGTCGTCGGAGCGCCGCCGGAACGGCTGCCCAGGACGGTCGAGACGGCGGCCTACTTCGTGGTCAGCGAGGCGGTGACCAACGCCGACAAGCACTCGGGGGCGGACCTGGTCACCGTCGAGGTCCGCGAACAGGGCACGATGGTCCTCGTGCGTGTGGAGGACAACGGCGCCGGTGGCGCCGACGCGACGGGGGACGGTCTGTCCGGGCTGGCGGGCCGGGTGGCCGCGCTCGACGGCCGTCTCACCGTGACCAGCCCGGACGGCGGGCCGACCGTGATCACGGCGGAGCTGCCATGCGGGTGATCCTGGCCGAGGACTCGACCCTGCTCAGGGAGGGTCTGGTCCGGCTGCTGGCCGAGGAGGGGCACGAGGTGCTCGCCGCCGTGGGCGACGGCGAGGCCCTGGTCGAGGCCGTCTCCGAGGCCGGAGCGGAGCTCGACGTGGTGGTGGCCGACGTCCGGATGCCGCCGACGCACACCGACGAGGGCCTGCGCGCGGCCCTGGAGATCAGGCGGCTCCGGCCGGACGTCAGGGTGCTGGTGCTGTCGCAGTACGTGGAGAAGAAGTACGCGACCGAGCTGATGAGCGGCGACATCTCCGGGGTCGGCTACCTGCTCAAGGACCGGGTGGCCCAGGTGAGCGACTTCCTTGAGGCACTCGACCGGGTCGGAGCCGGGGGGACGGCCTTCGACCCCGAGGTGGTACGGCAGTTGCTCGCCCGCACCAGCCACGCCGACCCGCTGACCCGGCTGACCGCCCGGGAGCGGCAGGTGGTCGAGCTGATGGCGCAGGGGCTGACCAACGCCTCGATCGCGCAGACGCTGCACGTGTCGCAGAGCGCGGTCGAGAAGCACGTCAACGCCCTGTTCGACAAGCTTGAGCTGTCACACACCACCGGTTACAGCCGACGGGTCCTGGCCGTGCTGCGCTATCTCGGCTCCTGAGGAGCGCCCGCCGGGCAGGGAGTCGAGCCAGTCCAGGAGGCGGTTCCCCTCGCGGACCATGATCTCCGGGTCGCGCAGGGCGTTGGTCAGCAGCGACATGCCCTGGTAGGCGCCGACGAGCGTGAGCGCCAGGCCGTCCGGATCGGGGGCGCCCAGTTCGCGGAACTGCCGCTCGGCCCAGTCGAGCAGCAGCCGGATGACCCTGCCCGCCTCGACGTCCATGCCCCCGTCCTCGCGTTTGTCCAGCTCGACGGCCAGGGTCCCGGTCGGGCAGCCGTAGCGGGCCGCGACGTCGCGCTGGCCGATCCAGCCGCCGACCAGGGCCTTGAGGCGCTCGCGCGGGTCGGGGAGCCTGTCGAGTTCGTCGGTGAGGCCCGCCAGGTGCCCGGCGTGCTCGGCCAGGGCCGCCTGGACCAGCGCGTCCTTGGTCTTGAAGTAGTAGTACACGTTCCCGACGGGGACGTCGGCGGCGTTGGCGATGTCGGCGATGGTGGTGCGCTCCACGCCCTGCCGGTGCAGGACCTGGGCGGCGGCGACCATCAGCTGCCGCCGCTTGCCCGCCGATTTCTTTGAGTCAGCCACCTGACTAACAATAGTCGATCCCTGTGGCTATCGTGGGGACATGACCATCGAGGCGATCGGCGACTCCACCCGGCGACGCGAACGGCTCCGTGACTTCCTGCGCGCCCGCCGGGCCCGGCTCACCCCCGGCGACGTCGGCATCCCCACGGCCGGACGGCGCCGGACCCCGGGGCTGCGGCGCGAGGAGGTGGCGCTGCTGGCCGGGGTCGGGGTCTCCTGGTACACCTGGCTCGAACAGGGCCGCGACATCACCGTCTCGACCGGCGTGCTCGACGCGATCGCCGGGGCACTGCGCCTGGGCGAACCCGAACGGGCCCACCTCTACTCCCTGGCCGGTCTCAACCCGCCGCCCGCCGGGCGGACGCCCGCGAGCGAGGTCACCCCCGAGCTGCGGCGCCTGCTCGACGGGTGGGAGGGACGGCCCGCGGTGCTGCGCGACAGGAACTGGGACGTGCTGGCGTTCAACGAGACGGCGCGGAGCGTGTTCGGCTTCGCCGAGGGGGCCGCCCACAACTGCCTGGTCACCTTCTTCACCAGCCCCCGCTATCTCGCCATGCGCGAGACGTGGGTCTCGGCCGCCCCCGCCGTCGTGGCCGCCTACCGCGCCGACTGGGCGCGTTTCCCCGGCGATCCCGGGTTCGAGCGGGTGGTCGCCGACCTCGGCGTCGTCAGCCCCGACTTCGCCGAACTGTGGGAACGCCACGAGGTGGGCGTCCCGGCCCAGGCCGTCAACGCCCTGCGCCACCCCCGGGCCGGTGAGCTGTTCTTCGACGCGACGACCCTGACGGTCGCCGACCGCCCCGGCCTGAACCTCGTGCTGTACGACCCCCGCCCCGGCACCGTCGAGCGTCTCGCCGCCCTGACCCGCACGGCCTGAACCTGGTGGTGCCACACCCACGACAGGCGCGCACTGTATGCCCGCGCGCCGTACCGGCACGCTGGACCCATGACACGGTTCTCGGGAAAAGTCGCACTGATCACCGGCGGTACCAGCGGCATGGGCCTGGCCACCGCGCACCGGCTGCTCGCCGAAGGAGCCCGGGTCGTCGTCACAGGCCGTGACAGGGTACGGCTGGACGCCGCCGTGGCGAGCCTCGGCGACCGGGCGTTCGGGGTGGCCGGCGACGCGGCGAACCTCGCCGACCTGGACACACTGGCCTCGACCGTCCACGACCGGTACGGCGGGCTGGACGTGGTGTTCGCCAACGCGGGCGTCGGCGCCTTCCAGCCCTTCGGCGACGTCACCGAGGCCGAGTTCCACCGCGTCGTGGACATCAACCTCAAGGCGGTGTTCTTCACCGTCCAGAAGACGCTTCCCCTGCTGTCCGACGGGGGATCGATCGTGATCAACGCGTCGTTCGCCCTGCACCGTGGAACGCCCGGCACGGCCCTCTACTCGGCGGCCAAGGCCGCGGCGCACAATCTGACCCGGACCCTCGCAGCCGAGCTGGCGCCACGGCGCATCCGGGTCAACTCCGTGAGCCCGGGCACCATCGACACCCCGGCGTTCCGCACCGAGGTCTCCGCCGAGGCCCGGGCCTCCCTCGCGGCCTCCATCGCCGCCGGACGCGTCGGCACCGCCGAGGAGGTCGCCGCCGTGGTCGCCTTCCTCACCTCCGGCGAGGCCTCCTACGTCAACGGCCAGGACATCCTCGTCGACGGCGGCCTCGTCAACTCCACCCCCGTACCGGTGTTGTGAGTCCCGTTCCCGGGCTCAGCGGTCCTTCCTGCGCTTGACCCTGCCGCCCACGCCGCCGAACAGCGCCAGGCCCTTCACCACGACCACCGGCGCCGACGGGTCGATGTCCGGGCCGCCCTGCACGTCGAAGCCGCCGAAGATGCCCACACCCTGGCAGCGCACCTCCACCCCCTCGGGCACGATGATCTCGGCCCCGCCGAAGACGGCGTTGATCGTGATCTCGATCTCCTTCGCCTCGAACTCGGCGTCGGTCATGTCGAACCGCATCCCGCCGAAAAGGGCCAGACCCCTGATGCGCCGCCGTACCCGCCAGCGGCCCTTGCGGTCGGCGCCGCCGAAGATGGCGATGACGTTCTCGGGTTCTGAGTTCGTGCCCGGGACGTAGGACACCGGGCTCGTGGCCGGACGGTGCCGCTCGACCTGCAGATCGCTGGTGAGAACCTCAAGTTCCCCAACCGTCTTGGCCTGGTAGAGCCTGTCCAGGCGTTCGGAGTACTCCTCGTAGGCCAGCTGACCGGTGCTCAGGGCCTCACCGAGCAGGGCGGAGACCTGCTCCCTGTTGCTGTCCGAGGCGCGCAGGTTCGACGTCTGGGGGTCCCTGCGCTGAGGGAAGTTTTCCATGAAAGTCACGATAGTTCTCATTTGTCACGACAGAGAGCGTGTCAAAGGGGCCGAGTCTCCGTACCGGCTCGCACCCCGCCACCCCGAGCCCGGCGGCCGAGGCTTACGGCGCAGGTCACCGGACCGGTCCGGCCTGCCGTTCACGGCACTCGGGAGGCGGTGCGCGTGCGCCGCCGCGGGCCGGTCGGTCATGGCGGTCTCCGCGCGCGGCCGCCGACCGGACGTGACCGGGGCGCCGCCCGTCTGATCACCGAACAAGCCCGTTGGGCGCCTTGTCTGATAGATCCAAAATGTGATCATTGTCGGGATTTGTTGATCGTTCACCTTCACTACACGCACGCGCAGTGAGCCGTTCCACCCGCCGTGATTTCTGTGATCAGCACACTCGAATCACCTGAAACGGCAGAAACATGACGCGCAGCAGCGCACCACGACCCCCTGCCTGGCCCGGTGCGATCACCGCGATCGCACTCACGGCCGGCGCACTCGTCGTCGCGCCGGCCTCCCCGGCCTCGGCGGCCTCGGCGACCGAGAACCGGCCGACCTACCTCGGCAAGTCCCTGTACACCGGTGAGTTCCACGCGCACACCGGGATGAGCGACGGAGCCGAGAACCCGAGCGCGGCGTTCACCTACGTACGCGACAAGACGGACGCGGACTTCTTCGCCCTCACCGAGCATGACGTGATGTGGGACATCCGCAACGGCGACGACTTCATCAAGGACTGGCGGGACGCCGACTCGGACGAGTGGCGCGCCCTGCACGAGCTGGCGGACAAGTTCAACGCGTCCCAGACCGAGCTCACCGTGGCCCCCGCCATCGAGAACACCTGGTACGACGGCACCGGCCACATCAACCTCTTCAACACCAGCTGGCACGCGACGGCCAGGGCCACGGAGAAGGGCACCGTCGACGGGTTCGCCAACGGCTTCGGCGTCGGCGACATGAAGTACGACTACTTCACCTACCTCGCCCGCCTCAAGCAGGACCCGAACGCGATCGGCCAGTTCAACCACCCCTCACCCACGGGCAAGGGCGAGTTCTTCGGCTTCAAGGGCCTGGACAGGACCGCCGACGAACGCATGGAGCTGATCGAGGTCAAGTCCCCGGACCAGGCCAGGGAGTTCCAGAAGGCCCTTGACGCGGGCTGGCACCTGTCCCCGGTCTGGAACGGCGACGAGCACTCCGCCACCTGGGTCACGAGCAACCCGTCGATCACCGGCATCTGGGCCAGGGGCAGGAGCCTGGACGACCTCTACGCGGCGATGCGCGACCGCAGCACGTACTCCACCGGAGACGTCAACGCCGTCCTCGCCTTCGGCGGCAACGGCAAGCTGATGGGCTCGATCCTGCCCGCGGGCACCACCACCCTGGACGCCGAGCTCCAGCTGAGGGACCCCGACGCCAAGGACTCCTTCACCGGCGCGCAGCTGATCACCAACGGCGGGAAGGTCGCCCACGACTTCGGCAGGCTGAGCGGCAACGACCTGACGCTGAAGAAGAAACTGGACGTCAAGGACGGCGACTTCTACTACGTCCGCGCCGACCAGGCCGACGGCAACTTCCTGGTCTCCGCCCCGATCTGGATCGGCGAGACGACGAGCGGCGCGAACTACGCCCCGCAGATCACCGTCGCCGACGTGCCCGCCACCGCCCGGTACGGCCAGGCCGTCACGCTGCCGCAGGTGAGCGCGACCGACGACTCCGGCGGGCAGCCGACCACCGCCCTTGAGGTGTGGGACTCCGCGGGCCAGGTCCCGGTCAAGGACGGCGCCTTCCAGATCCGCTCCTACGACGACACGTTCGTCGTCGTGAAGGCGACCGACGACAAGGGCAACACCAACGCCGAGCTGCGCCGGATCCAGATCGACCAGAGGACGCAGGACCCGGCGGGCGTGTTCCGCTTCACCAACAACGTGGCCGTGGGCGCCGAGCCCGGCACGGCGGGCATCGCCGTCACGACCGACCGGGACATCCAGCGCGTCTACGCGCAGGTCCTGCCGGAGGGCGGCGACGACTGGTCCAGGGCCCAGGTCCTCACCTCGACCGGCGACAGCCCGTACGAGACGTCGACCGTCGGCAACGACGAGCCCAAGTTCCAGCACTCCGTCACGGGCCAGACGCTGCGCTCCCACGAGTTCCGGCTCACCGGCCTGAAGGTCGGCACGTCCTACCGGTACCGCCTCGGCGTCACCAGGAACGGCGCCGCCCCGAAGGCCGCCGACACGGCCGCCTGGACGGACGTCAAGGGCCGGTTCCTCGCGGGCGGGACCGACAGCGAGCCCGTCTACATCCTCGGCGACGTCCAGGTCCCCGACAGCAACGCCGACAGCCTCAAGCTGCCGGGCAAGGTCCTCGACCAGCTGAAGGCCAAGGCTCCCGGCGGCGGCACCGTCATGCAGCTCGGCGACCTCGTCGAGGACGGCGGCCGCACCAGGATGTGGAGCGAGATCAACGACGCGCTCCTGTCCGGCCTCGACACGCAGTACGCGGCCGTCAAGGGCAACCACGAGACCTACGAGGACCCCGACTACAACTCGGTCGCCGTCGAGCCCGCCTCGGTCTTCACCAACATGTTCGCGCTGCCCAAGAACGGCGCCGTGGGCGAGGCCAACTACTCGTTCGACCGCGGGCAGATCCACTTCTCCGTCCTCAGCTCCACCGCCCGTCTCGACGACCAGCTCGCCTGGCTGGTGAAGGACGTCCGGGCCTCGGACAAGAAGTGGAACGTCGCCCTCGGGCACTTCTCCTACTACGGCGGCCGCCACGGGGCCGACGCGGGCATGGACATCGACCGCGAGAAGGTCACGCGCGTCCTCGACCAGCTCGGCGTCGACATGTACATCGGCGCCCACGACCACGTCTACAAGCGCTCGACGATCTACGAGGGCCGGCTGGCCCGGACGCCGGAGGAGACGGCCGAGGGCACCACCTTCGTGACGATGGGCTCCTCCGGCCCCAAGTTCTACGAGAACGCGAAGCACTGGTGGGACGACAAGGTCGACGACGAGGACGTCCAGATGGGCGGTGTCCTGACGGCCACCGACGCGGGCCTGCGACTGACGGCGTACAAGATCGACGGCCGGGTGGTCGACGACTTCACCGTCACCAAGCCGCAGGGCACCTGGAAGGTCTCCTCCGCCGAGATCAGGAACCGTGAGCTGGACGGCGTCGGACTCATCTCCTCCCCGGGCAGCCTCGACAGGCTGACCGTCATGGCCGCGACGTACGACGCCTCGCAGCAGAAGATGATCGACGTGCGCTCGGCCGACGTCACGCTCAACCACACCGGCCGTGAGCAGTACATCAGTTTCGACAAGCCGCTCGCGGTCGCGCCGAGCTCGACCGTCAGGCTGTTCGTCTGGGACTCGCTGAAGTCCGGCAAACCACTGCGGCCCGCCGTGACCCTGCGCGAGGGCCTGGCCGGTGACGGCACCGCCCAGACCCCCTACCTGATCGACTCCGCCGACGACCTGGCGAAGATCGACAACGACCCGGCCGGGCACTACAGGCTCGCCGGCGACCTGAACCTGAGCGGCCTCGGCCGTTCCCAGATCGGCCGCACGATCGCCTTCACCGGCGTGTTCGACGGCGCCGGGCACACCGTCTCCGGCCTGTCCGCGATCCCCGGCCAGGGGCCCGGACTGTTCGCCGACAACCACGGCACGATCGTGAACCTGGTCGTCAACGGCGAGGCGACCACCGACCGCACCCCGGCCGGTCTCGTCGCCGACATCAACCACGGCACGATCGAGCGGGTCCGTGCCGACGGGTCGCTGACCGCCGCGAGCTATGTCGGCGGCATCACCGGTCACCAGTTCGGCATCGTCCGCGACAGCGTCTCGACGGTGAACGTCAAGGCCACGGCCCAGTACGTCGGCGGCGTCGTCGGCGTCGCCATGGGCGGCTCCGTCACCCAGAACGTGCTGGCCACCGGCTCGGTCACCTCGGCCGGGGCGTCGGCGGGCGGCATCGCGGCCTACGGGTACGACGCGACCGAGATCAGCCACTCGGTCGCGCTGAACTCGAACGTCTCCGGCACCAGCTACGCGCACGCCATCCTCGGCCGCGTGCTCGCCGGGCAGACGGCCTCGCTGGAGGACAACCACGTCAGCCGGGCCGTACCGATCAGTGGGCAGACGCTGACCGACCCGCCCGCGGCGGGCAACCAGAGGGGCAACGTCGTCCCCCCCGCCGAGCTCCGCAAGCAGTCCTTCTACGAGGCGCGCGGCTGGGACTTCACCAACGTCTGGCAGTGGAACGAGACCGGCGCGCGGCCGACCCTGAAGGTGGCGCCCGAGACGCTGCAGGCCGGCGAGGCGCCCCAGCTGCCGAAGGACGACAGGGGCTTCCACATCGTCAAGAGCGCCGACGACCTCGCCCAGATCGGTACGCACCTCTCGTATGACTACGTGCTCGGCGCCGACATCGACCTGAGCGGAAAGCCGTTCACCACCCTGCCGGGCGCGTTCACCGGTGAGCTGGACGGCGCGGGCCACACGATCAAGGGCCTGACCTCGACCGGCGGCCTGTTCACGCAGGTGTCCGGAAACGTCCACGACCTCGCGATCGTCGGCGCCAAGGTGACCGGGACCACCGCGCGCGCGGGCATCCTGGCGGGCGCGAGCACCGGCACCGTCGAGCGTGTGTGGGTCTCCGGCTCGGTGACCGGGGCCTCGCGGGTCGGCGGTCTGCTCGGCGACTCCCAGGGTGTCGTCCGTGACGTCTACTCCACGGCGGACGTGCACGCGCTGTCCACCGAGGCGGGCGGGGTCATCGGCGTCGCGCTGGCGGGATCGCTCACCGAGCGGGCCTTCGCCACGGGTGCCGTCCTCGCCGACGGCCGCAACGACGGAGGCGTGGCCGGGTACGGCTACACCGGCACCACGATCAGGAACTCGATCGCGCTCAACCCGACCGTCACCGCGCCGTCCTGGGCGCACCGCTTCCTGGGCCGGGTGCTGGCGAACAACGTCGCCACGCTTGAGGGGAACTGGGCGGTCGAGACCCTCCAGGCCACCACGCAGCAGGAGACCACGATCGGTCCGGCGACGCTCAACGGCGCCACCGCGACCAGGGACGAGGCCCGCAGCCAGGACTTCTGGACCGGCAAGCTCGGCTTCGACCTCACCACGGTCTGGAAGTGGGACGAGGACGGCAGGCGGCCCGTACTGCGCGCCGTACCCGAGGACGTCCCCGCCGTCTCCGAGCCCGAGCCCACGGGCCCGGCTCTGGCGCGGGACACCGACGGCTTCTACCTCGTACGGCAGGCGGCCGACCTGGGTCAGATCACCGCCCACCCGGCGGAGAGGTTCCGGCTCGCCGCGGACCTCGACCTGACCGGCGTCGCCCCGATCACCCCCGCGTTCACCGGCGAACTGGACGGGGCGGGACACACCCTGAGCGGTTACACCTCCTCCGTCGGCGGCCTGTTCGCCTCCGTCACCGGCAAGGTGCACGACCTGACCCTCGCCGGGGCCTCGGTGAACGCCACCACAGGGAACGTGGGCCCGCTGGCCGACCGTCTCGACGGCACCGTTGAGCGGGTCGCCACCAGCGGCTCGATCGTCGGAGCCACCACGGTCGGCGGCATCGTCGGCTACAGCTGCGGCGTGTTGCGCGACTCGTGGTCGGCGACGACCGTCTCGACGACCGGCGGCAAGTACGCGGGCGGACTCGTCGGCATCGCCGGCGGCGCCACCCAGTGCTCCGCGAGCGGCGGCAGTCTCACCGAGCGGAACTACGCCACCGGCGCGGTGACCGTACCGAAGAGCGAGGCCGCGGCCGGCATCAGCGGCTACGCCTACACCGGCACCACCATCCGGAACAACGTCGCGCTCAACCCGACGGTGACCGCGACCGGATGGGCCCACCGGATCGTCGCCCGCACCCTGAACGGGGGCGCGCCGACCGTCGAGCACAACCTCGCCGTCGAGACCCTGGTCGCGTCGGTGCAGAGCATCGGCTCCACCGCGCCGGAGAGCTTCAACGGCACCACCGTCACCGTCGCGCAGGCCGCCGACCCGGCCACCTACGCGTCGATCGGGTGGGACCTGGAGAAGATCTGGCGGTGGGACACCGGCCTCGGCCGACCGGTCCTGCGCGCCGCCCTGACGGCACCCGCCACCGCGCCGGAACCTGCGAGCCCTGCCGCCGAGAACCCCGCCACGGAGGAGACCGCGACGCCTGCCGCGGCGGCTTCGGCGGAGTCCGCGGCCTCGGCGCGGACCGTCGCGTTCACCACCGTGGTCCCAGCGGCGGCGGCCAAGGCCACCGAGACCGACGGCATCCGCCACCAGGCGGTCGTGAACGACAACGGCACCGTCACGGTGACGGTGTCAGCGGGGGCCGCCACGGCGGCCAAGCAGCTGTCGTTCCTCCTGCTGAAGGCCGGCGCCCCCGCGTCGGCTCCGGCCGGAGGCGACATCGCCTATCTCGGGGAGGCCCGCCTCGACGAGCAGGGCAACGCGACGCTGACCGTGCTCCTGAACCAGCCGGACGGGACGACCCTCGCGCTCAACACCTCCGGTGACACGAAGCGTTACCTCGCCCCGCTCCTGTCCCGGGTACCCGAGCCCACGGGGATGAGGGTGCTCCACGACACCGTCACCGCCACGGTCAAGACGCAGGGGAACGCCCCCGCCCAGGTGACGATCACCCTGATCTGCACGGGCAAGGGCAAGTGCCAGGAGGATGTCACCGTCTCCCACGGCGGCCGTCCTGTCGACGACAAGAAGGTCACGCTCCAGCCCGGCAAGACCCGGGACCTGAAGCTCAACCTCCGCGACGAGGCCCGCGCCGCCCTCCGCGCCGGCAAGTCGATCGTCCTGGACGTCCGGATCGGCACGGCCCCGGCGGTCCAGGTGAAGGTCAACCCGTAAGGAGGCCCCGGCCTCTCCGACGACCCGAAAGCCCATGGCGCCCGCAGCCTTCTCGGCTGCGGGCGCCATGGCGCATCAGGGCGACGCCGCTACCGGACCTCCCCGTACGGGCATGGGCCGCGCCCTGACCAGCCGTGCCCATAACGCCCTCTCCGCCGACCCCAGGTCTACACGCAACACAAGGTTGCGCATCACTGATGCGGCCGCTAGGTTAATGCGCAACCGATGGTTGCCTATTGGAGGTCCGTGGTGGAGTTCGGAAAGCTGGAGCGTGAGATCCACATCGACGCGGCGCCGGAGGTCGTGTTCGATGTGGTGAGTCGCCCCGAGCACATCAAGATGTGGTGGTCCGACGACGCGTCGTTCGAGCCCGAGCCAGGTGCCGTCGGGGAACTGGTGTGGGACGTCCCCGGCGTGGTCGAGTCGATCACGGTGGTCGACGTGGACCCGCCCCGCAGGTTCGCGATGCGCTGGGTCGCTCCTGACGGACAGCTACCCGATGCGGGCAACTCCCTTCTGATCACCTTCGAGCTCGAACCCTCCGGCGACGGCACGATTCTGCACCTGACCGAGAGCGGCTGGCGGGAGAAGGGCTGGGAGGCCGCCGTGCTTGAGAAGGCCTTCCACGAACACGAGCACGGCTGGGACACCTTCCTTCCCCTCCTGCGGAGCTACGCCTCTTCCGTGGTGGCGCGATGACCGTCGCCGTCGACGACGAGCTCTGGTCGGCGATCGGCGACCCGATCAGGCGCCGTCTGCTCGACCTGCTGCTCGCGGAAGGCGTCGGTACGCCGACCAGCCTGAGCGATCACCTCCCGATCTCGCGCCAGGCGGTCACCAAGCATCTGAACGTCCTCGATCGCGCGGGCCTCGTGCGCGCGACACCGATGGGCCGCGAGCGACGCTACGAAGTCGACGAGGCACAGCTCGCCCGCGCCGTACGGCAGCTGAACGAGGTCGGCAGAACCTGGGATGTACGGCTGAACCGCATCAAGCGCATCGCGGAACAGATTCAGCGCCAGAAAAACGACTGACCAACAGATCGACGTACCCGTGTGCCGGTGGCGGTGATCTCCGTCCCGGACGCCTGGGCCCACGGCGACGGCACCGATCGACGTGCTCGCATGCCGGTGGCGCGGTGATCTCCGTCCCGGACGCCTGAACCGACGGTGCCGGTGTGCCATCGAGCCCGTGTAACCGTCCGAAGAATCAACCACCTTTGGGGGACAAACATGAGTGGATCGCTGCTCGGCGACAGGAATGCTGTCATCTATGGGGGCGGGGGCGCCATCGGTGGCGCGATCGCCCGGGTGTTCGCCCGGGAAGGCGCGAGGGTGTTCATCGCCGGACGGACACAGGAGAGGCTCGACGCCGTTGCACGTGACATCGCCGCCACGGGCGGAGCGGTCGAGACCGCGCAGGTCGACGTTCTCGACCAACAGGCGGTCGAGAAGCACGCCGACACGGTCGCGGCGACGGCCGGCGGCATCGACATCGCCGTCAACGCCGTGAGTGTCCCGCACGACCAGGGGACCTCGCTGGCGGACCTCTCGCTGGAGGAGTTCATGCGGCCGATCGACGGCTATCTGCGGGCGCTGTTCATCACGAGCAAGGCTGTGGCACGACACATGGGTCGCGAACGGCCCGGCGTCATCCTGACGCTGTCCGAGCCGGGCTCCAAGCTGGCTGTGGGCGGCATCCTGGGGCACGCCGTGAGCGCGGCGGGCAAGGAGGCCTTCTCCCGGGTTCTGGCCGCGGAACTGGCACCCGGCAACATCCGGGTGATCGGCATTCGTCCACACGCCGCCGTCGACGCGCCCGCGGCGGGTTCCCACACCAAGGACCTCTTCGAGCAAGCCGCGACGGCGGCCGGGCAGTCGGTCCAGGAGCTGCTCGAAAGCGGAGCGATGGCGCAGGGAACGCTTCTGAAGAGACTGCCCACGCTCTCCGAGATCGCGGAGACGGCCGCGTTCCTGGCTTCGGACCGAGCCGGAGCCATGACCGGAACGATCGCCAACCTGACCGCCGGCGCACTTGTCGACTGAGACCGCCGCATCCGATCAACCCGACGACTTCGTTCCCCGCACCTCCTGGGCGTTCCGCCCAACGCCCAGGCCGTCGCCGACGCGGGCTTCCCGGTGGTCGTGACCTGCCCCTACGGGCGGTCAGGCGTCCGGATCACCGCCGCCCAACCGTCTTGAACGCCGGCAGCACTCGGTAGGCGCACGCACTTACCCATCTCAGAGCGCAAGCGGCGGTCGAACAGCTCAACGCCCCAGACGTCCGGCATGGGAACTCCTCGACTGGTGCCGACAAGCTTGGTCCGGGGAACCTTGCCCGCCAGGTCGCAACGCTCCGCCGGTTCCAAATGGCGTGATCCGACTCACCGGGGTGAGGCGAAAGATCCCTCCATGGTGTGATCTGGGTGATTGGCGGTCTCCATAGACTGGCCGGATGGCTTCTCCCCCCGCCCAGCGGGCGCGGCTGCGGCCCGTCGCCCGGCTGGGCCGCGCGCTCACCGCAGCCGTGTGGACCGGCAGGGCCGGTCCGTCGCACCCCCGCCCCCGGTGGCTGACCCCCCGCATGCCGGGGTTTCTGAGTCTGCTGCCGTTCCGCACGATCAACCTGGTCCTCGTCGCCGATCTCGTACTGGCCTTCATCCTGTTCCGCTCCGTGCAGGCGCTCATGAGGCACGAGTCGCTGTATATGGCGACGCCTCTGGACGAGGGAGAGATCGCGTTCATCGCCCTGACCTCCTCGCTGCCGCTGGCGCTGCGCGACCACTGGCCGCTGATGGCCTGGCGGCTCGCGGTGGTGCTGATTCCCTGGGGGATCGTCACCCGCGGCCAGGACCTGGAGGCGGCCTTCTCCGCCGACGCCGTGATCATGTACCTGCTGGTGGTCTACGCGGTCGCGGTCCGCTGCGAGCGGCACGTCATCATCGGTGTGTGGATGATCTCGGCTGCCGCCCTGTGGATCCTCGGCATCCAATCCGACCCCAGCCTGCCCGGCGTGACGTTCATCGGCATCGCCATGGTGACCGTCACCGTCCTGTTCGGCTACAACGTCCAGGCCAGGAGGACGGCCGCCGGGCGGCTGGCCGAGGAGGAACGGCGCAGCGAGCAGGCGCTGGCCGGGCAGGCCGTCCTGGAGGAACGGGCCAGGATCGCCCGGGAGCTGCACGACGTGGTGGCGCACCACATGTCGGTGATCGCCATCCAGGCGGAGGCCATACCGCTGCAGGCGCGGGAGGACGCGCGGCTGCTGGAGGAGGGGCTCGGCGAGATCCGCGCGCTCTCGCTGGCCGCCATGACCGAGATGCGCCGCGTGCTGGGCGTGCTACGCGACGGGGACGGGCGTACGGACACCGCGCCGCAGCCGGGCCTGGGCCGCCTGGAGGAGCTCGCCGCCACCGCGCGCTCCGCGGGGCTCTCCGTGGAGCTCAAGCTGGGCGGCGACCTGCTCGACCTGCCCACCGCGGTGAATCTGTCGGCCTACCGGATCGTGCAGGAGTCGCTCAGCAACGCCATGCGGCACGCGCCCGGCTCGGCCGCCACGGTGAGGATCTACCGCTCGGGCGACGAGCTGAACATCCACGTGGCGGACGACGGCGGGGACCGCGCCGCCGCGGAGGCGGCGAAGGCGGGGCGCGAGAAGCACACGGGACACGGCCTGATCGGGATGCGGGAACGGGCCGCCATGCTCGGCGGGAGCGTGTGGGCGGGACCGACGGGAAAAGGCTTCGCGGTCACCGCGATACTTCCGATCGCTGAGGAAACATGACGATCAGGGTGCTCATCACCGAGACCAGGGCATGGTCAGAACCGGCTTCACCGTGTTCCTGGACGCCCGGTCCGACATCGAGGCGGTGAACGGGCGGGAGGCTGTCGAGCGCGTCACCGAACACGAGACCGAGGTGCTCGTCCCCATCGCCAGGGGCCGCTCCAACCAGGAGATCGCCGAGGAGCTCGTACTCTCGGAGCAGACGGTCAAGACCCACATCAGCCGGATCCTGACCAAGCTGAACCTGCGCGACCGGGCCCAGGCGATCGTGTACGCCTGCGAGTCCGGACCGGTCCGCCCCGGCGAGTGAGATCCCCAGGGGACCGTCCCACTCCCCGCTCCCCGGGACGGCGCCGCCTTCCTCCCTCCGGGGGGTGATGTGAAGGTGAGCACCGCGGTGTGACGCGAGTTACCGATCTTGATTCGTAGCGTCCTGTCTCGTTCCCCCGAACCGGACAGGAGGCCTCCGTGCTCCGCTCCTCTCTCGCCGTCGCCACCGCCGCAGCGCTCACCTACCTGGCCGTCCCCTCGCCGCAGGGTGACCGGATCATCCAGGTCTACGGCGATCTCAGTACGGCGGAGCACGTGGCCGTCATCGTCCCCGGCGCCGACACCACGCCCGCCACCTTCGACGGCGGGCGGGCCAAGCCGTACAGCACCCCCGGAGGCGGGGCGCGGGCGGTGCTCGCCCAGGCACGGGAACTGGATCCGGCAGCCCGGCTGGCCGTGGTCGCCTGGCTCGGGTACGACAGCCCGGCGACCGTCAGCCTGGGGTCCGCCACCGGCTGGGCCGCGGAGAAGGGCGCCCCGGCGCTGCGGCGCTACGTGAACGAGACGCTCCGCGGCAAGCGGGTCAGCCTGCTGTGCCACAGCTACGGGTCGGTGGTGTGCGCCAAGGCCGCGCCGGGGATCCGGGCGGACAACCTGGCCGTGTTCGGCAGCCCCGGGCTCGGCGTCTCCTCGGCGGCCGAGCTGGGCGGGGTTCCCCTCTGGGCGGGCAGCGGCACGGAGGACTGGACGCGCGACATCCCCAAGATCAAGATCGGCCCGCTGGGCTTCGGCCGCGATCCCGCCGAGCCAGGCTACGGTTCCCGGGTGTTCGCGGCCGGCGCCGCCGGGCACAGCGACTACCTCGCCCCCGGCGGCGAGTCCCTGCGCAACCTCACCCTGATCGCCCTCGGGCGGACCGCCGAGGTGTCCCATGCGTGACCCGGCCGGGCGCCGTACGGCGGCGCGGGTCGAGGCGATGACGCCGCCGGGGCGGGACCGGGGGGTGGACGCGCTGCGGGCGCTGGCGATCGCCGGGGTGGTGCTGGGGCACTGGCTCGTCACGGCGTGGGTGCCCGGGCCCCGGGGGACGGTCGCCGTCTCCAGCCCGCTCGCGTTCATGCCGGAGCTCGCGCCGCTGTCGTGGGTGCTGCAGACGCTGGCGGTGTTCTTCTTCGTGGGCGGGTACGCCGCGGCACGGAGCCTGCGGACTGCGGGTGATCGGGCGCGGGCGGAGACGGCGGGTCCGGCGCGGACGGCGGGTCCGGTGGGTCCGGTGGGTCCGGCGTGGGCGGTGGGTCCGGCGTGGGTGCGGGCCAGGATGGGGCGGCTGCTGCGGCCGGTGGTCCCGCTCCTGCTGGTCTGGACGGGGATCGCGGCGGGGCTGGCGCTGCACGGCGCGCCGTACGCGACGGTCAGGGCGCTGGCGCTCCCGGCGCTCGGGCCGATCTGGTTCCTGGCGGTCTTCGCGGCGCTCACCGCCGCCACTCCCCTGCTGCTGAGGCTGCGGCCGGGCGTCACCGCCGTCTCGGCGGCCGCGGTGGTGCTCGTGGTGGACGCGGTCAGGTTCGGCCTGGGCGGGCCGGCCTGGCTGGGGTGGGTGAACCTCGCGGCCGGGTGGCTGGTGCCGTACATGCTGGGGGTGGGCTGGGCGGGCGGCGGGCTCGCCTCCCGGCGGACGGCGGTGGCGCTGCTGACCGGAGGGGCGGCCGGGGCGGCGGTCCTGGTGGCCGGGTTCGGCTATCCCGCGAGCATGGTGGGCGTGCCGGGGGCGAGGGTCTCGAACCTCAGCCCGCCCACGCTCGCCGCCGTCGCCTTCGGGCTCGCCCAGGTGGGGCTGGCGCTGCTGGCGCACGGGCCGCTGGGGCGGCTGATGCGCAGGCCCCGGCTCTGGGCCGCGGTGGCGCTGCTCAACCTGTCCGCTATGACGATCTTCCTCTGGCACCTGACGGTGGCTGCCGTGACCGCCCTGGCCGCACTCCGCTTCGGCGCCGTCCCGGGACTGCTCACCCCGCCCGCCCACCTCTCCTGGCTGCTGGAGCGCCTGGGCTGGCTACCGGTGTTCGGAGGGCTGCTCGCCCTGGCGGGGGCAGCGGCGAAGCGGTTAAATGCCAGAGTGTCGCGATCAGCTTGACGCGGTCTTCGCATGTTTGTGACGCTGTGCCACGAAAGGCCCCTGCGGCTGGAGTCGCCCCAGTTCGGTAGACGCATCAGGGCTTGCACAGCCGTCTTGATGGACGTTCTTGAGGACCTGTCGACGCTCGTATACCGAGCATGCCTCCATTTGATCCGATCGCGGAGAACGCGAACGTGGTCGAACCTCTGGCTTTCCAGGTGCCCCGCGACCCACTGGGCAGCACGATCGTCGGGATCGAGTTCCCGTAAGTGGAATCGGAGGCTCTTGACGGCCTTCCGCTCGCGGGCCTCGCGCCTCTTGGGCAGAAAATCGCCCGGCAGGTTGTGACACACGTCAGCGATCACGCGCATGTGTTCCGGGGGCCTCAGCGCCGTATCGGTCCTCCCATCGGCCAACGCGCGCTCCGCCAGGTGGCTGACGGCACGAATCTCCACGAACCCCTTGGCCATCAAGCCCCTGACGGCCTCCTGCGCCGAACCACGTTCCAATCCGGCGGGCCGGTCACGCGCTGTCCGTGTGTCTTCCGAAAACGTGTGGCAGACACAGTGGCCTTCACGCTCCTCAACGCAGCGCGGGTGACCGCAACCGTGGTCATGCCGGTGATCACGGGACCACACATGGAAGTCCCGCGCGGTGTCAACGGCGCGAACCGTCCGAAGCGCCCTGGGCAACGTCGTGCCCTGGCCCGAGCCTTTCGCCTCTGACCAGGGAAATAACCACACGCACGTCAGCGTGCCACGGACGATCCTGAAACGGAGGGCGGCGACTTACTGCCGCCGAGATCAAAAAAGCCCCGAACGAAATCGTTCGGGGCTTCCCTACTGCTCAGCTGCTGTGGTCAGGGGCAGGGTCGAACTGCCGACCTTCCGCTTTTCAGGCGGACGCTCGTACCAACTGAGCTACCTGACCTCGGTGGTGGATCGAACACCTACCAGAGCGGTCCTGACGGGACTTGAACCCGCGACCTCCACCTTGACAGGGTGGCGAGCACTCCAAACTGCTCTACAGGACCTTGCTTTTGTCGGAAGTTTTCGCTTCCGTCTTTCTTGCCTTGCTTAGCTTACCAGTTCTTCGGAGGTCTTCGACCTGCCGTTTCCCCGGTGAGCTTTCGCTCAGCAGGTGCCCCCAACGGGATTCGAACCCGTGTCGCCGCCTTGAAAGGGCGGTGTCCTAGGCCACTAGACGATGGGGGCTCGGAACTGGCGTCCCGCTCCGTTGCCGTCTTCCGCTGGAGACCTCTGAAGCATAGGGGACTTTTGACCCCGATGCCAAAGCGGCGTTCCGGCTAAGGCGGCGTGGCGCCGACGGTCGCCCCCGTTGGAGACGGGGAAACAGTCGGCCCAGGAGAAATTGTACGGCCAGGGGCGCTCTCGACGTGACGCTCGATCTGGACGGATTGCTCTCCCAGCCCTCCCAGGGTGATGTCGTCCCAGGCCCGCAGGCGGTGTGACTTGCGATCGAAGTACAGCACCGAGGCCGCGACGGGGGTCGGTTCGTCGTGTTCCAGGGCCCGTAGACCCGCCCCGCCCGTGGAACCCTGGACGAGCAGCCGGGTACCGGAGGGCAGCAGTTCGGTCGATCTCTCGTGGGAGTGTCCCGCGAGAATCATGGGCGTCCGGCCGGAGAACTGCCTGGCGATCGTCGGGTCGTGCACGGCGACGAGGTCGACGGGCTTGCTCTCCAGGGCGAGCCTGGCGGCGTGCTCACGCCCGGTGGCCGCAAGCGCCTCCAGGTCCGAGTCGACGGAAACGGACTTGTCCGGGGTGAACCGGGGGTCGCCGAGCCCGTAGATGCGCAGCCCGGCCACGGTCTTGACCTTGTCGTCGAGGACGACGGCACCCTTCTGCTTCGCGACCGCCTTCTGGGTCGAACCGGAGTCGTGGTTACCCCTGACGAACACGTACGGCAGGCCGAGCCGGCCGATCTCCTCGGCGAACTTGTCCTCGGGGCCCGTCCCGTGGTCGGTCAGGTCACCGGTGTCCACGACCGCGTCGATCTTGAACTGCTCGGCGAGCGAGCGGATGACGTTCCAGGCGATCGGGTTGAGGTGGATGTCCGAGACGTGGAGGATCCTGATCGAGGCGGGGTCGGAGTCGTACAGCGGCAGGGCCGAGACCGTGTCGTAGAGCTGGGAGACGTTGTTGACCAGCTTGGCGAGCTGGGTCCGGTACGACTCGAACCGCGTCACGATCGACTCGGCGTCACCGACCAGCGAGGGCGCCCCGGCAAGCAGGCCGGTGTACTTCGGCTCGACCACCGCCCTCGGGTGGAAGGTCAGCGCGACGGCCGCGCCCGTACCCGCGATGGCGACCGTGGCGCTCAGCAGGCCCGCCAGCGCGGGGCCCGGCCTGCGGAAGACGATCAGCGAGCCGAGCAGGCCGCCCGCGAGGCCGCACACCAGAGCCCTGACAACCAGGGTTCTGACCCCCTCACGTAGCTCCTTCTCCATCATGCTGGGCAGGTGGGAGGACATCCGCGGGTTGTCCAGGATCATGGCGACCCTGCTGGTGTTGATGTTCTCCAGGGTGACGCGCAGGCCGACCGGCGCGTCATGGGTGTCGAACAGCAGCGTGCCGAACGGATGCGCGTCGAGGACGGTCTCCCCCGTCCAGGACGGCTCCGCCGTCATACCGAGTTCCACGGGGCCGACATTGGCGCGTACGGGGCCACCGAGCATGATGCCGAGCCAGGCCGAGGCGATGGACACCGCGACGACCGCCACGCCGCGCGTGACGCGCCCCACGGCGAGGCTGCGAAGCCCTCCCTGGGCCCGCTTTGTGAGGCTTCTGAGCTTGCTGAGATCCATCCGCTCCGCCCTCTACCCGGAAACCGGGGGCACAATGGCGGGTGTGATCGAAGTCTCGCGAGAAAGGTTCGAGGAACTCGTGGCCGAGGCTCTGGACACGATTCCTCCCGAACTGACGAGAGTGATGAACAACGTGGTCGTGGTGGTTGTGGACGATCCGCCCGAACCCGATCTTCTTGGGCTGTACACCGGGATTCCACTCACCGAACGCGGGGACTGGTACGCAGGAGTACTACCCGACCGCATTGAGATCTACCGTAACTCCATACTTTCTATATGTAAGTCCGAAAGTGACGTGGTGAACGAGGTCCGCATCACCGTGCTCCATGAGGTGGGCCATCACTTCGGTATCGACGACGACAGGCTGCACGACCTCGGCTGGTGATCGAAACGACACAACCTCCCATGCAGGGAAATATCATGATATTTCGCCACGCTGTGCATGGGCTTCGTCGCTTTCGGTTGCGCAACGGCGCTTCAACGGGCACCGTAGGTTACATACTGACCACCCACAGTCAATGTGCTTGCAGCCCAGCGGAGTCATATGGCGGCCACCCGGCCCGGTCGGCTACCCGGGCGGCACCGCCGCCCCACCGAAGCCCAAGTGACATATGGCGAGATAATCGCCATCGGAGAGTTTCGCGCGCTCTGGATGGCCCAGGGGCTTTCCCTCCTGGGTGACCAGCTCTCCCGAGTCGCGTTGTCCGTGCTGGTCTTCCAGCGCACGGAGTCGCCTCTGGCGACGGCTTCGGTCTATGCCCTGACCTACCTTCCCCCGATCATCGGCGGGCCGCTGCTCTCGGCACTCGCCGACCGGCACGCCCGGCGACACATCATGATCGTATGCGACCTGCTCAGAGCACTCCTGGTCGCGCTCATGGCGATCCCCGGCACACCGTTCGCGGCGCTGTGCGCCCTGGTCTTCTGCGTGGTGCTGCTCAGCGCCCCGTTCTCCGCCGCCAGGGCCGCGCTGTTACCCGAGATCCTTGAGGGCGACCGCTACGTCGTGGGTTCCGCCCTGCAGAACATGACCAACCAGGGGGCCCAGATGCTGGGCTTCGCCCTCGGCGGCGCCCTGATCATGGGTATGGGACCGTACCGGGCGCTGGCTCTGGACGCGGCGACCTATCTGGCCTCGGCGTTGATCCTGGTCTCCGGCATACGGCGCCGCCCCGCGCCCGTCCGCGACGACACGGCCTCGCCCTCGATGTGGACCATGACCCGTGCGGGCACCAGACTCGTCTTCGGCGACGGACGACTGCGTACGCTCGTCATGTTCGCCTGGTTGTGTGGCTTCTACGTGCTTCCTGAGGGGATCGCCACCCCCTACGCCGCGACGCTGACCGACGATCCGGAACGGATCTCCTTCGTCGCGGGCCTGCTGATGGCCGCGATGCCCACCGGGACGGTCGTCGGCGCCTTCCTCTTCGGCCGATACGTCACCCCGTCGAGCCGGCTGCGTCTGATGGGCTGGCTGGCGATGCTGACCTGTGCGCCACTGATCGCCTGTGCCGTACGGCCGCCGCTGGTCGTGGTGCTGGTCCTGTGGTTCCTGTCGGGGGTCGGCGGGGCCTACCAGCTCGCGGCGAACGCCGCGTTCGTGCAGTGTGTCCCCGCCGAACGGCGGGCTCTGGCCTTCGGGCTCGTGCACTCGGGCCTGCTCGCGTCACAGGGCGTCGGCATCCTGGTGGGCGGCGCCGCCGCCGACAGACTCGGCCCTGAGGTCGTGGTGGCACTGGCCGGCGCGGCCGGTCTCCTTCTGGCGGCCGCGCTGGCCGTGCTCTGGGTCCGATCCCGCCAGGAGATCATCGAGATGGCTCGCACGGAGACGTCCGCCTGACTCACGCCTGAGGGGCGGGGCCGCCGTTGTCTCGCTGGGCCGTACCGGGGGTGGGGTAGGGGGCGACCGGGTCCTGGTGGGTGGGGTACTGCGGGGCCTGCTGGTAGGGGGCCTGCTGGTGCGGAGCCTGGTAGGAGCCGTTGTGACCGGCGTTCCTGCTCCAGTTCTCGGCCTTCGCCCACCCCTGCTCGGCCTTGGCCTTGGCGTCCAGCCACACCGGGTTGTCCTTGTTCTTGGCGACCAGGTCCTGCAGGATCGAGGAGTCCTTGCCCTCCTCGGGCAGCAGCAGCCAGCCGACCGCGTAGATCCCGACGCCGAGACCACCGAAGAAGGAGGCGACGGCCAGGGCCGCGCGGATGATGTTGGGGTCGACTCCGACGTAGTGTCCGAGCCCGGAGGCCACACCCGCGATGACGCGCCCGTTCCTGGTCCTGCGGAGCTTCTTGACGCTTGAGAACTCGTTTTCGTTCATGTCTTCAGAATGCCCCTGAAGGGACATCGCTCACATCGGGATTCCCCCTGGGAGGACCCTGACATCCTTCCTGAGACGCCATCAATACCCTGACAGGGGCCGACGAGAGAGGAACACCTCATGGACGATCTCCTGCGCGTCGACGACGCATTCTCCGAGGAACAGCGGCTCATCCGTGACACCACCGGTGAGTTCGTCGCGGACAAGGTGCTCCCCCACGTGGGCGAGTGGTTCGAGGAGGCGGTCTTCCCCGCCCGCGAACTGGCACCCCTCCTCGGCTCGCTCGGCCTGCTCGGCATGCACCTGGACGGGTACGGCTGCGCGGGCCTGGACGCCGTCTCCTACGGCGTCGCCTGCCGGGAGCTTGAGGCGGGAGACTCGGGGCTGCGCTCGTTCGTCTCCGTGCAGGGCTCGCTGGCCATGTTCCCCATCTGGAAGTACGGCTCCGCGGAGCAGAAGGAGGAGTGGCTGCCCAGGATGGCCTCCGGCGAGGCGATCGGCTGCTTCGGCCTCACCGAGCCCGACCACGGCTCCGACCCCGCCGGGATGCGCACCCATGCCAAGCAGGACCCTTCGGGCGACTGGGTCCTCAACGGCTCCAAGATGTGGATCACCAACGGCTCCGTCGCCGACGTCGCGGTGGTCTGGGCCCAGACGGAGGACGGCGTCCGCGGCTTCGTCGTCCCCACCGGCACTCCCGGGTTCTCCGCCCCTGAGATCCACAGGAAGATGTCCCTGAGGGCCTCGGTGACCTCCTCCCTGTATCTCGACGACGTCCGTCTTCCCGCGTCAGCCGTACTGCCCGGGGTGCGGGGGTTGAAGGGGCCGCTTTCGTGCCTGTCGGAGGCGCGTTTCGGCATCCTGTGGGGCGTCGTGGGGGCGGCTCGCGCCTGTCTGGAGGCCGCCGTCGACTACTCGAAGACCCGTGTCCAGTTCGGCAAGCCCATCGGGGCCTTCCAGATGACCCAGGAGAAGCTCGCCTGGATGTACGTCGGTCTCGGCCAGGCTCAGCTCACCGCGCTCCACCTGGGCCGACTGAAGGACGCGGGCACCCTCACCCCCCGGCAGGTCAGCTTCGGCAAGCTCGCCAACGTCCGCGCCGCGCTGGACATCGCCCGTCAGGCGCGCTCGATCCTGGGCGGCAACGGCATCACGCTGGAGTATCCCGTGATCAGGCACATGAACAACCTGGAGAGCGTGCTGACCTACGAGGGCACCCAGGAGATCCACACCCTCGTCCTGGGCGAGGCCCTGACCGGGATTCCCGCCTACCGCTGACCTTGGAGTCGTCGGCCGAGTGCGGGGCGTTGCGGCCTGCCGCTGGGGCGCCAGAGGGGAGTCCGTGCGGCCCTGGCCAGTTTCTCCTGCCAGGAGACGCCCTGGCGCATGTAGAAGCGGAGCAGTTCGGCGGTGGCCCTGGCGTCGGCCAGCGCGGCGTGTGCGCCGGAGAGCGGTATGCCCGCCCGTTCACAGCAGGCGGCCAGGGTCCACTTCCCCTCGGAGAGGAAGTCCGGGGCGAGCTTCTGCGTGCACAGGGTCTCGGTCAGCCAGTGACTTTCCGGCAGAACCCGGAGGAACCGGAGGTCGAAGGAGGTGTTGTGAGCCACCAGGACACGCCCGGCGACCCGCTGCCAGACGTCGTCGAGCACCTCCTCGATCACCGGCGCCCGCGCGACCATCGCCTCGGTGATCCCGTGCACGTGCACGGCCCCGGTCGTCCTGCGTGGGTTGACCAGCGAGTGCCACTCGTCGAGGACCTCGCCCTCGGTGCTCAGGGAGACGAGGGCGATCTCACAGATCTGGTCGCCCTTCGCCGGGGAAAACCCCGTGGTCTCCACGTCGACCACGACATACCCTTGCCGGGAGGACACGCGGACCCCTCCGGCGGACTCAAGCCCCGAGCTCGTCATGAGTGCCACTGTATGATCCATCTACCCCCGTCCACACACGGTTCGTCCAACCACCGCCCCTTCCGGGCCTGGCAACGGACGTTGGTGGACACTATCCTCGGTACGCTGTCTCAAGCGGGGCGTTAGCTCAATGGTTAGAGCTGCGGACTTTTAATCCGTAGGTTCTGGGTTCGAGTCCCAGGCGCCCTACTCTTCAACCCCTTGCCCAGCAGGGGGTTCTTCTTTTTCCCGGCCCCGTGGAATCCGTAGGGGCGATCGCACGCCTGGGGGAGACCACGGGTGTCGGACGCCTCCCCACGATGACCTTCCGCGGCACCAGGGCGGCGGACGGTGCCGTGCGCCACGCCGTGTTCCTGCCGACTTTCGGTCGTGGCCGTGTACCAGAAGTACAGTTCAGAGCCGATCTGGCTGATTCTCGCGGTGTCCGCTCCTTTGGTCGCTCCTGCTGCGGTCGCGGCCACAGTGGGGTTCGTGCGGGAGAGACGGGAAAGGCGACGGCGCCCCGAACGGGCAGCGGAGGATCCCGGTGAGGTTTTGCGGCGTCGCGTCGAGGCCGTCAACGCGACGTTCACCGTTGTCCGCTTCTGGCCAGGGAGCGGGACCGCTCTCCCGGGTTACCTTCGAGGCGCTCCCCGAACGGTCTCGCCAGCCTCCTCCGTGGAAGGGCACCCCCATGTCCTTGATCAAGCGCCTCGCTGTCACTGCTGCCGCCGTGGTTCTCGCTTCCCCGTTGGCGGCGATCCCGGCCGCCGCCTCCGCCAGCTCCAATTTCGTTTGCGCTCAGGGGAGGTGGGAGAGCGGGGAGCCGCTTTTCCACTTCTTGTGGCTGATCGGAGAGGACTGTACGGGGACCGCGGACCCGGCGCCCGGCCCCAACGTGATCACTGTCACCTCCTGGAACGCGACCTATAGCTGCGCGAAATTGAGCACACTTGACGGGAAGCGCGTGTTCGCCGACGCAAAGAAATGCGTCCAGGTGTAGCGGCTGCGTGACTTCATGACGGCGCCCCCGCCCAGGAGGACAGGGGCGCCGTGGCGTGCCGGGTGCCGGGCTCATCGTCAGCGGGAGCGGGAGCGCAGACCCTGGCGGTGGCCGGTCACGGTTCCGGCGTGGTGGCCCAGCCGGTAGGCGATGAGCGGCACCGGTTCGGCCACGACCGCACACAGCCGGGCGTCGTCGTCTTCGATGCTGTCCCACACCTGTCGGACGGCGATCAGCATGCCTCCGCTCTGGAGGACTCGATGCGGGCCGGGAGGACGACCGTGTAGCCCTCTCCAACAGCGTGGCGAGGGGTGCGCATGCCAACCTGGTTTCCGTACTCGATGCAGAGCCGACCCGCGCCGAAGGGGAGTCGATCGCGAGGACGCCAGCCATCGAAAAAGAGGCACCCCGTTGGCGCTCCCGGAGCGAGTTCCGCCGGCCGGCTCCCGTCACCGGCCACGAGGACTCCCGAGTGATCATCGGGCTCTTGCCTCGCACGCCAGGATGTGTCCATGACTGATCCGACAGACGACCTGACGGTCGAGGTCATTGAGCGCTACGCGGTCGCCGCGCCGGAGCATGAGACCGCCCGTTACCTTGATCTTCTGCATGGCAACTTCGTCGACCTGGCCGACCAGGAGCGAACCAGGTTCCTCCGCTCGTTGGGCCACGACGCTCGGCAGATCACCGACGCCGACCTTGAACGCATGCTTCGACGGGGAGAGTTCTCCGGTTGGCGGGAGCGGCTCGCCGCGGCGTGGCTCATCGGCCTCGACCGGCGTACCCGGTTCCGTGAAATCCTGGCCGACCTCCTCCTGGAGAGCGACCTCGTCTACGCCGGTCAGGGGTACAGCTTCGCCATCACCCGATTCGGGCAACCGGAGGACGCCGGCGTTCTCACCGCCTACCTGGAGAGGTACCTGCCGCAGCGCGACTGCCATTACGACCAGGACTGGGTCCTCGGCGGCCTCCTCCACCTCGACGAGACGCTGGGCACGGACCACGCCCCGGGATTCCTCACTCCCGACGGCCTCTGGAGCGGCTCCTCGTTCTCACGCCAGGACCCGGCCGACTGCCACCGCCGGATCGCCGGACTTCTCCGTTTCGCCGACCAGGCGATGGAAGCCGGCGCCTGAGACCGCCACGGCCCGACTCGGTCAGACCCTGGCGCACTGTTGTGTCCATGCGCTTCGCGCCGAGCGTCAAGACCGACGGGGAATCCATGTCCCTCATCCGTGATGACAGACCCAGGCCATCATGTGGACCGACAAAGCCCTGGACTACGGCATGGAACCGGGCGACCGGCGCGTCATCTCCTGTGTCCTCATGTGCAAAAGCGCCATCGCCGGCAAGTTCGGCGACCACGGTCCCGGCCTGACCAATGCCAAGGCCGCCCGATGGCTCTGTTCCCCACCAGGGAGGGCTCGCAACAACCGCATGCTCTCTATGCTGCGGTACAGCGCAGCGATCAGAGGAGGGCCGGGGATGTCCGAGCGAAGCACCTGGACCATGCACCACTTCTCCCAGGCCAACCCGGAGGGGCCAGAGCAAGGAGATGTGCCCGCGCTCCTTCGTAGGGTCGCAGATTCCATCGAGGAACTGGGCGATGTCGAAGTCCACGACGTGATCATGCACAACGAGATCACCGAGGACGGCGACTGGCCAAGCCTCACCGTGTACTTCAACTACCGGACCGATAGTGCCTGACCTGGAGTTCGGCTCTGATGGAATCCACCGGCCACCTCCATCCCTACCGCTGACGCCCTTGGCTCACGAAGATCGGAACATGGGCGGAACGGTCTCGACACCGCCAGGGGTCAGAGAGTGGCGCCGAGGATGGGGCGGTGAAGGTGGTGGGGGTTGATCGTGACGCCGGTGATGCGGCCGGCGAGGGCCAGGGCCGCCGGGATGGGGTTGTCGACGCTGTCCTCGGCGGTCGGATCGATGCCCAGTTCGCGGAGGTGGTGGTTGAGCCGGTCGGGGTCCGTACCCCACCTGTCGATGGGAAATCCCGGGTTGATGTCGGTGATGAGCCGGCCGTCGACGGCATAGGCGACATGGTGCCGGGCGTAGTCATGCCGATGCACCGTCACGGCCTCTCCGCCGTCGCGTGACAGGGCGCCCAGAGTCTCTCGTCGTGCGCCGCGCCAGCCGCAGTCCTCGACCGCGACGGTCCAGTCCCCGATTCGCCTCACGGTGACGATCTGTGGTCCCTCTGGACAGGAGTGGTCCCCGTCTTCGATCAGCCGGATGTCCTCGTCCGCGGCGCCGAGTCGGCGCAGCACCTCGTGTTCGTCGAGCCCACGGACGAAGACGATCGTGTAGACGTCCCCGAACCGGCTGTTCCCCTCCCACGCGTAGTCCTCCGGCGACGGGCCGGGGGTTCTCGCGGTGGCGTGGACCATCTCGAACGTTCTCTCCTGCTCGACGACCTCGGGATGGGCGGTGAGGAAGGCGTCGATGATCTCCTGTGCGACCCGGCCACGCCAGCTGACGGTGTAACCCTTCGCCTTCGCCCATGTGCGCATGCGGAGGGAGGTTTCGCGAGAGAGCCCCACGCGGTGGGTGACGCGGAGGGGCGTGAAGTCGGCATCGGACATGATCAGAAACTACCGACGGGGTTGATGTCCTGCCTCGCCGTCCAGGCATCGTGCTTCTCGCTGTGGGCCATGGTGACGAAGCGCGCTCTGGCGGAAAACGTGAGTTGACGAGGTCTTCGGCCGCGACACCCCATCCCAAGATCCGGAACATACACGGAGCTTTTCGTCTCGCTTCACAAAGTTGAGGCGAGATGATCCTTTGACGAGTTGACCTGCGCGAAGAGGGCGGCAGCGCGGGACGCGCCAGGCCTTCGACTGCGTGTTCACCCGCTCGCCGGGGTCACGAAGCCTGGCGTGGGTGGAGTTGGAGCCCTTCTGCGAGACAGGCCTGTTCCCGCCCTTGTACGGCACGCGGACGTGCTCACCGGCACCGAGGCGGCCCTTGTCGGCGAGCGTGATCAGACCGGTGGTCTTCAGGCGGTGCGGGGTGTGGACTCATGCCGCACGGAAGGCACTGTGGACGGCCCCGCCCAGGACTGAGGTCCTCCGCGTGGGAGGGCGGGCGGGGCGCTCTTACTAGTCCTTCTTCAGGATGTTCACGCCGGTGATCTGCCTGCTGAAGGGGATGTACGCGATGGACGTGCCGCCGACGGGCGCCCACTCGCCGTGCCACTCTCCGTACTCGGGCATCTGCGGGTTGGGGTGCTTCCAGCCCACACCGATCATGTGGTAGCCGGTGCCGCTCGCGCAGTAGCTGGTGTACGCGGGCGGATCGTAGAGGCGGCCGATAACGCAGTCGGAGGGTTCGGCCTGTGCCGGTGTCGCCCCGGTGATGACCGTGGCGGCACCCAGTGCCGTCGCGAGCAGGGCTGTGGATAATCGGCGGATTCTCATGGGTGGCTCCTTACGACTGGGAAGGAGGACACCTCAAGGTGACCATCGATCGGCGTCGGCGGGGAGCTTGCATTTCTTCATATTTCGGCTGCATGGTCCCGCTTCGGCGCCCGCTGGATCGGACCCGAATCAGCTGCTCGCCTGGCCGGTTGTCTCGCCGCTGCGGCTTTCAGTACCGCCTGGTGCGTCTGCTCGACGGTCCGGGCTTTGAGGGGGATCGGAGCCGGTCTCCGATGAGTGCGAGAACCTGCGGCCGTAGCTCCTGGAAACCGCCCCTGGCGACGCCCGCCGAGGTTGGCCGTGCGGGAAGCGAGCGAGCGTCCATAGTGGGACACACATCCGATCCTCCCCCGGGCGAGGCGTTCAGGCTTCCCGCGCCGGGCTGCGGGGACGACCTCGGGCGGGGGCCGAAGCGTGGACGACGCCGGTCCTCACCCGTCCGTGCGTCACGAAGGAGGCATCGGTGGCCACGAGGTGAACCAGCGGGGCCGACTGTTGTCCGGTCAGTTGTGGGAGCCGGATTCCGCGGCGGTCTTGAGATCGTTGAGCCAGGCTTCCAGGCCCATGTCCGAGGTGGGGTCGGCTTGGGGGCCGGTGTGGCTTTCCTCGGTGCGGACGAGGACGCCGCCGGGGACCTTGACGAAGTTCCAGACGTGGATGCCGTCGATGTGGAAACCGGCGCCGTCGGCGGGTCCGGTCCAGCGGATGCATCTGCCGTACTGGAGTTGCCGGACGGTGGAGGTGATGACCACCGTGGAGGGCGGGGACGGGGGGTTGGGGGGCAGGTGAACGGTCGCCTGGAACCGTGAGCGCTCGCGCAGTGGACCCGGGTCGAGACGCTTTATGGTCATGGGCGCGACGGGCTTCTGCCAGGAGGGCCAGTCTTCCACGTCGGTCTGCAGATCCCAGATCGTGCGGAGCGGCGCCTGGATGAGGATTTCGGTCCGGTAGCGGGCCTTGGCGGCCGGGTCGACACCCCTGCCTTGGCAGGTCAGCGAGGCTAGGCCGGTGCCGTGATCGTGGGTGACGGCCTGGACGGGCACGGCGGTGGCGCCGAGGACACCGGCGACGGTCAGCGGAACCGCGAGCAGGGCGGCGCGCGTGCCGCTCCGGCGGCGAGGGGTTCGCGAGGTGGCCGAGCGAGTACGGAACATCCTTCTCCTCTGTTCGTCGACCGGGTCGACCAGTCGAGCTATCAGCACTAGCGACCGTTAGACCATATAACGAGCGGCAGTAAGCAGCAATAGGAAAAGTTAGAACCAATAACTGTCGTGAACCTGCTTGCCGGACGGCGTCCATGGTGGCCGTGCCGCGAAAAGCGGGGCCGGACCGGCGGGAGCCCTGTCCCAGGGGCCGGGCCGCGTACGGGGTGCCGGCCGAGGCGGCTTCGAGGGGGTTGTGAGGGGTAGGCACGGATCAGAGAGGCCGCGGAAGGCCGCTGTCACACCGATCGTGACCGGCGCGCGGTCAGGTGACGGAAGGTGGCGGGACGCGTGAAGGACCGGGTTGTCCGCGCCGTCGGCGCTGGGTTGGCGGCCGTCTCCGAGAAGGCGGCGCGACTGCGACACGGGAGGCCGCTGCACCCTGACGGGCTCGTTCTCCACGCCACCCTGCGTTTGCGGGGCGTGTCTCCACAGATGGGCGCCGCCTTCCTGGACGAGCCCATGACCCTGACCGGGGTGGCTCGCCTGTCTCGCGCGGCCGGCCTGCCGCCGCCGCTGCCGGACATCCTCGGCCTCGCCGTCCGCTGGTCCGCGGCCGGGCTGCCGGGTGACACGGGCGAGGATGTCTGCGACCTGCTGCTGGCCACCACGGGACACACCGTCCTCGGCCGGCGCGCGTTGCGGCCCACGAGGCGGTGGGGGCCGGGCATGTACGGCTCGCTGCTGTCGTTCGCCCTCGACGGCCGGAACCGGAAGGTGTTGCTCGGCGCCGTCGCGCGGTCGTCATGGGCCTCGTGGGCCGACCTTGACGAGCTCGCACTGGCGGTTGAGCGTGAACCGCTGGTGCTGGACCTGGTGGTGGCCTGTCCGTTGACGCCCTGGCGGCGCTTCGGCCTGCTGGAACTGACCGGCCCGCCGCTACCGGACTCCGCGGCGCCGATGCGGTTCGACCCGGCCCGGCATCCGATTCCCGGCCTGCCTCCTGCGGGTGTGATGCAGCGGGTACGCGGACCGGTGTACGCCGCCGCCCAGCGCGTGCCGCAGGCGGGGGTGCGGGACCGTGACCGGGTCGCTCCCGGCTGACCGGCCGGGCCGGGTTCGAGACCCCCGCCGCAGTCGCGACCATGCGCCTTTGCCGTGCGCCTCCGCTGTGCCGAACGTGCGCACCAGCGAACTCCAACCCGGGCGCAAGCACGGGGCGACATGGTGCTCTCATGCGGAAACCTCGTTCGCGTGGCCAGTACCGGCGTTCCGGCCGACCGACACCCGGTAGGCGGCTGTCGTCACGGCGTTCGAAGTACGGCAAGCGCGACTCTCTGGGTTCTCATCTCTGGACGGCGTGCATCGCCGTGTCCGCGACCCTCATGGTCGGGTATCTGGGGTACCAGGCGGTGACGAGTCTGATGAACGCCGCGTTGTCGGCCGGTCTGGTCGGGGAGCCCGGAACGCTGCTGGTCACCGAGTGTCGCTCGGGCAGCGGCCGCAGGAGCCTGCGGGCCTGCACGGGGGTCTTCACCTACGCCTCCACCGGTGACCGTGTGATGGTCAAGGCCTTCTCGTGGGCCGAGAGCAGCGCGGTCTATCCCGCCCAGATCAACGCCGGTGGGGACCGGGCCAGCCTTCGGGGCGTGCTGGGGGTGGCGGCGTCGTTGCCGTTCTTCTGGTTCCTGCTGGCCCTGTGTAGTGGCGGGCTCTGGATCTGGTACCTGGACGAGCTGGTGGGGCGGGTGGCGGGCCGGGTCTGCCTGGTGGCGGCGGCCGGGTTCCTGGTCGGCCTCTTCGCGATGGTCGCCAGCTGAGCGGCCGTGCCGGTCATCGGCCGGCCGTGCCGACCGATGACCGGTGCTCCGTCCGGTCGCCCTCACGACCGGCGGGCGAGCGGCCGAGTCGATGTGCCGGCCGCCTCACCCGGCCGCGGGACGGTAGCCGCGGACGTAGTCGACCGTGAACTCCCGTGGATACGGCCGTGCCGGCTCCGGGCCCGTACGGGGGAACTCGTAGATGCCGAGCATGAGCTGCATCGGGTAGCGCGGCGACTGGGGCACGGTCCTGACGCGTTCCCCGTCGATGAGGAAGGTCACCCGGCCGGGTGTCCACTCGGCCGCGTACACGTGGAAGTCACGGGCGTCGATGGGTACGGACTCCACGGTGAAATCGTCGGTGATGTCCGGGTCACCGAAGGGGTGCAGCCCCATGCCGATCCGCGCGCCGTCCGGCCGGACGTCCCTGCCGAAGATCTCACAGACGCAGATCTCGGCCGAACGTTCCGGCTCGTCCTCGTAGCCGATCATCCACAGCGCGACCATGGCACGGGGGTCGTCGGTCGCCTTGGCCCGCATCTCGACGAGGCCGTACCGGGGGGTGTAGAGCCTGACGTCGGCCTGCGCCTCGCGGACGACCATGCCGGACCCGCGGCCGTGCTGCCCGACGCCGCTGCCCACGGGTCCGGCGAAGAGACCGGTCTGCAGGGAGGAGACACGGAGTTCCCCCTCGGCCTCGGGGCACCACGGCGGCTGGTCCTCCTCGATCAGGAGCCGCAGCAGGCCGCCGCCGACCCGGTACCGGGCGAGGGACGCCGTACCGGTGGTCCACTGGGGCAGGTAACGGGGCACCCATCGGTTCTCGTCGAGGCGATCGCCGTCGAAGACGTCCTCGAACTCCAACTCGTAACCGTTCTTGGTGACCGGATCGGGCGTGCCCTCCACGTGTCTCTCCTTTCGAGGGAACAGGACGGGGTTCAGCGGACGGTCCAGCCGCCGTCCACGACGAGCGTGTGCCCGGTGACCAGCGAAGCGGCCGGCGAGGCGAGGAACAGCACCGCCCCGGCGACCTCCATGGGCTCTCCGATGCGGTGCAGGGCCGCGATGCGCTCGATCACGTCGGCTTCGAACTCCGGGTCGGCCAGTGCCGCGGCCGTCCCGGGAGTACGGACGAAGGTCGGGGCGACGTTGTTGACCGTGATCCCGTACGGGCCCCACTCCACCGCGAGACAACGGGTGAGGTGGGCGACGGCGGCCTTGGTCATGCAGTACACGGACTCGCCGGGCAGGGCCACCTCGCCGGCCTGCGACCCCAGGTTGACGATCCGCCCGTATCCCTGGCGGATCATGACCCGGCCCGCGGCCTGGCTGGTGAGGAAGACGCCCTTGAGGTTGATCGCGACCGTCCGGTCGAAGTCGGTCTCGGTGACGTCCTCGGCCGGGTTGCCCGGCGCCACGCCCGCGTTGTTGACCAGGATGTCGATCCGGCCGAACCGGTCCGTCACGGCCTCCACGGCTCCGGCGATCTGGCCGGGGTCGGCCAGGTCCATCTGCAGGGGCAGCGCCGTACGGCCCAGCGCCCGGATCTCGGCGGCCAGGCCGGAGTCCGCGCCGACGTCGCGCAGTCCCAGGGCGACGTCGGCCCCGGCGTTGGCCAGCGCCAGCGCGATCGCCCGGCCGAGGCCACGCGCCGCACCGGTGATGAGGGCGACCCGCCCGGCCACGCCGAAGTCGGGAAACGATGTCACTGAGCCTCCTGTCGACGGCGGAAGCCCGCACGTTCGTCATTACCGTAGTGGTTTAGCTCATGACATTACACCGCTGCCGACGAGCCCGTAGGCTGCCCCTGTGTCCACCGTTGTGCCCGCCGCACCCGCCGCGACGACGGGCGGCAGCCCGCTGACGCCCTCCCCTGCCGCCGAACTGGTGCTGGCCTTCGTCAACACCCGGGCGCTGCGCGGTGAGCGGGAGCGCCTGGCGGACACCGAGTCCTTCCGCGACTGGCTGGCCGCCGCCGGGCTGGCGGGCTCCGGGGGCCGCGTCACCGCGACCGACCTGGCCGCGGCACGCGAACTGCGTGAGGCCCTGATCGGCGTCCTGCTCTCACACGCCGGCGCCCCGGTCCGTGACGAGGACGTCGACCGCCTGCGGCGCTTCGGGGAGCTGTATCCGGTCCGTCCCGTCGTCGGCGTCCTCGACGCCGCGCTGTGCCCGGTCGCCGGAGGTACGGCGGGCGCCTTCGCCCGGGTGCTCGCGTCCGCCGCCGAACTGGCCCTGCGCGGGACGTGGAGCCGGGTGAAGGCGTGCCGCAACCCGCCCTGCGAACTCGGCTACTACGACCGCTCCCGCAACCAGGCCGCGGTTTACTGCGACGCCCGCACCTGCGGCGCCCAGATGGCGACACGGGCGTACCGGGCCAGAGCCAGGGCGAACTCCGGTCCGTAGGTTGAGGCCGAAGGCCCCGAAGGCCGGCTGTCCAGGCGCCGGCTGAGCCGTACCACGATGCCGCGGCGGCTTTCCTCCGCGCGAAGGCCGACCGTCAGGAGTGCCTCCGGCAGCTTCCGCCGATCACCTGCCCGTTACCGTCGGCTTCGCCGGTCGCACAGTGCCAGGTCTCGCCGGTGCGGCCGTCGCTGATGTTGAAGTCGATGATGTACCCCTGCCGCTTGGTGTCACAGCGGGTTCCGAGGACGCTGGTTCCGTCGACGGACACCTCATTGCAGGTGATGGAGAAGTTGCGGGCCACCGAACTGTCAACCGAGGTGGTCGCGGCGGCCGGGAACGCGGCGAAGGCCGCCATGGCCGAGCCCACCGCCAAAGCGATGCTCAGCCGCGATGCTCTCCGGGACACGTTCATGATGTTCTCCTTGGTTTCGGGACGTCTCCGACCACCAAGAGTGAAGATATGATCACTTAAGGTTTCATCACAGGGAAAGAGGTCGTCACCGTCGGGAATTGAATTGAGACTTCCGGTGACAACGCGAGGGTGAGACCAGAATTCTCGACCTCGATATGCCCCACGGGGTGTTCGAGCGGAAAGCGGCGTTCACCGCGTGCTCAGGCCGTACGACCGCCGCGTCGGCCGTGAGATGACCGGGTGATCAGGTGGGCGAGGCCGGAGGTGACGTGCATGCCTGTAGGGCCTGGTCAAGGACCTGGGGGCGTGGTTCGCCGTCGTTCTGCCAGCCGTCGGCCCTGAGCCTTTCCAGGAGCGGCAGAAGTCCCGGGTCACCCAGCTCCGCCGCGGCCTCGACGTAGAGGTTGCCCACGTCCGGGGTGGCGAGCGCACGTTTCAGGACGGGCAGGATCCGGGGGTCACGCCGTATCGCCAGCGCCGCCGCGGCCTCACCGGCCGTGTCCTCGCCCGGGTCGTTCAGACGTTCGGCGAAGGCGTCCCGGATCTCCTCGGTGTCGTTCTCGGTGCGACCGCCCAGTGTCATGGTGGCCCAGTCACGCACCACGGCGTCCGGGTCCCGCATCAACGCCAGCAGGACCCGCACCGCGTCCTCGGGCAACGGATCGACACCGACGGGAATCCCACGAGCCACCTGCCGGCGGACGGACGCGTCCGGGTCGGCGGCGAAGCGCAGGAGCGGATACAGGACACGCTCGTCGTCGCAGACGGTGGCGAGCGCGTGCGCCGCGGCTCCGCGTACGCGTTCGGGTGTCGTGTCCAGCGGAAGGGCGTTCGCCGCCTCGATCAGGGGCGGAACGTGCCAGCGGAAATCAAGTGCCTGAACCGCGAGCAGGTCGAATCCGAGCGCCCGTACCTTCTCGTCGGGATCGGCCCACCAGGCCAGGGCCAGGGCCACGACCTCCTCAGGCTCGGAGATCGATTCGAACAACCTGTCCATGACGTCGAAATGCTCTGGGGAGGGTGTCTCACCGCGGTCGAACAGCGCGGCGAGCCGACTGCTTGAGGTCATGTTCTCCCCTTCTCCACCGGCCACGAGGAGTGAGTATGCCGAGGCGGCACCCGCGAGGTCGAGCGCGTTTCCTGACCCATGTGGACGGCTGTGAACCGGGCCGAACGATCAGGAGCGGGTCTTCGGCGGTTCGAACGGCCCGCGACACCGTCGTGTGGGATCCGGCGTCCGATCAGTCCGAGCAGCCCGGCGGAAGGTCTCCGTGTGGAGGTGGGCGTGGGTACGGCTCCGCTCGGGCGAGGAGTGCCGGTCGGTCCTCAGGAGGACGACGCCCGGTGGTTTCCGCGCCTACCTTCCCAACCTGACCGCCCTGTTCGTCGCGGTCTTCATGGAAGGGGAAGGTCAATGTCGGTGCTCGCGGATCCCCGCGCCTTTCGCAGAACGGTGGCCGGGCTCAGCCTGGTCGTCGCGCCGCTGCTCTATGTGGTGGCCGTCGTCGCCGACCCGGCGCTCAGACAGGGCGGCGACACCGTCGGCGTCTACGGCCGATATCCGGAGCAGGTCTCGGTCAGCGCCTCGCTGCTCCACTGGAGCTGGGTTCTGCTGCTCCCGGGCATCGTCGGGATGGTCCACCTGATCCGGGGGCGTGGTGTCGTCTTCGGGCACATCGCCGGAGGGCTCGCGTTCTTCGGCGTCGTGAACTTCTCGGGGCTGATGCTCGGCGACTTCTTCTACTCGTATCTCGAAAGGGCTCTGCCCGCCGCACAGGGCGCCGCGCTCGCGGACCAGGCGATCACCGACCCCGGAGCCCGGTACGCGTTCCAGATCCCGGGGTTCGTCGGGCTCGTCGGCCTGCTCCTGCTCGGGCTGGCCCTGGCCTACGCCCGGCGCGGGCCGTGGTGGGCTCCCTTCGCGATGCTGGCCGGCATCCTGACGGGGCCGATCTTCCCGTTCGGCACGATCGCGGGCGGGGCGCTCTACATCGCCGGTGCCGGAGTCATCGGGCTCAGGATTCTGCGCATGAGCGACGAGGAGTGGTCGGGAGAGCCGGTTCAGCCGACCCCCACCGGGTCGCCGAGCGGGAACCTCGCGAACACCCGGTAGTGCCCGCCCGGGATGGGGCCGACGGACAGTTCGCCACCGTGCATCTCGATCCGTTCCCGCATCCCGATCAGGCCGTGTCCGCCCTCTGGCGGACGGCGGGCCGTGTCGCCGGCGGCGGGGTCCGCTCCGTCGTTGATCACGAGGATGCTCAGCTCGGCGGGGCCGTACGCGATGGTGATGTCGACGTTGGAGGCGCGCGCGTGTTTCAGCACGTTCGTCAGCGCCTCCTGGATCAGGCGGTACGCGGACAGGTCCAACCCCGACGACAGGGGCGTCGGGGTTCCGATGATCCGCGGCTCGATCCGCGGCCCCGCCTCCCGGACCTGGGCGATCAGCTCGTCCAGACGGTCCAGGCCGGGCTGGGGGGCGGGGACGTCGCCGTCACCCAGGGACCGCAGCATCCCCAGCATGAGCGTGAGCTCGGCGACGGCCTCCCGGCCCGCCTGTTCGACACCGAGCAGCAGGGTGCGTTCGCGTTCCCTTTCCCGGTCGTCGCCGAGCATCCTGCGTACCCCGCCCACGTGCAGGGTCATCAGGCTCACGTTGTGGGAGACGATGTCGTGCAGTTCGCGGGCGATCCGCGCGCGTTCCTCTGCCACCGCCCAGCGGGCCCGCTCCTCACGTTCCATCTCCAGGCGGGTGGTGTGCTGGGCCAGCCGTGCCGTCCGGTCCATCTGCCTGCGCAGCAGGATGCCGCTGGTGTACGCCACCCCCACGAAGATCGCGCTGATCAGGACCTCCGGGATGTCCACCAGTCTCAGGGTCTGCAGGTGGCCGTAGGCGATCAGCAGGCAGAACAGCCCGGCGATCCCCCGGCGGCTGCGCAGCTCGGCGGCGCTCGCCACGCTGTGCAGCAGGATCAGGGTCGAGTAGAAGTGCCACGCGGCGTAGTACTCCGGGTTCGTCGTCCTCTGCATGGTGAAGCCGAGCACGGTCAGCATCAGGAGAGCCGTCATCGGAAACGCGCGCCGGAAGAGCAGCAGCACCCCGGAGACGATCGCCCCCGCCGCCATCGTCACCGGGTTCTCGATCTGGCCGTATCCTGCCCCCTGACGGCCGTAGGACTCCACCAGTCCGGCCACGGTCACGGCGAGGGAGAGCAGCAGGTCGGGCCAGGTGGGACGTCGGCCGTTGAGCAGTCGCGTCAGCACGACCCGTCCCTCACGTCGTCCCGCCCCCGGCCTGGCCGTACGACTCCGGCCTCGTAGGCGAACACGACCGCGTGGATGCGGTCGCGCAGGCTGAGCTTGCGCAGGATGTGCCCGACGTGGGTTCGTACGGTCACCTCGCCGATGCGCAGGTCCCGTGCTATCTCGGGGTTGGACATCCCGTCCGCGAGCAGCCGCAGCACCTCCAGCTCACGTGGGGTGAGCGTGGCCAGTTCGGGCGCCGGGACCGGCTGGGGCTGGGTCGCGAACGAGTCGATCACCCGCGGGGTGACCGCGGGGTCGATGACCGCGCCTCCGGCCGCCGCCACGCGCACGGCCTCGATGAGCTGCTCGGCCGGTGAGCTCTTGAGGAGGAAGCCGTGGACCCGCGCGCGCAGTGAGGCGTGCAGGTTGTCGTCGGTGTTGAAGGTGGTCAACATGATGATCTTGGGTGGTTCCGGATCCTCAAGGAGTTGCCTGGCGGCGCTCAGCCCGTCCAGTCCCGGCATGGCGATGTCCATCAGCAGGACGTCCGGCCGCAGCTGACGGGCCACGGTGAGAACCTGACGGCCGTCGGCCGCCTCCCCCACGACCTCGATGCCCGGCGCCGTCTCGATGACGAGCCGCAGCCCGGTGCGGATCATCGCCTGGTCGTCCGCGATGACCAACCTGATCGCCACTGGATTCTCCGGTCTTTCAGCAGGACAACAGGGTAGAAGGTACGGGAGGCCGGGGCGGTGCGCCTCCTCCACGTGGTGGACCCCGCCTCCACCACGTGCACGACCCGGTCCCCGCCGGAGCTCCGCACGCTTTCGGCGCCTACCAATCCGGTGAGCGAAATGTCTCGTACTTTGGGCTGATTGTGGGGGGTACGGGCTCTCGTACCATGACTTCGTGCGCGGCCTTATTCGCTCCGTGTGGCATGAGCCCCGTTCCCCCGACGCGCCACGACGGGTGTGGCGAGACTGGGTGCTCGTGGGGGTGTTGCTACCGGTCGCGCTGCTCGAAGGAGTGGTACGGCCGGACATGCCCTCGCGGGTCGTCTCGGTCGGCCTCGCGGCCGGGCTGGTGCCCACCCTGTTGTGGCGCCGCACGCGGCCGTTGCCGATGGTCGTGATCGCGTTCGGCCTGTCGGGTGTGGCCCAGGTGCTGACGGGCGGGGTCTCCCCCGAGTCGAACACCATGGTCTATCTGCTCCTCCTGCCCTACGCGCTGTTCCGGTGGGGGTCCGGGCGGGAGGCGATCGTCGGGTTGGCGGTCATCCTCGTCAAGACCGCGTTCTCGGTGGTCGTGGACTACCGAGGTCCCGCCAACACGGCCGCCGCGTTCGCCGTCGTGTTCTCGGTGGTCGCCGTGGGAGCCGCGTTCCGGTACCGGACGAGGGCGCGGACGCGGGAACTCGACCAGGTCAAACTGCTCGAACGCGAACAACTGGCCCGGGATCTGCACGACACCGTCGCCCATCACGTCTCGGCGATGGCGATCCGGGCGCAGGCGGGACTGGCGATGGCGGCCTCCCAGCCGGACGCCGCAACCGAGGCGTTGCGGGTGATCGAGGCCGAGGCGGCCCAGGCGCTCACCGAGATGCGCGCCATGGTTCACGTCCTGCGCCGGAACACACCCGCCGACCTGGAGCCGGGGCGCGGTATCGCCGACCTCTCCCAGCTGGAGGGTCCGGGGCGGTCCGGGCCGTCCGTCCGGGTGGAGGTCGAGGGGGACACCGCCGGTCTTCCCCCTTCCGTCGAGGCCGCGATCTACCGTCTCTCCCAGGAGTCGGTCACCAACGCCCGGCGCCACGCGCGGCACGCCACCCGGGTCCTGGTCAGGGTCAGCGCGGGCGACACGTCGGTCCGTCTGCACGTGAGCGACGACGGCGATCCCGTCCGCCCCGCGGGGACACCCGGTTACGGGATCACCGGCATGATCGAACGGGCCGACCTCCTCGGGGGGACCTGTGTGGCGGGCCCCAATCCCGACCGGGGGTGGAGCGTCACCGCCGTACTGCCACGCACCGGGGTGACCGGGTGAGCGTCCGGGTGCTGGTCGCCGACGACCAGGAGATCGTCCGTACCGGACTGGCGATGATCCTCAACGCGCAGCCGGGGATCGAGGTGGTCGGCGAGGCCCCGGACGGGCGGCGGGCGGTCGACCTCGCCCGGCGGATCCGGCCTGACGTGTGCCTTCTCGACATCCGGATGCCCGTGCTCAACGGCATCGAGGCCACCCGGATGCTCGCCGGGCCCGCCGTGGAGGACCCGATCCCCGTCGTGGTCATCACCACCTTCGACCTCGACGAGTACGTCTACGCGGCGCTGCGCGCGGGGGCCAGGGGGTTCCTGCTGAAGAACGCGGGCGCCGAACTGCTCTCCCAGGCCGTGCACACCGCGGCGGCCGGTGACGCCCTCATCGCTCCGAGCGTCACCGCCCGTCTGCTCACCGCCTTCGCGCACGCCGGGCCCGCCGCGCCGCCCGCCCGTCCCGTCGAGACGCTCACCGAGCGTGAGGAGCAGATCCTCGTCACGGTGGCCCGGGGACGTACCAACAACGAGATCGCCGACGAGCTTCACATCTCGCTCAGCACCGTCAAGACCCACATCGCCAGCCTGATGGCCAAGCTCGGCGCCAGGAACCGGGTGGAGATCGCCATCTGGGCGTACGAGACCCACCGGGTCAGGCTCTGAACCGGGAAGGTCAGTGGCCGAGGCCGGCGTCGCGGGCTCGGATGATCGCCTCGGCCCGGTCGGCGACGTGCAGCTTGGCGAAGATGTTCGAGACGTTGTTACGCACGGTCTTCTGCGACAGGAACAGCGTGGAGGCGATCTGCGCGTTCGACCTTCCCGCGGCGAGCAGCGACAGGACCTCCCGTTCGCGTGGCGTGAGCTGCGGGAACACGTGATCACCCGACGCCGTCGGCCCGTTGGTGAGGAACTCCGCCACGCGGCGCGCGACCGCGGGACCGAAGATCGCCTCACCGTTGGCGACCGCGGTGATCGCGCGCCCGATCTCGGCCTGGTTGGCGCCCTTCAGCAGGTAGCCGCGCGCCCCGGCCCGCATCGCGGCGAACAGGGTGGCGTCCTCCTCCGACATCGTCAGCACGACCACCGCGATGTGCGGGCTGTGCGCGGAGATCCGCCGGGTCGCCTCGATCCCGTCCAGTCCCGGCATCCTGACGTCCATGACCACCACGTCCGGCTGTGTCTCCGTGGCCAGTTCGACCGCCTCCAGCCCGGTACCGGCCATGCCGACCACCTCGATGCCGGACATCGAGCTCAGCAGCGCCGCCAGGCCTTCGCGGTACACCGGGTGGTCGTCGGCGAGGAACACCCGGATCGGTTCATGGGACACCCTCCACCTCCACCACCTGTTCCAGCGGAAGTCTCGCACGGACCAGCGTTCCGCCGTCGGCCAGGCAGGTGATCTCGCAGTCGCCGCCGAGTTCGGCCGCCCGTTCCCGTAGTGAGGACATCCCCACACCGGCTGTGACGTCCGCCCCGATTCCCGCGCCGTCGTCGCGCACCAGGACGTCGAGGACCCCCTCGTGCACGCTCAGGGCGATGTCGCAGCGCGAGGCGCCCGCGTGCCGGACGACGTTCGTCAGCGCCTCCGACACGATCCGGTACGCCGCCACCTCCACCGCGGCGGGCAGCGCGCCGAGCGCCCCGCCGCCGGTGACGACGACCTCAAGGCCGCTCGGACGGAAACGGTCCACCTGCTGCCGGACCGCCTGGATCAGGCCCAGCTCGTCGAGTGCCGGTGGACGCAGGTCGTGCACTATGCGCCGGATGTCCGCCACGACCGTGGCGACCTCGGCGGCCGTCCGGTCGAGGATGCGCTCGGCCTCGCCGGGTGACGTGCGGGTCAGGTTCCTGGCGGTCTCGATCCGCAACGCCACCGCGCCGAGGTTCGGTCCCAGCCCGTCGTGCAGGTCGCGCCGCAGCCTGCGACGTTCCTCCTCACGGGCGACCACGAGCTGGGCGCGGATGCGCTGCAGGTCGGTGCTGAGTTCAGAGGCGCGTGCCGCCGCGGCCGCCTGCCGTACCAGGTCGCCCAGGAGCCGCTGGTCCCGTTCGGTCAGGTCGGTCCGGCACAGCACCAGCCGCCCGACCAGCTCGGAGCGGTACGCGACCGGCAGTGAGAGCGACGGCCCTCGCGGTGACCCGTACTCCACCACGGAGCGTTCGCCCCCCGGGCGTTCGATCTCCACCCGCACGTAGGACAGCCGGAACGCCTCGGCCAGCGTCCGTGCCACCGCGACCAGCTGCTCCCGCGGGTCGGTGGCCAGTTCGAGCCGCTTCGCCAGCGTCGAGACCGTCGCGTACGGGTCCTCCCGTGACCCGCGCACCAGCACGCGGACCACCCGCATCAGCCAGGTCCGCAGCGGCATGTAGACCGCCGCGACGATCACGAGGGCGGCGAGCGCGGCGTTGCGTTCGTCGATCACGGTGCCGACGACGGTGAACACGGCGATGTCGACCAGGATCACCAACGCGGCGAGCATGCCGTACAGGGCCGTCGCCGAGAGCAACCGGTCGATGCCGTACAGCCGGTACTTGGTCACCGCGACCACCACGGCGGAGGAGGTGAGCGCGATCGCGAGACCGAGCGTGGCCCCGGAGAGCTCCGGCGGCAGCATGTACCCCAGCAGCAGCACGAACATGTCCACCAGCGCGGCCCACATCAGCCAGCGGATCTGGGCCCGCCGGTCGGGGTCGGCGGCGCGGTAGCGGCGCACCATGACCGCGAACGGCACCACCAGGCTCACCACGATCCCGGTGTAAGCGATCTTCAGGGCCGGATGCCAGAAGCCGTACGGCAGGTCGACGCCGAACGGGTCGGACGCGAGTCGTGCGATCTCGGGAGGCAGCGGCGTGGCGAGGTAGCGCGTCAGGACGGCCTGCGGCACCACCATCATCACCGTCGGCAGCAGCGCGGTCAGCGCGAGACTGACGACGGACAGCCGGCGCCACAACCTGTCCTTCGGCAGGCGCCCGTCGGGGAACACCAGGATCAGCAGCGGCAGCCCGAGCAGCAACGTCGCGCCGAACCGGGCGTAGAACCAGTGGGCGGCCGACGCGCCCGGCGTGCCCGGCGACACGTAGACCGCGTACGTGGTCCAGGCCGCGGCGAAGCCGTCCAGGACCCAGACGAGGCCGGAGACGGTCAGCACCCAGGCGACCGAGTGCCGGGGCAGCCGCCGGAGCAGGAGAACACCGGGAAGCACCTGCGCAAGGCCGGTCAGTGCCAACGTCCAGCCGGGGTCGATGCCGCTCGGTGCCTTCACCTCCCGGTTCAGGACGTCCAGAACCACCGCGCCGACGGCCAGCGCGACGGCGACGGCCGGTACGGCCACCAGGAGGGATCTGCGTGTCGCCGTCGGACCACGTGGGGTCACGTTCTTCACGGAATGCATTCTCACCAAGAGTGTCCCGATTGTCGCGAGACTGCCGTCCCGCCGGGATCGGGAACTTCGAGGGTCGGGATCGGGACGGCCGGCTCTGCTCAGCCGGGGCCGAGGACGCCGATCGTGGAGGCCGGGCGGCGCACCGGCGGCCCTCGTGGAAAGGAGCCGACCGACGATGGATGCGCAAGGGCGTATGGATACGAGGGCCGCCGGCTCCCCGCCCGCCGGACACCGTGACACGATTCGCAACCTCGGGCTCGGGCTGACGGTCTGCACGCTGCCCTGGGTGGTGAGCAACGTCCTGTTCGGCCCCCACGGTGACGGGCCGGGTTCGCGGATCAACGACCTGACCGCGCTGCTCTTCCAGATCGGCCTGTTCGCGCTGGTCACGGCGCAGCTGCGGACCCGGGCGACCGGGACCTCGCGCGCCTCCGTGATCCTGCTCAGGGTCGAGACGGTGCTGCTCGTCCCGGCCTGCCTGTGGTCGCTGCTGCACGGGATCCTGCCCGTCGAGGCGCGCGGCGCCACATGGCTGGCCGTACTCGACGTCTTCTGGCCGCTGTCGATGCTGGGCATGTTCACGATCGGGGTGAGGCTCGCGTTCGCCGGACGGTGGCGGGGAGTGCTGCGGTGGTGGCCTCTGGTCGCGGAGAGCTGGGCGTTCGTGGCCATCCCGTCGCTGTGGCTGCTGGGCGAGCCCGTCGGACGATGGATCGGCGCCGGTCACCTGGTCGCCGGGTACGCCACGCTGGGACTGCTGCTCGCCCGGAGTCCGGAGCTGACCGTCACCCCGCGTGAGCGTGGCTAGGGCCTGCGGATGATCCACTCGGCCACGGCGAGGTTGATGACCCATCCGGCGCCCACGAGCAGGGCCCTGGGGATCTCGTCGAGGGGGCCGACGAGGAGCATCCAGGGGAGTTGGGTGAACGCCTGGGTGCCCGCGGCCACGCCGATCGCGTAGCCGCGGATCATCCAGGCGCGGTGGCGGCGAAGGTCCCTCCGCAGGACGGCGGCGAGGCCGAGCACCAGGGAGACCGTCATCGCCGTGCCGAACACGAGCCGGAACAGCGCCAGGAGGTCGCCGTCTCCCGGTGGGCGAGGGTAGAACAGGGTCATCCACAGGCCGGAGAGCGCGGCGACGAGTCCGCACCCGACGAGGACCCGGCCTGCCGTACGGTGCCAGCCCGGCCTCCGGCGCCGGAACTCCCCCGCGAACTGGAAGGCGCCCACGATGCCGTAGACGGACGCCCCGATGATGTGCAGCACCACGGGGAGCGGCGTCGCGAGAAACCGCGCGTTGGCGGGGGTGACCGCCGCGCCTCCCACCACCTCTCCCAGCCGGAGCGCACCGGCGACCACCGGGATCACGCTGAGCGCGATCAGGCCGGTCGGCCCCACCCATCCGGGGACCCTGGAGCCCCGCCGGGCCTTCTGGATCTTCTGGGGCCTGGCGCCCCTCACGCTGCTCTCGGTCATGAGGGGATCGTGACTTTTTCGCCTGTATCAACTCATCGCAAGAAAGGCCCGATTCGAGTCGGCCGATCGTCCGGGAATCGGGCGTACTTTCGGCTGAACCGGCGGCGTGGAGGGCACTCGCGCGCCGATCAGTCGTCGTCCCCCTTCCGGACCCTGGCGTAGTGCCGGGCCGCTCGCGCCCGGTTGCCGCAGCCGGGTGAGCACCACTCGCGCCGCGGGGTGTCGCGGACGAAGTGCAGCACACAGCCCGGACCGTGGCAGGCGCGAAGCTGACGGCGCGACGGCCCGGCGAACAGGTCGGCGGCCTCCTCGGCCAGCGCGGCGAACACGGCGGCGACGGGACGGCCCTCGAAGCGCACCACCGTGTGCGGCTCGGGATCGGTGCGCAGCTCACGCCAGCGGGGGGTCCGGCCCGCGTGCCGGTTGAGGGTCGCGACCGCGTCCGGATCAAGGTCGCGGCCGTCCACGGTCGCGGCGGAGAGTGCCCCGATGACGTCCCTCAGCTCCCTGGCCAGGCACAGGTCACGGTCGGTCACGCCGTGGATGTCGGCGTCGACGAGGTCGACCGCGAGGCGCGGGCGCATGTCGCGCAGCCACGCGCCCAGGTGCTCGACGCTTCGCAGCCCGTCCTTGGGACGGCCCCTCACGGCGTACGCGGTGTTGCCCAGCTCGACGGGCGGCGGTTCGCCGAGGAGCGGAGCGCCACCGCTCACGAGGTCTGCCACTTTCACCCTTCTAACGGTACATCCCGGTTGACAGCGTTAGAGACGCCGGGCATATTCTAATGACACCAGAGGGGTTAAACCGTTAGAAAAGCTGGAGGTATCCCATGAGCACACCGGCCCTGCGAACCGGGCACGTCGGCCTGAACGTGACCGACCTGACGCGCTCCGTCGCCTTCTACCGCCAGGTCTTCGGCTTCGAGGTCCTGGACGAGCGGAGTGACGGCGAGCGCAGATTCGCCTTTCTCGGCCGCGAGGGAACCCTGATGGTCACGTTGTGGCAGCAGAGCGGCGGCGTCTTCCCCGTCGACCGGCCCGGCCTGCATCACCTGTCGTTCCAGGTGCCCGACATCGAGGCCGTCCGTCGTGCCGAGGCCACCCTGCGCGAGCTCGGCGTGCGGCCGGTCCACGACGGGGTCGTCCCGCACGGCGAGGGGGCGTCCTCCGGCGGTGTGTTCTTCACCGATCCGGACGGCATCCGCCTGGAGATCTACGCGCCGAGCGGCGCCGACACCGCGCCGGCACCTACCCAGGGCGCACCGACCTGCGGTTTCTTCTAGGAGGATCGCCATGTTCCACCAAGGCGAACACGTGGTGCAGCGCCACGCCGGGGTGACCGCCGACGGCTGGGGGTCCGCCGGTGTGGGGACGAGCATCCCGCCGGTGGCCGCGGAGTTCCTCGGTCTGCAGCGTCTGGTGGTGCTCGCGACCCCCGACGAGACAGGCGCGGCATGGGTCACGATGCTCACCGGCCCGCCCGGATTCACCACCGCCGCCGACGACCGCACCGTCGCGGTCGACCGGTTGCCCGGGACCGGCGATCCCCTCGAAGGCCTCTTCGACGGCCTTCCCGGCACCGGGCGGCAGGTGGGGATGCTCGCGATCGAGCCCGCCACCCGGAGACGGATGCGCGTCAACGGCCGGGGCCGCCGGCACGGGGACCGGCTCCTGATACACACCGAGCAGGTGTACTCCAACTGCCCGAAATACCTACAAACCCGCACCTATGTCGAAGACTCGTTCCCGGCGCGCGGGACAGCGCTCGTCACCGAGGAACTCACCGCCGGGCAGCAGCGGTGGATCGCCGCGTCCGACACGTTCTTCGTCGGCACGTACGCGGCGGGGCTGGGGGCCGACGCGTCGCATCGCGGCGGCAACCCCGGCTTCGTCACGGTGACCGGCGGCCGCCGGCTGACCTGGCCCGACTATGTCGGCAACTCGATGTACATGACGTTGGGCAACCTCGAACTCGAACCGCGCTGCGGGCTGCTGTTCCCCGACTGGGAGAACGGCAGGACCCTGCATCTGACGGGCCGGGCCCGGGTCGACTGGGACCCTGACCGTGCGACCGCCGTACCGGGTGCGCAACGGCTGGTCGATTTCGACGTCGAGCGAGCCGTCGAGATCACCGGTGGTCTCCCCCAGCGGTGGTCCTTCGGCGGGCACTCCCGTTTCAACCCCGCCTGAGACCTCTCACCGCTGGAGGAGAACCATGCGCGTCCGTGTCGACATGACCCTGTGCCAGACCCACGCCCAGTGCGTGTTCGCCGCCCCGGAGGTGTTCACCCTCGACGACAACGACGAACTGGTGTACGACGCCGCGCCCGCCGACGCGTCGTGGCCCGCCGTTGAGCAGGCGGCCCGCGCCTGCCCCGTGCAGGCCATAATCCTCTGATCAGGGAGTACTCATGACCCGTCCACCCGTCCCGCCCTTCACCTCGGAGACCGCCCGCGCCAAGGTCCAAGCCGCGGAGGACGCCTGGAACACCCGCGACCCGCGGCGCGTGGCACTCGCCTACACACCCGGCTCGGTCTGGCGTAACCGCGACGAGTTCGTCACCGGCCGGGATGAGATCATCGCCTTCCTGACCCGCAAGTGGGCGAAGGAACTCGGCTACGCGCTCCGCAAGGAGCTCTGGGCGTTCACCGGCGACCGGATCGCCGTACGGTTCCAGTACGAATGGCACGACACCGACGGGCGGTGGTGGCGCAGCCACGGCAACGAGCTCTGGGAGTTCGACGCCGAAGGACTGATGCGACGACGCGAGGCGAGCGTCAACGACCTTCGGATCACCGCGGACCAGCGACGTATCCTCGGTCCGCGCCGACCCGGCGAACAGGACCTATGGCGTTGACCGCGCTCGCGCCGGGGTGGTGAGACGCCGGGTCGAGAGGGCGGTGAGGAGTCCGAGCGCGGCGTAGCAGGCACCGAACAGGCTCGCGGCCGGCCATCCCGCGACGCTGTGGGCCCAGGTCGTGGTGACCGCGCCGAGCGCGGAGCCGAGGGAGTAGAAGACCATGTAGGCGCCGATGACACCGCTGCCGCGGTCGGGGTGGGCGGTGGTGAGCAGGTGCTGGCTGCTGACGTGCACGGCCTGTACGGCGAAGTCCAGGACGACGACGCCGACGACCAGCAGCCACAGCGACGTCCCCGCCTGGGCGATCAGCAGCCAGGAGGCGGTGAGCAGGGCCAGCGACCAGCCGGTGACCGAGGACGCCAGGCCCCGGTCGGCCCATCGGCCGGTCCTGGCCGCGCCCAGCGCCCCGGCGAGGCCCGCGAGCCCGAACAGGCCGATCTCGGTGGTGCCGAGACGCCACGGCGCGGCACCGAGCGGGAGCGCCAGCCCGCTCCACAGCGTGCCGAAGGAGGCGAACAGGAAGAACGCGACCAGTCCACGGCTGAGCAGGAGCCGGTCGCCGACGACCAGCCGCCCCAGCGACGCGAGCAGCGGGCCGTACCGGACCCGGGGGCGGCGGGTCTCGGCCCCGAGGGTGAGCCGGACGGCGAACGCGAGCGTCACACAGAGCCCCGCGATCACGAGGTAGGCCGTACGCCAGTCGGCCAGCTCGCCCAGCGTGCCCGAGAGCACGCGCACGCCGAGGATCCCGACGACCACGCCCGAGGTGACCGTCCCGATGTCGCGGCCACGTTCGCCGGCCGGTGAGACGGCGGCGACGTAGGCCACCGTGGTCTGGACGACCACGGCGAACAGCCCGGCCAGGGCCAGTCCCGCGATCGCGACGCCGCCGTTGGGCGCGGTCGCGGCCACCCCGGCGCCCACCGCCGTGAGCAGCAGGTGCGCGGTGATGAGGCCGCGGCGGTCGAACAGGTCACCGAGCGGGACCAGCAGCACCAGTCCCGCGAGGTAGCCGATCTGCCCGGCGGCGGCCAGCCGGCCCAACGCCCCTTCCCCGAGCCCGAGGTCATCGCCCGCGGCCTCAAGGACGGGCTGGATGCCGTAGACGGCCGACACCGCCACCGCGCACACCAGCGCGAGCACGGTCCGCTGCCTTCCGGTCAGTCCTGACGACATGCCACCCCCAAAAGGTTTCAAAATGCAACCTATCCAGGTTGGGGCATAATGGTTTCAGATTGCAACTCATCGTGGAGGGGCCGGTGGACGTCACACCCGCTGCGGGAAACGCCTGGACAGACCCGGCCTGCCCGGTCGCACGGACCGTCGACCTGGTGGGCGACCGGTGGAGCCTGCTGATCGTCCGCGACGCGATGGACGGGGCGACGACCTTCACCGAGTTCCGCCGGCGGCTCGGGATCGCCCGCAACATCCTCACCGACCGGCTCCGCAGGCTCGTCGAGTACGGCATCCTCGACCGGAGCGCCGCAACCGACGGCAGACGGCACACCTACCGGCTCACCGAGGCCGGGCAGGACCTCTTCACGACCGTCGTCGCCCTCCGCCAGTGGGGTGAGCGCCACGCCTTCGCCCCGGACGAGCCGCGCTCCGTCCTCGTCGACGAACGTGGGCGGGAGCTCGCCCGTCTCCGTCCGCTCAGCCAGGACGGCACACCGCTCTCGGCGGGAACGTCACACGTCAGGAAGACCGGCTGAGCCCGGCGGTCACCGGCTCACCGGTGGCCGGGGAGCGTCGCCCGCGTTCCGCGGTCTCCCTGGGCGTCTCCGACCAGCTCGCGGGCCATCGCGGTCACGTCGTCCCTGCTCAGAGCCTGACCGGCGGTGAGGGTCCGGCGGAAGTCGTCCTCAGGAAGCGCCGAGCGTACGGCGGCGACGTTACGCCGGCCGTCCACCGGATCCATGATCTCGGGGGAGTAACCGACCCGGCCGCCGATGGCCTGCACCGCGCCGAGCAGCATGGCGCCCTCCTTCGCCCTCCCCGCCATGCCGAGCGCGCCGCCCAGCACATGCACGACGGCCAGCCAGCTGGTGACGTCGAGGCTCCGATCGAGCTGGACGACGGCGTGCGCGGCCTGCCGGATCGCCCGCTCCGCTTCGCCCAGGTCCATGGACACCTTCGCGGCGATCCACCACGCCGAGATGGACGCCCAGTCGTGCCCGCACAGGTCGCTGATGTCCGCGGCCTGGATGAGCTGTGTGGCGGCGAGCGGGAAGTTCCCCGTCGCCCTGGTGATCTGACCGCGGATCATCATCATCTCCGCCTCGACCCATGGCAGACCGACGGCCGGGACAAGCCGGGCCGCCTCCTGGATCAGCTCCTGCGCCAGCGCCGAGTCGCCGGTGAGCTGCTGGAAGTAGGCTCGGTACGGCAGGCTGCGGGCGAGGATCTCGATCTCACCCGACCGCTCCGCCGCCTCCGAGGCGTGGACGGCGTCGTTGTTGCCGCCCACGGCGTCGCCCACGAGGTAGCGCAGCATCGCCCGGCCAAGCAGTGCCTGCCCGCGCCCCTGGTGATCGGGACCGGCGGCGTCGAGCGTCCTGGTCAGCCAGCTGATTCCCTCGTGCGCGTACCCGGTGCGATACCAGTACCACGACAGGGCGCAGGCGAGCCGCAGGGCGCGGTCGACGTCACCCGTGACCATGGCGTGTCCCAGCGCCGCCCGCATGTTGGCCTGTTCGTGCTGGAGTCGGCGCATCCAGGTGTCGGCGTCGAGCGACCTCAGCCGCCGGCTCGCCGTCTCGGCCAGCTCCGTCGCCCAGGCGAGGTGCCGGTCCGCCCAACGACCCGCCTCGTCGCCGGTCAGCAGGCGCCCCGCGTACTGCCTGATCGTCTCCAGGATTCGGTAGCGCCGGGGGGTGCCCTCGGTCTCGGACCTGACCAGCGACTTGGAGATCAGGGCACTCAGGTTCGGCAGTATCCGGGACCGGTCGGTCAGCCACTGGGCCGCCTCCAGGTCGAATCCCCCCTCGAAGAGGGCGAGGCGGCCCAGGAGCTCCCGCTCGTCCTCGGTGAGAAGGCGGACGCTCCACTCGATCACCGCTTCCAGGTCGCGGTGCCGTGCCGGGGCCGTACGGGATGTCGTGGCGAGCAGGCCGAACCGGTCGGCGAGGCCGTCGGTGATCTGTTCCAGTGACAGGACGCGCGTCTGCGCGGCGGCCAGTTCGATCGCCAGTGGCAGTCCGTCGAGGTCGCGGCAGATCTCCGCCATGAGCTCCCGCTCCGAATGGCGGGGCTGCCAGCCCGGCCGCAGGGCCGTGGCCCGTTCGACGAACAGTTCGACGCCGGGGCCTTCGGGGTCCAGCGGCGGGATCTCCCAGGTGACCTCTCCCGTGATCGCCAGCGCCTCCCGGCTCGTGGCCAGCAGCCGCAGGTGCGGGCAGCGCGACAGCACCATCTCGGCCAGGGCGGCCACGCCCTCCACCAGGTGCTCGCAGTTGTCGAGGACGAGCAGGACCTCCCGGTCACCGATGATCGTGATCAGTTCCTCGGCGCCCCTGACGAACGGCGCCCCCATCGCGGCGCCGACGAGGCTGGGCAGGAGTGCCAGGTCGGTCAGGTCGGCCAGGAGCACCGCCCACGGCCCCTCGCCCGAGCCGTACCGCCTGGCCGCCTCGAACGCGGTGCGTGTCTTGCCCGCCCCGCCGGGCCCGGTGATCGTCACCAGTCGATGGGTCCCGAGCAGGTCCCCGACGGCCGCCACGTCGTCGTCTCGGCCGATCAGCCTGGTCAGCGGTGTGGGGACCCGGATGCCCGGCGTCGAGTCCGGCAGCGGCCGTGTCACGACGGAACGCGAGTCCGACGGTGAAACGTTCTCGTCCAGCGCCGAATCCTGGTTCAGGATCGCGGACTCCATGGCACGCAGCGCGGGGCCGGGATCGACTCCCAGTTCCTCCAGCAGATGGTCACGGGCGGTGCGCAGCGCGCCCAGCGCGTCACTCTGCCGTCCGGTCCGGTAGAGGGCGAGCGCGAGCAGTTCCCAGGCGCGTTCGGCCAGGGAGTCCTCGCGGACCAGCGCCTCAAGCTCGACGACGGCCGAGGTCGCCGCTCCGGCGGCGATCAGAGCGAAGGCGTGGTTCTGGCGGGCCTCAAGCCGGGCGCTCTCCAGCCGGGCGATCTCGGCCGCCACCACCTCGCTGTCCCGCAGGTCGAGGTAGGCGGGGCCCCGCCAGAGGGAGAGCGCGGCCGACAGGTCCTCCACCGCGGCCGCGGGATCGCTGTCCAGCGCCCGGGCGCCGCGTTCGGCGAGTGAGACGAACCACTCGGCGTCCACCGACTCCGGACGTGCGCGGAGCACGTACCCGGGGCCCTGCCGGTCCACGATCCCGTGTACCGCCCTGGGAGGCCGGTCCGGCTCGATCGCCCGGCGGAGGTTGGTCACGTAGGAGTGCATGGTGGCGACGGCGGTTTTGGGGACGTCCTTGTTCCACAGGGCGTCGATGACGCGGTCGACGGAGACGACCTTGCCCTGGGCGACGAGCAGTGTGGCGAGCAGGGTCTTCAGCCGGGGGGCGAGATCCAGTTCGACGCCTTTCCGCGTCACGGTCAGCGGACCAAGGACGGAGAACCGGATATCGGAGCTCGTCACGTCTACACCGACCGTTCCCATGCGCCGTTCCTAAATTACGCAGAATATTGGCATTTATACCTTGCTTCCCTGCCGTACGCACGGGTGGCCCACGTCCCCGGCGAAGGTCGGCGCATGAGTCTTCCCAGTTGGACGGCGTGGTGGGGGGAAACGAGGGCGACCGCCGCGTGCCCTTCCACGTCCACGGCCCAGGACCGAAAAGAAGGCGCCCGCCGGGGCGTCCCACATCCGCGGAACCGACCTGCCCGGGGGCGACCTCCTGGACCGGCTCTCCCCCTGGGCACGCGGGACGGCGAGCCGGGTCCGGGGCGTCCGTCGACACAGCGCCGGAAAAATCACTACAAAGTATGCTGTCCGCACGTGGAAGACCACGACCAAGGCAGGTGCCTCGCATGGGCAACACACGGCTTGTCTCAGTGGAGGACGCACCCTCGCTGGTGGAACGACTGAGAGAGAACCGCGACTTCCTGGCCCCGTGGGAACCCACCCGCGACGACGACTTCTTCACCGTCGCCACACAGCGCGACCTCCTCGAAACGGCGCTCAGGGCGTACTCCGACGGCACGATGCTCCCGCTCGCGATCCTCGACGACGCCGGAACACTCGTCGGCAGGCTCACCGTCAGCGGCATCACCCGGGGCGCCTTCCAGTCGGGCAGCGTCGGTTACTGGGTCAGCAGGACCCACAACGGCCGGGGAATCGCCACCAGGGCCGTGGCCGAGACCAAGGAGATCGCCTTCACAGAACTGGGGCTGCACCGCCTCCAGGCTGAGACGCTCATCCACAACACGGCATCCCAGCGCGTCCTGAAGCGCAACGGATTCGTCCCCTACGGAATCGCTCCGCAGTACCTCAAAATCGCCGGAGAATGGCAGGAACACGTTCTCTACCAGGTCCTGAACCAGGCGCCTGAGAAAGCCGGAGGCCGGTGAGGTCGCGTACGACCGATGGATCCGGCCGAGTCTGGCGCGGACGACCGCACCGACCCCGAACCCGGCTGTGCCCTCGGCAAGGGTCTCTCCTTCACGGAGACGCACGAGAACGAGCAGGGCTTGGCGGCCGGGGTCGATGCGGCGCCAGAGAGAACCGGTCGCCGGGCGGTGGCGACCGGTCAGGCCGGACGACGTCTGATGTGACGACGAAAGCCCGGCACGATATGAAAACGGCCGAAAGCAGCCGGCGCAAAGATTGATCTTGATCGACGACTGACGATCAGACGCGACTCACCACGCCGCGTCCACACCCTGCGGCTTCAGGCCGAAAAAGGCCCAGCCGAAAAGGCTCGGAGTCAATAGGGGAGATGAACGTCAAGGTAGTAGGTGCCGATCCCGCCGTAACACCCGTCCACCCAGTAGTTCACCAACTGGTATCCCCGCTTGTCCTCGTTGCACTGGTCCCAGCTGTTGTACCAGTAACGCTCCCAGTGGCCCTCTTCACTGACATTCGCCGTCGGTGCCGAACCGCTGTTCGCCTGGGCGGCCTGGGCGGCCGTTCCCCACAGGGTGACCGCAGTGGCCGCGACCACACCGATCGTGGAGATCTTTCGTGCGACGCGAATCATGTCGCCACCTTCCTCTGACAGCCGTACGGGGGGAGGAGCCGCACCGCACCGTGAAATGCGAGGTGGATCCTCCCTGGCGGATGCGATGGACCAAAGACTTTCACGGAACCCACACCGGGCCGTGAGCGGGCGAACTGCCAACATCAGCAGGTTTCCTGCCACGAAAATCGTGATCACCACGGTGGACAGGAAACGCTTTCACGCTTACTGGAGTGCGGCCGAGAACCAGGGCGCGGACATTGTCCAGGAGCTCACGAAGGCCCATCTTCCTGGCGGCTACTCGGTTGAGGTTCCCGCACCCCGGCGGTGACTCCACCCGGCTGAGACCACGGCGGCCCTCACTTTCCCTCCTCGGGGACCAGGTCGAAGCGGCCGTCGACGAGTGCCGTGATCGCGGCTTCCATGTGGGCGCGGGTGACCTGGTCGATCACGATGAGGTTGGGCTCCCTGAAGGCGGCGTGGAGCGGCGCGGAACCTGCGAAGGCCGGGGGCTCATCTGACGCGGCCTCGGCGCCGGGGCAGAGGAGGGAGTTCGCCTATCGGGGCCACCGTGTGTCCTTCATCGGCCGTGCAGCGCCATACGGCGGTCTCGTTCTCCGCTTCGGTGTACAGACCCCGGTCGTGCACCGGGCAGACGGGCCACGCCCTCCAGATCACCTCCATGATCGCCTCCTGGGCGGCGTCGGCCACGTTCAGGACTCCCCCGGCTCCGGGCGGGATGCCGTTGCCCTGGAAGGCGCCGTCGAACTCCACCCACGCCATGCCCATGGAGTCCCAGTCGGGGATGACCATGCGGAGCGTCCCGGTGACCCCCGTGGCGCGGAGGTCGCGTTCCACGACCTTCAGGTCCTCCTCCAACTCCGCGAACAGGGCCGGTTCCAGCGCGTAGGTCGGCACGAAGTTGACCTCGTCGAGAAGGGCCCCGCCCAGCCGGAGCACGTCGGCGGCCGTCAGTTCGGCGGTGCGACGTTCGAGGAGTTCCCGGGTCGCGGGGGTGGACACGGTCCAGTCCTCGACCAGGCAGGCCAGCTCGACGAGAAGACCGGCTTCGAGGCCGCCGTCACGCAACGCCGTGTAGACGCTGGCGCCCAGCTCTCTGAAGGTCTGACGTAACTCGTCGGGATCCATGCCGCAGTGTCCCCCGCCCCGGTGATCGCGGCAACGGATATACGCCCTCCCCCACGTGGGGGAGGTTCCGCCGTCCGCCGACGACCAGGCTCGGGGCCGGTGGGTTCCGGATCGGGAGGATGAGCAATGCGCCGGTTGTCGGCATCGGTGGTTTCCCTGGTCACGCTGGCGGTAGCGGCCCTGTGGTGGTTCGTCCCCGGCGGTTATCCGTACGGCGCGGCCAGCAGGGTCACGGTTGGCTTCAACCACTGGATCGAACGCGACGTGGGCGTTGGCCTGCTGGTGGCCTCCGGTGTGCTGGGGGTGCTGCTGACGCTGGGCATCCGGTCCCGGCCGAAACTTGTCGGTGTGGGCGCCGCGGCGCAGAGTGTCTTCTTCCTCCTGGTCATGTCAGACGCGTCCGTACTGTCGTCCATCGGCTACCTCCTGGTCCCGGTCGTCTTCCTGGCCGTGGGAGCGCTGGTGGTCGTGGGGTGCGTACGGCGGCGACCCGTCGCGTACGTGACGGCGGTCTTGCTCCTGACCGGGCTGGTGCTGGGACTGACCACGACCGACGTGATCTCGCGCTACCTGACCAACCTCGCCGTCGGGTTCGGCGTGTACGGCGGGCGGATCGCCTGGTCGTGGGTGATGGCGGCCATCACGGTCGGGTGGGCGTGGCTGGCGTACGGATCGTTCACCCATGAGCGTGGGACGGCGAACCCGAGGTGGGGGAAGACCGTCACGATCCTGACCGCCTGCTGCGGCGTGCCGTACGCGCTGGCACGGTTGTCCTGGGTGACGCCGTGGCCGTTGGGCGGTTACGACCCGAGGACCGGCCACATCGAGTTCCTCGTCTCGGCGAACATCGACGCGGCCACCCGGCTTCAGGGGTTCACGATCGGCATGGGTTCGGTCCTGTCCGTCGTTCTGACGCTGGGCCTGATCAGCCGCTGGGGCGAGGTCTTCCCCCGGTGGGTGCCCCGGGTCGGTGGGCGGCCCGTCCCGGTGGTGCTGGCCGTCGGTCCCGGCCTTTTCGCGACCGTCGTCCTGTGCGTCTCGGCCCCGGGGGTGCTGGCCGGGGCCGTGCAGAGCGGCTCGGCACTGGACGGTGTCCTGTTCGTCCTGTTGTTCCCGTGCCCCGTCTGGGGACCGCTGATGGGCGCCGCGCTGCTGGCCTACTCACGGCGGCGTAGCGCGCCGCCACGGGAGTCGGCGAGGGTACCCGCGAAGATCAGGCCGAGTTCGTAGGCGAGAACGGCCGCCTGGGTGCGGTCCCGGGCGCCGAGCTTGTCCAGGACGTTGCCGACGTGCGTCTTGACCGTCTCCCTCGTCACGCGCAACGCCGCCGCGATCTCCATGTTGTTCTCCCCGAGCGAGATGTGCCGCAGAACGTCCAGCTCACGGGGGGTCAACTCGACCGGAACGCGGCGCCTGGCCGTACTGACGTGGGGGGAGGCGATGCGGCGCAGCGCGTCGGGGAAGAGGACGGCGTCGCGCGAGTGCACCAGCCGTACGGCCTCGACCAGTTCGTGGGCGGGGGCGCGTTTGAGCACGTAGCCCGCGGCACCGGCACGCAGCGCACCCCAGACGAGCTGGTCGTTCTCGAACGTGGTGACCACGACGACGCGGGTCGCCGGGGAGCGGTGAACGAGTTCCTGGGTCGCGGCCAGGCCGTCCATGCGGGGCATCCGGACGTCCATCAGCACGACGTCCGCGCCGACGCCCGCCTCGACGGCCTCCCTGCCGTCGGCGGCCTCGGCCACCACCTCGATGTCGTCGTGGAGGGAGAGGATGGTCGCCCATCCCGAACGGATCAGCTTCTCGTCGTCGGCCAGGACGACCCGGATCACAGCGGCAGCCTCGCCTGGACGCGCCACGTCTCGCCTTCCTCCTCCCAGGTGCACGTCCCACCGGCGAGGCGGGCCCGCATGCGCATACCGGTCAGGCCGCGTCCCTGTTCACCGGCGGTGCCCGTGGTCGTGTTCCTCACGGTCAGGACCAGGTCGGCACCGACGGTGACGTCAACGGTGACCGGGCCGTCGCCGTGGCGCAGGGCGTTGGTGAGCGCCTCCCTGAGGATGGCGTAGGCCGTACGCGAGACCGGGGCGGGCACCCTGCCGAGGTCGGCGACGTTCGTCCGCACGTCAAGACCCCGGGTGAGCGTGCCGAGTTCCTCCAGCGTGGGACCCTCGGCGGTTGTGCCGTCGTCGAGCACGGTCAGCAACACGTCGAGGTCCTGCTGGGCGTGTCGGGCGATGTCCGTCAGATGGCCGAGCGACCGCGCGACGAGTGCGGGCTCGGTCCGCCCCAGCGCCACCTCGGCGGCCATGGCCTGCACCAGGACGACGCTGAGAGCGTGGCCGACGGAGTCGTGCAACTCCAGGGCGAGGGTCTGGCGGCGGCCGAGTTCGTCGATCACCTGTGACGGCTCGGCGCGCAGCAGACGACGCGCCGCCCACCGCTGGCCGAACCCCGCGGCGACCATCACGGCCAGTACGGCGACGGCCAGCACGAGCGCCTCGGGCAGGTCACCGGACGCCCGCCGTGACCCGAACGACGGCAGCAGGGCGGGAGACAGCGCCAGCGCGCCGGCGCTGAGCGTGGCGCCGCCGTACAGGTGCAGGCTGGTCAGGACGACCAGGTAGACGCGGTCGGCCCGCCTGGGCACGGTGACGTCGAGCAGTTCCGACAGGGCGGTCACCTCAAGGCGCCGCATCAGCGGTGTCATGGCGAGCAGCACCGCGGCGGGCAGGCACGCGGCCCACAGCACCACCAGACGTCCCGGTGTCGGTTCGGCCAGGATCAGCAGGCCGAGCACCACGGCGACCGGGGTGAGCAGCGCGGCGCCGAGCAGTTGGTAGATCCCGGCCCGCAGGGCCGTGACGATGGGGCGCCTCACGGGGACCGACGTTAGCCGACCGGTCTCCGGGCCACCTCCCCCACCTGGGGGAGGTGGCCCGGCCTGGCCGTTCGTAGCGTGAGCGGCATGACGAGAACCGACGCGCCGCCGGCCGGTGGCCCGACGCGTGCCATGTGGAGAGCGGCCCACACCCCGGTGGCCGGGGTTCCCCGCTGGGCGCGGATCACCGCCTACGCCGTGCCGTTCACGGTGCTGCCGTCCGGCCTCTGGCGGCTGCCCATCGTGTTCGACGGCGGGGTCGGCGTCGGCGAACGAGCGTACGTCGTCCTGCTGTCGATCGTGTCGGAACTGGTGGCGTTCACGGCGGTCGGACTGGTCGCCGCCTGGGGTGAACGGTTCCCGCGCTGGGTCCCGGGGCTGCGTGGCCGGGGAATACCGAGACTGTTCGTCATCGTCCCGGCGGCCCTCGGCGCCGTGGTCCTGACGACCGTGTGGACGACCACCTTCGCCACCCACTTCGCCGGAGTCACCCTGCGCGGCGAGCCGATCCCCTCGACCTTCCCCACTGAGGCGGGCGGCTGGGAGGCCGCGACCTTCTACGTCTGCTACCTGCCGTTGCTGCTGTGGGGACCCCTGCTCGGCGTCACCGCGTACGCCTACCACCGGCGCCGCAGGAACCGGTGAGAGCACGACCGGGCCACCGGTTCATCCCCGTTCCTCCCCGGGAGCCCGGCCCAGGCCCACGACGATGACGGCGCCGACGACCAGGTGCATCAGGAGCAGCACGAGCATGGTCCCGCCGCCGGCGGAGCTGCCCAGCGGGCCGAGGAACGACAGCAGCCACACGGTCACCGCGATGATCGTCCAGGTACGGCGCGGCCGGGAGACCCGGCGCCGGAGGAGGGCCAGGAGCGCCCAGCCGGCGAGCCCGGCCACCAGACCGGCCACGACCACCGGCACCGGGCCCAGAGTCTGTGTTTCCTCGCCCATCCGTACGGTCACCCTCGTCCCGCTCACGGGAACCGCCAGGATCCAGACGGCCAGGGCGGCGACGGGGGCGACGAGCACGGTGCTGAGGTGTCTTCCACCGGAGATGTTCATGCCGAGGAGGATGGCCCGGCCGGGTGGTCCGCCACATCCGGCGCGTGGCCGCCTCCGGCCCTCCCCCGGCAGGGCCGGGGTCCTCCTTTGGTAGGTGACGGCGTCGCCGTACCCGTGGTTAGCCTGAGCCGATGAGCGAGATGTTGTCCCCGTGGTCGGCGGCGGTCGCCGGTGTGGTCCTCGGGATCGGAGCGCTCACCGGCGCGACGCTGTGGGGGTTGAGCGGCGGGGCCCTGATGTGGCTGGACGTCGCGGTCGCGGTGGCGAGCCTGGTCGCGGCGCTCGCCCAGCTGTGGTGGCCGGTTCCCGGGGCGCTCGCCGCCACGCTCCTGGCCGCGGTCTCCCCCACGGGGACGCCCGCAGCGACGATGGGCGCGCTGCAGGTGGCCCAGCGCGGGCGTTTTCCCCTCGCCGCCGGGGTGGCGGTCGCGGGTGCCGCGGCCCATCTGGTCCAGGGCCTGTGGCGGCCCAGTTCCGGCATCTCCCTGGGCTGGTGGCTGCTGCTGATCTGTTCCTCGTACGGCGCGCTCCTCGGCTGGGGGACGCTGGCCCGCTCCCACCGCGCCCTGCTCGCCTCGTTGCGCGAACGCGCCCACCGCGCCGAGGCCGAACAGGGCAGGAAGGTCGCCGAGGCGCGGACGGCCGAGCGCCGCAAGCTCGCCAGGGAGATGCACGACGTGCTGGCCCACCGCCTCTCGCTGGTGGCCACCCACGCCGGGGCGTTGGAGTATCGTCCCGACTCCTCCCCCGAGCGGCTCTCCCGGGCCGCCGGGGTGGTCCGCTCCGGGGTGCACCAGGCGCTTGAGGAGTTACGCCAGGTCATCGGCCTGCTGCGTGAGGAGGACGACTCCTCGGACGACCTCCCGGGCGGGCTCTCGGACAGGCGGGAGCCCTGGCCCACGCTGGCCGACCTGCCGAGGCTGGTCGACGAGGCGCGGCAGGCGGGCCAGAGCGTGTACCTCAGCGACGAGACCGCCGGTGACGTGCCGCCCGCCGTCGGGAGGACCGGCTACCGCGTCGTCCAGGAGGGGCTGACCAACGCCCGCAAGCACGCCCCCGGCCGGCCGGTCGAGGTGTCGCTGGACGGTTCCCCGGGAACCCGCCTGACGATCACCGTCACCAACCCGCTGCCCTCCCCGGACGCGCCCCCGGCCCCGCCCGGTGGCGGCGTCGGCCTGGTCGGGCTCACCGAGCGGGTGCGGCTGGCGGGAGGGCGGCTCGACCACCACGAGAGCGACGGGCGGTTCCTGCTCCGGGCGTGGTTACCATGGCCGGCGTGATTCGTGTGCTTCTGGTCGACGACGACGCCTTGGTCCGCGCCGGATTGTCCATGATGCTGGACGGCGCCGCGGGCATAACCGTCGTCGGTGAGGCGGCCGACGGCATGCAGGCGATCACCGAGACCGACGCCCACGCCCCCGACGTCGTCCTGATGGACCTGCGGATGCCCCGGGTGGACGGCATCACCGCCACCCGCCGGTTACGCGCCAGGACGCGCCCGCCGGAGGTGATCGTGCTGACGACCTTCGACACCGACGAGAACATCCTGCACGCGCTGCGCGCGGGCGCCGGCGGGTTCCTACTCAAGGACACCCCGCCCGCGCTGATCGTCGAGGCGGTCACCCGGGTCGCGGCGGGTGATCCGATCCTGTCGCCGGGCGTCACCCGGCGGCTGGTGGAGCGCACGCTCACCCATGCCGACTCCTACGAACGGGCCCGTGCCACGTTGGCCACCTTGACCCCGCGCGAGCACGAGGTGGCCCTCGCGATCGCGCGGGGCCGGTCGAACGCCGACATCGCCGCCGAACTCGCCATGGGCGTCACGACGGTGAAGAGCCACGTCTCCAGCATCCTCACCAAGCTCGGTCTGGACAACCGCACCCAGATCGCGCTTCTCGCCCACGACGCGGGTCTCATCTGAGGGCGGCGTCGCTTCGTGGGCCGCCCTTGAACCAGGTCGCGGAACCCGGCCTGCGGGCCTCGCGGCGGATCCTCGACATCGCGAACCTGCAGGTGAACTCCTTGTACATCGCCGCCACCCGGCCGTCGAAGTAGAGGTTCGTCGCGGTGTCGTCCTTGCGGGCGAACTGCCGGACACCCGCGTGGCGGCCGAGGCTGACGCACGACCCGACGAAGGCCAGGTCGATCAACGCCGGGGCGGCCCCCGCGACGCGGCTCAGCACCGTGTCGGCGGCCCGCGCCCCGAGCGGCCCGGCGGCCTGGCAGCTCATCCGCAGCGGCTGTCCCGATGGGGCCGCGGCGTCCCCGGCGGCGACGACACGCTCGTCGTCGAGGCTGGTCAGCGTCTCGTCGGTGAGCAACCGGCCGAGCGCGTCGGTGCGCAGCCCGCTCGCGGCGGCCAGACCCGGCACGCCGAAACCGGCCGCCCAGATGGTCAGCGCGCTCGCGCGCACCCCGCCGTCGTCGAGGACGACCGCGTCCCGCCGTACCTCGCGCACCGTGGCCCCCTCGATCACCGCCACGCCGTGCCGCGTCAGCCATCTTGCCGTTGACCTGCGGCCCGGCTCGCTCAGTGAGGGCGCCAGCGTCCTGCCGCACACCAGCGTGACCTTCCGTCCCTGTTCGGCGAGTTCGGCGGCCGTCTCGACGCCGGTCAGGCCGCCACCGACCACGGTGACCGGGCCGTCCGGGGCCAGCTCCTCCAGACCGGCGCGCAGCCGTCGTGCGGACTCCAGTTCGGCGACGTCGAAGGCGTACTCGGCCGCGCCGGGCACCGAGGCGGGGATCGCCCCGGTGCTGCCGACCGCGTAGACGACGTGGTCGTAGTGCAGCGCCTCGCCCGAGGCCAGCCGTACCGTGCGGGTGGCCGTTTCGATGCGGGTGGCGCTGTCGACGACCAGCCGGACGCCCTCCCCGAGCAGTGTGTCGTAGCCCGCCGTGGCCTCGCCGGTACCGGCCACGAGCTGGTGCAGCCGGATCCGCTCGACGAACTCCGGGCGGGGGTTGACCAGCGTGATGTCGATGCCGGGGTGCGCACGCAGACGGTTGGCCGCGAGCGTGCCCGCGTAGCCGCCTCCGATGACGACGACCCGGTGGGAAGGTGTGGACATGGGGAGGTTTCCCTTCTCGATTCCTGACCTGCCCCGTCCGACAGCGTGGAGGCCCGATGTGTGAGGACCTCACAGTTCGCCACGCTGTCCTGTCGGACGGATGAGGGCGGAGACGAACGAAGGGGGTGCGGAGGCACCATGGCCATTCCGTCGGAACCGGTTGATCCCGGCCTGAGCGTGATCATGGGTGAACGGCGTCAGCTGATCAATCTGGCGTACCGGATGCTGGGTTCCCTGGCCGACGCGGAGGACGTCGTCCAGGAGACCTACGCCCGCTGGTACGCCATGTCCCGGCCGGAACAGGACGCCATCGTGTCGCCGGGGGCCTGGCTGACCAGGGTCGCCAGCCGGATCTGTCTCAACGTGCTCTCCTCGGCGCGGGTCCGGCGGGAGACCTACGTGGGCGAATGGGTTCCCGAGCCGCTGCCCGAACCCACGGAGTGGACCAGCGTCGATCCGGCGGACCGGGTCACCCTGGACGAGTCGGTCAACATGGCCTTCCTCGTCGTGCTTGAGTCGATGACCCCGGCCGAACGGGTGGCGTTCATCCTGCATGACGTCTTCCGCTACGCCTTCGCCGAAGTGGCCGAGATCGTCGGCCGTACCCCGGCGGCCTGCCGCCAGCTCGCCTCGTCGGCCCGCCGTCGCATCCGCGACGCGCACACCCCCGCGGCCCCGGCCTCCCGGCAGGCCCGGATCGTCAAGGACTTCAAGCACGCCCTGGAGGCCGGGGACGTCACCGCCCTCATCGGTCTTCTCGACCCCGGCGCCACGGTGACCAGCGACGGCGGCGGCCTGGTCAGGGCCGCGCTTCACCCGGTCGAGGGTGCCGAGCGGATCGTGCGCTCCCTGCTCCGCCTCCGGGACAGGTTCCACGGCCAGACGCTCCTCGAACGCACGGTCAACGGCCAGCCGGGCCTGGTCGCCCAGGAGGACGGCGTCACCATGACGGTCTTCGCGTTCGAGATCACGGACCACCGGATCACCCACATCTGGGCGGTCCGCAACCCCGACAAGCTCCGGCCGTGGGGCGTGGACATCACTCAGGAGGGAAGGTGATCCCGGCGTTCGTGTTCTCGGGGAGCAGGAAGTATCCGATGGGGGTCGAAGCGGGCGACGCGCGCCCCCTCGGGTGCGTTGTCACCGCACCAGGCCAGGACGATGAGGGGATGCCCCTGGGGGTCGACACTGATTCCGGCCATCCCGACCACGCGGGGCGTGCAGCCCGTAACGCTCATGACCCCGATGACCAGCAGGACGATTCCACATAAGCGCCGCATGATCGCACCGTAGGTCTCCCTGGTTGGAGATCGGCGCCCTCCTCATGAACCGCCTCCCGGCCGTAGTGCTCAGGCGAGGACGGCGGGGCTGAGCACCTCCTGGCACCACTGACGGAAGCCGGTGGGGGAACCGCCCCCCGAGGCGCGGGACACTCCGTTGTCGAGACCGGCCTCCTTGGCCCGCATCATGTCGAGCATGCTCTGGGCCACGGCCTCGGTCATCCCGAAGCCGACCAGCCTGGCCCTGAAGTCCTCGTCCGGGACCCGCTGGAAGCGGACCGGACGGCCCAGCACCTCGGACATGATCCGCGCCATGTCGTCGTGGGAGAGGTCCTCCGGGCCGAGCACCGGGACCTCCTCGACACCGGTCCAGGTGTCGTCGCGCAGCAGTTCCGCGGCGACCGCGGCGATGTCGCCGGTCGAGCAGGTCGGAGCCCTGAGGTCCCCGGAGACCGGCGCGGTGAACACTCCCCGGTCCCTGATCGTTTCGGCCTGGCGCAACAGGTTGTCCATGAACGAGGGCAGCGCCAGGGCCCGGTAGGCGACGCCCGTGCTCGCGATCAGGTCGTCCAGGGCGAGCGTCGCGGTCACGTGACCGGCCTTGCCGGCCATCGCCGTACCCCGGCCCAGGGCGGAGACGCCGACCACCCGCGCGACCCCCTGGGCCGTGAACGCCTCGCAGGCCGGGCGGCTGAAGTCGAGGTAGGCGGCCTCGACGCTCTCGGCCCGGGGGTTGGGCGGTACCAGCCAGAAGACGGCGTCGGCTCCGGCGAAGGCCTTGGTGACCACGTCGAGGTCGCGGTGCGAGCCCTCGACGACCTCCACGCGCTCGCGCGCCCCGGCGGGCAGGCGGGCGGCGTCACGGACGATCACGCGGACGTGCTCACCTTCGGCCAGCAGGCGGCCGAGGACCTGTCGGCCGATCTGGCCGGTGGGCGCGGTGACGACGATCATGAGAGCTCCATGGAAGGGTTGGTTGAGGGAACGCCGCCCAGTCAACCGGGGACCGCACCGAAGCTGAAGGACCGATCTTGTGGCGATTGATACCGTACAGGTATGAATGACCTTGAAGTCCGTCAGCTCCGGTATTTCGTGGCCGTCGCGGAGGAGCTGCACTTCGGGCGCGCGGCGGAGCGGCTCGGTATGGCGCAACCGCCGCTGTCCAGGATGATCCGGAACCTGGAGCGGCAGCTGGGTGTGTCGCTGCTGACGCGCTCCACCCGCCGGGTCGCGCTGACCTCGGCGGGCGAGGTCCTGCTCCGCGACGCCAGGACCTCCCTCGACGCGGTCACCGCCGCCGGACGACGAGCCAGGAACGCCGGTCGGCCCGAACCCGAACTGCGGCTGGCGTTGAAGGCCGACTACGACGGCGGGCTGCTGCCGCTGATCCTCACCCGCTACCGGGAGGAGGCCGCGGCCCTGCCGGTACGGCTCGTGCTGGGCGGGCGGGGAGGGCAGGCGCCCGCGCTGCGCGACGGCCGCGCGGACGTCGCGCTGCTGCCCATCCCCTTCGACGACCACGGTCTCGACGTGGAACCGCTGCTGACCGAACCCCGGCTGGTCGCCCTGGCCGCGGCCGATCCGCTGGCCGCCCGCCCTCGCCTGCGGCTGGCCGACCTGTCCGACCGGGTCCTGCCCGACGGGACCCCTGCCGACCGGGAGGGCCTCCCGCCCGTTCCCGGCGACGACGACCGGCGTCCGCGCGGGGCGGTGACCGGGCCCAGGTCGAGGACCCTGGACCTGGCCCAGATCTTCAATCTGATCGAGGTGGGAAGCATCGTCTGGTTCCCACCCGCCTCGGTCGTCCGGCGCCATCCGCGCCCCGGCGTCGTCTACCGGCCCGTCGAGGACCTCCCGCCGCTCACCCTCGTCCTGGCCTGGCCGAGGGAGTCGCGGTCACCGGCCGTCGCCGCCTTCGTCCGTACGGCCACAGCCGTCGCGGCCGGTCCCGCAGGACCGTGACGCCCCGGCCAGGGTCCCTCCCGGCCCTGTGGGACTGGGAGGGACGTCGGAGGTGACCGGTCACCGGCCGCCGGGCAGCGTGAACCAGTACCTTCCGAAGGTCGCCGACGTCACGACGCCCACCCCCGTCGGCGGGGGCAGACTCACGACGCCGAGCTCGAAGGCATGCTGACTCGGGTCGGCCACGGAGGCGACCCCGGCGGCGGCGACCCCGAACAGGCGGTGGGCGGGCACCGCGATCCCGGCGCTCGCGGCCTCGCCCTGGACGAAGCCGTTGACCGACGCGGGGTCGTTGGCGCCGTTCGTCCAGCCCAGCCGTGCGCTCCCGCCGAAGCCGGGAGTGCCCAGGCTGCCACGTGGTTCGTTGACGGTCACCTGGCCGTACCTGGTGAGCGTGAGCCCCGCCGTTCCCCCGGCTCCGCCCATACGGCCGGTGGGCACGATCGCCGTGTAGTCGACCGAGATGTAGTCGGGAGTGAGGTCGTGCCCCATCTGCTTCAGGATGTGGTTCGAGGGGGGAAGTATGTTGGCCCAGGCGCCCTCCCATGCGCAGTTGAAGAGGCCGTCGACGCAGAAGGGCGCCGGCTCCGAATTGTCGATCTTCCGGTCCCAGCCCATCGGGGCGACCTCGTACTCCTGGCAGGGCCGGGCACCGCACGGACCACCGTTCAGAGGCGACATGTTGTCGCCGCGCGGGCGGGTGCCCTGCGACCCCGAATCCGCGGTGGAACACGGCCTGGCACCGCACGGACCGCCCTTGAAGCCGGGGTTGTAGGGCGGGTTGTAGTCGTGCGCCGGGTTGTGGGCGCGGTTCTGGTGGGCGCCTCCCTTGCCGTCGCTGCACTCGCCGTCGGGGCACGAGCGGTGGATCAGCCCGTCGGGGTCGGTGAAGGAGAGCGGGTTGTTGTTGGCGTAGGTGTAACCGTTGACCTGCTGGGAGTCCTTGACGTCGATGAGCGGGTCCACCGAGATGAACCGCCCCATGGCCGGGTCGTACTCCCGGGCGCCGAGGTGGGTCAGCCCGGTCTCGTCCATGGTCCCGCCGACGAACCCCTTGTTCATGGAGGTCGGCCACGTCCCGGTGAGGCCGCGCGCCTCGCCGAACGGGGTCATGCGGCGTACGGCGACCGCCTGGGTGTCGGTGTTGGCGATGACGTTGCCCGTGGTGCCGTGCTGGTCGCCGCTGAGCCAGCTGACGGTCGTCGAGGTGTTCCCCGAACGGGTGGCGACGACCTGTCCGCCGTGGGAGTAGTAGCGGGTCCCGGTCTTGGCCCCGCCCGAGGTGGTGTAACGCAGCTCCTGTCCCGGCAGGTACAGCGTGGCCCCGGCCGGATCACGCTGGACCAGCCGGCCGCCGTCGGCGTCGTAGACGTAGCCGGTCGTGCCGGTGCCGTCCTGCACGGAGGTCAGGCGGCCCTCCCTGTCCCAGGTCATGGTCTGGGTCCCGGCGGCCGACGAACGGGTCTTCATGTTGCCCGAGGCGTCGTAGGTGTGGGCGGTCGAGCTCGTGCCCACGCCGTCGGTGGTCGAGGAGGCGCTCAGCCGGTGCGCGCCGTCCGGCACGGTGTAGGTGGTGACGGCGTCGCCGGAGGTGGTGCCGTGCTTGACCATCTGTGTCCGGTTGCCGATGTCGTCGTAGGTGTAGGACTGCCAGTACGGGTTCGTCCCGCCGACCACCCCGGCGCTGACCGTCTGCGCGCACGTCGTGGACGTCTGCGTCCACGCCTGTTCGAGCCTGCGCAGGAAGTCGACGCCGAAGCACTGGGTGTCACCGCCGGCCAGGTCCGACATCCGGGTGACGTTGCCCCCGGCGTCGTAGGCGAGGTTCAGCTCGGAGACGACGGCGGGAGAGCTCTCCTTCACGGTCTTGATCGTCTCCAGGCGCCGGGTGTCGCTCTCGTAGACGCGGGAGATGTCGGCGGTCCTGCCCGCGTTGTTCCTCAGCTTGATCTTGGAGACCTCGCCGAAGCTGGTGTGGTCGGTCCCCGTCACGTAGCTGCCGCCCATGGTGGTGCCGAGCGTGGTCGGCAGGTCCAGCGCGTCGTAGCCGTGGCTCAGCTCCTCCTGGCCGAGGGTGCCGACGGCGGGCAGGCGGGTGGTCCTGGGCAGGCCGTTGGGCCAGTAGGTGTTGACGTAGGTGTAGGTGTTGTTCAGGCCCGTCTGCGCGGCCGGGATGCCGTAGACCACCTGGGTCGGCTGGTAGCCGACGGTGTACCCGGTGATCGTCTTGGTGTACTGGTCGGTGCCGTCGTACCTGGTCGACTTCGAGAGCTGTCCCTTGGCGACCGTGTCGTAGACCCATTCGGCACGCTTGTCGCCGGTGACCGAGTTGTCCCTGACGGTCGTCCTACGTCCGAGGGCGTCGTAGGTGAAGGCGGTGACCTGGCCGCTCGCGTCGGTCGCGGTGACCAGGTCACCGGCGTCGTCGTAGGTCTTGGTGACCGTCCCGATGTCGGGGTCGGTGCTGCCGACCAGGCGACCGCGCAGGTCGTAGGTGTAGAGCCACTCGTTGCCCTCGGCGTCGGTCGTCTTGGCGAGCCTGCCCTTGTTGTCGAAGGCGTACGACGTCCTGATGAATCCGGCCGCGCTGCCCGCGACGTTCCCGGTGCGGTACTGACGCGTCTCGACGACCCGTCCGGCCGCGTCCTTCACCGACGAGGTGACGACGCCGCCCGCCGGCGGGGTGACGTCCTCACGGTCGCCGCCGTAGCCGAACACCGTGCGCCAGCGTTCGTCGACCCCTCCCGGGCTGGCGGGAGCCTCGTCCACCAGGTGCACCTGGGCGCTCGTACGGCCCGCGGAGTCGAAGAGGGTGTACTCGGCCGAGGGGACGTCCTGCGCGGGCACGACGAGCGTCGGGCCTGGCGCGGCGTCGGCGAGGTAGGGGTTGTGCGTCTTGAGGACGCGTCCGGCCGAGTCGTAGAAGGTGTCGGTCACGACCACGTGGTCGGCCGTACCCGCCGCATCGGCGCTCTGCGTCTGCCGCTGACGCATCAGGCTGTCGTAGAAGGCGTAGGAGGTGATGTAGTCGCCCGCGTGGTTGAGCTTCCTGCTGGTCACCACGATCGGCCCGGTGTCGCTCACCTGGTAGGCGTGGCCGATCGACGGCTTGTCGGCGTTGGACGCCCTGTCGTTGCCCGGCAGCCACACCGCGGTCAACCGGCCGAGGCCGTCGTGGGCCAGGGCGGTCACCCGGCCGTTGGCGTCGGTCGTGGTCCGGGGAAGGCCGAGGGCGGGGTCGAGGACGGTGACGGTCGTCCAGCCGAGCGGGCCGGTGACCGTCTTCCCGGTGAGCGGCGCGCCCGAGGCGGGCGTGTACGCGGTCGTGACGGTGGCGCCGCGCGCGTCGGTCTCGGTCAGCACCCGCCCGTAGGCGTCGTAGGTGACCTTCCTGTCGGTCACGTACGACCAGGTGGACCCGGTGCGGGCCTTGACCGACTCGACCAGGGTGACGTCGCCCTTGGTCGGGGCGGGCGCGCCCTCCCAGGCCGTGGCGCCGTCGTAGGCGGTGCGCACGTCGGTGATCAGGTCCGTCTCGGTCACCGTGCCCGCGGTCACCTTGGCCTTGGCCGTGGCGCAGTCCAGCGCGAAGCCGCGCACGCGCGAGACCCGGTCGACCAGCCAGATGCCGGTGTTGCGGGTGTACTCGGTGGTGGAGCACTTCTCATCGCCGGTGACCGCGTCGTCCCCCTTGTCCTCGGCCCACACCGGCATGCCGTAGGCGTCGAACTCGGTGGAGGAGGTGGTCGTACGGGGTGCCCTGCCGCCGTCCCTGGTGGTGCGGGTGTAGGTGGCGCCGTTGCCGACGAGGCGGGCGTGGACCGTCGAGCCGTCGATCGTACGGCTGGCGGTCGGGTCCGACTGCCAGGGCCGGTAGACCGTGGCCCCGATCTCCACGCCGTTGACGTCGCGGGAGACGACCTCGCGGACCATGCCGGCGAAGGCGTCCTCGTCGGCCGTCGCGGGGGCGCCGCCCGCGGCGGGCATCGTCACCGACCGGGTCCCCGAGGGCAGCCGGTCGCCGTTCATCCCCCGGAAGTAGCGGGTCTCCTCCAGGACGCGGGTGGGTCCCTCACCGGTGGTCCTGGTGACCAGGCCGTAGCCGCGCCACACCGACCAGGTCTTGTCGTCGTCCTGAAGCAGGCCGTCCTCGTCGGTGTAGTGCCAGGCGGGGGCTCCGCCGTACGTGAAGCCGGTGATCGTCCTGGGGGAGGAGCCGGTCGCCTCAGCCTGGGTGACCTGGGACACCACGTACTTGTGGAAGAAGTCGGTGATGGGTTCGGTGTGGCCGGACGGCGTCCACTTGACCGGATAGCACCGCAGGCCGTGGTCGTGCAGGTTGTCCAGGGCGGGCGTCCTGGTGCCCGCGACGCAGTCGGCGCCGGCGTAGGTGACGTCGATCGTGCTCCCGGTCTCCGTCTTGATCGCACCGATCCGGTACCTGTTCATCGCCGGGTACTGGTCGCCCGCGGTGTCGACGCGGTTGGGCAGCAGCTTGGGGGTGAACCGCACCTTGGGCAGCGTCACCGCCGAGCCGGTCTCGGTGCTCGCCCGGCCGGTGTGGGTGATGGTGTTCAGCCACAGCACGGGGGTGACCGAGGTGCCCGAGCCCCGGTCGTCGGGGTCGGGGAAGGTGTGGTCGAAGGTCCACGACTCCACGTCACGCCAGGCGGACCCGGCGGTGTTCCACACCTGGGTGGTGACGGTCGAGAGCCGCTTGGTCGTCCAGAAGGTCGGGGAGATCTGCTGCGGCTTGCACGGGGAGGCGGTGCACTCCTGGTCGAAGGGCACATCCGGCCAGTGGGCGGCGTCCTTGGTCCCGCAGTCGGCCAGGCAGCGGTCGGCCGTGCCGAGCACCACCCGCATCTGCGGAGCGTCGTCCAGGCCGCGCGTGCCGTACTCGATCTTCTCCGGGTGGCCCGCCCTGTCGTAGTCGGCGGCGTCCGTCGTGGTGGAGTTGCGGCTGTAGCGGTTGGTCTCCTTGGCGTAGGAGACGCGCATCGTGTTGCCGTGGGTGTCGACCACGTAGTCGAGCTGCCAGCGGAAGGCCTGACGGCAGCTCGACGCGGCGAAGGTGCTCTGGTGGCACGCCTCCCCCGCGTGGTTGCCGAAGACCGGCACGCTCAGCGTGGACTGCGAGCCCGCGCGTCCGCCGAACCAGTACTGGGTGCCGTCGGTGTCGGTGGCGACCCACCACTCCCCGTTGTCGTCGCCGTTGGTCGCGCCGGTGCGCCGCTCGACCTTCAGGCCGTCGTCGTCGCGCAGGTGCCAGCGGTCGCCGTTCCTGATCAGCTCACCGGAGTGGCCGGGCAGTGACAGCGTCGCGTTGTCGGTGACCCAGCACAGGTCACCGGTCTCGGCCTGGTTGTTCGCGCCGTTCTCCATGTCCTTGGAGCAGGCGCCGTAGCGGCGTTCGATGAAGCCGGGGTGCCAGTCGAAGCCCTCCCCGACCCAGGAGGGCTGGGTGTTGGCCGCGGCCATGAGGCCGTCCACGCGTGCCGAGGAGTACGACAGCGTGAGCTGCGGCTCGGGTCCGCCGAGGCCGGGCGGCACCCGCATCGGGTAGGACCAGGTGAAGTCGCCGCTGTTGCCGCCGGTGTTCCACGTCGACGACGGGGTGAGCGAGGTGGCGGCGTAGTCCCCGGTGGGACCGGAGGAGTCGGCGGCGAGCATGACCAGCCCGGTGGCGTTCACCTGGGCGCTGACCGTGCCCTTGTCCCTGTCCACGGTTGAGGGCACCTCGACGGGGCCGCACCCGGAAGCCGCCCCGGTCGGGGCCGCGTCGGGGGTCGGGGAGACGGCCGGGGAGTCGGGGGGCTGCAGGGGCAGGGAGCCGGGGGTGGGACCGGAGGACATGCGGGTGGGGGTGGCCACGGGGGTGGCCGTGGAGGTGACGCGTGGTAGGGGCACGGTGCTGGGGGTGGGGGTGAGGGCGGGGACGGGCCCGGTCGGGGCGGGGACGGGGGTCCTGGACCCTGTGCCCGCGGGGACGGGGGTCCCGGGCGGTGTGGGAGTGGAGGCGGCGGTGTGCTCGGGAGCGGGGGAGGCCGTGTGCGCGGGGGTGAGAACGCACGTGGAGACGCTCCACAGCCGCAGCCGGGAGGCCCAGTCGCCGCCGACGGCCGAGGCCATGCCCCGGTAGTCCACGGTGAGCCGCACCTTGTCTTCGGCACTCTGGGCCTTGTCGGTACGGGTCAGGCGCAGCGTCAGGGCGTCACCGCCCTGCCTGTCCGAGAGGTTCTCCACCCTCACGGTCGCCGGGCCGTGGCCGGCCGTGGCCGCGAGCCACACCGGCAGCCCGCCCGCGCGCACCGCCGTACCGCCGTCGGCGCTCCTGCCCGCCGCACCGTCCGGTACGGCGGGCAGGACGACGTCGGCGCTCTCCCGCCCGGGCCACACGGGCCGCTCGGGTCGCCACGCCTTGACCTTGGGCACCTTGCCCGGCGTCGGTGGTTCGAACCGTTTCACCTTCACCGCGCGTTCCCGTGGGGGTCCGGTGGTGGCGGCCGAGGCGACCCCTCCGACCTCACCGGCGACAAGGGACGCGGCCAGCATGGTCGTCATCACCGTCGTCATCACCGTCGTCATCACCGCCGTGCCGACCAGTTTTCGGTTTCGTTTCCGCATAGGGACGTTCCTCGCCATGGGAGAAAGTGGCACTTTTCCGCCGATCGCACCTGATGGGCTTTATGCGCGAAAATCCGCCTAACCAGATGAAAAATAATTGCACTTCTCTTATCTCCACATCGCCGGAAATCTGCCATTTTTGGCTGGTTTACTGCCATTTTTGACAGCGCGGCGACCTTGACGAGATGCCGACGGCTACAGTCCAGCCCGGCAAGATCTACTCGGATAGGGGAAAACGGTGGCGGCACTTCGGCGGTCGGCCGTACTCGCAGCGTCGTTATTACTGATCATCGGCATGGTGTCCGCGACCGGCACCCCGGCGGCGGCGCAGTCGCCCCCGACCGCCGCCCCCGACTGCGCCGAATCGGTGCCTCGGACCGACGCGGCGATCAAGATGTCCAGGGCGTGCAAGACCAGGGTCGAGGTGGAGAGCGAACGCACCCCCACCACCCAGGTCTTCGTCAACCCCGACGGCAGCAGCACCGTCGAGCAGTACGCCCACCCCCGCCGGGTACGGCAGGCCGACGGCACCTGGACGAAGCCGGACCCCATCCTGGTGCCCGGAACCGACGGCCTCCTGCGGCCCAAGGCCTCGACGGTCGACGTCCGCCTGTCGGGCGGCGGCACCGGCCCCCTCGTGCGGGCCGTACAGGGCAAGGCCGAGCTGGCGCTCTCCTGGCCCTCCAGCCTGCCGCAGCCCCGGGTGAGCGACGCCCGCGCGACCTACCCCGACGTGCTCGACGGCGTCGACCTCGTGGTGACCGCGCTCGACACCGGTTTCTCCTTCGTGCTGGTGGTCAAGACCCGCGAGGCCGCGAAGAACCCGGTCCTGCGGGAGATCACCCTGCCCACGGCCCTGACCGGCCTGAAGTGGGACGGGCCGCGCGCCGTGGACAAGCAGGGCAGGACGGTGTTCGCCGCCGACGCTCCCGCGATGTGGGACTCCTCGGGAAAACAGCCCTCGACCGCAGCCGCCCCGGCCGAGGACGCCAGGAGCGCACCCGTCGAACTGGGCGTCACGGCGGGCCGCGGAATCACCCTCAAGCCTGACACCGCCCTGCTGACCGACCCCAAAACGACGTTCCCGCTGTTCATCGACCCCACGGTCGGTTACACGTACTGGACGATGATCAACGAGGCGGCCCCGAACCAGTCGTACTGGGACTACGACCGGCGCAACTGCTCGGGCGGCTGGGACACCGACTGCGCGAAGGTCGGCTACTACCCCAGCGGCAACGACGGCGCCACCTACTCGCGCTACCGGTCGATGTTCCAGTTCTCCGCCGCCCCCTTCTCCGGCAAGCAGATCCTCGCCGGCTCCCGGTTCACCATCGACCTGCTCAGCTCGACCTCCTGCTCCGACAGCACCACCTGGCTGCACACGGTCGGCACGACCCTGGGCCCGGGCACGACCTGGAACGCCGACGCCTCGAAGTGGAGCGGCACCGAGGTCTCCAGCGTCGTCAACAACAGCTGCCAGTACGCCAGGAAGTTCACCGAGTTCCCACTGGACTCGTGGGTGGTGTCCGGCAGGCAGTACGACGGCTGGCTCACCCTCGGCCTGCGGGCCGACGACGAGAACAGCTCGTCGGGCTGGAAGAAGTTCGACGCCACCACCGCCAGGCTCATCGTCAACACCAACACCGTTCCCAGCCCGCCCGGCTCGCTGACCGTGGACGGCAAGGCGTGCGCCACCGGCGGCGAACGGCCGTACGTGAGCACGCTGACGCCGAGCTGGCGCGCCTACCTGGCCGACGGCGACGGCGAGGCGATGACCGCCTCCTTCTACTGGCAGGCCATCGACCCGGCCGGAGCCCAGCAGGGACCGTTGACGCAGTCGAGCGTGGGCTCGGGGACGACGGCCGTGGTCACCCCGACCTCCGGCATCGCCGACAACACCGCCTACCGCTTCTGGGCCAGGGCGTCCGACGCCAACGCCACCAGCGACGAGTCGGTCAAGTGCGAGTTCGTCACCGACACCGTCAGGCCGCAGACGGCGACCGTGACCTCCGACATCTACCCCGAGAGCGACAACGTCGCGGGCGGCGTCGGCCAGACCGGCAAGTTCACCTTCCAGAGCTCCCCCGACGTGGCCTCCTACAAGTGGGGCTTCTCCGACCCGCCCTCCACGGTCGCCATCCCCACCTCGGTCGGCGCCCCCGTGACCGTCGGCTGGACCCCCACCGAGGGCGGCGCCCACACCCTGTACGTGGTCGCGGTGGACCGCGCGGGCAACCAGTCGCCGCGTAGGACCCACTCCTTCGTCGTCGGCTCACCGGAGCCCGAGCTGGCCAGGTGGCTGCTCAACGACGCCCCCGGGTCGGCCACGGCCTTCGACGACACCGACAAGGGACGCGCCCTGACGATCAACGGCGGCGCCACCCTGGGCGAGCCCGGACGGCTGGCGCCCGGCCCCGACGGCAGGTCGCGCAGCGCGCTGCGCGTCGACAGCGCCGACGACTACGCCAGCCGGGCCGACTTCCTCAACACCGCGACCAGCTTCACGGTCTCCGCCTGGGTCAAACTGGCGGGCAAGGGCGCCGACAGCACCGTGGTCTCGCAACGGGGCACCGGCAACCGCGCCTTCTTCCTCTCCTACCTCGCGGCCCAGGACCGGTGGGCGATGACCGTCCCGTCGCAGGACACCGCGGGGGCCACCGCCTCGTCCGCCCTGTCGACCACCGTGCCGAGGGCCGGCGTCTGGACCCACCTCACCGGCGTGTACGACGCGGGGATCAGGTCCGTGCAGCTGTACGTCAACGGCACCCTGGAGGCCACCGTCGGCGACGTCACCGCCTGGGACGCCTCCGGCGCCTTCCAGGTCGGCGGCGGCTGGGGCGGCTCCCCCCTCGACGGCGCGGTCGCCGAGGTCAGGGCGTGGAACCGGGCCATCGCCACCACCGAGGCGGCGGCCATCGCCGACCCCACGCTGAACAGCAAGGTGGCCGAGTGGCACTTCGAGGAGGTCGGGCCGGGACCGGCCCACGACTCCTCCGGCATGTTCCGCGACCTCACCTTCTACGGCGGCGTGCAGGTCCCGCCCTCCGGCGCGGGGCACGGCGGCGCGACCGGTCTCCGTCTCGACGGCGTCGACGACTACGTGGCACCGGACGACCCGGTCGTCCTCACCGACCAGTCGTTCACCGTCTCCACCTGGGTACGGCCCTCGGACCTGACCCGCGCCCAGACGTTCGTCTCCGGCGGGTTCACCCTGTACTACGAGCCGGGCGGCGACGGTAAGTGGGTCTTCTCGATGCCCGCCTCGGCGACCGACACCGCCAACTCCACCTTCGCGATCACCTCCGTGGTCAACCCCACCGAGTACCACCACCTGGTCGGCATCTTCGACGCCCAGCAGCGCCACCTGCGGCTCTACGTCGACGGGGCGCTCAAGGTCACCGTGGGGATGCGCCCGCAGTGGCAGCCGTGGCGCTCCCAGCAGCCCCTGCTGATCGGCAAGGGCGCCTCGGGCGGCTTCGTCAAGGGCGACCTCGACGAGATCCAGATCTTCCAGGGCGTCGTCCCCGACGTCGCCGGTCCCACCGGGGTCGTGCGAGGCCTCGTCGACTTCAACGGCGACGGCAAGGCCGACTTCTGCCGCCGGGTCGGCGCGGTGCCCAACAGCAAGGTGGCGTGCACGCTGTCCACCGGCAGCGGGTACGGCATCACCATCACCTCCGGCGTGCTCGACTGGGGTCAGGACGCGGGCCGGGCCTGGGTGGACGTCAACGGCGACGGCAAGACGGACTTCTGCCGGCTGCGCGGCACCCAGAACCACGTCGACGCCTACGCCAGCTGCACCCTCTCCACCGGCAGCGCCTTCGGCATGGAGGTCAACTCCCGCAACTTCGACCGGGGCTTCCCCGAGGACCGGGCCTGGGTGGACGCGACCGGTGACGGAAAGATCGACTACTGCCGCCGGGTCGGCGGTGTCCCCGAGTCCCGCCTGGCCTGCACGCCGTTCACCTCCGGCGGGTTCGGTGAGACCTTCATCTCCGGCGTGCTCGACTGGGGCCAGACCACCGGCCGGGCCTGGGTCGACGTGAACTCCGACGGCAAGGCCGACTACTGCCGGATCCGCGGCACCCAGAACCACACCGACGGCTACCTCAGCTGCGCCCCCTCGACCGGCACCGGCTTCGGCAGGGACGTCAACTCCGGCAACACCGACTGGGGTTACACCGAGGACCGGTCCTGGACCGACGTCAACGGGGACGGCAACGCCGACTACTGCCGCAGCGTGGGAGCCACCTCCGCCAGGACCATCGCCTGCAACACCTCGACCGGCACCGGCTTCGGCCCGCTGTTCCTCTCCGGCGCGCTCGACTGGGGCCAGGCGACCGGCCGGGCGTGGGTGGACGCGACCGGTGACGGAAAGGCCGACTTCTGCCGGGTGTTCGGCACCCAGAACCACGTCGACACGCACGTCGGCTGCCTGACCTCGACCGGCACCGGCTTCGGCGCCGAAATCACCTCGGACACGATCGACCAGGGCTACCCGGAGGGACGCAACTGGTCCGACGCCAACGGCGACGGAAAGATCGACTACTGCCGCCGCACCGGCTTCGCCACCGACCAGAAGGTCGGCTGCACGCTGGCGACCGGAACCGGCTTCGGCACCTCCTTCTACTCGGGCGCCCTCGACTGGGGACTGGTGAACTGACCATGAGCACACGACCGACGACAAGACTCGGGACGGCCCTGCTCACGCTGCTCGTCGCGACCGCCGTACCGGGGGCCGCGCGGGCCGGGACCGGCCCGTCGTCCGCCGGCTGCATCCCGTCGGGCACCGAGACCGCGATCAACGCCGCCCTGACGGGGCCCGGCGCCCAGGCGGTGCTCTGCCAGGGCGCGGTGTTCACCCTGTCCGAGCCGGTCCGCTTCACCGCCGCCGACCAGGAGCTGTTCACCGAGGGCCTGCCCGAGGGCACGACACGCGCCACCCTGCGCCTCGCCTCCGCGACCGTCACCACCGCCGTCGACGGAGTCGGCCGGAGCCGGGTGGCCGTACGAAACGTCCAGATCGACGGCGACCGCCCCACCCTCGGGCAGAGGACCGGGTCGGCCCTGGTCCAGATGGGCGGCGCCGCCACCGGGCAGATCGTGGAGAACAGCGCCATCAGGAACCCGCGAAGCTGGTCGGCGCTGCACTACTACGAGGGCGCCGTCAGCTCGGGGACGCCGCAGTGCCAGGGCGCCCGGATCACCGGAAACCGCATCGGCCCCGCGGGCGTCGACCGGCCGAGCGGCCAGTGGGCCGACGGGATCTCGCTGGCCTGCGGCGACTCCGTCGTGAGCGGCAACACGGTCGTGGACGCCACCGACGGCGGCATCGTCATCTTCGGCGCCCCCGGCTCGACCATCGAGAACAACACCGTGCGGGCCGAACACAGCGAACTGCTCGGCGGCATCAACCTGGTCGACATCGCCCCGGTCGACGGCAACTACACCGGCACGACGGTCCGCGGCAACGTGGTCGACGCCAGGAGCGCCTTCATCAAGGTCGGCATGGCCATGGGCTGGCAGGTGTGGACGTGCGGAACCGGCACCGTCCACGGCGCGACCGTGACCGGCAACACCCTGCGCGGCCTGCACATGGGGTACGGCTACGCGGTCAACGGCGTCCGCGACTGGACCGTCACCGGCAACGTGGACGAGTCCCGGCACGTCGGCGTCCCGACCACGGGCTGCGGCGGCACCCCGCTGTCACGGCCGGGCGGCTACCAGGTGCAGGCGGCCTCGACCTCGACCCTGCAGCCGGAGTTCGCCTCCGGGCAGGTCCACCACGTGCTGGGCGTCACCGAGCCCGCGATCCTCAAGGTCGGCACCGCCCCCACGGCCTGTATCTGGTTCCAACCCGACGAGGCCCTGTTCCCCGGGGCGTCCCAGACCTCCTGCGACGGGCGTTTCAAACTGACCTACCGCCGGGACGGCGACCTGGTCCTCACCCAGGTGAACGTCACCGCCCCCCTGTGGTCCTCGGGTACGGCGGGCAGTCCCGGCGCGGTCGCGTTGATGCAGCAGGACGGCAACTTCGTCATCTACGACGCGGCCGGAGTCGCCCTGTGGTCGACCAGGACCGGCGGCTCCTCCGGCGCCCGCCTGGCCGTACAGGACGACGGCAACGTCGTCGTCTACACCCCCACCGGCACCCCTCTCTGGAGCACCCACACCGGAGGCCGGTAACCCCTCGCGAGACGTCCTCCGGCCACGTCCGGCGAAAGATCGCATGGGCGGTGACCGGGGCGGCGTGGGGTGGGCGACGGTGCCGCTCTTGAAACATCCGTTGTGATCGGTAGCGCTGTCCCCTCCGTATCGATGATGCTGTGGAGAGGATCTGCTTTCCCGCAGGGGAGCCACGCCTTCAGATCAGGAGCGATAGGTGGAGCGCCAGGAGGCATCGGACGGAGTACCCCTGTCTCCGGAACAGATCTCGGCCGCCCAGCAGGGAGCCCGGGGCTGGGTGCTCCGGGCGGCCGGGCGCCAGTTGGCAAAGGCGACGCCACGACTGCTCCTGGCGACTCTGTGCGCCAGCGCGCTGACTCCGCTGGCCCTGGCCGAACCGGGGCTGGCGGTGCAACTGGCCGGGATGAACGTCATCGGATCGGTCGGCGGCAACATGCTGGCCACCGTCATCAGCTCCGCTCTGGACACCGCCATCGCCCGTACCGGCGGCACCGAGGAGGAGCGTGCCGCGCGCCTGGAAGAAGAACTGGCCGTACGGCTGGAAGAGGCCCTGCGGTTGGGGGACGCCCGTGCCGACGCGCTGGCCGAGGCCCTGGTGGCGACGCTGGAGGCGGTGGACGCCACCCGCGCGGCTCTCGGCGAGGCGCTCGCCGGTGGGCATGCGGAGCTGCTGGAACGGATGGCGTCGGGCTTCGCCGAACTGGGCCGGCAGAACACGGCGCTGGCACCGATGCTGGAGCGGCTCGACGCGGCGGCCGGGGAGATCCAGGAGATCCTCTACCAGCAGGACGCCGAGCGCCGCCACCAGACCGCGTTGCTGGTCACGGTACGCGATCGGCTGAATGTTCTGGAGCGCCGTCTCACGACGGGGGTGTCCTCGGCGCCGGAACCGCAGTGGATCGGCGGCTGCCCTTATCAAGGGCTGGCGCCGTTCGGGCCGGCGCAGGCGACGGTCTTTCACGGGCGCGGACAGGCCGTCTCCCGGCTGGTCGCCATGGTCAACGGCGGAGGCCTCGTCGTCGTGACCGGGGCATCCGGTGTGGGAAAGTCCTCACTCCTGCATGCCGGGCTGCTGCCCGCGCTCACGGCTCCGTCTCCCCACCATGATCTCGATGACGCGCATCAGATCACCTTCACCCCGGGGACGACCCCCTTACGGCGCCTGGCACGGGAGCTCGCGGTCCCGTGCGGCGCCGACAGCGGCGCGGTCCTCGGCGAACTGCGTGAAGATCCCGCGCAGGCCGCCGACTGGACACGGCAGATGCTGTCCGCCGTGATGATCCGCCGGCGGCAGCAGGGCGGGAACGGCGAGGGGCCGCGAAAAGTGGTGATGGTGGTCGATCAGTTCGAGGAGCTGTTCACCCTGTCCGCTGAGGGACCCGCGGAGAGGGCCGCCTTCGTGGACGCGCTGCACTCGATCGCGACGGGAGGGTCCGGGGTGGTCGTGGTGGCCGTACGCGGCGATTTCGTCGTGGAGCATTGCGCCGCCCACAGCGCGCTGGCACGGGCCCTGGAAGAGCGCATGTTCGTGCTTGAGCCGATGCGTGAGGCGGAGTTGCTGCGGGCCATCACCGGACCCGCGGCCGCGGCCGGGCTTGAGGTGGAGAAGGACCTGGCCGAGCAGGTGGTACGGGAGCTGGCGGGGCACCTGCGAGCCCCGGAAGACGTGGGGACGGCGCTGCCTCTGCTGTCGATGGCGATGGTGCGGATCTGGGAGAACCGCGACGGCGATCGGCTGACCCGGCAGGGATACGACCGTTCCGGCGGTGTGGCCTCCGCCGTCCAGGACGCCGCCGAGAGAGTGTATGGCCGCTTGGACCCCGAACAGCAGGAGATATCCAGGCGCGTCATCATGGCGCTCGTGCTCCTGAACGACGACGGGCATGTCGTCCGCCGCCGTTTGAGTGTCGACGAGTTGACCGTCCTCTGCGCGGAGCGGCCTGAAGCCGTCAGAGAGGTGGTCACGGCCTTCACCGAAGACCGGCTCATGGTCACCACCGAGACCGTCGAACTCGCCCATGATGTGCTGACGACGGCGTGGAGTCGTCTGCGTGGCTGGCTGGACGACGACCGCGTCGACCGGATTCTGCACGGAAAGATCGAGAAGGCCGCCGCCGAGTGGGACGCGAAAGAGCGCGAATCCTCTTTTCTCTACCACGGCGCGCAACTGGAGCACGCCGGGACGGCCGGAGCGCGCTGGCGTGCCGACCCCCGGCGTGGCCTCCGGCTGACCTCCGTGGCCGAGGAGTTCCTTCGTGCCGGTACCGCCGCCGCCGCACGGAACCGGCGCCTGTGGCGAACGGTACTCGTGGGACTTGGCGTCCTGGGCGTGGGATTGGTCGGCGTCTCGGTGTTTCTGGTCTTCTCCAACCAGGAAGTCGGCCGACAGCGCGATGCGGTACAACAGCGGAGCAACGAGATCATGTCCCGCCAGGTGGCCGCTCACAGCGAGACGCTGTCCGCCGATCCCGTGACGTCGGCCCGGCTGGCCGTGGCGGCATGGGCCATCGCGCCGACCGACGAGGCGCGGGCCGGCCTGGTGGCGGTTCTCAGCAGACCCGAACGTGCGGTCCTGGCAGGTCGCGCGGGCGCGGTCGAATCCGTGGCCTTCAGTCCGGACGGCTCCCGGCTCGCCACCGCGGAGACCGGCGGCGCCGTACGTCTTTGGGACACCGCCACCTACAGGCGACTGGGTTCCCCCATGACCGGTCATGAGGGAGCCGTACGATCCGTGGCCTTCAGCCCGGACGGGACCCGCCTGGCCACCGCCGGCAGCGACGGGACGACGCGGGTGTGGGATCTCACCACACACGAACAGCTCGGCGCCCCCATGAAGGGCCACGACGACGAGATCCGGTCCGTGGCCTTCAGCCCGGACGGCTCCCGCCTGGTCACCACCGGCGGTAAGACCCACATGTGGGACCTCACGACCCGCGAACGGGTCGGCGCCCCGATGGCCGGGACATGGTCGGCCGCCTTCAGCCCGGACGGGTCACGCCTGGTCACCGCGGATGACGACGGCGCCGTACACCTGTGGGACACCCGCACCCACGCGCGGATCGGAGCCCCGATGAAGGGCCACGACGGCGTGGTGTGGTCGGTCGCCTTCAGCCCGGACGGGTCACGCGTCGCCAGCGCCGGAATCGACGGCACCGTCCGCATCTGGGACACCGCCTCTCGTGAACAGGTGGGCAGCCCGATGACCGGCCACAAAGGGGCCGTACGGTCCGTGGCCTTCAGCCCGGACGGAGCCCAGCTCGCCACGGTCGGCGACGACGGGACAGCGCGGGTGTGGGATCCCGCCACGCACAGGCAGATCGGCGCCCCGATGAGCAGCCACCAGCACCCGTCCTCAGTGGCTTTCAGCCCTGACGGGGCGCGGCTGGCCACCTCCGGGAACGACGGCGTACGGCTGTGGGACGTCACCGTCCACAGACAGGTCGGCGTCCCGATGGGAAGACTCGGCGGCTCGGTACGCAAGGCGGTCTTCAGCCCGGACAGGACCCGGCTGTTCACCACAGGAGGCGACGGCGCGGCACAGCTTTGGGACCTGGCCACCCGTCGTCCCCTGGGAGACCCGTTGGCCGGCCATGTGGGCGAGCTCTTCTCGGTCGCCCTAAGCCCGGATGGGACTCGCCTGGCCACCGCCGGAGGCGACGGGACCGTCCGTCTGTGGGACGTGATCAATCATCGGCGGCTCGGAGAGCCGCTGGTCGGCCACACGGGTCCGGTGGAGTCCGTGGCGTTCAGCCCGGACGGCTCCCGGCTCGCCACCACCGGTGACGACGGGACCGCCCGGATCTGGGATCTGGCCACCCACCGGCAGCTCGGCAAGCCGGTCAGTGAAGGCCAGGGCCCGCTCTTCTCAGCCGTCTTCAGCCCGGACGGATCGCGCCTGGCCGTCGCGGGGAGCGACGGGGCCGTTCGTGTGTGGGATCCGGAAACCCGCCGCCAGCTGGGCGACCCGTTCGTCGGACACAAGGGCCCGGTCTTCTCCATCGCCTTCGATCCGAGCGGATCCCGACTCGCCAGCGCCGGAGGCGACGGTACGGCACGGCTCTGGGAGGTGGCCACCCACCGGCAGATCAGAGCTCCGCTGACCGGGCACGAAGGTCCGGTACAGACCGTGGCCTTCAGCCCGGACGGGACCCGCCTGGCCACCGCCGGAGGCGACGGCACCGCCCGGCTCTGGGAGGTGGCCACCCATCGGCAGATCGGTGATTCCCTGACCGCTCATGAAGGGCCGGTCTACTCGGCCGCGTTCAGCTCGGACGGTTCCCGGCTCGTCACCACGGGGATGACGGTGCGGATCTGGGACGTGGAGTTGCCCGACGAGCTGGCCGGGGCGGTCTGCGCCGTCGCGGGCCGACCATTCGACCAGCGGGAATGGCGGCAGTTCATTCCGTATGAGCCATACCGTCAGAGCTGCTCCGCTCCCCGGTGAGCTCGGTGAACTCCCGAGACGGCATGCGTGCAATCGCTGCCGCGTATATGGGAGAACGTCTCGTCATGGTCCGCGGAATGATGTGACGATGCGAGCACGGGTGAACTCCTTCCGCTGGGTCGATCTCGAAGACGGGCGGCGCGTCGACCGGACCCACGCCTGCGAACTCCTGGAGATGTACGTCGGCCCGCAGGACGGGCCGGGTGACGAACAGTTCTCCCTCACGGTCTGCACGCCGTCCGCCCTCGCCGAGCAGCTCCAGCACCACCCCTACCTCATCGGCAGGCACTGGCTCCTCGTGGCCGAGCTTCACCCCGACCGGGTGACCGCCTGGCTTGCCGACCGCGTCGCCGTGCTGGAGGCCCCGACCTGGGGCGAACTCGCCGCGAAGATCGGCCGCATCGGACACTGGGAGTTCGAGGACTACCCCTGATCCGGAGAGATCAGGACTTTCCGGCGAATATCCAGCGGTTGCTCGCCAGGGAGTCGTTCGGCACGGGGAGCGGGCCCCGGCCGTAGTGGTAGGTGAAGTCGAAGGGGGTGCGGACCGTGGTCGCCCAGCCGAGGTCCTTCAGGTGGCCGACGGAGTCGGGACGGGGCTCCCCGTCGAACAGGGCGAGGAGATCGACGCCGATCCGCTGTCTGGCCACGGTGTAGACGGGACTGGCCCGGACCTGCGGCGACTCAAAGCCGAGCTTGACCTCGCAGGCCAGGACGCTTCCCGGGGCGCTCAGCCGGTTCACGCTCTCGACGAGCCCCCGCTCGGCCCACGGCGGAAGGTAGAGCAGCAACCCCTCGGCCAGCCAGGCGGTCGGCACGGCCGGGTCGAACCCCGCCTCGGCCAGCGGCCGGACCCAGTCGTCCCGCAGGTCGGCCGCGATCGTGCGGCGCGTGGCCTTCGGGGCGGCGGCGAGGCCGTCCAGCACCCGGTGCTTGAACGCCAGGACGCCGTCCCGGTCGATCTCGTGGACGACCAGGCCCGGCGGCCAGTCGAGCCGGAAGGCCCGCGTGTCGAGACCCGCCCCGAACAGGACGACCTGCCGCACGCCCGCGCGGGCCGTGTTGACGAGGAAGTCGTCGATGACCCGGGTGCGCAGGCCGAAGTAACGTCCCAGTCTGCCCCACAGGGGGTCGGCGTCCCCGTCGGGAACCTGCTCGGGGCGCACCGGCCAACCGGCCGAGACGGTGGCGGCCCGTACGAAGTGCTCGGCGTAGGGGTCGCCCGCCAGGGCGTCAGGGCGGTGGGTCTCGATCGCCCGCGCGGCGGCAACCATGAGGGCGGTCAGGCCGACCCCCTCCTCGACGCCGACGCCTACGGCCGAGGTCAGGCCTTCGTCCCGGGCGTACGGCACGCTCTCTCCTCTTCCTCCGAAGGCGTCCACGGATGGTCGTGGGTGGCGAGGTAGGCGCCGTACAGAACGCGCATGAAGCGCAGGATGTCCACATCCTGCAGGTGCAGGCCGGTGGTGCAGTCGGTCAGCACCGTGATGTGGAACCCCTTCTGGAAGGCGGTCCTGGCGGTGGAGTCGACGCAGACGTCGGCGTACAGCCCGGCGAGGACGAGCCGTTCGACCCCGCGGCTGACGAGGTGCCGCTCGAACCCCTCGCTGAGGAAGGCGTCGAAGCACGCCCGCTTGGTGAAGACCCGCTCCCCCGGCTCCGGTGAGACCGTACGGAACTCCGCACCCCACGAGCCCTCCAGGCATTTGGGCCGTTTGCCCAGCGCGCGGTCACGGCGCCGCCAGCTGGGCCCCTGGTGCTCGACGTCACCGACGAAGCGGACGAAGACCACCTCGGTGCCGTGGGCCCGCGCCCGGCTGACGGCCAGCGCGGTGTTCGCCGCGACGACCTCCAGCCTGGTGGGGTCGCCCGGGTAACGGGCCAGCGCCCTGGGACCGGCGCAGAAGTCGTTCTGCAGGTCCACGACGACCAGGGCCGTGGCCGTCACGACTCCACCGGCGGGGCCTCGAACGTCTCCAGCAGCGCCTCGACCACGGCCGTCGTGGAGTGACGTCCGCCGAGGTCGGGGGTGCCGACGCCCTGTCGGGCGAGGGATTCGAGGCCGCGCTCGACCATCCGCACCGCTCCGGCGCAGCCCGCGTGCCGTTCGGCGATCGCCGCCGCGGCCCGTACGGTCGCCACCGGGTTGACCGTGTCCTTCCCGGCCAGGTCGTCGGCGGAGCCGTGCACGGTCTGGTACTCGACCAGCCCGGCCGCCTCGGGGTGCAGGTAGACGTTCTCCGTGCAGCGGTTCTCCTGGCGCTCCGAGCCGAAGCGGTCGAGCAGGACCACGTGCATGATGTCGGCCCACTCGTTGCCCGCGATGATCATCGTGCGGGGGCGCGGGCCGTACTCGATCAGGTTGCGGTTCACCGTGTCCGGCTGGAACAGGTCGATCTCGACGCCGTGCCGCGCGGCGCTCTCGGCCACCCACTCGTCGAGGGCGCCGTCGAGCAGGTGGAACTTGTAGGCCATGATGATCCGCTCGGCTCCGCCGTCCGGCCACTCCTGCCGCGCGCGCCGTACGGCGAAGGCGATGACCTGCTCGGTGATGTCCCGGCTGAACGCCATGGTGCGCACGAGGAAGCCGGGGGCGTGGGTGTTCTCCCCGGTGTAGAAGCCCTGGGCCTCGTCCCTGACCAGCAGCAACGACGTCTCGGGGGTGGTGATGGCGTCGACCTTGACCGCCCGCAGGCGCTGGCGGACGAGGTAGAGCGACTGGGCGTTGATCGCCGTACGGAAGACGGCCGGGACGCCGAGGGCGGCCCGCGTGCGGCAGAACTCCGCGTAGTGGTCGGCGTCCTGCCGCGTGAGTTCGCGGATCTGCTCGACCCCGGCGCCGGCCCTCAGCGACGAGTACGAGTGGTAGAGCCTTTCCGACCGGGTGAGGTCGATGCCGACGGAGTGCGTGTCGGCGATGCCGGTCAGCACCCGTTCGAAGACGGCCGCGAGTTCGGGGCCCGTCCCCTGGCCCACGGCGAGTCCGATGACTGGTTCCACCTGTTGCTCCTGGTGTCGACGAAGGCCGGACGTGGGGGTTCGGCTGGTCAGCCGACCAGGTGGTCGCCTGGGATGTCGGTCTTCTCCGGGCTGTAGTAGTCCTTGATGCCGGTGGCCCAGACCGGGACGGGGATCTGGTCGGCGTCGGAGGGGCCGAAGGCGTCGAAGAGCGCGTGGATGTTCGTGGGCGCGAACCCGATGGCCGTCATGAGCGCCACGAAGTCGTCCCGCCCGATGAACCCGTCACCGTCCGGGTCGCCCAGCCTGGCCAGCGCCTCGGCGAAGTCACTGATGGCCTCGTCGAAGCGCTCCGGGGAGAGCACGCACGCGACGTACTCGTCGAAGCTGATGCGACCGTCGCGGTTGGCGTCCAGCTCGGCGGCCAGGGTCGTCCAGTAGCGCCGGAAGGCGGCCAGGATGGCGGCCTTGGCGACGTCGCCCGAGTCGGGGGAGGCCGCGATGACCCGGCTCGCCATGAGCTCGAAGTCACCGGCCTCCAGGTAGCCGGTGCCGTCGGCGTCGAGCAGGGTGAAGACGAGCCTCACCCGGTCAAGGGCCGCTTTCTGCATGCTCTGCCACCTTTCTTTCAGCGCCATTCATGAAAAGGCCAAGCCGGAGGCCGGACCGCACGCGATTATGCCACACCGTGACCACGCGTTTACCATCCGACCGATAATCAAGCGGGCCGAAGGAACAAATCCCCAAAATAGCAAATATCATGATCTACTATGCGGCTCCTCCTGGCGCACACTCCGATCAACGGGCATGATTTGCCCAGTTCAGAGCCCTGTTGACGACGGCCGCCCACTCAATGACGAGAACCCCGAGACCTTCTCCCGGAGAGCCTCGCAATCACCATAAGCGAAATCACCTTTTCCATGATTTATCAGGACTTGCGGCTGTGATTCAACGCTGAAATTTTTTCATGTTTCACAGAGGTTCGAGAGGCGGCGATGAAATCGTCGGCCGGACGGGGGCGCCGAAACCGTCGGTGGGATGGTCTAGCGTGAGGGGAGCACGAAAAGGAGGCTCACGTGACAACCCTGCCCAATCGCCCGAACACCGCCCTGCTGGTGATCGATGTCCAGAACGGCGTGGTCGCGGACGCGCACAACCGTGACGGCGTCATCGCGAACATCAACGACCTGGTCGACAGGGCCCGCGCGCAGGACGTGCCCGTGGTCTGGGTGCAGCACTCCGACGAGCATCTCCAGCGCGACAGCGACGAGTGGCGGTACGTCCCCGAGCTCACCCGCCGCGACGCGGAGTCGCTGGTCCACAAGAACTACGGCGACTCCTTCGAGGCCACCGACCTTGAGGAGCTCCTGGCCGAACACGGTGTCGGTCATCTCGTCGTCACCGGCGCGCAGACCGACGCGTGCATCCGTTCGACCATGCACGGCGCCTTCACCCGTGGCTACGACGTGACACTCGTCAGCGACGCGCACACGACGGACGACGCCGGAGAGGGCATGCCCTCCGCCGCGCAGGTCATCGCCCACACCAACCTCTACTGGCACTGGCAGAGCGCCCCCGGCCGCCACGCGTCGACCGTGGAGACCGCGAAGGTCACCTTCGACGCCACCTGACCTGCCCCCGGCTACCCGGGGCCGGGCTCGCGCGTTCCACTCCCGGGCCCGGCGGGATGGAACGCGGGCCAGCCGAAGATCAGGGCATGAAGTGCTACTTTGTCCGCCATGTTCGACTGGCTCGGGGCGGCCCTGTTCATCGCCCTGCTGGTGGCGGCGATCGCCTGGCCCCTGCTGGCCGTGGTCGCCGCCGCGTTGGTGGTCAGCCTGCGGGTGTCCGCCGTACGCCGCCGCCGAGCCGGGCAGCCCGCCGCCTGGCGGACGCCGGCGTGGTGGGGCCGGGCCTGCGTCGCGGCGTTCCTGCTGGCCGCGACCGGTGCGGGCGTCTTCGTCCAGGCGGACGACAGCTTCGGCAAGCTCGACGCCGACGATCCGCCACGCTGTCCCGTCGGCGCGGACTGCGTGCCCTCGACCTTCGCCGAGATGGCCGCGCACCAGGAGATCGTGCAGAAGTACGCCCTGGCCGGTGCGGTGATCACGACCGTGGCGGGGCTGGCGTGCCTGGGCGTCTGCGTGACCCTGCTGCTCAGAAGGCGACGGCACCGCGCCTGACGGTGCCCAGGGCGTTCCTCGAAACCAAGCCGGGACCCTTCGCCTCAACGGTTGGGCACGACGAACCAGGACGCAAGCCGCGTCGACGACGATTCCCCGCTCGGCGACACCGCCCCGGGACGCGGCGTCCACCGTTGGCCGAACGGTCCGAACGGTGGGGCACCCTCCTCTGCGACGGCCGTACCCGACGGCAGTGGATACTGCCGGAATGTTCTCCGATGCCGACGCCGCTGCCCTTTATGACGTGCTGAACCCGTGGGACCCTGCCCGTCGCCCCGAGGCCGGCTTCTGCACCGGGCTCGTGATGGCGGCCGGGGCCGTACTGGATGTCGGCTGTGGCACCGGGAGCATGCTGCACCACGCCCGCGACCTCGGTCACACCGGACGGCTGGTCGGGCTCGACCCCACTCCGGGCATGCTGGGCCGGGCCAGGCGCCGTACCGATGTCGAGTGGGTCTCCGGCACCGCCGCCGACGCCGCCTGGGACCGGGAGTTCGATCTGGCCACGATGACCAGCAACGCCTTCCAGTGCCTGGTGACCGATGACGAACTGCGCGCCTCCCTGACCGCGATCCGCACCTCGCTCCGCGACGGTGGCCGGTTCGTCTTCGGCACCCGTCACCCGCAGGCCCGCGCCTGGGAGGGCTGGAACCCGTCGAACGCCTTCGACGTCAGGACCACCGCAGGCCGTGAGCTGCGCATGTGGCACGAGGTCGAATCCGTCGTCGGCGACGTCGTCACGTTCACCGAGACCACCGCCGAACGCGACGGCACGATCCTCCGCGTCGAGCGGGAGAGTCTGCGCTTCCTCGACGCCCCGGCTCTGGCCGGTTTCCTGACCGAGGCGGGGTTCACCGTCGAGAACCAGTACGGCGACTGGCGCCGTGGCCCCGTCACCGAAACCAGCCGCGAACTCATCACGATCGCCCGCCGACCTGAGTCGGGGATCAACCCTTGAGAAGGGTGTTGATGTCACTCTCCCGATAACGCCGCTGCCTGCTGGGGGTGCGGACGGAGGGGATCTTCCCGGTGAGCGCCCACCGGTTGACGGTCTTCGGGTCCACGCCGAAGATCCGGGCGACCTCGCCGGGGGTGAGAAGTCGTTCGGTGGTGTCCGGCCCGGTGGAGAAGGTGCCGTCGGGGGCTACGGCCTTGAGCGGAGACATGGGGGCTCTCTTTCAGTAGCGGAGGGTGTGCAGGATCTGGTCGTGCCGGGCCAACGCCCTGGCCAGCCGGTGCAGGGTCGTACGGCCGAGCACGTCCCGGGCTCCGGCTCCGCGCTGGTCAAGGCGCAGGGGTTCGTAGCGGACGGCCCACCATCGGGACAGGCCGGGCAGGTCGTGCTGTTCGTACCGCCAGGCGGGGTGGGTGCTGATGAGCAGGTCGATCAGGCGTCGCTCGTCGTCGGTCATGGTCGTCCTGGTTCGGAGGGCGGACAGGGAACACACGTCGTTCAGGCCGGACTTTCGAGGGCCTTTGTTCGGACCATGAGGCCAGGACCTCACCCGACCAGGGCTCCCGACCGTTTGGACCGTGAGGCCGGGAGTCCTGGCTGGGCTCCTGATCGTTCGGGCCGTGAGGTTCACAAAGGGAGGAGAGGCGGGTGCCCGGCCCCGAGCCGGGGAGCACGGGCCGGGCACCCTGGAGGAGGACCGGCCCCACGCACAGGGCCGGTGCGCCAGACGACTCCCCCTTCCCCAGCACGCCAGCGTGCGTGGGAGCCGTCTTGCGGAGGTGTGCGGCCCAGGTCCCTCCTACCTGAGCCACACGTTCATGAGGTACGGCGAGCGACGGGTGGGATGACGTCCACGTCCGCCGTACCAGCTTCAAGAGCGCAGCAACCTGCGCAACGCCGTAGCCTGACCCGATTGAGCGGCCTGACCAGGACATACGGCCTGAACAACCCGGGAGACCCGGGCCATCTGCCTGGCCCGAGCGGTCTGCAGAGCGCGGGCGACGGCGACGGCCTTGATGCTGGGCGGCACCACCGGGGACACCTGAGTGGCCAACTTGCGGTCCAACTCCTCAGCCGACCCGGCCCGAACCAACAACACGTCCCCGGGGTACGGCCTCCCGGACAGGGCGTTCCGGTAGGCGCTCCACAACCCGAACTGCGAGCTGTGGAAAACCAACCAACCAGGGTGAGCCGCCTGCACGGAGTTACAGGTTCGATCTGAAAACTCAGAAACTTGACGCGGAGCCCAGGCCGACAGCATCATGCCGCCCTCCCACCCGGCGAACGCCGATCCCCAGCGGACACCGTTCCTTCACTCGGTGAACGCCGTGCCCCGGCGGACACCATTGCCTCACCTGACGAAGGCCGTCCCCCGGCAGGCACCGTTCCCTCACCCGGCGAAGGCCGTCCCCTGGCGGATGCCGTCTCCCCGCCGACCACCTCGTTCCGCGTCCCAGAGGGCGGACGGCCGGCCCCGCCCCTCCTACGCCGGACCGGCGTCGGGGAGGACTGCGGCGAGGGCCGAATGGCCCGGATCATCTCGGCCTCCCGCATCCGCTCCTCCAACCCGTCTCCGGTGGGGTCCTCGACGATCACTGGCCGGGGGCCGTCCCAGACGGCCACGGCGTAGAAACAGCGTCGTCCCAGGCTGTAGAGCACGGTCCAGTCCGCCCAGGCCTGGTCGATCCGCTCGGCTTCGGCACGAGCTGGACCGTCCCAGACCCGCCGATAGACCGGGGCGTACGGTAGGCCGTCGCGATGCCGTCCCGTCATGAGGTGACCTCTTCGACCAGGGCGGTGCGGGCGGTCTCCTCCTGCTCGGCGACGATGGCCTGGATCTCGTCGAAGGTGTCGGCGTCCACGGCCGACTCGGCTCCAGCCCGTACGGCGGCGCGGGGGAAGAGGTGGGTGCGGAAGGCCCAGAACCGGCCCGCGTCACTGATGATCAACCGCCACCCCGGGATCACCGGGCGGCCGGGGGTGTGCTGCATGATCTGGACCTCCAAGATCCGACCAGAGGCATGCCTGGCACGGGTGTTCGCCAGACGGGCCTGCCCTTCGGGACGACGAAGAAGGTGTGTGCCGGCCGGACGAACGCCGGGCCGACAGACCGCCTGAGCCTGGGGAACACGACATCGGCCGCCGCGTCGAGGCGGCCTGCCGCTCGCGGGCCGTACACCACCGGGCTGACGCACCCTCGTCCAGGTGATCCCCAACCGAGGAGCGCCAGGGAAGGGACGCCGGATTCGCCGAGGCGGCCACGGCCGTACCGGCACAACGGGCGCGACCTCCGGAGCGGCGACCGGCCTGTCCACAGGCACCTGCCCAGAAGCGCCGCCCTCCTCCACAGAGCCGTCCGGAACCACCGCAGACACCCCCGGCCCGGAATCCGCAGGACCTTCCCGTACGGCGGTCGCGGCCACTCCCGGCTCAGGAGCAGGACGACGCCGACCAGGCACCGGCCCACAATCCGGCCCGGCCTCATCCACACGACCGTCCGGTACGGCCTTCGCCGCCGGGACCAGCGCGGGCGCCTCAGGATCGGGATCAGACTCGGGACGCCGCTGGGCGGGCGCCAACGGAACCACCTCGGCGGGCGCGACCTCCACCGGAGGCCGAGGCGCGGGAAGGAACTGCGGGCCGTACGCACGACGCGCCTGAAGACGGGCGTTCATCAGCAGACCGGACGGCTGCACGTACTCGTGCCCGTCCTGCTGCGAACAGCCATGGGCGTAGGGGGAATGGCCACAGCGGGCACATCCCATGGGCAAGGGGACGGCGTCACCGAAGCAGTCGCATCCGTTGCGGAAAGTGATCGACTCAAAGGTCGAAACACTAGGCTTGGTCACGGCTTGGACTCCACTTCCTGATCAAGGAGCCGTCTGGATGAGGCGGGGCGAGAACTGCCCTAAAGTGTCGTACGACACTGGACGCTAGAGCAGGTCAGGATGTCCGTCAAGCGGAATGGCCTACGACACTTGGATATGGTGGTTCGCGTGCAAACAGACCCGAATTCGCCCGCGCGTCGCATAGTGGCCGATCTACGGGCCGACATCACCGCAGGACGCCTGCCCGCAGGCGCGAAACTGCCCTCCGTCCGTGACCTCGCCGACCGATACGACGTCTCCCGTAACACCGCGAACAAGGCCCTCACCATGCTCAAAACAGAGGGCCTGGTGGTCACCCGGCACGGATCAGGCGCCTATGTCCGCGACGCTTACCCCATCCGACGCCTGGGACCAGACCGCTACGCACGCCACCGCTGGCAGAAGACCACCGTCGAAGTGTTCGCCACCGAACAGCCCAAAAGCGCCTCCGCCCAGCAGCAGGGACACCAGACACAGGACGTCTCCCTGGTCGAGGCCGACGAAGCCACAGCAACCGCCCTCGGCCTCGAACCCGGCTCACCGGTCTACGAACGAGCCCGCGTCATGACCCGCGACGGCAACCCCACGCACACCATGACCTCCTACTACCGCCCCGCCGACGTCGAAGGCACACCCCTGACCGACCCCACACCCGGCATCGCCGGACAGTCCGGCGGATTCCAAGTCCTGACCGACCAGGGCCTACCCCCACACCAGATCACCGAGGACATCTCCGCCCGAATGCCCACCGCCCAGGAATCCGAACTGCTCGGCCTCCCCGCAGGCGAACCCGTCGTCGAAGTGCGCCGCACCACCCGCACCGCCGAAGGCCACGTCATCGAATACGCCCGAGGCATCCACTCGGCAAGCAGATTCACCTGGTCATACACCTTCGACATCCCCGACTGACCATCACGCGCAAGGGGCGACAACCGCGAAACCCTAGCCGAACGACCAGCCCGTCCAGCCGGTGATGTGGACCAGGATCACCGCGCCGGTCGGCGGCACCTCCCGATACTGTCCGTAACGGTCGATGAGCCGCTCCAACGCTCGGGCCCGCTCCGGCCCCTCTTCCCGAACCTGGGCACGGCCATCCGCCCGCACCCACCACAACCGGTCCCAGTCATCGTCATACTCATCCACCAACAGCGAAACCTGCGGATTCGCCGCGATGTTCGCCAGCCGCCGCAGCCGTACCGTGGACTTCGGCTTGTGATCAACGGCAATCGCGACCACATCGTCAACGACCGCGAACGTGACCGGCACCAGGTGAGGTCGACCATCATCACTCACCGTGGCCAAACGGGCCACCCGCGCCGCCTCAAACCGGGAACGAGCCTCTACGGGATCCAGTTTCACGCCTTCACCATGCCCTCATCACACGAATGGCAGCCCACTGTGAACCGCATTCATTCGGAACTTCCACAAAGGAAAGGCACCAGTTCCGAGATGCCGTCGATATGCCAATCAGCCGGCCGATCCTTCGCCCACAGGTGCCCCCATGGGCCTCGCCTGATCAGGCACGTCCGCAAATCCGCCGCCCTGGCCGGAACGATGTCGTTGGCCGGATGGTCCCCCACGTAAACCGTCTCCTCCGGTGCCGCCCTCCCCAGCTCGACGACACGTCGGAAGAACTCCGGGTCCGGCTTCGCCACCCCCCACTCCTCCGAGACGGCGATCTCATCGGCGGGCAGGCCAAGGCCACGCACGAGATCCCCGGCCCTGGCCGTCTGGTTACCGGCCACACACCCGCACCCCTGCCTCCCGCAACGCCCGAAACCCCGGCCGCACATCGGGATACAGATCGCTCTCGTCAAGGAACTCCCCGCGTCCGGCCTCCTCCCGGGCCCGCCGCTCGGCATACAGATCCACCCCGGGACGCAACAGCCGGATCGCCTCCGCGTTGTCCAGCCCCATCGCCGTCACCGCACCGACCAGAGCCGACAGAGTGTGCCGGGAAACCCCCAGCCAATCAGCCCAGGACGCCCAATAACGATCATCCCGAACAAGCGTCTCACCGATGTCGAACACCACAACCCTGATCACACCTGGCAGGGTAAGCCGCCCCTCCATGAACGGCCCGGAAGGCGCCGAACCCCTCTGGCCCTGGCCTTCGCCCCCGCCCAGTGGCGCTCGTTCATCGGCCACGTGAACACCGGCGCCTTCGACGCCTGATCGCCTGCCCTCCCCGCAAGGCCCTGGCACCCTACGGCGCCAGGGCCTTGTCCATGTCAGGGGGGTTGCTCGCACCGTGGGAATCGGAAACGCTGGCTGACGGACGAAGGGCGCGTGCCCCACCCACGCCACCGGTGGGCCGCCTCCGAAGCGTTGAAAGTGGATGAGTCCGTGCTGTGGCCCGATGCGATACGTAACACGGTCAAAACCGGCCCGGACCGCGAGGTCCTGTCGGTCTACCCCTACCGATCCTCCTGCCCCAAAAGCGTGTGGCGTTCCCTGATCACCAACGCCACCTCAACCATCGTCCTGGCCGGATACACCAACTACTTCCTCTGGCTGGAACACCCCAACTTCGCCAAAGTCCTCAAACGTAAAGCCGAACAGGGCTGCCGCGTCCGCTTCCTCCTCGGCGACCCCGACAGCGACGTCACCCGCCGCCGCGAACAGGCCGAAGCCGTACCGCTGACCGTCTCCACCCGCATCCGCATCACCCTGGCCGAACTCGACCCCCTCAAGAACCTCTCCGGCATCGAGGCCCGCTTCGGCGACGAACACATCGCTCTGTCGGTCTTCCAGTTCGACGACGAAATGCTCGTCACCCCGCACCTGGCCAACCTCGTCGGCCACGACTCCCCGATGTTGCACCTCAAACGCCACCAGGACGACGGCCTCTACGACCGCTTCGCCTACCACGTCAACGAACTGTGGCAACACGGCCGCGACATCTGGACCAACGAACCCGCCGTCCCCTGAACCAGCAGGAGAGCCGCACGATGGCCGCACATTCGCGCTATCGGGACCTTGCCACGCAAATCCGGACACGGATCGAAGCAGGTGAGTGGGAACCCGGAGCCAGGCTGCCGCGCCTGGATGACTTCGCCGCGCAGTACGGTGCCAACCGCGACACCATCGGCCGCGCCATCGGCGTCCTGGAATCCGAGGGGTATGTCTGGGCGGTCCAGGGGCGAGGGATCATCGTCCGGCACGGCATGATGCGGTTGCGCAGGCCACGCGGCAACCTCGTCAAACGCAACGTCGCCACCGACGGCCCCGGCTGCTCCTTCCCCTCAGCATCCGGGCAGGAGGTCTGGAAACACCACGTCCCGCCCACGGTGTCCGCCGAGCCCCTGACCGATCCGCGTATCGCCAAACTGCTCGGTGTCCCGCCCGGCACGACGGTGACCCGCCGCTTCCGTGTCACCGGCCCGCAGTCGGAGCCGCCGTTCCAGATCGCCGTCTCCTGGATCCACCCCCGCGGCCTGACCGACGCCCCTGAGGTGACCGGCCAGGCCACCGGACCGGGCGACTGGCTGTACCGGCTGGAACAGGCCGGACACTGGCCCATCAGCTGGATCGAATTTCATCGCGCCCGCATGCCCACCAAGGACGAGGCCGCCCTGCTGGAGATCCCCACCAGCCTGCCCGTCCTGGAGATCGTCCGCCAAGGCGTCTCCGGAGGTGACGACCAGCCCATCGAGGTCACCGAATACGTCGTGGCCAGCGACCGGGTGGAGACCGTACACGTCCTGCACCGCGACGAATCCGCCCAACCCCCCTGGCCCGACCCCACCAACGGCGGCGACAGCGCTGGTGACGGTGAGCGGCCATGACCCTCACCGCCCACGCCGCCACCCGAACCCACATCGGCCACGTCCGCCGCCGCAACGAGGACGCCGCCTACGCCGGAACCCACCTGTTCGCCGTCGCCGACGGTCTGGGCGGCCACCCCGCAGGCGACATCGCCGCCCAGACCGTGATCGACGTCCTACGCCCCTGCGATCACCCGGCCGACGCCGCCGACCTGCCCCACCTGCTCGGCGGCGCCATCCACACCGCCGGCGGGACCTTGCACGAGGCCATCACCGCCGACCCCGCCCTGACCGGGATGGGCACCACCCTCGTGGCCCTGATGTGGTCGGGCACCACCGCCGTCGTGGCCAATGTCGGCGACTCGCGCGCCTACCTGCTGCCCGCCCACGCCACCCCCGGCACGCCGCTACGGCGCCTCACCGAGGACCACACCTACCGGAACCTCATCGCCGACGCCGAGGCCGTACCGAACCTCCCCGCCCGCATCTCCCGCTTCCTCGACGGCCGCCCCGAAGGACGCTCCCCCGACCTGACCACCCACACCCTCCACCCCGGCGACCGGTTCCTGCTGTGCTCGGACGGCCTCACCGAAGCCGTACCCGGCAAACTCCTCACCGAGGCCCTGCGCGCACCCGCCGACCCACCCCAGATCGCCGACCACCTCATCGCCCTGGCCCTCGACCACGGCGGCCCTGACAACGTCACCGTGATCGTCATCGACATGAAACCCACTCCCTGATCCCCGACCTGATCGCCATCCGCGACAGCAAAGCCCCCCGGCCCCACACTGACCTTCAGCGCCTCCAGGTGGAACGCCTTCATAGACGATGTGAAGCTCGGAACGTTCGACTCCTAACCCACGAACCCGCCATCATGGACAGAGCCCCACAGCCCGAGGCCGTACCCAATAATGATCAACGCTCTGACCTGCGCCGCTGCACTGCCGCCGGACTGCCGCAGAAACAGTCCCCCCATGCGGACATACCTGACCTGGGACTTTACCCTCGGGTCCCTCATCACCCTGAAGGGTTCGCAACAAGGTCTTCGCGGGCGTCTTGTGGTTCTGGAGCATGGGTCCCTCATCGCCCTGAAGGGTTCGCAACACGACGCCGAGGTCTTGTGTGTTCGGGCTGCTCACACAGTGCTCGCGTGTGCTGGATTTTTGCGGTCGCCCGTTCAGCCGATTCTCCCGACCCAGTCGCCTCGCTCCAGCCGTATGCGACCCGTGGCGGAGATGTAGGCGGTCGCTCCTCTCAGGGGGAGGCTCAGGGGGAGGTCTCCCTCCCGAGCAGGTGCCCTTCTTCTCAAAGCCGGTGTCATCGCCGACCAGCACTCCGTCGGCGTCGCCCAGGTGGTCGATCACGTAGGTGCGGATGTCGTCGCGGACTGCGTCGACGTCCCACTTGGCGGTCGAAAACAGCCGTTGCATGCCGTCCGGGGTGGCTTCCCCGGCGTGCTCGGCCAACGACCAGCCGGTCGTGCGTTGCAGGCCGGACAGTAGTCCTTGCAGGCAGGAACGGACGCGCAGCCGTACCTCCCGTCTCCCGAAACGCCCTGCCACGTGAGCGAAGGCGTCGTCCAGTCCGGCCTGCAGACGGGTAGCGCTGAGGTGTTCTAGTCTGGCCGACACGGCCACCGCATGATCTTCAGTTCCATCACACCTGAATGATCACAGCGGTGGCCGTCTGTCGTAGTTGTGGCCCTAGCCCCACAGGTTCACACACGCACGCTCTCACTCAGCCTCACGATGTACGGCTGGAGTACTAGGGCGAAAACAATAAGCTGTTACGGTGACCTTTATTTGCGGTTACCGGATCTGACCCATGCCTGCCCGGTACGGCTCCATACAAGTCAAGCAAGGATACGGTCGGCCGAATAAACAGGGTCACTTTTATCCATTCCTGCAGTGGGCCAAGCAGGTCACCGGGATCACCTTGCAGGTGGCCACCCGATGTGATGGCGGTACACGACACACCTAGGTATCGGCGGAGACTCCCCCGGATCGTGCCTCGTTGGGCATGGCCCCGCGATTGAATGGTGGAGCAGACACTTACCCACCTGAATCGCTGCACCTGCCCGTCTCGAGGAGTGCATGTATCTGCCGGCTACTTTCGTAAACATCGCCTATCTGGCTGCGACCTTCGCCCTGTTTCATCTCACCCGGATTCCCACCCGACAATTTAAGCACCCTCTAATAGTTTCAGACATCCCGTAACGGAACACCAAGGGTAACCATTGCCTGGTCGGCACCAAGACATCAAGAACGATTATGACTACTTCAAAACAACTCTTGCTTCCACGCGACCTCGTACCTAACATCTTAACCATGGTAAAAAAATCATTCAGGGCCGGAGCGTTGCGAGTTGGCGCATCGTTCATTCTCGCCCTAGGCCTCGGCCTCGGTTATCAGTCTGCGGCACACGCATATGTCCTTACAGGCGAGTACGCAGTAGACGAGGGCGAGATTCGATGGGTCGACAGCACCCGGTGGGATGACGCGCGCAAAAATGCCCATAGCGCCTGGAATGCACTCGGGTGCATTACGATAGCCGCCGACACCAGTGGAACGTATAGCGATATAGAATGGCTCGATTATTCAGAAAATGACGACACGTACGGCATCTACGATAATGACTCGATCGGAACGGACGAAATTTATTTAAACTCGTACTACATGTCCGGATTCAGCACTGCAAGAAGGCGTAACGTCGCCGCCCACGAGCTAGGGCATGCCCTTGGGCTCGGCCACGTGTCGAATGGATCAGCCCTGATGTACTACGACAATACAACAATTACGTCACCACAAACCGACGACAGAAACGGATACAGAGCCCAATGGTGCTGAAGGTGAAAATAGCACGCCCTGCCTTATATCAGGTGCTCGCTGGCTGCGTTGCGGGGGCGCTGACCGTCGGGGCGATCGGGGTGATCGCTCGCCCCGACTTCTCGGTAAGCCACGTTCACAGCCAGCGCGCCTTCGATTACTCCGATGAAAGAAAGCTCGCGGGATGGGCTGACAACGTTTTTATCGGACGCGTAACCGCCAAGACCGGACAGACTACGTATGGCACTACAGACATTCCAGTCACGCTTTGGAGTGTAGATGTCTCCGAAAGCCTGAAGGGCACCTTCACCGGTACGGTCACTGTAGCTCAGCGTGGCGGATATAACTCGTTGACCAACACTCTGAAAGTGTTCGAAGAGGACACCCTCCTCAGCGCTGGTCAAGAGTATCTGTTTGCAACTCGAGTCAACAGCGCCGGCCTGAACGTCTTAACCCCCAAATATGGGGACGTTCCGCTTTCAGGAGAGGCGAACAGTGTCGGAGAGGCAAACAGTCGGGCGGCAGTTCATGAGCGGTGGAAGAAGGCCATCGCAAATCAGGTGCCTCGCGATCAGCTTATCCCGAAGAATTAACGACAGCAGTCCGGCCTAAGTATCGACACCGCATAAATAATGCGAGAGCTTTACAGAGTGACCACTGACGAAAAAAGCCACCCGCCGTACCCAAAAAGCCATGAACCGAGTCATGTAGACAATAAGTATTGTACTCATTGAGCGGCACGGCAACCTTGTCTCCGCCCGAGCGGTGAACCGCAGCCGCATTGACTGATCGCCGATCCGAAAAAATTACCTTCCTGATCTTTAATTCGTGGTGATCGACAGTCGTGTGAGCGCGTAGGGTTCTGCGGTGTGTCCAGGTCACGCGGTATGTGCAGGGCGGTGGACTGACCGCTGTCCAACGAGCCAAGCGTGAGCAGGTACGGCTGCGCGCGGCCGAGTTGTTCGCCCGCGGATACACCGATAAGCAGGTGGCCAAAGAACTACGGGTCAGTCGGATGTCGGCCAACCGGTGGCGCCGGGCCTGGACCTGTGGTGGCTACGCGGCCCTGGCCTTCAAAGGCCCGGCGTCGCTGCCGCGGCTGAGCCAGGCGCGGTTCGCCCGGCTGGAGGCCGCGCCGCTACGAGGTCCGGCCGCACACGACTGGGGCGATCTGAACCGGCACATCTGCCCGGAGACGCGGCGCTTCATCGCCGACAACGATGACTGGCTGCGGGTCTTCCAGCTGCCGTCCTATGCTCCCGACCTCAATCCGGTGGAGGGCATCTGGTCCTGCTGAACCGCGGCGGGCCGGCCGACCTCGCCGCGGCAAGCCTGGATCACCTGGTGCGCGTGATCAAGCGGGGCTGAAGAAGATCCAGTACCGGCCGCATCTGATCGACGGCTGCCTGGCCGGGACCGGCCTGACTCTCAAGTCGTCGTAACCCCACGAACTAAAGATCAGTGATCGGCGGTCATACCTCTGCCCCTTTTTCCGACTTCCCTTTGCGCACCCTCCTGAACTGGGTCTTTACTCTCGGGTTGCTCATCGCCCTGAAGGGTTCGCGACGACCGCGTGCGCGGTCCGAGGCCGTAGACGGTGGGTCGCTCATCACCGTCACAGGCGGCGGCCGACGGTGAGAATGGCCAGCCAGTGGCGGGTCAGTCGGCCGTCCGGGCGTACGGCCAGCAGGCGGCGCACCTCCCCGTAGAGGTGTTCGCGCTTGGACGCCTGCATGGCGATGTGGCCGGAGAAGGTGTCCAGCAGCGCGATGTACTCCTCGGCGGTGTACCTCCGCGCCCACACATGGCGTCGCGTCCCGACGACCGCGAACTGTCCGGAGTCCTCGAACTCGGCCGCGGTCGGGTCGGGCTGTTCCTCGGGCGTCGGTGGTGGCCAGGCCGCGCCGTCGCCCTCCCCCATCTCGTCGTAGACCCGCTGGATCTCGGTGAAGAAGGGGTCGAAGTCCTCGGGGAAGGCGTGCTGGGCGTCCCACACGGCCAGGTGTCCCCCGGAGGGCAGCAGGGCGGCGGCTCTGTCGTACTTCAGCCGGGGGTCGATCCACTTCCACGCGGTGGCCGCGTAGAGAAGGTCGAAGGGGGCGACATCCCGTGGCCGCCAGGTCTCGAACGGGGCGGTGACCACCGAGACGGCGGGGAAGTCGCGTAGTTCGCGCCGCGCCTCCCCGGCGAGGGCCGCGCCGAGCTCGACCGCCGTGATCCGGAAGCCCAGCCTCGCCAGGGGGATGGTGGCCTTTCCCGGGCCGCAGCCGACTTCGAGCAGGTTCGCGGGCGGTTCGATCCCCGTCATCGTGAGCAGGTCGGTGTACAGATCGGCCGGATAGTCGGGACGCGCCCTCTGGTAGTCGGCGGCCACGGTGTCGAAGGTGGTTCGCAGGTGTTCTCGGGACATCTCCTCATTCTGGCGGACACACCGGGGACGGGAGAGCGCTCTTCCCCGAAGAAAACGTGAAGGCTAAAGGAAATGGCCGGCCGGGTGTTTTTCCGGGGGCGCGGGGAAGGGGGAATCGGCGCCGGGGAAAGGGGCTCCTCGGCCTGGCTTCTGCACGCTCCGCTCCGCGTGCCCGGGAGAAGTGGGGCCACCTCCTCATGGAACGTTCCTGTCCGGAAACCGGACAGGTCATCACCCGAGGGCGTTGCAGCAGATTACCGACGTTTGGGGAGGTCAGGGGAGGGGCGGAGCGTCCTCCACATGCCAATCGGCGTCCGAGGATAAAAGTTGTCGCCACATGCACAGTCAGGGTCGGATGACAACGGACCCAAATGATTGACAGAGGCGCCGTTAAACACACGTACAGTGATCGTTAATGCTCAAGGCGTGCTCAACGGACCACATAATCGCAGGTCAGAGGCCATTTTTCAACGCCCCGTTCAGCGGGCGAAAGCCCGTCCACAGCACCCGAGATGTCCGACATATATGCATATATCACCTTGTTTACAGCTTTCGGCGACGAAGGTGTTGACGGTGACACCGCCGTCGGAATACTCTCCGGAACGTCAAGAGCGCTCTTAACCGTCCCTCAACGAAGCGTTCATCACCCAGCGGCGTCTTCGGTTGCGCAGAATTAGTTTTCCGCACCCAGAAAACATGCGAATAAGGAATGTCAAGGTGTTTCCCATAACCGTCTTCGGGGCCACAGAGGAAAGTCAGAAGATCTCATGATAAGGCCCGTCGTGGCCATTACCGGAGGTGCCGGATTTCTCGGCTCGCATCTTTGCGAGCGATTTCTGGCCGAGGGGTACCAGGTCATCTGCATTGACAACTTCCTCACCGGGGCCGTCGCCAACGTCGAACACCTCATGACCGACGGACACTTCCGCCTGGTACGCGCGGACGTCTCCGAGCATCTGGCCGTCGTGGGAAGGGTGGACGCCGTCCTCCACTTCGCCTCCCCCGCCTCGCCCATCGACTATCTCCGGCTCCCCATCGACACGCTGCGGGTCGGCTCGAACGGCACGTACAACGCCCTCGAACTGGCCAGGGAGAAGGGCGCGCGGTTCGTCCTCGCCTCGACCTCCGAGGCGTACGGCGACCCGCAGGTCCACCCGCAGCCGGAGACCTACTGGGGCAACGTGAACCCGGTCGGCCCACGTGGTGTCTACGACGAGGCCAAGCGCTTCGCCGAGGCCATGACCATGGCCTTCCACAGGGCGCACGGTGTGGACACCGCGATCCTGCGGATCTTCAACACGTTCGGTCCGAGGATGCGGCCCTTCGACGGCCGCGCGATCCCGACGTTCGTCAGGCAGGCGCTGCTCGGCGAGCCGATCACGGTCGCCGGGGACGGCAGCCAGACCAGGTCGATCTGCTACGTGGACGATCTGGTCGAGGGAGTCTTCCGGGTGCTCAACTCGGACATGCCCGGCCCGGTCAACATCGGCAACCCGCACGAGATCTCCATGCTCGACCTCGCCGAGTGGATCAGGGAGCTCACCGGCACCGCCTCGCAGGTCACGTTCGTGCCCCGGCCGCAGGACGACCCCGAGATCCGCCGTCCCGACATCACGCTCGCCACGACCCGTCTCGGCTGGGCGCCGAGGACGCCGGTCGAGCAGGGGCTGCGGCAGACCATCGCCTGGTTCCAGGAGCATCCGCGGCTGTGGAGCGTCGAGAACCTGGCCGGAGCGGTCTCCTAGGACGAAGGCATGAGCACCACGAGGACCGGCTACGCCGACCTGTTCCAGCAGGATCACACCCAGCCGCACTGGGCCTACCACTACGCGCGACGCCTGATCGACCGGCACGGCCCCGAGCGGCGGGTGGTGATCCAGACCAGCATGTCGCCGACGGGCTGGTTCCACGTCGGCAACTTCCGCGACACCGCCTGCGCCTACCTGGTGCACCGCGCGCTGGAACGGCTCGGGCGCAGGTCGTCGATCCTGCTCAGCTTCGACGACTACGACCCGGTGCGGCCGGCCCAGGCCGCGGCCCAGTCCGAACTGGCCGGGTACGGGACGCGTCCGCTGGGCGCGGTGACCGAGCGCAGCAGGCGGATCTGCCGTCGCTACATCGACGAGCTGAAGCGGATGGGCATCTGTCCCGCCGAGGCCGACGCCGACGGCCGTACCCCGGCCGGTTCTCCCTGGCAGACCCACTACCAGTACGAACGTTACCTGTCCGGCACCTACGTGCCCCTGCAGCGCCGCTACCTGCGCGGTGCCAGGAAGCTCGCCAAGCTGCTGGACCAGGCCCCCGAGCACCTGTTCACGGTCTACTGCGAGCAGTGCGGCCGGGGCAGCACCCGTAACCTGCGGCTCGGCCACGACCGGGTGCGGTACGCCTGCGAGTCCTGCGGCGCGCTCGCCACCACCAGGCGCGTCGAACTGGTCAAGCCCTCCTGGGCGCTGGACTGGACGCTGCGGGTGACCCACGAGCGCATCGACTGCGAACCCGCAGGTCAGGACCACTGCAGCGCGGGCAGCACGATGGACCGCACCCAGCCGATCTACCGCGGTTACCTGCGCGCGCACCAGCCGGTGATCGTGCCGTACGGCCTCGTCCGCCAGCTCGGCGACCGGGGCAAGGTCTCCGGCTCCCGGGGCGGCGGCATGACGGTCGGCGACCTGCTGCGGGTGATGCCGCCCCGGCTCGTCCTGTTCCTGTACGGCAGGCCGAACTGCCTGTCCGACATGCGGCTCGGTCTCGACCGGGCCTCCTTCCTGGGCGCCTACGACGCCTACGACCGGTTCCTGGCCGAGGTGCGCGAGGGCGACCCGAAGGCCGTCGCGCTCCACGAGCTCATCGACGGGGACGGCGACACCGCCCCGCTGCCCCGGATGCGGGCCGTACTCGGGCTGCTGCACTCGCACAGCTACGACGCCGAGCGGGTCGTCGCCCTGACCGGGGGGACCCCGGAGGTCGCCGAGCGGGTCGGGCACGCCCTGGCCTGGCTGGCCGGGTACGGGCGGTGCTGGATCGACGAGGTCTCCGACGCCGAACCCGGCCCGCTCCTGGCCGGGGACGCGCTGCCGGAACGCTGGGACCGCGCCTCCTACCGGGACCTCTACCTGACGTTGTTCGGCACCGAGTCCGGTCCGCCGCTGCGGCGGCTCGACAGGACGTTCGGCCGGGACGCGGTCGTCGCCGCCGTCCACGCCTACCGTGACCGTGCCGAACGCCCGCTGCGTGAGCGGGTGCTGGGCCGGCTCAGGCCAGGTGATCCCGGTGCGCGCTGAGATCATCGACCCCACGACCGAGCCGGTGCCCGCCGACTGGGAGATCTTCCGCAAGCAGGAGGGTCTGATCGCGGCCTGGCAGGCACGGGCGCTCACCGCGATCGCCTGGTGCTCGACCAGCCCGGTCTACCTGGGCGTCGTACGGCAGGGCGGCCAGGTGGTCTGCCTGTTCACCGGCTCGGCCGACGGGCCGTCACGGCGGCGCGGGTACGCCGAGCCCGGCTCCATGCCGCCGGTCGGGTGGTTCGACTGCCACCTGCCGGTCGGGTTCACCGGCGGGTTCGCCTTCGCCGCCGACCTGTCCGTCGCGGAGCGGGCCGAGGCGGCCGCCGCGTTCGAGAAGGCGGTGCGCCGCAGGCTGGGCAGGCGCTGCCTGGGCGTGCTGTACCGGCAGGTCACCGCCGAGACGATGCCCGTGTTCGGCCGCCGGTTCCGGCCCAGGATCACCACGGCGCCCAACACGTTGCTGCGCAACCGCTGGGCGAGCCTGGACGACTACTTCGCCGACCTGCCGCGTGACCGGCGGCGCAGGCTGCTGCGGATCCACACCGAGGCGTCCGAACGGACCCGGGTGCTGCGGGGAACCTGCGGCATCGACGCCGCACGGGCCAGCGCGCTGGCCTGCGCCACCGTGCGCAAGCACAGCCCGTACGCCCCGCCCCTGCCCGTGCGCTACTTCGAGGCGCTCGGCGGGGAGGAGGGGGTGCGTTACTTCGGGCACCTCGACGGGGACCGGCTGCTGTCCTTCGACCTGACCTTCGACGACGGCAGGCGGCTGGTCACCACGGTGAACGGCTCGCTCGACGTGCGGGACGGCGGACGGCGCGATCTCTACTTCGACCTGTACCTGCGGGAGATCGACTACATGATCTCGCACGGCCGTGAGGGCTGCGAGTTCGGCAAGGGCATGGCCGAGCTGAAACAGCGGTTCGGCAGCGAGCTCGTCCCCCAGTCCCTGGTGATCGCCGCCTGGTGACCCAGAGCGTTTCAGAGAGGAAGAACCATGGAGTTCCCCCAGGCGCTTGACGCGCACCTGACGGCGATCCGCTCCCGTGACCTGGACGGATACCTGGAGACCGTGCACCCGGACGCGACGGTGATCCTGCCGAACGGGACGTTCCTGCGGGGTAAGGACGCCGTCGCCGAGTTCCACACCTCGTGGTTCGGCGACCCCGACTGGTCGCTGCGAACCGAGACCGTCCGCATCTCGACGGCGGGTGAGTCGGCGTTCGCGCTGCTCTCCGTGGTCTACGACGACCTGGACCCCGAGGGCAAGCCGTACCAGAAGGAGTACTACCTGACGCTGTACTTCACGCTGGTCGAGGGCCGGTGGCTGCTCCTGCACGACCAGAACACCTTCTGCTGACATGTGGACTCGGGGGTTCTCGGAAAGGGCCTGGGAGCGGGGGTACCGGGAGACGGTGGCGCGGGCGTTCGCGGCCGTGCCGTACTACCGGGAGATGTGGGCCGTGGCGGGCGCGCGGCTCGACGAGCCCGAGGCGACGCCGGTGACGCGGCTCGACACGGTGCTCGACCGGCTGTATCCGCTGGACGCGCCGTACGTGCGGCGGCGGGAGGAGCCGCTGTGGGTCGGGGAGCCCGCGGAGCTGTTCGAGGCGCTCGAACTGACCGGCGCCCATCGGCGCGACCTGCCGCTGTTCGAGGTACGGACGTCCCTGCTGGACTGGGAGCGGATCGGTCCCGGCGGGGGGCGCTACCACGTCGTGCTCAGCGCGTCCGCCGAGGTCGCCGACCCGGAGCTCCGGCAGGGGCAGTTGCGGGCGCTGCGGGAGGCCCGTGATCCCGGGCTGCTCGCCGACGCCGCGCAGCTCACCGAACTGGACGGCGGGACGGCCGGGGCCCGGGTCTTCCTGCGCCGCTCCCCCGGCGAGGTCGTCGAGGACGGTGCGGCCGCAGAGGTCACCGAGGTCGTGCACGACGAACGGCTCGGCTACCTGGGCGCACGGCACCGGGGCTGTGGCCGTACGCACCTGAACTGGCGGCGGGTCCACGCGCGGACCGGTGGGTCGGGGCCGCTGTTCACGATGACGCGGCGGCGCAGGCCGACGCTGGCGAACATCACCCTGCCCGGCACCACCCACCTCACCGTCGGCCGCTGCGCCGAGCACGGCACGCCGACCCTGGACGGGGGGTCGCGATGAGCAGGCTGCGCTCGACGATCAGTCTCGCGCCCGTCGCCTACAACCTGGCCATGATCCGCAGGCAGGAGCGCCTGCCCCACGCCGAGCAGCTGCGGATCCAGTCCCGGCTGCTGCGCGAGCTGGTACGGCACGCCCACGCCGACGTCCCGCACTACCGCAGGACGCTCACCGCCGCCCAGGTCGAGGGGGTGCGCACCGCCCACGACCTGGCCGGCCTGCCGACGCTCGACCGGCTCACCCTGCACGACGCCCCCGCGCGGGACATGCTCGCGGCCGGTTTCACCACGGAGAACACCCGGGCCGCCACGACCAGCGGTTCCTCCGGCATCCCGATCACGGTCCGCAACTCGGAACGCGACCTGGGGTACCTGCGGGCGACCTACCTGCAGGACATGCTGGCCAACGGGCTGCGCCCGACCGACCGCATCGCCTACTTCCGGGTCATGTCGTTCCTGCGGCACCCGCTGGAGCGGTTCGGCATCCTGCGCAACCACCACATTCGCACCGACCGGCCGCTGGACGAGCAGGTCGAGGCGTTCCTCGCGGCCAGGCCGACGTTCCTGATCGGCTTCCCCAACGTCATCGCCAGCATCGTGGACGAGCTGAAGCGGCGCGGTGTCACCCACGAGGGCGTCAGGACCGTGCTGTTCGGCGGGGAGCGGCTCACCCCGACCGCCCGCGCCCACGTTCTCGACTACTTCGGCGCCTCCCACCGGGAGGTGTACGCCTCGGTCGAGGTCTTCACGATCGCCCGTACCTGCCCGGCGGGCAGCATGCACCTGCGCACCTCCGACCTGGTCGTCGAGGTCGAGCACGACGACGGGACCGTCTCCGTCGAGGACGGCGTCGGGGAGATCCTGGTGACCAGGCTGCGCAGCGAGGCGATGCCGCTGATCCGCTACCGGCTCGGTGACCGGGTGCGGATCTCCCCCAACGACTGCCCCTGCGGGGTCGCGACCACCCCGATCGTGCGGGAGGTCGTCGGCCGCAGTCAGGACCGCATCGTCGCCGCCGACGGCAGGCGTTACTACGGCGACTTCATCTCCACCGTCATCCAGGATTTCTCCCAGGTCGTCCGGCTGCAGATACTCCAGCCGCGACCGGGGGCGGTCGAGGTGCTGGTGATCCTGTCCGGGGACGCGCCCGACGACGTGACAGCCGACATCGAGCGGGAGGTCCGGCGCAGAGCGCCCGGCCTGGACGTCACCGTACGGCGCACACATCGGATCACTCCAGAAGCCAACGGAAAGATCAAGCTTGTGAAGGTGCTCACTCCCACCGGAGAACGTGCGCCTTCCGGGGGTCCTGCCTCAGCGGAGGGCGGACCGTTACCACAGAAAGGTCGGATGTCAGATGTCGCTGAAGGAAACGATTGACCAGCGTCTCGCCGAGCACCTGGAGACCACCTACACCGACGAGCACGCCGTGCGTAAACTCTCGCAGCACTTCCGCCGTGAGGGCTACGTGAAGCTGCCCGAGCTGGTCTCCAAGGACCTGTTCCAGGAGGTCAGCACGGAGGTCCACCGGCTGCTCGACCTGCACGAGAAGCGGATCGACATCCAGCTCGCCGAGACGGGTAACTCCCCCCGTTACATGAGCACGATCAGCCAGCAGGCCATCGCCAAGGACAGCGAGCTCATCCCCGCCGTCTACGAGTCGCAGGCGCTGATGGGCTTCCTGTCCAGGATCGCGGCCCAGCCGGTTCTGCAGTGCCCGTGGGAGGAGGAGAAGTACATCGCCATCCGCCAGCACAAGCAGGGTGACACACACGGCTGGCACTGGGGTGACTTCAGCTTCACCGTGATCTGGATCATCGAGGCCCCGGAGGCCAAGTACGGCGGCCAGCTCCAGTGTGTCCCGCACACCGACTGGAACAAGCAGGACCCGCGCGTCGAGGAGTACCTCCAGGCCCACCCGATCAGGACCTGGGGACACGTCACCGGCGACCTGTACTTCCTGCGGTCCGACACCACGTTGCACCGCACCATCCCGCTGAACGCGGACAAGACCCGCATCATCCTCAACACCTGCTGGGGCAGTGAGTCCGACAGCAAGAAGGAAGCCACCCACGAGACCATGCACGCGATGTTCGACTGACCGATGGCCGACTCCGTGCGTTCGATGGACACACGGGTGAAGCGGGGGGCGGGCCGTGTCCCGCCCCCCGGCATCACCGCGATGGTCCCCTGCTACAACGAGATCGCCTGCGTCGATCGTGCCTACCGGGAGATCCGGGCCGAACTGTCGAGGTACGACGACGTCGAGCTGCTGTTCGTCGACGACGGCAGCACCGACGGCACGCTTGAGGCGATCAAGGGGTTCGCCGCCGAGGACCCCCAGGTGAAGTACATCTCCTTCGCCAGGAACTTCGGTCTTGAGGCGGCCTTCTCCGCGGGGTTCAAGTACGCCTCGAAACCGTGGACGGTCCAGTTCGACGCCGACCTGCAGTCGCCGCCGCACGAGATGCACCGTCTGGTGGACAAGGCGCTCGAAGGGTACGACGTGGTCTTCGCCGTACGCGAGAACCGGCAGGACCCGTGGCACCGGCGGCTCGGCACCTGGGCTCACCAGACGATCGCCAGGAAGTGGCTGGGCATCGAGCTGCCCCAGGGGGCGTCGGTGTTCCGGATCGTCCGCACGAGCGTGGCGCACAAGGTGGTGGACAGCAGGCTGTCCACGCCGTACTTCATCGCCACCGCGCCGTTGCTCGGCGCCCGCTACACCACGTTGCCCACCGCGCACCAGCCCCGCCTCGACGGCCAGGGCAAGTGGAATCTGCGCAAGCTGTTCTCGCACGCCGTCGAACTGTTCTTCGGGTTCTCGTTCCGGCCGCTGACCTGGCTGATCGGCCTGTCCGCGGCGGTGATGGCCATCGGTACGGCGGTGCTCGCGCTGGCACTCGCCGGAGGGCTCGGGGCCGTCGCGGTCGAACTGGCCGGGCTGACGGCCGTACTGGTCACCCTCGCCCTGCTGATGGTGATCGCGCGTTACCTCGTGCGGGTGATGCGGGTGCAGGCCATCGGCGTGCCCCGCTACCAGATCCGGGAGGCCAACATCCCGATCCGCGCGCAGGAAGCCCTCTACGGCTACGAGACACCCGACGTCAGCGGTCACTTCAGGGAACCAGAGGTCTGGGAGGACGCCAGTTGAGAAACCTCATCGTGCTCGGCGGGGGCGAGGACCAGATCCCCGCGTACCGGGAGGGCCGCAGGCTCGGCTACCGGGTGATCGGCGTCGACCAGCGCCCCGACGCGCTCGGCGCCGCCGAGGCCGACCACTTCCTCTGCATGACCAGCAGGGACCCCGAGGGCATCGCCCGCGCCCTGGGGCCGATCGAGGTCGCGGCCGTCATCTCCCCCGCCAGCGACGCCGCCCAGGAGTCGGTCGCCGAGCTGAGCCGCATCTACCGGACCGCGCACCAGGTCGCGCCGGACGCGCTGCGCTGCTCGGTCGACAAGGGCTTCTTCCGTGAGGTGGTCGCCCGGGTCGGGCTGCCCACCTACCGGCACGTCCAGCACGACGACGTGGACAGCCTCATGGCGGCGGCGGCCGAACTGGGCTACCCGCTGATCGTCAAGCCCGCCGACTCCTCCGGCAGCAAGGGGATCACCGTCCTCGACGACCCCGCCGACCTGCCGGGGGCGATCGAGCACGCCCGCAAGTACTCCTTCTCCCGGCAGGTGATCCTGGAGGAGCTGATCGAGGGCAGGCACGGCGCCGTCGAGTGCTTCCTCGCCGGGGGCGAGCTGGCGTTCATGGCGGTGACCGACCGGGTCATCACCGGGCCGCCCGCGATGATCAGCGTGGCGCACACCGTCCCGGCCGACCTCGACGAGGACGTCCACACGCGGCTGCGCGAGGCGGTCGTCGCGATCTGCGCCGAGGTCGGGCACCGGCAGGGGCCGGTCAACCTCGACTTCGTGCTCACCCCGACCGGCGACATCCACCTCATCGAGATGGGCGCCAGGCTCGGCGGCAACGGCATGCCGCTGATGGTCAGGCACGCCTTCGGGCTGAACACCGTCGAGGCCGCCATCCGGCTGGCCCTCGGCGAGCCGCTGACGATCGACGTCACCGAGCACCGTACGGCGACGCTGCGGATCCTGGCGGCCGAGACCGACGGGACGCTCACCGCCGTCGAGGGGCTCGACGCCCTGCGGCGGATGCCCGAGGTCGTCGAGGTGCAGGTGTTCAAGGCACCCGGCGACCACGTGAACGCCTACACGCAGGCAGGACACAAACTTGGCTACCTGGTGATGGTGGCCGACACGCGCGAGGCGCTCGACGAGGCCGTCGACCGGGCTCTGCGCACCCTCCGATTCGAGATCGAGCCTGACACGAGAGGTCAACGATGCTCCCCCGCAAGCCCCTCGGCTTCCTGATATTCGTCGCGCTGGCCGTCGCCGCCGCCGCCTTCGTCTGGTTCGGCCTGCCGCACGACCGGGAGGTGAAGTCACTCGGGCTGTTCCTGGTGAAGCTGCTGCCGTTCGTCTTCGCCACCGAGGCCCTGGCCAGGCTCGACGTGGACTGGGCCAAGCGGCTCAAGCTTCCGCTGATCACGCTGCCGGTGGCGTTCCTGGTGTTCTTCCTCTACTTCGTGCCGAAGATCTTCTTCTACGGCGGTGTGGAGACCGGGACCAGGGAGTCCTTCTACGCGCTGTACTACCACGTGCTCACGCTGACCCCGCTGATCATCCTGACGATCACGCTGGCCAACCGGCTCGGCGGCGGCACCGCGGCCCTCACCCGCAGGCTCGCCTACGGCATGCTGCTGCTGATGCTGTCCGGCCTTGAGGACTTCGCCTTCCTCACGGTCAACGACCACACCGACCCGGCCTACGCCACCATCCCCGCCGTGTGGGACTGGGCCTCGCACATGACCGTGTTCATCGGCCACCCGCCGACCAGGAACGAGGCCTACGCCTTCATCATCGTGCACGTCATCCTGGCGCTGCTGGTGTTCTTCAGCCCCCAGCGCTGGTGGGACGCGCTGGCCAACCGGGTCAGGCCGCGCGGGACGCGGTCGGAGAGCGCGTAACGATGCTGGTCCGGGAGGCGGCATACATACCGCTCACCATCGCCCGGCAGTACGGCGGCGCGGCCGGGCTGCGCCGCCGTCAGCTCAACGGGCTCAACCGGATGCTCGACGTGGCCCGTACCCGGGTGCCCTACTACCGCGACGACCCCCGCTACGCCGGAGGGCCGCTGCGGAGCCTGGCCGACCTGGCACGCCTTCCGGTGCTGGACAAGCAGGTGCTCCGCGACGAGCCGCTCGAACGCATGCTCGCCGACGGCGTCGACCTGGACGACTGCCTGTCCTTCCAGACCAGCGGGAGCACCGGGCGCCGGGTCAGGATCGTGCACGACCAGGACAGCCACGACTACCACATGGCCGCCTGCGTGCGCCGGTTCCTGGCGACCGGCCGCTACCTGCCGACCGACCGGCTCAGCCACATCCGCCCGTTCGCGCCGCCGGCCCGCATGTTCGAGAGGTTCAACCTGTTCCGCAGGCACGTGATCCTCTCCAACCGGCCGATGCGGGAGATCAAGGCGGAACTGCTGGCCAACCGGCCCAAGGTGCTGATCGGCTACCCGGTCCACCTGCGGGCGCTGCTGCGGGCACTCACCCCGGAGGAGATGGCACAGCTGCGCCGTACGCTGCGGATCGTCATGACCGAGTCCGAACTGCTGCTGCCCGAACACCGGAAACTGTTCCAGGAGCAGTTCGGCGCCCCGGTCTTCGACGAGTACTCGGCGTTCGAGGTGCTCAACGTCACCTACGACTGCCGTCACGGCCGCGCCCACCTGGGTGAGGACCGGGTGTACTGCGAGATCGTGGGCGACGACGGCGCCGTGCTGCCCGACGGGGAGCCGGGCAACGTCGTCGTGACGGCCTTCCTCGAACGGGCCATGCCGCTGGTCCGCTACAGGCTGGGCGACATCGGGTTCATCTCCCCGGAGCGCTGCCCCTGCGGGCGTCGTTTCCGCACCCTGCGGCTGACCACGGGGCGGAGCAACGACTACGTCACGCTCCCCTCGGGGGAGAAGCTCTACCCGGACGCGTTCCTGCACCTGGCCGCCACCCATCCCGGGGTCAGCGAGTGCTTCGTGCACCAGGACGCGACGGGCCTGGTGCGGGTGCACGTGGTCCCGGCGGACGAGGCGGGCGAGGAGGTGTACACGACCGTACGGCAGAAGCTGTTCACCCTGGCCGGAGGGGAGTTCCCGCTTGAGGTCGTGCCCGCGGAGACCGTACGGATCACCGTCGGGGGAAAGGGAAGGTTCGTCACCTCCGACTACGCCGCCCCCCTCACATGAGGCTGCCGGGGACTCCGAAGACACGGGCCCTGGTGATGCTGCTCGGCGGACGGGCGGCGTTCCGGGGCACCGTGCTGCTGTCCAACCTGGCGTTGCTGGCCGCCTGGGGGGCGAACGGGTACGCGGACTACGCCCAGGCCATGGGCAGCATGATGTTCCTGGCTCCCCTGGCCTCGATCGGCATCGAGAAGTGCGCGCTGAAGCTGATCCCGAGGCTGCGGCCGACCGTCGCCTCACTGCTGGTCGGCGTCTTCGTCACACTCTGCGCGCTGCTGCTGACCGTGGCGCTCACCGTGCTGGCGACCACGGTCGCCCTCGGTCACTCCGGCCACTGGGCGACCGCCGGGCTGGCCGGGCTGTACGCGATCTGCGTCGGCCTCACCCAGGTGATGGTCGGCCTGTCCAGGGCCCTCGGCAAGCCGAAACGGGACGTGGCCGCCCATCTGACGCTCTGCGTGGCGCTGGCCTGCTGGACGGTCGTGGTGGTCGTCCTCAAGGTCTCCCCGGTGACGTTCCTGACGTTGACCGTGGCCACGATGGCCACGGTCAACGTGGTGCTGCTGGTCATGCTGCGACCCCGGTTCGACGGGCTGCGGCGCCGTACGCTCGTGCGGGCCGCGATGCGGACGTCGCTGCTGATGGCGATCCCCGACCTGGTCGGCGGCCTGTCGATGAGCCTGCTGTTCGTGGCGCTCTCGGTGACCGGCGCGCGGGCCGAGAGCACCGGCCTCTACATGGCCTCCGTCGCCTCGGCCCTGTTGCTGAACGCCTTCTCCTACCTGCTGCGCGTCCTGCAGCCCGACGTCTCACGCTCCCTGAACCAGCGCGACCTGACCGCGACCTACGACCGGCTGTCGCGCTGGCTGCGGCTGCTGGTGCTGGCCGGGGTGGTGTACGTGCCGGCCGTACTGGCGCTGGCGCTGGCGGTGCTGCGGCCGTACGGCGGGGCCGGGGTCGTCATCGTCTACGCGGCGTGCGTGCCGGTCATCTTCGCGGTCGGCAGCGCCAACTACGTGATGGAGAACGCCAGCGCCGGGGCCCTGGCCGCGACCTCGGCGGGGGCGGCCGTCTCGCTGGTCGCGGTCGGGGCGCTGGCCTTCTCGATCGTGCCGTGGGCGGGCGCGCTCGGCGCGGTGACCGTGCTGGCCTTCGGCGAACTCGTCCACGCCCTGGTGATCCTGCGCTGGCTGCGCACCCTGGACAAGCCCGCGTCTCACATCCTCATCGGTGAAAGGAAGTAGTCCCATGACCTACACCTCGCTCGTCACCGGGGGTGCCGGGTTCATCGGCTCCCACGTAGCGGCCGACCTGCTCCGCGCCGGTCACCGGGTCGTGGTGCTCGACGACCTGTCCGGCGGGACCGCCGGGAACGTCCCGGCCGGTGCCCACTTCCACCAGGGCGACATCTGCGACCCGGGCGTGGTCGACGCCCTGTTCGCCGAGTGGAGGTTCGACCACGTGTTCCACCTGGCGGCCTACGCCGCCGAGGGACTCAGCCACTTCATCAAGCGCTACAACTACACCAACAACGTGGTCGGCAGCGTCAACCTCATCAACGCGGCCGTCAACTCCGGCAACGTCCGCTGCTTCGTCTTCACCTCCTCCATCGCCGTGTACGGCCACGCCGAACCGCCGATGACCGAGGACCTGATCCCCTCCCCGGTCGACCCGTACGGCATCGCCAAGTACGCCGTCGAGCAGGAACTGAAGGTCAGCCACGAGATGTTCGGCCTGCCGTACATCATCTTCCGCCCGCACAACGTGTACGGCGAGCGGCAGAACATCGGCGACCGCTACCGCAACGTCATCGGCATCTTCATGAACCAGATCCTGCGCGGCGAGGAGTGCGTCATCTTCGGCGACGGCGAGCAGACCAGGGCCTTCAGCCACATCGACGACGTGGCGCCGCCCATCGCCCGCTCGATCGAGAACCCCCGGGCCTACGGGCAGACCTTCAACATCGGGGGCGACACGCCGTACACCGTCAACGAGCTGGCCGAGGCGGTCGCCGCGGCGATGGGTGTCGAGGCGCGCGTGCGGCACGTCGAGGCCAGGCACGAGGTCGTGCACGCCTTCTCCTCGCACGACAGGGCCCGCGAGATCCTCGGCGTCGGCGCCGGCTCCGTCCCCCTGTCGGAAGGCCTCACCCAGATGGCCGCCTGGGCCAAGAAACACGGCCCCCAGGAGCCCTCGATCTTCTCCGGCATCGAGGTGTCCAAGAACATGCCCCCGTCCTGGCGGTCCGTCGTCACCTCCGACTGACCCTCCTTCCCCCCGAAGCGCCACCTCCGCGTGGCGCTTCGGCGTTTCTCCGGCGACGCGCCCGGGTGATGCTTCGGGGAAATCCCCTCACCGGCGCCCCCATGCGTGCGGTAAACACGGCTCAAAAATTGTCCGCAATATCCACTTATGCGTTGGTTTATGCCTACCGTGGGCACCATGGCCCGCATGGAAAGAAAGCTGCAGGTTCTCGCCGTGGCGGCGACCGCGGCGTCCGTGCTGACCGGCCCGGCGGCACCCGGCTCCGGGACCGCCCCCACGCCCGAGGCGAAGATCGTCGCCACGGGCCTGAAGGATCCGTACGAGCTGGTCATGGGCCCCGACGGGCACCTGTGGCTCACGGAGAAGAGCGGGCTGAAGGTCAAGCGGGTCAAACCGAACACCGGCGCGGTGAGCACCGTACTGGACCTGTCCGGCCAGGCGGTCCATACCCCGACGAGCAAGGACGGACTGCTCGGACTGGCCTTGCACCCCGACTTCGGTAAGGGGAAGGGCACCGACTACGTGTACCTGTCCTACACCTACAGGGGCAAGAACGGGAACAACACCAAGCTCACCCGCTACACCTGGGCCGACGGCAGACTGACCGGCGCCCGTGACATCCTCACCGGGCTTCCATCCAGCATCGATCACCAGTCCGCCCGCCTGCGGTACGGGCCGGACGGCATGCTCTACTACACGATCGGCGACCAGGGCAACAACTACGACACGCGTCACTGCCTGCCCAACCACGCGCAGACCCTGCCCACCAGTGATCAGGTCGCCGGCCGGAACTGGACGGCCTACCAGGGCAAAGTGCTGCGGATGACGCCCGACGGCTCGATCCCCGGCGACAACCCCGTGATCGACGGGGTGCGCAGTCACGTCTACGCCTACGGCTTCCGTAATCCCGACGGGATGGTCTTCAAGGGCGGACGGCTGTTCGTGGCCGACCAGGGGCCGAGCACCGACGACGAACTCAACGAGATCAAGGCGGGAAAGAACTACGGCTGGCCCTACATCGCCGGATACAAGGACGACCAGGCTTACGTCTACGGTGACTGGGCCAAGGCGCCCGACTGCGCCAAGCTGCCCTACGACCCCAACAAGATCCCTCCGCAGGTGCCGCAGACCAAGGAGAGCGCCTTCACCCAGGCCGCCCAAGGCCCGCTGACGACGTACGGCACGACCGTCAGGAACGGCCACGACTTCGGCCTCACCCCGCCGTGCACCGAGGAGAAACTCGCCTACATGTGCTGGCCCACCCTGGCGCCCTCAAGCGTGGAGGTCGCGGGCGACGACCTGGTGGTCGCCATGCTCAAGGAAGGCATCGTCCACCGGGTCTCGGACAAGGGCACGACCAAGGACAAAAGGTATCGGACCATCAATCGCTACCGCGACACGGCCATCAGCCCCGATGGCGGAACCCTCTACATCGCCGTCGACTCCGCCGGGGTGACCAGGGACCCGCGCGGAGCGCCCACCACTCACCTGGCCGACCCCGGCGCGATCCTGGCGGTGCCGTACCAGCCCTGACCGGCGCCGGGCCGTGACCTCACGGACGTCGGCCGGAACACGACAAGGAGGAGATCATGAACGAGCGGAACGAGCCCGCGGAGGTTCGCCGGGAACCGGCACACGACCACGACGGGCAAGCCACCTGGCACAGACCCTCCTACCGCGTCATCGAGGCGTCCATGGAGGTGTCGGCCTACTTCCTGGCCGACCGATAAGCCGTCGCCCGCGGACCGGCCGGGCGTCGAGGTGACCGCCGAGGGAACGGTGATCGAACTGTGCGGGACTTCGAGGCCGAGTTGCGGGCCGTGGTCAGGAGCCGCTACCACGACCTGCACCCCTTCAACCAGCGCATGCACACGGGGCTGCTGTCCCGGCGGGAGTTGCGCGGGTGGATACTCAACCGTTTCCACTACCAACGGCACCTGCCGATCAAGGATGCGCTCATCCTGGCCAAGCTGGACCACCCCGACCTGCGCCGCCTGTGGATCCGCCGCATCGTCGACCAGGACGGCGCCTCCGACGGGGAGGGCGGCCTTGAGCGCTGGCTCCACCTGGGCGAGGCGGCCGGGTGCGGCCGGGAGGAGATGTGGTCCGGCCGGGCGGTCCTGCCGGGGGTCCGGCTGGCCGTGGACGGATACGTGAACCTCTGCCGGCACGGCAGCGCGCTGGAGGCCGTGGCGGCCTCCCTCACAGAGCTCCTCGCCCCGGACTTGATGAGGACCCGGATCGCCGCGTTCGAGAGGCACTACCCGTGGATCGACTCCGACGGGTTGCGGTACTTCCAGGTCCGCGTCGACCAGGGGCGCGAGGACGGCGAACAGGCGCTGCCTCTGGTGTTGTCCTGGGCCCGCGGCCCCACCGAACGGCAGGCGGCGATCAGAGCGCTGGAATACAAGTGCGAGGTGCTGTGGACGCTTCTGAACGCGGTCGAGCGGGCCTACCGATGACCTGGCGTCCGTCGCTGAGCCCGGGTGCGCTGCTACGACACTGCCCGGTACGGCAGGCGGACCTGCTGATCGTGCCCGAACGGATCGTGGTGCTCAACGCCGAGGCGGCCGCCATCGTAGGGCTGTGCGACGGGCACAACACCGTCGAGGAGATCGTCGCGCGATTCCCCCGCGAGGTCTTCGCCGACGTCACGGAGTTCCTCCGGGACGTACGCGCCCAGGGATGGATCCGGTGAACGGGCCATGGGCCATGCTGGCCGAGGTGACCCACGGCTGCCCGCTGCGCTGCCCGTACTGCTCCAACCCCACCTCCCTGGTGACGAGGTCGGCGGAGCTGGACACCGCCACCTGGGTCCGGGTCTTCGACGAGGCCGCCGCGCTGGGCGTGGTCCACGCCCACCTGTCCGGAGGGGAACCACTGCTCCGTGGCGACCTGGCCGAGATCGCCGCGGCGGCGGCCTCGGCGGGTGTCTACACCCAGCTCGTCACCAGCGGTGTCGGCCTCACCCGGGAGCGGCTGGCCGAACTCGTGCGGGCCGGGGTGCGCGGTGTCCAGCTGTCCACGCAGGCCGCCGACGCGGCGGCCTCCGACCGCGTCGCCGGCCGCCCGTCCTTCGCGGAAAAGCGTCGGGCGGCGGCGCTGATCGTGGAGGCCGGTCTGCCGCTGGGCCTCAACGTCGTGCTGCACCGGCACAATCTGGACGCCATCGACCAAATCGTGGAGCTGGGCATCGCCTGGGGGGCGCAGCGCGTCGAGCTGGCCAACGTCCAGTTCTACGGCTGGGGCCTGGTCAACCGGCGCGCCCTGATGCCCACGCGAGCCCAGCTCGCCACGGCGAGGGAGAAGGTGGAGCGATGGCGCCGCCGCAGTGACCTTGAGCTGATCTGGGTGGTTCCCGACTACTTCGACGGCACCGCCAAACCCTGCATGGGCGGCTGGGGGACGCTCTCCCTGACCGTCGCACCGGATGGGCGCGCGCTGCCGTGTCCAGCCGCCTACTCCCTCCCCCTACGGCCGCCCAACGTGCGCGAGCACAGCCTGGAGTGGATATGGCGGGAGTCGGAGGCGTTCAACGCCTACCGCGGCACCTCCTGGATGTCCGAACCGTGCTCCGGCTGCCCCCTCAGGCACCGGGATTTCGGAGGCTGCCGCTGCCAGGCGTTCGCCCTGACCGGCGACGCGGGCCGTACCGACCCGGCCTGCTCCCTCTCGCCCGATCACCACATCGTCAGCGACCTCACCACGGACCAGGACGACACGTTCGTCTACCGCTCCCACTCCCGCCGCGCCCGCTGAAACAACGGCCTCGCCGACCGCCGAACCCGCGAGGCGGCCGATCGACACGGCGGCACGGGTTCGTCGTTCCTGTCAGCCCGTCGCCACCCCCGCATGGCGCTTCGGCGTTTCTCCAGTTCGGAGAAACGCGACACCGGCAAGGGCCCGGTCGCCGCCGTCCGTGTCCGACCGGAGCGGATGACCCCTGCGCAGGCGCCTGGCGCAAAGTTTGACAAACCTTCCCAAAACCTAATTTAACTATTCAAACTCTGCGATTTCCGTAGGAGCTCTCCTTGGCGGGTTTCCGAGGCTCTTCGGAAAGCAAGTTCTGAGCGGATCCCACCTCTATCCGGAAACAATGCAGATAGCTCACGCTCTCGATGAGCGTCCGATAAAGTGACGCCCAAGGGCAGCTCTTGATCCTCTGAAGACAGCCCTGTTCCCCGGTGCCAGGGATGAGCTCTTCTGCGCGGAACCACTGGCTCGACTCCCCACACACGCGGGGAAGGAACGGCCGTTCGGACTCGGCCCGGACGACCGCCCACAACCAACAAAAGCCGAAAAAGCAAGTGGCCCTCGCTGCAACGAGGGCCACTCCGCTCCCGCTTGTGTTGGCCAAAGGACGCGACATCCCGCAGACACAGAAAAGAAGCATCTTGAGTCTAGACAACTCGACGGGCCCGAATGACCCGTTGCACGCGCGGACGGCGCTCACCTTGGCCGCTGCGACCGTCATGGCCGCCTGCACCGCCATTTCCTCGTGGTCCATAGTCGACCACGCCCTCGGCGAAACCGACGGACCACTCGCCCCGCTCTCCACCGCGCTCGTAGCAGGAGGAACAGCCTTCATGAAGTCGATCGACTGGCTCCGCCGCAATTTCCGGTGAGAGTCATCCCGACCTCCCTGGCCCCTTGGGCGAAGGCGGCCAAGGGAGGTCACCACCCTCTTATCTGTCACGCCCTCGACACCGCCGCCGTCGCCGAACGGCTGATCGAGCCCCTCATCGGGCCTCGGTGCCGCAGTGAACTGCGCGCGGCCTTCGAACCGCTCGGAGAGCCGGACGCGTGGATCGCCCTGTTGTGCGGTCTTCACGATCTTGGAAAGTTCAGTCCCACCTTCCAGGGGCTCAACGTCGAGCTCGCCCTGGAGAGGTTCGACGAGTCCACCGCGGCGGACCTGAAAGCGGTGCGGAAGCGGTCCGGACTGGGCGGGCGCGTCGACACCCCGCACGGTCTCGTGACGGCCATGCACATGAAGGACCTCCTGCTCCGCTGGGACGCCTCCATGGACACGGCCGAGACGATCGCCGTCACCCTCGGTGGACACCACGGCCACTTCCCCAACGGCGCCGCCCTGCGACAGGCACGGCAGGAGGTCAACAACCACGGAGGCCAGACCTGGGAGGGATGGCGTGACGCCTTCGTCCGTGAGGTCGCCGCGGCCCGTGGCCTGCCGGACCCCGCCGGACTGCCATGGTGGGACGTACACCTGAGCACGGCGGCGGCGGTCGGGTTGGCCGCCCTGACCACGGTCAGCGACTGGATCGCCTCCGACACCCGCGGCTTCGCCTACGCCGACCCTTCCGACCCGATGACCTACGCCGAGGAGGCCGACCGGCAGGCGGCCGCCGCCGTCGAGGCGCTCGAACTCCGCCCCTGGTCTCCTCCCGCCTCGTTCACCGCGTTGTTCCCGAAGAAGTCGCCACGACCGGTGCAGGCCGTCGTCGAACGACTCACCGCCGACCGCCGCGAGCCCAGTCTGGTCATCGTGGAAGCCCCCACCGGGGAGGGAAAGTCCAAGGCCGCCCTCCAGGCCGCCGCGGCTCTCATCGGCAACCTGGACCTGACGGGTGCCTACGTCGCGATGCCGACCCAGGCGACGAGCAACCAGATGCACAGGGAGCTGGAAGAGCTCCTGGAGAACCTGGAGGATGACCGGACCAGGGCACGGCTGATCCATTCCAACGCGGGTGAGTATCTGGCCGAGCTGAACCTCACCCCCACCGACGTCGGCCGGGACGACCCGGAGGATTCCGATGTCCAGGCCAAGGAGTGGTTCACCCGTAAGAAGAGCCTGCTGATCCCGCTCGGAGTCGGCACGGTCGACCAGGCGTTGAAGGCCGCCATCCGATCAGGGCACTTCTTCGTACGGCTGACCGCCCTGGCCGGGAAGGTCGTGGTGATCGACGAGGTTCACGCCTACGACGTCTACATGTCGACCCTGCTGGACCGGCTGCTCGCGTGGCTCGGACGGCTGGGGACGTCAGTGGTGATGCTGTCGGCCACCCTACCTTCAGAACGAAGGGATGAGCTGGTCGCGGCCTGGCAGTCGGGCCTGATGCGCTGCCTGCCCGGGGAGACGCCCAAGATGGAACCGTTCACCGGGTATCCCCGGGTGACGCTGGCGGGGGCGGGAAAACCCGCGGTCGAGGCGGCGGGCCTGTCCGAATTGAACACGGGGCGCAAGCTCCGGCTGACGCGCGTCGGAGACGACGACGTGGTCGACTGGGCGCTCGACCAGGTGGCGAACGGCGGCTGTGTGGCCGTCATGCACAACCTGGTCCGCAGAGCCGTCGCCACCCACGCCGCTCTTGAAGAGAGGATCGCCAAGCTTCCCCTGGAGGAACGTCCTCGTCTTATCGCGATCAACGGCCAGTTACCGGCGGGCGTGCGCCACGCGATTGAGACCGAACTCAAGACCGCGGTAGGTCGAGATGGGAAACGACCGCCGAAGATGATCGTGGTCAGCACCAGCGTTCTGGAGCAGGGGTTGGACCTCGACTTCGACGCCATGCTGACCGACCTGGCGCCGATCGACAACCTCATCCAGCGGGCCGGACGAGTGCACCGTTTCAGCACGGATCCCTCACGCGGCGAGGCCGTACTGGCGATCACCGGGGTGGACGACACCGACGAGGGACCGCGTTTCCCGCGCTACCTCCACACGGTCTACGCGCCGATGACGCTGATGCGCACCTGGGCACTGCTGCGGGAGCGGACCACGCTGGACATGTCCGCCGAGGTGTCCTCGCTGGTCGACGCCGTGTACGGCCCTGCGGAAGCGATCGTCTGTCCCACCGGATGGGAGGACTCCTGGCAGGTCGAGGCCGAGAAGCTGGCCGTCCAGCGGAGAAAGAGCGAGCACGACGCCCGGCTGATGTATCTCCCGCACCCCACCACGGTCACCCATCTCGGTGAACTGACCACTCACGGCAAGAGCACACGTCAGACGCGGAAAAGGTGAGACTACGGTGGACCCCCTTCTCACGGTCGACGTCGTGCTGTTCAGAGCGACGCGGGACGGCCGGTTCGTCCCCGTCGGAGCCGACCTTCCACTCGACCTGACCGACCCCGCCGAACCGACGGAGGACCTCCTGCGCGCGCTGGACGGCGCATCCGTCTCGCTGGCCGCTGGACCTGACCTTCCCGCCGAGGTCGTACGAGCTGTCGCCGCGACACCCGTGCCGAGGCTCTTCCAGAGTTCTTCCTGGTTGTACCGACACAGAGCCGTGGTCCTCACCGACGACAGGTGTGTCATCGGCGGTCATGTCCTCCACTACAACGACCTGTTCGGTCTGTACGTGACGGAGGTCGAGCCGGAATCCGCCACCGCCGTGACGGTGAGGGACACCGGTACGGAGTGCCCCGCCATCGCGACGGCGTCCTTCGATCTCCTCACCCGGCCCTGGATTCCGGTCGTTAGAGACGACGGGGAGACAGGACGGCTGGGCCTCAGGGACGTCGTCCTGAACGCGCACACGATCCGGCAGGTCACCGCCGAGACTCCGACGATGACCGCGGCGCTTCACCGACTCCTCTTCGCGTTCTTCCACCGCGTGTACGGCCCGGAGAGCGAGGCGGCCTGGCAGGAGCTGTGGATGACGGAGCAGCTTCCCGCCGAGGCGTTGGACACCTACCTGCACCGGCATCGTCATAGATTTGACCTGTTTCACCCGGAAGTGCCGTTCATGCAGTGCGCGAAGCTGGCGTCCCTGACTCCCGCCACCGCCGCCAAGCTCGTTCCCTACCGAGCGGTCGGCAACAACGTGACGCTCTTCGACCACACCACTGCCGCCGACCGGGTGACGCTCTCCCCGCAGGAGGCGGCGCGCTGGTTGGTGACCGTCCAGGCCTTCGATCCGGGCGGTATGAAGACGCCGTACGAGAAGGACAAGTCGTCGGAACGCGCGCCCTGCAACGACTTCGGCGTCGTGGTGGTCGAGGGCGAGAACCTCAAGGAGACGTTGCTGCTCAACGCCCTCGTCTACTGGCCGGACCACCAGAAGCCCATGATGACCACTCCCGACGACCGGCCGGTGTGGGAGGAGGAGACCGGGCCGTCACCGCGACCGGACAAACGTACGGCGCGCGGCTGGACCGACCTGCTGACCTGGCCGTCACGCCGTGTTCTGCTGTCAGCCACCGGCTCCGGGGAGAACACCCTGGTCGAGGGGGTGGTCATCACCCCCGGGACACGCCTCGACGCGAGTCTGGTCGACGAGGAGTGGATGGCGGCCTTCCGCCGCCCCCGAGACGCCAAGGGGAGGTTCAAGAAGGACGCCCCCGTGCTTCCGGTCAGACTCCATCCGCTGCGCGGCGTGTGGCGGCACAGTGTGGAGCTCCTGATCACCGACGTATGGGAAGAGGGTAAGAACCGGCGGCGTCCGGCCGCCCTCGACCAGATCTCCGAGCTGGCCGAACGTCGGCTCATCCCCCTGAACGCCGTCTACACCCTGCGTGTCTTCGGCCAGCGACTCGACTCCAAGGCGTCGGTGATCGAGGCGTGGATGGAGGAGAGAGTTCCCGCGCCCGTTCCGCTGTTGCGCGCGAAGGACGAGAACCTCGGCGCGATCATCGGCCACGCGATCGCGCTGGCCGACGACACGGGCTCCGCGCTGCGCTCGTTCCAGGCGGAGTACCGCAAGGAATTCCGTGACACCACGACGCCCGATATCGACCACCAGTACTGGCCACGCCTCTCCCGCCCCTTCGGCGCCTTCCTGGTCGCTCTCGGCGACGCCCGAGACAAAGACCGCTCTGAGCTGCCCGCCATCCAGGCGTGGGCCCGGCAGGTGAAGCGTCTCGCCGCCACGGTCGCGGACCGCTGGGTCGCCGGTTCACCGGCGCGGGGACGCGCGATGGTCGCCCTCGGCAAACACCACGGCGTGTTCCACTCACGGCTGGCGGTGTCGGAGCGCACGTTCCACGCCAAGATCTTCGCCTACACCACGGGAAAGGAGGGCACGGATGTCTGACTCACCCCACGATCGACGTCACGTCTACATCAGACATCTCCGCGGCCTGGAGAAGGCACTGCGCTCCGAGAACCGAAGCGCAGCCGCCGAGGCGCGCCGGTCACTCGCCCATCTGCGGTACGGCCTCGTCGAGGATAAACAGCACCAGGCATCCGTGGTCGCGTTCCGGCGCGGCCAGCCCCAGGACTCGGAGGAGGAGAAGATCTGGCTGCTGCTCGGAGGGCTGTTCGCGCTGCACCCGCTGGATTGGGCGAACCCTCCTCGCCCCCGCTCGCTGGGCGCCTGCCTGGGACGGCTGCAGAAGAAGCTGGACAGCCCCAGGGTCGAGCGGCGACTCTCCGCGCTTCTCGCCATGGACCGTGACTCCCTGCCCCACCATCTGCGCCAGACGATCCAGCTGCTGTCCAGCCACGACATCCCCGTGCACTACGAGCAGCTTCTCGACGACCTCGTCGTGCTCCTCGGCAGGAACCATCGTGGCGACCTGGCCAGTGACGTGCGCCTGCGCTGGGCCCGCGAGTACCACATGCCGGTCTCGGCCGAGACGCCCCAGGACTCCCCCGATCTCCCGGAGACAACCGAATGATCATCGAACTGCACCTGCTCCAGTCGTTCCCCGTCAGTAACCTCAACCGGGACGACATCGGCCAGCCCAAGACAGCCACCTTCGGTGGGTACACCCGCGCGCGCGTCTCCAGCCAGAGCATCAAGCGCGCGGCTCGGCTGCTGTTCGAGGAGTACGGCCTGGACAGCTCCGAGGTCGGTGTCCGTACCAAGCGGCTGCTCGACAGTGTGGTCGAGCGTCTGGTCCAGGCTGACCGCGACCAGGAAGAGGCACGGGTGGTCGCCATGGCCGCCATCCAGCAGCTCGGCTTCGGGCTGGACCCGGTCAGGGGGCTCACCCAGTACCTGCTCTATGTCGGCCGGGAGTCGATCAACCAGCTGACGAGCTACTGCCTCAGCGAGTGGGACGCCCTGGAGAAGTTCGCCGCCGCCAGGACCAAGGCCCAGCAGGCGAAGGTCAAGCCGGACAAGGCGGCGCAGGCCGAGGTGCGCCGGATCCTTGACGCGAGCCGGGCCGCCGACGTCGCGCTGTTCGGGCGGATGATCGCCGACAACAAGGATCTCAACGTCAACGCCGCCGCCCAGGTCGCCCACGCGATCTCGACACATGTCGTCGCCACCGAGTTCGACTTCTACACGGCGGTCGACGACCTGAAGCCCGACGACGAGTCCGGGGCCGACATGCTTGGCACGATCGACTTCAACACCGCCTGCTACTACCGGTACGCCAACGTCGACCTGGCGCAGCTGGCGGAGAACCTCCAGGGCGACGTCGACCTCGCCGAGCGCACCGCGCGTGCCTGGCTGCTGGCGTTCGTCAACGCCGTGCCCGGCGGCAAGCAGAACTCGATGTCGGCCAGGACCATGCCCGACACCCTGCTCGGTGTGGTGCGGGAGCGGGGAGCCTGGAACCTCGCCAACGCCTTCCTCAAGCCGGTCACCGACAACGACCTCATGGACGGCTCGACCAGGCGGCTCGTCGGGCACTTCGCCAGGCTCCGTGGTTTCTTCGGCTCCGACGGAATCCGTACGGCGGTCGCGGCATCGGTGTCCGGGGAGATCCCCGAGGTCGAAGGAGTGCTGACCGTGGACAGCCTCGACGCCTTCGCCTCCGCCGTGCTCACCGCCGGGGAGTACGGTCGGTGACGCGCGACGACGTGATGTCCCTGGCGCTGTGCTTCGACGCGCCGATGCAGTCGTGGGGAATCAGGTCGCACGGCATCATCCGCGACACCATGCCCGAACCGACGAAGTCGGGGGTCGTGGGCCTGCTGGCCGCCGCGCTGGGCATCGACCGGAACGACGACATGGCCCTGGCCGTGGTCGCCGGGCTCCGCCTGGCCGTACGGGTGGACCGGGAGGGGGTCATGGAGCGGGACTATCACGTCACCCAGAACGTGCCGACCACGCAGGGCACCGGGCACCGTACCGTCGTGAGTGAGCGTTACTACCTGGCGGACGCGCTCTTCCTGGTGGTGCTCGAAGGTGGAGAACGGATACTGACCAGGGTGGCCGAGGCGGTGGAACGGCCGCACTGGCGGCTGTCCTTCGGTCGCAAGGCGTATGTCCCCGCCCGCCCGCTCCTTGCTCCCGGGGAGGGACCTGTCGCCCTGGGCGCGGAAGAAGTGCTCAAGAAGTACGGCTGGCTTGAGCCCTCCCCACGAACCCGTGCGTGGATGAAGGGGCAGACGGAGCGCCCAGGGCTGCGCACCATCGTGGAGTGCCCGCCAGGGCTGGCCGGTACGGAGGTCCGTCACGACCAGCCACTCAGCTTCGCCGAGGGCAACAGGCGGTTCGCGTCCCGTGCTGTCCTGATCGGCGAGGTCCCGCTGACCGACGGCATGATCCCTGCGGGAGAAACGCTGTGTTCCTGACCAAACTCACCATCAACCCCCAGTCTTCAGCCTTCCGACGGGACACCTCGGATGTCCACGACATGCACAGGACGGTGATGTCGGCCTATCCCGAGCTGCCACCGACCACCGTCTACCGCAGCACACACGGTGTTCTCTGGCGTGTCGACGAACTCCCCGGGGGGCGGATCGTCCAGTACGTGCAGAGCCAGACCGCCCCGGACTGGAGTCACCTCTCCGAGGGAGTGTTGCTGAGGCCGGCGGAGGTGCGCCCTCTTCAGCCTCTGCTTGAGTCGATCCGGCCGGGCAGGAAGCTCACGTTCCGGCTGATGGCCAATCCGACCCGCTGTGTCCAGCGCAGACGCATCCCCCTCCGGCAGCCCGCCGAGCAGGTCGAATGGCTGGTCGGCAAGGGCGAGCGGCACGGGTTCGTCGTTCCCGTGAACCGTCAGGGCACGCCCGACGTGGTTCCCACCCCCGCTCCCAGGCTGGTCGGGAAGAAGCGGAAGGCGCAGCGCATCATCATCGATCCCGTCCGTTACGACGGTCATCTGGTGGTCACCGATCTCGATGCCTTCACCGCCGCGCTGGTCAACGGTGTCGGGCGTGCCAAGGCGTACGGCTGTGGCCTGCTCAGCCTGGCTCCTGCGCGTTCCATCCCCTCCTGAGGCCGCGGCTTCTGAGGCCGCGGCGCAGGTGATCCAGGCCGGCTCGGATCTGGAAGGCCGTACCGAAGCGACCGGCTGGGGTCAGTCGCCGGTGAATTTTGGGGTTCTGCCCTCCTGGATGGAGGCGAAGCCCTCCCTCAGGTCCTGGGTGCCGAACATCAGTTGGTAGCCGCGGCGTTCCAGGGCTATTCCCGCCTCGAAGGAGGTGTCCAGGCCGAGGCGGACGACCTCCTTGATCTGCCGTACGGCCAGTCTGGGGCGGGAGGCGATCAGGGCGGCCAGTTCCACGGCCCGGTCGATGGCGTTTCCGGCGACCACCTCGGAGACGTAGCCGAGCCGGTGGGCGTCGTCGGCGCTCATCGGGGCGCCGGTGAGCAGGGCGTACATCGCGTTCTGCCGTCCGATGGCCCTGGGCAGGCGCTGGGTGGCGCCGCCGCCGGGGACCAGGCCGATGGTGACCTCGGTCTGGGCGAAGCGCGCGTTCTCCGCGGCGATGACGAAGTCGCACTGGAGGATGAACTCGTTGCCGCCGCCGAAGGCGTCGCCGTTCACGGCGGCGATCACCGGCTTGCCGCTGTACCAGAACGCCTGGTGGGTGTAGGCGCGGATCGCGCCGACCACGTCGCGTCCTGCCTGTTCGCCCAGGTCGGCGCCGACGGCGAAGACGGTGTCGCCGCCGGTCAGGACGATGGCACCGACGTCGTCGTCCTTGTTGAGCTCCTCGACGGCCGCGGCGAGCAGTTCACGTACCTCGGTGTTGAGCGCGTTGCGCACCTCCGGCCGGTTGAGCCGGATGATCGCGACGCCGTCGCGAGGCCTTTCGATCTCGACAACTGCCATGGGTGACTCCTGGCCTTTCCTACGCCCGGCGAGGGCGTCAGTGATGGGACTCGAAGGTGTCCATGTTGGGGTTGTTCCTGAGCTTTCCGAAGATCTCGGAGCCGGTGTTGATCCAGTGCGGCGCCTCGGGCGTTCCGGCCTCTCCGTCGAGGTCGGCGACGCCGATGAAGCAGACCATGAACCAGATCAGTTCGGCGGCGAACATCTCCGGGTGTCGCTGTGGATCGCGTCCGCCGACCCGCCGGGACCACTCGGCCATGGCCGTGTCCAGGTCGATCCGGAAGCCGAGGGTGTCCTCGGGGACGTCGGTGTCGTGGAAGATCACCAGGATCCGGTCCTTGCCGTCCTCGACCGTGTGCCGTACCTCCTCGAAGGTGAAGGCGGGCCAGAAGGGACGGTCGTGGAGGTACTCGTCCTCGGTCGGCGTGTGGGGGGCGCGGCGGTTGGTGCGGTAGCGGTCGCTCAGCAGCGACCACATGCTGTCCCTGATCACCTCGGGCAACGCCCGGTCACCGGTGGATTCGCCGTTCACCGTGCGTACACCTCCTCACTCGTCGTTTCCCCTTCGGGAGAGCCCCCTGCTGGAGAACCCCCGGTCGGTGAACCCCCCGCTGAAGGGGCTTCGGTCAGTTCGGCCTGGATGCGGGCCTTCATCCGCATCACCGCGCGGGGCGCGTTGACGCCCGCCGCGGCGACGATCCGGCCCTCGCGGAGGTAGGTCACGAACGGGTACCCGCCCGCCCCTGCCTCCTCGACGTGGACCTCGTCGTGACCACGGGCGTGGCCGACCATCTGGTACTTGAGGCCGTACTGGTCGGACCAGAAGTAGGGCACGTCCGCGAAGGCGGGCGGCCGCCTGTCCTCCTGGCCGGCCAGCCAGCTCTCCACGGCGTGCCGTGCCTGCGCCGAGGCGTTGCTCCAGTGCTCGACCCGCATCCGGTGCCCGAACAGGGGGTGGCGCCAGTTGGCGACGTCCCCCGCGGCGAGGATGTTGGGCCGCGCGGTGCGCAGCGTCTCGTCACAGCCGAGGCCGTCGGACAGGTCGAGGCCGCAGCCGTCCAGCCAGTCGCAGGAGGTCACCGCGCCGAGCCCGAGGACGACCATGTCGGCCGTGCTCTCCCGCCCGTCGTCGTAGGTCAGCGTGACCGGCCCCCGCGATCCGGCCGACGACAGGGCGGTGACGGTCGTGCCGAGGCGGGTGGTGACGCCGTTGGCGTGGTGCTGTTCCAGGCAGAACCGGCCGAGTTCGGCGCCGAAGACGGCTTCCATGGGCAGTTGTCCCTGCACGATCAGTTCGACCGGCAGTTCGCAGGAGCGCAGGGAGGCGGCCATCTCGCTGCCGACCAGGCCCGCGCCGACGACCACGGTGCGGGGCCGTACGGCCAGCCGTTCCTTGATCCGTTCGGCGTCGGCGAGGGTGCGCAGGCTGTGCACGCCGGGCAGGCCGGCGAACGTCCTGGGCACCCTGGCGTTGGTCCCGGTGCAGACGAACAGGGCGTCGAAGGAGATCCACTCCTCCTTGGAGGCCCGGGTGACGAGGACCCGGTCGGCGTGCGGGTCGAGCCGCGCGCAGACCGCGCCGTCCATGATCCGCGTTCGCGGGCCGTACGGCCGTTGCACGGGCAGCCGGATCGTCTCCGCGGTGACCTTGCCCTGGATGAGTTCCTTGGACAGCGCGGGCCGGGAGTAGGGGGCCGTGCCCTCCTGGCCCCGTACCCAGACGATCCGCCCGGCGAAGCCGCGCCGTTCGAGTTCGGTGACCACGGTGTGGCCGGCGAGGGAGCCGCCGGCCACCACGATGGTCTGTGAGGTGTCGCCCACCACGGTCGATCACTCCTCCAGGGACAGGGCGAGGACCGGGCAGGAGGTGACCGACTGCCGGACCTGGGCCTGGACGGCCGGGTCGTCGGGGATCTCGTCCACGATGTGCAGGTTCAGGTCGTCGTCGATGTCGAAGACCTCGGGGGCGATGCCCATGCACACGCCGTTACCGTCGCACAGGGTTCGGTCGACAGAGATTTTCACGGTGTTTCCTCACTCGGGAGTTCAGCGGGTGGCCGAGGGTTCGGGGGCGCCTTCGACCAGGTCCACGTAGTCCTGGTAGCGCTTCAGCAGCCACTGGTTGAACTGCAGGAGCGACTCCTCCTGGAAGGAGTAGCGGCCGGGACGGCGGAAGCGGGAGCGCATGCCCTTCTGCAGGGAGGCGTCCGAGCTGGCGTCCTGCTGGTGGAAGAGGACGAGGCCGTCCTGGGCGATCTTGTAGAGCTGTTCGAACCGCGGGTGCTTGGTGGACTCCTCCGGGTAGAGGTGGCCGATGCGCAGGTTCATGTGCTCGGGTCCCGCGGGCAGGACGAGGTAGTAGAACAGGCCCTCCGGCACCGCCCCGAAGCCGAGGTTCGGGGGGATCGAGGCGAAGATGACCTGGTTGCGCTCCTTCTCGCCGAGGGTCGGGATGATCGGCAGCAGCGCCTTGGTGGTCGGGTTGAATCCGGCGTCGGCGTGGTAGAAGCCGGTCGGATGGTAGATCGCGCCCTCGTCGGGGCTGATCTCCACGAAGCTGGTCAGCCTGACGTGCGCGAAGTCGTGCAGCATGCCGTGGAGATAGGCGCTGTGGTACGGCTCGATGCCGTTCTCCAGCTGGGACTTCCAGTTCCAGGGGTTGTCGCGCAGTTCGGCCACCGGCATGCTCACCATGTCGCCGATGTGGTAGTTCTCCAGCTCGGCGGTCAGTTTGGTGAGGGTGGGCGCGAGGGGTTTCGCGTTCGGGTCGAGATTGGTGAAGACGAAGCCGTTCCAGATCTCGACCCGGTGCGAGGGGAGGTAGGCCTCTCCCTTGAGGTTCTTGAGGCCGACGGTGTCGTTCATGGAGGGCGCCGCGATGAGGTTGCCGTCCAGCCCGTAGGTCCAGGCGTGGAAGGGACAGCGGAAGAGCCTGCCGGTGTTCCCCGACCCCTCGCACACCAGGTGGGCCCGGTGCGCGCAGATGGGGCTGAGGACCCGGATCTCCATGTCCTTGCCACGGACCATCATCAGGGGCTCGTCGCCCATGTCGACGCGGACGAAGTCGCCGGGCTTCGGGATCTCGTCGACGCGGCCGAGGCACAGCCACTGCCGCATGAAGATGGCCTCCTGCTCGAAGGCGTAGAACTCCGGATCGACGTAGCACTCCCGGGGGAGGTTCCACCCGGTGGCCATGTCGTGGGAGCCGTCCTCGATGACCTTGAGGATTCGCCGGAGGTTCGCTGAGACGGGCGCCTGACCCATGACGTGGTGCTCCTTAGGTACGTGTGTGCTGACGCCGGGGCGTGGGACTCAGGCCGTGCCCTCCTGGGCTTCGGCGAGTTCGGGTGCCTCGGCGGGTGGTTCTTCCCTGCGGGTCTCCCCGCGGACGAACAGGTGGTTGAAGAGCAGGTTGAGCAGCAGTGCCACCAACACGGTGGCCGTGATCGCGCTGCCGAGGATGAACTGGGTGTCCTGGCTGAACTTCTGGTAGATCGTGGGCACCACGACCGGCAGCATGCCGACGCCGAGTGCCACGGCGACGATGAGCAGGTTCTGGTTGCCCTCGTACTCGACCTTCTGGAGCATCTGGATGCCCACGGCCGCCGTCATCGCGAACATCACCAGGCCGGCGCCGCCGATCACGGGTCCGGGCAGGCTGGCGACGAGTTCGCCGAGCTTGGGAATGGCTCCCATGATCACCAGCAGGATTCCGGTGACCGTGATGACGTAGCGGCTCTTGACCTTGGTGAGGCTGATCAGGCCCACGTTCTGGCCGAAGGTGGAGTCCGGTACGGAGTTCATGAACCCGGCCAGCAGGGAGGACAGGCCGTCGGTGGCCAGGCCCCTGGCCATGTCCCTGTCGGTGACCTTCTTGCCGACGGCGTCCCCGATGGCCAGGACGCAGGCGGTCATCTCGCTGAAGACGACCAGCATGGCCACGCACATCGCGATGATTGGAACGATCCGGAACTCCGGCGCGCCGAACTGCAGCGGGGTGGAGAAGCCGAACCACTTGGCCCCGGCGACGGAGGAGAAGTCCGCCAGGCCCATGAACCAGGAGATCACCGCGCCGATGGCGAGTCCGAAGAGCACGGAGACGTTGCGGACGAACCCGCCGAAGATCCGGTTCACCAGGACGATGATCGCCACGACGCCGAAGGCCAGCAGGATGTACCGCACGCTCGCGTAGTCCGCCGCGGCCGGGTCGGAGCCGATGATGAGGTCCGCGCTCACCTTGATCAGCGACAGCCCGATGATCGTGATCACACAACCGGTGACCAGGGACGGGAAGTACCGCAGCACCTTGGAGAACGGTCTGGCGACCAGGATGCCGAAGACGCCGGCGGCGATCATCGAGCCGTACATGGTCGGCAGGCCGTACTCGGAGCCGATCAGGATCATCGGGGTGAGGAAGGTGAACGAGGCCCCCGCGACCACCGGCATCCGGATGCCGAAGAAGCGGGTCAGGCCGACGCTCTGGATGATGGTCGCGATTCCGGCCACCAGAAGGTCGGCGTTGACGATCAGCGCGATGGTGTGGGTGTCGAGTTTGAGCACCGCTCCGAGCACGAGCGGGACGGCCACGCAGCCCGCGTACATGATCAACATGTGCTGCAGGCCGAAGAAGAACAACTGGGGGATGGGCAGGACTTCGTCTACCGGATGGCGGTCCGAAGCCGTTGACTGGGGTGCGCGGACGGTAGGTGACACGACGGTCTCCTGGGCACTGAGTGGAACGCGCCCTGGTCCCTCCGGCGGCGTCGACGTGGCCATGATCCGGAGCTATGGGCAGACGTGTTCGATGCCCGCCGGAGCGGGAATCCTCGCTGGTCCGACGGCCGGGGTGGCCCGTCAGAGCGCCGTTACAGTGGGTATCCGGTTAGCGGTATATGGAGATTAAGCGCGACCTATACCAGTGTCAACGACTTGTTTTCCTACGGACCACTTCTTAGGATTCTGTATACCGTATCCCTAATCGACCCCTCTGAGCGGAGGCACAGTGCAGCCGACCGCCCGGCGGATAGGCATGATCGCCCCGTCTTCCAACACCGTCGTCGAACCCGTCACCGGCGCCCTGCTGGCCGCGAGGAACGACGTCTCGGTCCACTTCACCCGGATCAGGGTGACGAGCATCAGCCTCGATCCGGCCGACACCCGCCAGTTCGACCAGGACGCCTTCACCGACGCCGCCAGACTCCTCGGTGACGCCCGCGTGGACGTCGTCGCCTGGAACGGCACCTCGGGCTCGTGGCTCGGCCCCGGCCGTGACGAACGCCTGTGCCGCGCCATGGAGGAGGTCGCCGGCGTCCCCGCGACCACCTCGACCCTGGCCATGCTCACGGCGCTGCGGGCCTTCGGGTCCGAACGTCCCGGCCTGCTCACGCCGTACACACCGGACGTCGGGGAGGCCATCGCCGTGAACTACGCCGAGCAGGGCCTTCCCGTGCGGGCGGCCCGCCACCTCGGCCGCACCACCAACTACGACTTCGCGCTGATCGGCGACGCCGAGCTCGACGCGGCCTTCGACGGGCTCGCCGCCGCGGGCTGCGACGCGGTCGCGGTGGTGTGCACCAACGTGCGCGCCGCGCACCTGGCCGCCCGCTGGGAGGCCGGGTACGGCGTCCCGGTGGTGGACAGCGTCGCGGCGACCCTGTGGCGGGCCCTCGTCCTGGCCGGGGACACCACTCCGATCACCGGGTACGGCGAGCTGCTCGCCGCCCAGAGATGAGGAAAAGCATGGCCAAGGACATAAAGATCCTCGTGGGGGTCGACGTCGACGCGGTCGCCGGCTGGCTCGGCTCCTACGGCGGCGAGGACTCCCCCAACGACATCCAGCGCGGCGTGTTCGCCGGTGAGGTCGGCACCCCACGCCTGCTCCAGCTCTTCGAGCGGTACGGCCTGCGGACGACCTGGTTCATCCCGGGCCACTCCATCGAGACCTTCCCCACCGAGATGGCGGCCGTCGCCGAGGCGGGGCACGAGATCGGGGCGCACGGCTACTCCCACGAGAACCCCATCGACATGACCCCCGACCAGGAGCGGGACGTGCTCGGCCGCTGCGTCGAGCTGGTCGAACGCCTGTGGGGACGGCCCCCGCGCGGCTACGTCGCCCCCTGGTGGGAGATGAGCCCCAACACCGCGGGCCTGCTCAAGGAGTTCGGCTTCTCCTACGACCACTCGCAGAACTACAACGACTTCCACCCCTTCTACGCCCGGGTCGGCGACGAGTGGACGAAGATCGACTACACCGGACAGGCCACCGACTGGATGAAACCCCTCAAACACGGCACCGAGGTGGACCTCGTCGAGTTCTGCGGCAACTGGTACGTCGACGATCTGCCGCCGATGATGTTCGTCAAGAAGTCCGCCAACAGCCACGGCTTCGTCAGCCCCCGCGACGTCGAGCAGCTGTGGCGCGACCAGTTCGACTGGGTCTACCGTGAGCTGGACTACGCGGTGTTCCCCATGACGCTCCACCCCGACGTCTCCGGACGGCCCCAGGTGCTGATGATGCTGGAACGGCTCTTCGACGACTGGCTCGGCCTTCCCGGGGTCGAGTTCACCACCTTCGACGCGGCGGCCGACGACTTCCGGCGGCGTTATCCTTTCGAGGAGACCGAGCGTCCGGCGCCCGTCGGCGACGGTCCCGGGCCGAGACCGAACACCGGGGAGACGACCCTGTGAGCAGGCAGCCGGACGCGCCGGGTTCTTTCGACATCGACGCCGACTACAAGCCGCTCAGGGACCGCGTCCGCGACGAGCTGCGCCAGCGGATCATCGACGACGTCTACCCCGCGGGCACCCGGCTCGTCGAGACCGAGATCGCGGCCCAGCTCGGCGTCTCCAGGCTTCCGGTGCGCGAGGCCATCCGGGCGCTGGAGACCGAGGGGTTCGTCAGGACGGTCCCCCGCAGGGGCGCGGTCGTCGTCGAGCTGTCCGAGCAGGACGTCGAGGAGCTGTTCGACGTCAGGGAGGCCCTTGAGGTCCTGGCCAGCCAGCAGGCGGCGACCCGGGCGACCAAGGCCGAGCTGCGGCGGGTCCGCAACGCCCTGGCCAGGGGCCGCAAGGCCCTCGACGCCGGAGACCGGGTGGCCCTCGGCGAGGCCAACGAGGCCTTCCACGACGAGATCCTGAAGCTGTCCCACAACGTCCTCCTGCAGACCGTGCTCGAACCCCTCCAGGGACGTCTGCACTGGCTGCTGCGCCAGACCGGCGACCCGCACGACCTGTTCGAGGAGCACTCCGCCTGGTTCGAGGCGATCGCCTCCGGCTCCCCCGACCTGGCCGCCGAGCACGCGCGCAGGCACGCCCGGCTGAACCGGGAGATCGTACGCAAGCTCCTGGCCGAGCGGCACCAGGCCCCCTCCGCCTAGGCCTGTTCGAGAAATCCACACAGCGTTTCCCCCCACGGCGAGCGACCCCGCCGTGCCTTCGCCTTCCCACATATCAGGAGCACCGCCATGTCCGATCCGACCCGGGCGACACTCGACGCCCTGAACGGCACCGACGTCCACCTGCGCCGCGTCTGCAAGGCCCGCGACGCCACCGACCAGGTCGGGCCACGACACTTCCTGCACGCGGGACCGCCGATCGCCCTGGCCGACATCCCCGGGCCCATGCGGGGCGGGATCATCGCGGGCCTGCTCCTGGAGAAGGAGGCCGGGTCCGTCGCCGAGGCCGAGGCGATCATCGACCACGGCGAGGTGAGCATCAGCCCCTGCCACGACGCCGGCGCCGTGGGGGCCATGGCCGGCATCGTCACCCCCGGCACCCCCGTCGTGGTCGCCGAGACCGCCGGCGGGCTGCGGACGTTCTCCCCCCTGAACGAGGGCATCGGCGGGGCCATGCGCTACGGGTCGTACGACGAGGTGACGCTGGCGCGGCTGCGCCGGCTCGGCGACGTGCTCGCCCCCGCCCTCGACGAGGCCGTGGCGAACTCCGAGCCGCTCGACCTGATCGCCCTGGTCGCCGAGGGGCTGCGCCGGGGCGACGACTGCCACAACCGGCTGGTGGCCACCAGCGCGGCCCTGCTGGTCACGCTCACCCCCGGCCTGCTGCGCTCCCGCCTCGACCGGGAGGACCTGGCGGAGGTCGTGGCCTTCGTCGCGGGCAACGGGCACTTCGCGCTGCCCTTCGCGATCTCGGCGGCCAAGGCGGTCACGCTGACCGCGAGCGGCATCGCGGGCAGCCCGATCGTCACGACCATGGCGGGCAACGGGCGGGAGTTCGGCATCCGCGTCAGCGGCCTCGGCGACCGCTGGTTCACCGTGCCCTCGCCGGTCGGCGACCCGGTCCTCGTCGAGGGGGCGACCCTCGACGACGTCACCCCGACCATGGGCGACTCGATGATCGCCGAGACCGCGGGCTTCGGCGCCCTCGCGATGACCGCCGCCCCCGCGATCATGTCCTTCGTCGGCGGCGACATGGCCCTGGCCCAGGGGATCACCCGGCGCATGCGGACCCTGTGCGCCGGGACGAGCGAGCGGTTCCTCATCCCGGCCGAGGACTTCCTGGGCACCCCGCTCGGCATCGACGTGCACCGGGTGCGCGCCCTCGGCGTCGAACCCGTCATCAACAACGGCCTCGCCCACCGGGAGCCGGGACGCGGCCGGGTCGGCGCCGGGATCACCTCGATCCCGATCGAACCGTTCGTCGCGGCCAGCCAGGCGCTCACGGAGGAAACGGAGCGGCGCGGGTGAGCCTCCCTTCCTTCACCTCAGCTGACCTGGAGGCCGTCGCGGGCCGGTGGAACCTCGACCCCGGGCTGGTCGGCAGGCTCGGCCCGGCGATCGACCGGATGCGTGACGCCTACGGCCGCGTCCGGGACCTGGCGGCCGAGGATCGCGCCTCCAAAGCCCCGGAACCGCCGCCCGTCGCGGTCACCCGGGTGCCGCGCGGTCCGGACAACCCGCACGGTGCCTGGCTGTACCGGATCGACGACCCCGAAACGCCGGGAACCGGGCCGCTGGCCGGGCGGACGGTGACCGTCAAGGAGTCCGTCGCGGTGCGCGGGGTGCCGATGACCCTGGGCAGCCGCCTCATGGCCGGGTTCGTCCCCGGCTCGGACTCGGTGGTCGTCGGCCGGATGCGCGACGCCGGGGCGGTGATCGTCGGCACGTCGGTCTGCGAGGACCTGTGTTACTCCGGGTCGAGCTTCACCAGCGCGCACGGCCCGGTGGGCAACCCCTGGGACCCGAGCCGGTCGGCGGGCGGCTCGTCGAGCGGCGCCGCGGTCCTGGTCGCCACCGGGCAGGCCGACTACGGCGTCGGCACCGACCACGGCGGCTCGGTCCGCAACCCCGCCGCCTGGTGCGGCGTCCTCGGACTCAAGCCGACCTATGGGATCGTCGACTACGACGGCGCCATGCCGACCGAGCGCACACTCGACCACATCGGCGTGCTGACCAGGGACGCCGCCGACCTGGTCGCCTTCCTTGAGGCGGCGGCCGTGCCGGGGCCGTACGCCGAGGGGTATGCCGAAGAGGTGGCCGGGCTGCGGGCCGGAGTCCTCACCGAGGGGTTCGGCTGGCCGGGCCGTTCCGACCCGCGCCTGGACGACGTGGTCCGCGGGGCCGCGCGGGCGCTGGAGAAACTGGGGCTGACCGTGTCAGATGTCTCGGTGCCGTTGCACCGGTACGGCAGGGACATCCACCTGCCCATCTCGATCGAGGGCGGCCTGACCACCGTCTTCGAGTCACGGCTGCAGGGCAACAACCACCAGGGGCCCTACCACCCGAACTTCGGGGAGACCTTCGGCCGGGCCGTCGCCGACCGTCCGGAGGACATCCCGGTCGGCGGGGTGCTGGCGCTCGTCGGCGCCACCCTGCTGCGGGACGCCACCCACGGCAAGGTCATGGCCTACGCCCAGCAGTTGCGCCGGAGGCTGCGCGAGCAGGTGGACCGGGCGCTGCGGGAGGTCGACCTCCTCGTCCTGCCGAGTGTCCCGATGCCGCCGCACCCGCTGCCCGCCGACCCCCGCGAGGCCGTGATCGAGACCGACCTCCCCTTCGAGATGCACGACAACAACTGCGTCTTCAACCTCACCGGGCACCCGGCGCTCAGCGTCCCGTGCGGATTCGTCGACGGGCTGCCGGTCGGCATGCTGCTGGTCGGACGGCCCGGCGCCGACGCCCGCCTGGCCCGGGTCGCGGCCGAGTTCGCCGAGCGCGTCTTCCGCTGCCCCGTGCCGCCGCACCACGAAACCACCGGGAGCCAACGATGACCGAGCAGGCACTGAACGTCTTCGGCGAGCCGCTGGAGGCCTGCGGCTTCGACCCGATCACCGGTTACCGCCGCGACGGCCACTGCCACACCGGCCCCGACAACCCCAAGGGGCACACCGTCTGCGCGATCGTCGACGAGGGCTTCATCGCCTTCCAGTCCACGGTGGACAACGACATCGCGACCCCCCGGCCCGACCTGGCCTTCCCCGGGCTGAAACCGGGTGACCACTGGTGCGTGATCGCCGCCAAGTGGTACGAGGCCTACCTGGCCGGTCACGCCTGCCCGGTGAACCTCGCGGCGACCAACGTCAGGGCCCTGGAGGTGATCCCCCGCGAGGTCCTGATGGAGTACGGCGTGGACCTCCGCGCCTCGGACGGACGAACCCCGGACACGCCGTGAGCCGCTGGAACGCGCTACGCGCCTACGCCGCCCTGCCCGCGACCACCGGCCCGTGGTACCTGGCGATCACCCTGCTCGGCCGCATCCCCGCCTCCATGGGCCAGCTCGGCTCGCTGCTGCTGGTCAGCGGGGCGACCGGGTCGCTGGCACTGGGCGGCGCCACCGCCTCGGCCTTCGCGATCGGGCAGGCCACCGGCGGACCGCTCATCGGCAGGTCCGCCGACCGGTACGGCCACCGGCCGACCGGGCTGGTCGCCGCACTGCTGCACGCCGCCGCCCTCGTCCTGCTGGTGGTGTGCGTCGAACAGGACGCGCCCACCTGGGCGGCGCTGGCCTCCGCGGTGGTCGCGGGCTCCGCCGTACCGCAGGTGGGGCCGCTGTCCAGGGCCCGCTGGACCGCGCTGGTCCATCGCGGGAAGCTGTCCCTGAACCGCTTCCCCACCGCGATGAGCTTCGAGGGGACGAGCGACGAGTTCGCCTTCGTCCTCGGCCCCGCCCTGGTCGGCATCATCGCGACGGTCACCTCCCCCCGCACGGCGGTGCTCATGGCGGCGGCGCTCACCGCCACGGCCTGTGTGTCCTTCGCCCTGCACCCGACGGCGACCATGGTCACCCGGCACGAGGATCGGGACGGAGCCGCCACGGCTCCGGTGCGGCGCGTCCCGGTGTTCCTGCTCGCCGCCGGGCTGACCGGTCTGGGCTGCTACTTCGGCTCGGTGCAGGCCGGGGTCACCTGGCGCGCGGTCGACGCGGGCTCGGAGGGGGCCGCCGGGCTGATCTACGCGATCCTCGGGCTGAGCAGCGCCCTGGCCGGGGTCTTCGTCCCGATGCTGCCCGCCTCCTTCCCGCTCGCCCGCAGGCTCCAGGCGGGTTTCGCGCTGCTGGCCGTCCTCAGTCTGCCGCTGGCGATCGTCGGCGGGCTGAACATCGGCGGGCTGTGGCCGCTGGGCCTGCTGATCGTGCTGCCCGGCGTCACCATCGCCCCGATCCTCGTCACGGCCTACACCCAGGCCGAGATGACGGTCCCGGTGCAGCGGATCTCGTGGGTCATGACCGTGCTGACCTCCTCCGTCGTCATCGGTTACGCGATCGGCGCCTTCCTGTCCGGCACCCTCGCCGACCGGTACGGCCCGCTGGCGGCCTTCCTGGTCGCGCTGGGCGCGGCCTGCGTCGGCGTCGCGGCCAGCGGCTTCGGCCGGCGACGCCTGGCGGCCCTGCGCCCTGGGTAGTGACGGCCCCCGCCTCAAGGTCAGCGAGGCTCGGCCGTGGCGAGGCCGGATTCGATCAGGACGCCGGAACGCGCGTGCCGGTGGGCGGGAAGCGAACAGTGCACGGACGGATGGGCGGCCAGATGGGCCAGCCGGCACCGTGACCGCTCCCCCACCGGCGTGTAGACGACCAGCCGGGCCTCGGGCGCGCCCACCACCATGAGCGTGGTGGTGGTCAGTCGTATCTCACCGACCTCCTCGTAGTGGAGCACCTTGACATGCGGGCCTGGTTCGGCGACGTCGTGTGTGCTCCACATGCGGGCGAACGCAGGGCTTTCCACCGACAACCGGTGGACGAACCCCGTCCAGGCGGGTTCGGTCAGATGGCGGCCGAAGGCGGCACGCAGCATGGCCACCATGGGCCTGACCTCGGCGACGGGGTCGACGAACGGGTTACAGCAGGGCGGGCTGGTGAAGTGCTCCCAGATGGCGTTGCGCGACTCGGGCGCCGCGGTCGTGAAGGCGGGGAACAGCCCTCTGAACGTGGTGTTCCATGCGAGGAGGTCGAAGCGGCTGGAGTACACGGCCGCGGCCAGCGGATCGAGCGTGTCGAGGATGAGCTGAACCTGAGGGTCGAGTGTGCCGTGTTCCTCCAAGGGAGGCAGCGCGGGCACACCGGCGAGCCGGTACAGGTGATCCCGCTCGGCGTGGTCCAGGCGGAGCGTGCGGGCGATCGCGTCGAGCACGGCGACACTGGGGTTGATCGGCCGACCTTGTTCCAGCCATGTGTACCAGGTCACCCCCACCCCGGCCAGCAGGGCCACCTCCTCCCGGCGCAGACCGGGCGTGCGACGCCGTATCCCCGGGGCGAGACCCACGTCATCAGGAGTGATGCGATCGCGCCGGCTGCGCAGGAACGTCGCCAGCTCACTGCGGCGCCGGGCCCGGTTGCTCTTCGACGACACCTCTCCATCCTGCCCCGGCCCCGATCCTCGTTGCCAGGTGGTCCCGCTACCAGGATGGGCACGCTCTGCCGCGACACCCGGAGCCCGCCCACGCTCGAAGTCCATGACCACCTCCACCTCACCGTCCTCGGCCAGGGCGGGCAGGACCGGCGGGCTGCTCGCCGTAATCCTCCTCGGCCAGTTCATGGCCATTCTGGACGCCACCATCGTGACCGTCGCGGCCCCGGCCATCCGCGCCGACCTGGGAAGCTCGGGCGCCGAGCTGCAACTCGTCGTGGCCGGTCACACGATCGTGTACGCCATGCTGCTCATCACCGGGGCACGGCTGGGCCGCAGGTTCGGCCATCGGCGGCTGTTCCAGGCCGGACTCGTCCTCTTCACCGTCGCCTCACTCGCCTGCGGGCTGGCGGCGACCACCGCCCAACTGATCGCCTTCCGTCTCTTCCAGGGAGCGGGAGCGGCACTGCTCGTGCCGCAGGTGCTCAGCCTGATCCAGCTCACCCTCGGCGGCGCCGCCCGTGTCAGGGCCTTCAGCGTCTACTCCACGGTGCTCTCCGGCGCGGCGGTCGCCGGCCAGATCCTCGGAGGAGTCCTGACCAGTGCCGACATCGCGGGCACCGGGTGGCGTCCGATCTTCCTGGTGAACGTGCCCATCGGGCTCGTGTTGCTGGCGGCGGGGGCACGGCTGCTGCCTGCCGACCATCCTGACTCCACCACCGGGCTCGATCTTCCCGGCCTGCTGACGCTCTCGCCCGCCGTACTGCTGCTGGTGGCCCCGCTGGTGCTCGGCCACGAACTCGGCCGGCCCGGGTGGGGTTGGGCGATGCTCGCCGGTAGCGCCGTCCTGGCCGTCGCCTTCGTCGCCACCCAGCGCCGCGCGGCGACCCCGCTGGTGCCCGCCCGCGTGCTTCGGGCCCCCGGTCTGGCCCTCTCCGCCGCCTCGATCTTCTCGATGATGGCCGGCTACGCCGGTTTCCTGTTCACCATGGCGCTGTACCTCCACGACGGCCTCGGCCTGTCCCCGCTGCGATCGAGTCTCGCCTTCGTGCTGTCCTCGGTGGGCTTCGGTACGGCCAGCCTGAACTGGCGGCGCGTCCCCGCCCGGTTCCACCACCGCATGGTCCCGGTCGGGCTGACGCTGTCGGCCGCGGGTTACCTCGCGGTGGCCGTCATCGTCGCGCACCTGGGTTCGCCCGGCCCTCTCTACCAGGTCGCCGTCGTGGTGTCCGGCATCGGTATGGGCCTGGCCTTCAGCCCCGCCCTCAACGCGGCGCTGCGTCATGTCGCGCCCGCGGACGCGGCGAACGCGAGCGGAATCATGTCGACGGTCACCCAGCTCGGCCAGGTCGTCGGGGTCTCGGGACTGGGAACCGTGTTCCTGTCCCTTTCGTCCAGATCCGTCGCGACCGCCGCGACCGCCGCGACCGTCGCGAACGTCGGTGTCGCCGCACTGGTGCTGCTGTCCGCGGTGTTCGCCGCCTTCCTGCCCCGCCGGTGACGGACCTTCCACAGGTGTGTCCAGGCCGGCTTCGCTCGGCCGGTGCGGTGGTCTCCGTGGTGGTCTGAGATGATCTGTCGCCATGGGGCCGTTCTCGGCGGTGAGGTGGGTACGCGCGACGGGGTTCGCCGTCACCTGCGCCACCCTGGCCGTGCTCGGTCACCTGCTCGGCGGCGGATCCTTCGACCCGGCGGCGGCCGCCGGCGGCGTCCTGCTGCTGGTGCCGGTCGCGCTGGCGCTCACCGGACGTGAGCGGACCTTCGGCGCCATCCTTCCCGCGACCGGCCTGTCGCAGGTCGTCCTGCACGCCCTGCTCTCCTACGGCGAGCCGCAGGCGGCGGTGGCGCACCACACGACGGGCACACCCCCGGGGCAGATGGGCCACATGGCCACCTCGGCCCTGGGCATGCCGCTGATGCACCTGGCGAGCGTGGTGGCGACCTCGGTGTGGCTGCGCTGGGCCGAGGAGAACCTGTGCGCCCTGGCCAGGCAGCTGGCCGGGCACGTGCTGCGGCGCCTGCTGGTCCTGCTGATCCTGACGCCCCCGCAACCGTACGGCCCGGTCACCGTCCCGGTGGCCGAGGAGATCGGGGCTCCCCGAGCCCGCACCCTGCTGAGACACGCCCTCGTGCGCAGAGGGCCCCCGGGAGCGCGCGCCGCGTCGGTCGCGGCCCTCTGACATCCGGCGACCGCACCGGACGGCCCGTCACGGCCGCCCGGCACGGTCCCGCGCGCCGGCGCGCACCCTTTCCGTACGGCTTCCGCGACCTTCCTCTGCGGCTTCCCGTGTTCCTCCGTACGGCCTCCGTGCCTGCTCAAGGTGCCCCGGCGCGCGCTCTCCCCTCGGCAGAAAGCGCGAACACCCATGTCCTTCGACCGTCTCACCAGACCACTGGCCGCCGTACTCGCGACGGCCCTGACCCTCACCGGCTGCGGCGCCCGGGGCGGAGACCCGGCCGCCGCGAAACCCCGGGTCACCGAGGCCCCCGGCCCCACGGAATACCCGTTGACCCTCGACAACTGCGGCATGCGGATCACCTTCCAGGCTCCGCCACGACGCGTGCTGATCCTCAACGGGACGAGCGTCGGCGAGGCGGAGAGCTTCGTCCTGCTCGGCCTGGAGCGGAACGTCCTGGCCAACGCGCAGAGCTACGGCGTCTCCGACGACCCGTCGATGGTCGGCAGGGTCAGGGCGCTGCCGACCGGCGGGCTGACCATGAACAAGAACTTCGACGTGCCCGCGGAACAGGTGCTCAACCTCAAACCGGACCTGGTCGTCTCCACCTGGTCCGGCGGGTTCGAGGCCAGGAACGGCTTCGCCACCCGCGAGCAGCTCGCCGCCGCCGGGATCACCTCACTCGTCAACCCGGTCAACTGCGCCATGGGCAAACCCGACGCGACACCGGAGGAGAAACTCGCCTACCGGGGCCAGTCCATCGGCTCCACCTTCGAGTTCATCGGCCTGCTCGGCAGGATCTTCGACGTCCAGGAACGGGCGCGGGACCTGGTCGGACAGCTGCGCTCCCGGGTCGAGGCCGTACGGGCGCGGGTCTCCGGCCGCCCCGCCAGGAGGGTGCTCATCGCCTACCCCGGCATGTCCATGATGAACGCCAACGGCCTGCCCGCCGTGATGACCGGGGGCATCTACGACGACGTGATCAGGGCGGCCGGGGGCGTCAACGTCTTCGCCGGTCAGACCGCCGACATGACGCGCACCCTCAGCAGGGAGCAGTTGGCCGTCGCCCCGGTCGACGTCCTGGTCGTCGGCCTGTTCGGCCCCCGGGAGGACGGCGGGCGGGAGGCGGCCAGGCTGTTCGCCGCCTACCCGCAGTGGCCCGCGTCCCGGTCGAGGAGCTACACCGTGGTCTCCGACGGCGCCTACCTCGGCCCGCTCAACGCCTGGGCCGTGGAGAAGATCTCCCGGGTGGTGCACCCCGGTGACTGACCTCGCAACCCCCGCCAAGAGCCGCCCCCACCTGATCTCGGGACCCGCGACCGGGGTGCTGCTCGCCGTACTGGCGGCGGCCCTGGTCGCGGCCCTGGTGCTCGGTGTCTCCGTCGGCTCGGTCACGCTGCCCTTCGGCCAGGTCTGGCAGGTGGTCTGGGCGCATCTGTCCGGCCACGGCGACCAGGCCGACCCGATGCTCGGACAGGTCGTCTGGGAGATCCGTACGCCACGGGCCCTGCTGGCCGCGCTCGCCGGGGCGGGGCTGGCGGTGGCCGGGGTGGCGCTGCAGGCGCTGGTCCGCAACCCGCTCGCCGACCCCTACGTGCTCGGTGTCTCGTCGGCGGCCTCCCTCGGCGCCGTGCTGGTGCCCGCCCTCGGTGGTACGGCGCTGGCCGGGCTGGCCGGTTCACTCGGCGTCACCGGCGCCGCCTTCGTCGCCGCGATGGCCTCGGCGCTGGTGGTCTACGTGCTGGCCCAGCGATCCGGGCAGCTGCTCGACTCCTGGCTGGTGCTGAGCGGCGTCGCCGTCGGATACCTCTGCACGGCGGCCACCACCTTCGTCCAGCTCCAGCTCAACCCGACGGAGCTGCAGGGGATGATGTTCTGGCTGATGGGCAGCGTCGCCGGGGCCTCCTGGGACGACCTCGGGGTGCCCGCCCTGGTCATCGTGGCCTGCGTGGCGTGGCTGCTGACCCAGGCCCGCGCGCTCAACGCCCTGCTGGCCGGGCAGGACGCGGCCGTCGCCGTCGGCGTGCCGGTGGCCGCGCAGCGCGTCGGACTGCTGCTGGTCGGGTCGCTGCTGACCGCGACCGTGGTCAGCGTGGTCGGCGGCATCGGGTTCGTCGGGCTGATGATCCCGCACGGCACCAGGTTCGTCGTGGGAGCCGACCACCGGCGTGTGCTGCCGACGTCCCTGCTGTCGGGGGCGTTGTTCCTGTTGCTGGTCGATCTGGCCGCCAGGGTCGTCGACCGCCCCAACGAACTGCCCGTCGGCGTGTTCACCACCGGGTTCGGCGTGCCGTTCTTCCTGTGGTTGCTGCGCCGCCGTACGAACGGAGGCTCCGATGCGTCTTGACCTGGCCGGGGTCAGCGCGCGCATCGACGCGCGCCCCATCGTCAGCGAGGTCGACCTGACCGCCGAACCCGGGGAGTTCGTCGCGCTGGTCGGCCCGAACGGCAGCGGCAAGTCGACCCTGCTGCGCACCGTCTACCGGTCGCTGCGCCCCTCCGGCGGGGTGGTACGGCTGGACGGCGAGGACCTGTGGGGGATGCGTCCCCGGCAGGCGGCCCGGCGCCGCGCGGTACTGCCCCAGCACGGCCAGGCGGCCGACGGGTTCTCCGCCGAGGAGGTCGTCGCCGTCGGCAGGCACAGCCGCAGGAAACCGCTCGGCAGGGAGACGGCGGCCGACCGCGAGGCGGTCACGACCGCGCTGCGGCGGGTCGGCATGGACTGGGCCGCCGACCGGCTGATGACCACGCTGTCCGGGGGTGAGCGTCAGCGGGTCTTCCTGGCCCGCGCGCTGGCCCAGGAGGCGCCGCTGCTGGTCCTCGACGAACCGACCAACCACCTGGACGTCGGCTCCCAGCTTCTCCTGCTGGACCTGGTCCGTTCCCTCGGCCTGACGCTGCTCGCCGCCCTGCACGACCTCGACCAGGCGGCGGCCTACGCCGACCGGGTCGTGGTGCTCAGGCGGGGCCGCGTCGTGGGACACGGCCGGCCGCTCGACGTGCTGACCCCGGCCTTCATCGAGGAGGTGTTCGGCGTGCGGGCGCACGTCGGCCCCCACCCGCTGACCGGCCGCCCGCACATCGCCGTGGCCTCCCCGGAGAGGTAGGCCCGCCGGGAACCCGTGGGGTCGTCGTCCGGCCGTGACCCCACGGGTTCCCACGGGTTCCCACCGGTTCCCACGATGGCTCCGGCCATGGTCCGGGACGGCTTCGACCACGGCCTTGGTCACGGCTCAGAGCGGTCCGGCGGCCTTGGTCGCCGATCCGGGTGGGGCGGTGGGGTTCGGGGCGGCTTCTCAGCCGGTTCGCCAGAGCCGGATGGTTCTGTCGAGGCCGCCGCTGGCGAGGGTGTGGCCGTCGGGGCTGAACGCCAGTGAGGTGACGCCACCGGTGTGGCCGGTGAGCGGCGGCCCCTTGTGCTTGTGGGTCTTGGTGTCCCACAGCTGGATCCTGCCGTCGCCGGTGCCGACGGCCAGAGTCCTTGCCCTGGGGTGGTAGGCCACCGCGTTGACGGGGTTACCGGTGCGCAGAGGAGGGTCCTCCGGGTGGCCCCCGCCGTTCCCGTTCCACAGCGTGACGTCGCCGGGGCTGTTGCCGAGGGCGATGACCCCCTTGCTGTTCACGGACAGGGTGTTGACCGAGCTGATCCCGTTCACCGTCAGCAGGCCCATCTTCTCGTGGGTCCCCACGTTCCAGAACCGCACGTGGTTGTCACCGTAGGCGGTGAGCAGCACGGTTCCGTCGGTGCCGAAGCGCACGGCGTTCACGACCGCAGGACGGTCGGTGAGGGTCGCGGCGGTGCGCCTGCTCGCCACGGTCCACAGCCGGGCGGAACGGTCGGCTCCCCCGCTGGCCAGGATGTTCCCCCTGGCGTTGAACGCCACCGAGTTCACCGCGCCGGTGTGGCCGGTCAGGACGGCGGTCGTGGTCTCGTTCGCCACGTCCCACAACCGGACGGTGCCGTCGGCTCCCCCGCTGGCCAGGGTCCTCCAGTCGGGGCTGAACGCCACCGCGTTCACCGCGCCCGCGTGCCCTGTCAGTACGGCGACGGCCCCTCCGCTCTCCGGGTTCCACAGCCGGATGCCGCCGTCGGCGCCTCCACTGGCCAGTGTTCTCCCGTCCGGGCTGAACGCCACGGAGTTCACCGCACCCGTGTGACCCGTCAGGACGCTCCTGTCGACCGTCGGGGTCACGCTCAGGCTCGGTGTGTTCGTGGGACGCGGTGTGGCCGCCGTACCGCCGTAGAAGCGTCTGACGACCTCGGCGACGCCGAAGACCGTGGCGACCGCGGCCGCGCCGACACCCGTGGCCAGGACGGCACGGCGCCCGACCCTGAGAGGCGGGGCCTTCCTGAAGGGAGGGACCGGCCGAACGGACGGTGACCTGTCAGCGGCCTGGTTGCGCACGAAGGGGTGGTGGATCGCGGTGTCGGTGCCCCGCTGGTTGGGGGCGGGCAGCCCGCGTCCACGCAGCCGTTGTCTCAGGTGGGAGTAGATGTCGTTCATCGTCAGCCACTCGGGACCGCCGGAGACTCCGGTGCGGACCAGGTCGAGAAGCTCGGCGGTGAAGGAGGTCGGAGTGTCCGCCTGCTGGTCCAGGGAGACGACGTGGGCGGTGTGGTCGCTGGCGGTGAGGGTGTAGGCGCCGTGGATGTCGGTGCTGTCCACGACGGTGCTGGAGAGAGCCTCGATGGCGCGGCCCGAGTAACAGCAGTCCAGGATCACGATCTTCGTCCGGGCGGGGCTGTCCATCAGGACCTCCCTGAGCCGCTCGAACTCCAGGCCGGTGATGTCGGTGTCGGTGAAGTCGGTGTCCTTGAGGATCATGCACAGCTGCCCGCGCCGGGTGATGGTGCCGTGCCCGGCGAAGTAGACCAGCAGCACGCCGGTGGTCTCCTCGGCCACACGTCGTAGGTTCTGCACGAGCCTGCGCATGTCGGTGGGGTCTCGCCAGACCTCGACCTGTTCCTCGGACCAGCCGCACAGTTCGGGATCGGTCAGGACCTCCGACATCCCGCGCAGGCTGTTGGCCACCGCGGGAAGCTGGGGGAAGCGCCGGTCGGAGTATTCGGAGGTACCGATGAGAACGGCCCGCGAGCCCGAACGGTCGTGGATGTCACCCCTCATCGCCGTCCCGCTGGGTCTTCTCCTCGCCGCCGTCCCGCAGGATCTCCTCCTTGCCGTCCCGCAGGATCTCCTCAAGCAGCGACAGCACGGCGGTGTCCCTGACCCGCTGCGCGTTGAGCTCCACGGTCCCCGAGGGAGAGGTCACCGTGATGGTCACATCGGCGCGACGGGTCCGCAGCCATGTGGTCAGGGCCCTGACCAGGGCCATCCCGGCACCGCTCGACCCGAGTGCGACGGCGAGCGTGTCGAGCACCCCGCCCAGTTCGCCCTCGGCCGGGGGACGCCGCACCACGCGAACCCCGCCTGTCAGGGCGCGTTCGGCGGACAACCACCCGCGTAGTTCGGTGAACTCGGTGATCTCGTCGCCACCTGAGACCTGGACCAGGGCATCCATCGGCACCTCTGACCTGTCGGCCCTCCGGCCCGCCGGGCGGAGGGACACTCGACAACGCGCTGAATTATTTCAGGAAACGCCCCGGCCGTGAGGTTGGTTCCGCACAGAGGAAAAAGAGATCGCTTCCATGCGGATCTCCATATTTGCCATTTTCACCGGTATAAATTAAGCCTTTTTCGTCCCGGCTTCCACAGGAGCGGGCGAGGCTCGGCCCATGACCTGCGACGACAAGGGCTGCGAGCGAAATCACGGGGTGCCGTTCCCCTGCGTCACCCCCGACCAGGCGACGACCCCGGGAGAGCGAAAAAGGCTTATTGATATGAAATATCCGGATATCACACTATATAGCGATGGATCGCCCTGGCCCTTCGCTCACCCCTCGGGCAGCGCGAGCAGCACGTGCTCGTGCTCGCCGTACCGGACCGTGTCGACGCGCCGGAAACCGCACCTCTCCAGCAGGCGCACCGAGGCCGTGTTGCCGCCCGACGGGTCGGCGTAGAGCGGGCGGACCCTCTCAAGGGCCAGGAACAGGCTCAGCGCCTCGGTGCCGACGCCCCGGCCCCAGAACGGCCTGCCGAGAACGTAGCCGATGAAACGCCTGTCCTCCGCCCACCAGGAGACGACGTTTCCCGCGGGCTCGCCGTCCACGGTGACCGTCCGCACCAGGACGGTCGGATCGCCCAGGACCCGCGTCCGCCAGTGGCGCATGAAGACCTCACGCTCCCTGGGGGTGAACATCGAGCGCCTGACCGTCTCGGGGTCGTGCTCGTGCTCAAGGAACAGCTCCAGATCGGACTCCACAACGGCCCTCAGCCGCACGCCTGCGCTCACGGCGCCGATTCTCACACCGGCCACCGACATTCCCCCTCCGGGAAAGCGGTCACGACGCGCCGGTGAGAGCGGTCCGGGCTTACGCGTCTCCCCTGCCGCGGAAGGCTCCTCCCCGGAAGGGGGCGGCGCCGTGCCGGGCGATCGAGACGGTGTCCCGGAACGCCCGGCTCGCCGTACGGACCGTGGGCCTACTTGTTGTCCACCACCAACGTGCCCGCGACGCCCCAGCTGTCCGCGGGAACCTCGGTGATCCACACCTGGACGGTCTCCGGCGGCAGGCCGTACGACTCGACGAAGGCGTCGGTGATCCTCCTGACCAGTTCGCGCTTCGGCTCGATGTCCCGCGGACCCTGAAGCACAGTGACGACCGGCATGGCTACTCCCAATGATGTCGGCCCCGGATTTCGGAGCCGACACCAGTTTCCGAACGGCCAGCCGCGGGCGGAAGACGGCACCGAAAGGTGCCATGGGCACCACCGGGTGACCTACCTCCGAACAGGTGACCGCCCAACGGCTTTGTCGCCGGACGTTTTCCTGCCGGGTCGGAGGGGCAGCGAAGACCGGCAGCCCCGTTCACGGGCCTCAGCGGAAATGCGGAAATCGCGCTGAGGATTCAAATGGTCCGTCCGGCTCTCAGCCGATGCCCACCCGCGGCGTTTCCCGGTCGTTGTACTCCTGACGGGCGAGCAGGATCTCCCCGATGTGGCCGTAGGCCCACTCACGCACCACGTCCACCGTCCTGGCGAGGCTGTGGCCCAGGGGGGTCAGCGAGTATTCGACCGTCACCGGGACGGTCGGGTAGACGGTGCGCAGGATCAGACCGTCGGACTCCATGCCACGAAGGGTCTGCGTCAGCATTTTCTGGGAGACGCCCTCGATCCTGGCCCGCAGCTGGGTGAAACGAAGGGTCTCCTCTCCCAGCGAGAGAATCACCAGCATCGTCCACTTGTCGGCGATGCGGTCGAGGATCTCGCGGGTCGGGCAGGCGGACTTCAGCATGTTCCAGCGGGAAGAGGAGCTGTCTGCCATGGCGACATCATAGCCTCGGCCTTTTCGGTTTCCTCCAGGTGCCCTGGCCACCTCGAAGTGCCGACTTCCGGGAGCGGGAAACCGTTTTTAGACTCCGAGACCGGTCGGCGGGTTTCCCGAACTTCGAATGCTCGCCGGATGGAGAAGGAGGAGTTTCACATGAAGGCTCTGGTGCCCACCGGCGACCTGGATTCCCTGGTCCGGTACGACGACGTGGCGGCCCCGTGCCCGAAACCCGACGAGGCGTTGGTCGCGGTTGAGGCGTTCTCGGTCAACCGGGGGGAGTTCTTTCTCCTGGCGAGACCGCGTGAAGGCTGGAGGCCGGGCAAGGACATCGCGGGCACGGTCGTGCGGGCAGCCGACAACGGGACCGGACCGGGTGTCGGAGAACGGGTGGTCGCCCATCCCGCGTCCGCCGGGTGGGCGGAGAAGGCGGCCGTCCCCACCTCCTCGCTCGCCGTACTGCCCGGCTCGATGACAGCCGTGACCGCGGCGGCGCTGCCGCTGGCAGGACTGACCGCCCTGCGCCTGATGCGGCGGATCGGCGGCGTCCTGGGAAAGAGGATTCTGATCACCGGCGCCTCCGGCGGCGTCGGTCACTACTTCGTCGAACTCGCCGCCGCCTCGGGCGCCGAGGTGACGGCTGTCAGTGCCTCGCCGGAACGCGGGCTACGGCTGACCGAACTCGGCGCGGCGGACGTCGTGCACGACGTGGCGGAGGCCACGGGACCGTTCGACGTCGTACTGGAGTCGGTCGGCGGTGACTCGGCTCCCAAGGCACTGTTGAAGACGGCCAAACGGGGGACCTTCATCTGGTTCGGCCAGGCGAGCCGCCAACCCGCCACCTTCAGCTTCTTCGACTTCTTCGCCGGGCCCGAGTCCGCCCGGTTGCACCACTTCCACTACGCCGACAGCGACGTGGCCGATGGAACCGACCTGGCCACTCTGGTCAGGCTGACCGCGACCGGGCGGCTCCATCCCGAGATCGGACGTGAGACGGACTGGGCGGACACCGCCACGGTGCTGGCGGACCTGCGGGACCGGAGAATCCGTGGCAAGGCCGTCCTGCGCGTGAAACCCGCGCCGGCGAGCGGGGCTGACCGCACGGCTACGCACGCGGCCTGAAGTGGCGCACGGTCAGGGCCACGGCGCAGGCGACGGTGACCACCCCCGCGGTGAGCCCGAGCGTGCTGCCCTCACCGCCGTTGGCCATGTTGGAGACCACGTTGACCGTCGCGCTGACCGCGAGGAGCATCCACAGCAGGGCACGCGCGGCCCGAAAACGCCTGCGGGGAACCGGGAAATAGTTCATGCCGAAACCCTAGGAAAACCCCAGGACCTGGGTAATCCGGTCCGCCACCGACCTGGATTGGGGCTGACAGGAAGGCCGGAAGGTGGGGCTGGCACCACCATCCCCACCGAACCGGCCCCGGGTCGAACCACGGCTCGCCCCACCCCCGCTCAGGACCCCGGCTTTCGTCCCGCGTCAGCCTTCACGCGGCCCCCGCTCAGGCTCCCGCCCCGCCCGGCCCCTCCCGGCTTTCGTCCCGCGTCAGCCTCTATCCGGCCCCGTTCAAGCTCTCCGCCCCGCTCGGGCGCCGGCCCCCGTTCGGACGCTCAGGGCCTGTTCACTCCCCGGCCAGTACCCGTACGACCTCCTCGGCCACGCCACGGGCCGAGGCCGGGTTCTGGCCGGTGACCAGGCGGCCGTCCGTGACGACCTGGGCGGCGAAGTCGGCGGCGGGCACGTGCTCGGCCCCCTGCTCGCGCAGCCGCTCGGCCAGCGGGAACGGCACCACCGCGGTCAGCCCGACCGCCTCCTCCTCGCTGCCGGTGAAGGCCGCGACCCGCCTGCCCGCGACCAGCGGCTTCCCGTCGGACAGTTCGAGGTCGACCAGCGCGGCCGGACCGTGGCAGACGGCCGCGACGACACCACCCCGCTCGTGGACCCCCCGGGTCAACCGGCCGATCCCGGGGTCGCCGGGGAAGTCCCACATGGCCCCGTGACCACCCGCGAAGAACACGGCGTCGTACCTCTCCGGCTCCAGGTCCGCCACCCGCACGGTCTCCCCGAGCACGTCGAGGAAACGACGCTGCACCGGGTCGTCGGCGTTCTCGCCGTCACGCGGCGGCACACCCCCGGCCACACTGACCACCTCGACCTCGTGCCCGGCCTCGGTGAAGATCTCCCACGGCTCCGCCGCCTCCGACACGTAGAAACCGGTGCTCCTGCCGGTTTCACCCAGTTCGCCATGGCTGGTGAGGACAATCGCGATACGCATGCCATGATCGTCACCCATCTCCCCGTGGACGACCAATAACGCCTTCCGGGTACTACCATCAGAAATCTGATCTCACTCGACCTGCTGCGTACCTTCCTGGCCGTCCACCGGTCAGGGTCGGTCACCCGCGCCGCCGAGCACCTCGGCCTGTCGCAGCCCGCCGTGACCGCGCAGGTCAGGGCGCTGGAACGGGCACTCGGACAGCCGTTGTTCGAACGGCTGCCCCGAGGCATGGCCCCGACCCCCGCCGCCGACGAACTGGCCGGACGCGTCGCGGCACCGCTCGACGCGCTTGAGGAACTCGACGTCACCGAGGTACCGGAGCGAGCCGTACACCTCGGTGGGCCCGCGGAGCTGATGTCCGTCCTGGCACTGCCCGCGCTGGCCCCCATGGTCGCCGGGGGGCTGCGGCTGCGGGTGACGCTCGGCCTCGCCGACGACCTGCTCACCACGCTCGCCGGGGGCACGCTCGACCTGGTGGTCTCCACCGTACGGCCCCGCAGGGGTACCGCCCTGACGGCCGAGGCGCTGTGCGACGAGGAGTTCGTGCTGGTCGGCGCCCCCGGCTGGGACCTCGACCGGCTTGAGGCGGCTCCCCTGGTCGCCTACGCGGAGAACCTGCCGATCCTGCGCCGTTACTGGCGGGTCGTCTTCGGGACCCGTCTGACGCGCGTGCCCGCCCTGGTCGTCCCGGACCTGCGCGGGGTCCTCGCCGCGGTGGTCGCGGGCGCGGGAGTGACCGTCCTGCCCCGTTACCTGTGTACGGCGGAGCTGACCGGCGGCCTGCTCGTCCCCCTGCTGGAGCCCGAGTTGCCGCCGATCAACACGCTGTTCCTGGTGTCCAGGGTGGGAAGGCTTCACCCCATGGCCGTCGCGGTCCGCGACCACCTGCTACGACGGGGACGTTCCTGGTGACCGGTCACGGAATCCTGGACAGGACGACCACGTGGAGTTCGCCCTTGAGCCGGTAGGACATGATCCGGCCCGTCGGGTCGGTGACGGGGAACTCGCCATTCTCCACCTCCGCCGTGCGCAGGCCCAGGTCGACGATCGTGCCGGTGCTCACGTCGAAGAGCCCGAGCGCCTGCTCGTCCTCCTTGATGTTGCACAGATGGAAACGGTCCTGCCTTGGCGGCTCGGGGATCTGGTAACCGAGGGGCACGTCCTTCTGCTGTGAGCCGTCACGCAACCGGACGAAGCCCTCCTCGTCAGCCGTCACGCCGATGCAGGAGCGCACCCCGCAGGCGTACACCCGGTCCTTCCCGTCGACGGCGGCCGAGTCGACCTTTCCGGTCTCCAGGTTGACCAGCCGGGTGAAGAGGGGCTTGTCGCGCCCGCCGCCGATGCCCGGCGAACCGGCCCACGGCCACGACAGCAGGTGCTGCTTGTCTCCGGCCGGAATCCGCGTCGCCTTCCCCCCGGTCAGGGGAACAGTGAACACCCCGCCGTTCACCGGGGAGAACACAACCTTGCCGTTCGCCACGCCGAAGCCGTCGAACCCCTCCATGTCCTGGTCGGCCACGGGACGGGCCCCCGCACCGTCCAACGACGCGGCCCAGATGTGGGTCTTGCCCTTCGTCGTGTTCCACCAGGCCACTTGACCGTCGCCGACGCTGAAGCCGCCGGAGAACCGCACCACCCCCTGAGGCTCGGGCACGTCCGCGATCTTCCGCGGCTCCCCGCCGGCCAGGGGGTAGGCGTAGATCGTCTCCGGCCGCTCGAAGTCGCGGTCCGCCGCGACCAGCAGCGTCTGGTCGTCGATCAGGGTGATCGGTCGCAGGTCCCGGCCGTTCGGCGCCTTCAGCGGCAGCTTCACCACGGCCTGCGGCCACACCTGCTCGATCGGCTTGGCCTCGATCTTCGTTGAGGTCATCACCTGGGACGACCTCCCGCCCGTGGCGCTGGCCGACGAGGCCCCCGTGTCACCGCTCACGCGCAGCCCGACCACGCCTCCTCCCGCGACCGCGACCACGGCCGCCGTCGCGAGTGCCGCCTGCAGCCGCCGCCTGCGCCGTCGGTACCCGGTCTCCAGCCGGGCCGCCGCCGTACCGGCCAGCCGGGGTGCGTTTCCCGCCGCGTGCCCCAGGGTCTCCTGCAGGCTCCTTTCGAAATCGTTCATCACCACTCCCTCTGCACTGCGCCGATATTTCCCGAAATTTCGTGGCTTTCCGTCCGCATGGCGGAGCGAAGCTTGTCCAACGCCCGTGACGCCTGGCTCCGTACGGTCCCCCGGGAGATCCCCAGGGCCGCCGCGATCTCCGCGTCGTCGAGCCCCTCGTAGTACCGCAGCACCAGCACCACCCGCTGCCTGCGCGGCAGTACGGCCAGCGCCTCCCACATCGCCTGCTCCCCACCGTCGGGCAGCCTGTCGTGGTACCCGTGCTCGGGCGGCTCCCAGCTGAGCACCTCACGGCGCCGCAGCCGCCAGACGGCGACGTGCAGCCTGGCCATGATGGTGCGCACGTAACTCTCCGGATTCTCCTTCGTCAGGAGGCGCGGCCAGGCGGCGCGGAGCTTCAGCAACGCCTCCTGCACCAGATCCGCCGCGTCGTGTGGGTTCCCGGCCAGCACGTAGCCATAGCGCAACAGCGCGTCCCCCCGCTCGGCGACGAACTCCGCGAACCGTGGATCCGCTTCCAATTACCTTCGCCTCCCGTCGTCCTCATCACCACCCAGATGAGAACACCCCCCAAACTGTTGCATCCACGGCGAAATCCATGCGGATCACGCGTGACCTGTCGGCGTCGGCAGGAATCTGTATGACAGGCCTGTCCCGGTCGGCCGGTGCCCCATGGCTCGCAGCCCGAGCTGTGGAGCCGCCTGCCTCCGTGTTCTTCACCGTCCGCAGCCAACATGGCGGTTTCACCGTCGGGGGCCGCGATCCGAATCTTCGGACCTACGTTCGAGTGTGAAACATCACGACTTTATGGTGCGTCTCTCACAGTTCGTACCGGGAGCAGCCGCCCTCCGACGTTTCCCCTTGCGGGAACTCGGGCGTTGGCCCTTTCACGTCGAACGAACCGTCCGCGAACAAGGTGACCGTATTTGCCCACTTCCCTTTTCCCTGGAGTTCCCCAAGTCGTCGAAGCGATCCGTACAACTCCGCCCCCGAATCGATCGCCGAAGTCGAAGCTCCAGGACACGGCTGGGGCGGAGCGCCATCCGGAGCGGGCCAGAGCGTCTCTCCAGAGAGCGGGCAGTGGATTTACGACGCGTTCCCCATTAGCCATACGGTGACCCTATGTACACGGAAGGCCCGGAACAACCACCACACTCAGCATCACCCGGCAAGCCATCACCATAATAATCCTGGATAGGCCAATGAAATAACCATCTCGACCGCTTGACGAATTCAAGAGCAACGATAAAAATGGAAGTTCCGGCCAGATTTCCCCAACCGCAAAGAGATATAACCGCAGTCAAAAATCCCAGGAGCATGAATTATCGCTCACGACGCGAGTAGGGCGATGGGTGAGGACCTCAGAGACCAGGGACACTCCAACGAGCTGGGCGGGACCGTGTTCGGGCCGGCCCTCCAGGCCCGTGACGTTCACGGCGGAATCCATCTGCACCAGACCGCCTCCCCTGAGGCCCCGCTGCTCAAGCCCAACCAGCTCCCGGCCGGGCATCCCATCGTGAATCGCCATGACGAGCTCGCCCTGCTGGACGACATCCGTTCCGGCTCCGGCGGAACAGGGGCTCCCAAGGTCGCGGTGGTCAGCGGCCCGGCGGGCGTCGGCAAGACAGCGATGGCGTTGCACTGGTCGCACCGGGAACACGACTCCTTCCCCGACGGCGGGCTCTTCGCCGACCTGCGGGGACACGCGACCGACAAACCCATCCAGCCGACCGAGGTGCTGGGGTGGTTCATCCGCGCGTTCGGCGTCGAACCCAAGCGCGTCCCCGCCGGACTGGCGGAACGTTCCGCGCTCTACCAGTCGCTGGTGAGCGGACGCCGCCTGGTGGTCATGCTGGACAACGCCATATCGGTCGCACAGGTGACCCCCCTGCTGCCCGCCTCGGCGGAGAGCGTCACGATCGTCACCAGTCGTTGGCGCCTGGCGGGGTTGCTGATGCGCGGCGCCCGAGCCGTACAGCTTGAGCAGCTCAGCCCGAGGTCCTCGATCGAACTCCTCGGACGCACCGTCGGCGGCGAGCGGATACGCGCCGAGCAGGAGTCCGCCGAACGGCTGGTCGAGTTGTGCGCCCGGCTGCCGCTCGCCCTGTGCGTCGCCGCCGCCCGGCTTGCCACCAGGCCTCGCTGGCCCCTGTCCGAGATGGTGCAGGCCCTTACCCACGAACGACGGAGGTTGGCGGAGTTGTCGATCGGCGACGAGGACGAGACGAAGGTCCAGGCGGCATTGGCGCTTTCCTACAACGGGCTCTCCTCCGACGACATCAGGCGGATCTACCGGCGGCTCGGCCTCTTCCCCGGCACCACCTTCGACAGCTGGTCGGCCGCCGCGACGGTCGCGATGCCGCGTGCCCACGTGCGGGAACTGCTGGAGATCCTGATCGATGCCAACCTGCTCGACGACGCGCCCGGCGGCCACTACCGCTTCCACGACCTGATTCGGCTGCACGCCCGGGAGATGGCCGAACGGGACGAGTCCGAGGAGGTCCGCGCGCGGACCGTGCACCGGGCGGTCGACTGGTTCCTGTCCACCGCCACGACCGTGAACCGACTGGTCATGCCCTACCGCAAGGTCAACTTCGACGCGGTCGTCAACGAGCCCGCCGAACCTCTCACCTTCGCTGATCGAGCACAGGCGCTCGACTGGCTCGACGACGAACTCCCCAACCTCAGGGCGGCCATCCAGGTCGCCATGGAGCAGCGGCTTTTCCCCACGGCATGGCAGTTGGTGGACGCGCTGTGGCCGCTGTTCCTCTACCGCGGCCGCCATGACGAACGCCTTGAGATCGACAGGATGGGCCTTGAGGCGGCGCGGGCCTGCGCGGACGCCGAGGCCGAGGCCAAGATGCTGAACCGGACCGGGCTGGCACACCGCGCCCTCGGTGAACTCGACGAAGCCGCGGCCGACTTCCATGCGGCGCTGGAGATCTGGCGCCGGGAGGAGAACCGGTATCGCATATCCGGCAGTACACGCAGGCTGGGACTGATCGAGCTGGACCGAGGCCATATCGAGGAGGCCGTCGTACTGCTCCAGGAGTCACTGAGCCAGTACCGAGCGGCGAAGGAGTCGCGCAAGGTCGCGCTTCTCCTCTGCGACCTCAGTGAGGCACTGATCGAACTGGGGAAGACAGCCGAGGCCGTTGACCACCTCGCGGAGGCCGAGGGCCTGCTTGCCGAGGTGGACGACCCACACAACCGGGCCAGAGCACGCATTCTTCTCGGCAGTGCCAGGGGAGGAGAGATTGGGACGGCCCTGGTCGAGCGGGAGTTGGAGGAGATGAAGAGGATCGGTTCGGCGATCGGCCAGGCGCAGGCCCTTCAGGCGTTGGGTGACCTCGCCCTGCGGGAGCACCGTGAACAGGACGCGCGGACCCTCTACGAGGAGGCCCAGCGCGTCCTGGCACAGAGCGGCAGCCGGAGCAGACAGTTACAGGAACGTCTGTCCCGGCTGGCCAGGTGACCACGCCACGTCAACCGCCCAGACAGAGCGCGCCGTACCGATGCCCAGACAGGCAACGCTACGGCGCGCGACGAGTTCAGCTGTCCCAGCGTCCGACGACAGCGTTGGGCGTGTGGGCGGCGTCAAGGGCTGACAGTTCGTCGAGGGTCAGTGACGCGGTGACCGACGCTGGAGCACCGACCTTCCAGCCCGCGTGCACCACCGCCAGCCGTAATGCCCGAACCGGATCCTCCGCCTCACACCAGAAGTGCAGGAACGTGGCGAACAGTGCGTCGCCCGCCCCGGTGGTGTTGACGACTCCACGAGGCGTGACCGCCTCCACCCGGACGAGCGTTCCCTCCCTGGTGGCCAGCAGCGCCCCCCGGGCGCCCAGACCGACCCCCGCCAACCGGCAGCGCGGGTAGCGGGCGAACAACCGCCGCACCCACACCTCGGGCGGGTCGGGCAGCCGTTCGTCACTGCAGAAGACGACCGTCGCCGCGTCGAGCCACGGCCGGTTGTACTCCCCGTCGAGGTCGGAGACGAGGTGGAGATCCACAGCGATGGGGACGCCGAGCCGGGAGGCGGGTTCGACCAGCTCACGGACGAATTTCGTGTTCGTCAGGACCAGCAGGTCGGCGCCGTGGGCATTCGCCGCAAGCAGGTTCACGGGATAGGGGACGGTGTTCACCGGCGTCAGATGGGGAAGCCCCATCCGGCGGCCGTCCGGACCGACGAGCGCCACCCCCACCGACGACTCGGCCCCCTCGACGATCCCGGGGCCGAGCAGGCCGTTCCTGCCGAGTTCGGCCGCTATGCCGAGGCCGGGCAGGTCACGGCCAAGGACGGTGCACAGGCGGACGTCGTCCCCCAGGGTTCTGAGGATCTGCGCGATGTGCCCGGCCGCCCCGGAGACCCCGGTGGCGATCCACCGGGGAGATGAGGTGGAGGCGTACCGTACCGGGAACTCCGTCACCCCCACCGACATGTAGAGACTGACCGCGCCCGCGACCACGATCCGGCGTGTCACGCCGCCTCCTCTCCCGTACGGACACACGCCCGTCCGGTCGTCTCAAGTGCTTCGATCCGTCCCACGTACCGGCCGAAGAACACCGAGTCCGTGGTCAGGGCGTCGAGCGGCATCCCGGCGGCGCGCCAGCCGTACAGGAAGGAGCCGCAGAGCGCGGGACGCGCGCTTCCTGCGATCGTGACGAGCCGTCCGTCGCGCAGCGCGGCCAGGCAGCCGGGCGGACGCGCGCCGACCGTGACCTCGCAACCCGGGTAGCGGCCGAGGATCTCGCCTCCCGGCTGCGGGGTCACGAGCACGTCGGCCACCTCGTACCAGTCCCGGTCCGCCCGCTCGTCGAGACGGGCCACAACGTGCGTGCCGTCGAAGATCCTGGTGCCTCGGGGCGTGCCGCGCCTGAGGGTTCCTCGGCCGGGGGTGAGGAGCATGACGTGGGTCTCACGGACCGACGTCACCATGAGTGCCGATGTCCCCTGGCGCGGTATGGCAACGCCGCGCCGTTCGACCGTGGGCAGGTGCCCCACCCTGAACAGCTGGGCTGTGACGAACCTGTTGGTCATGGCCGTTCTCCTCACGCGGCGAGCCGGGGAGCCGGCACCGCCGGGGTCACGTGGACGTGCTCGGGCCGTCGTAAGCCCAGTAAGCGGTAGATGAGACGGCGCATGTTCTGGTCGAAACGGCCCGGCTCCGAGGTGATCAGCTCGGTGACCGCCTGGTAGCGGTCGGGCCGCATCTCCTTGGCCGCCCGGTCGAGCTGGGCACGCAGCGAACCACGCCGGGAGACCCGGGGGGCGACGTCCGCCAGCTTGGCGAGACCGGAGGCCGGGTCGACGTCCGCGTTCGGGAACCCGGCCAGCATGACGGGCTTACCGGTGACGGCGCCGTACAGGGTGACCGAGCCGTGGTCGCCGATGATCCAGTCGGCGGCGGCCAGGACCGCGCGCCAGTCGACGTCGGGCGGGATCAGGCTCAGCCCGTTCCTCAGCTCGTCGGCGAGCCAGGCCCGCACCTGCCAGATGCCGTGCCCGAACCAGACGTTGGGGTGGAAGAGCACCGCGACGCGGAACTCCTCGCGCGGCAGTTCGGCCAGCAGGCGCGGCAGCAGGTCGGAGTGCCTGCCGAACAGCGACTGCTGCCCCCAGGTCGAGGTGACCACGACCAGCTTCTGACCCGGACCGACCTTCAGCGCCTGCCGGTAGAGGTCGCGGTGCGGCAGGCTGGCCACCAGCAGGTCGTGGGAGGAGTCGCCGACGACCGCCGCGACGGGAAGCGCCTGCGGGCACGTGCGGGCCAGCCGCCCGAGTTCGATCTCGTGCGGCAGGATGATCGCCGCGGGCAGCACGGCGCCGTCGCGCATCAACCGCTGAGCGTCGAGTCCGTACGGCGCGCGGTCCTCCGCCCTGGCCCCGTCCCTGGCGGGCACCAGCTTGTTGAAACCCGCACCGTGCGGCATGACGGCCAGCGGCGCGTGGATCTCGTGGATCGATCCAAGGCTCGCGGCCAGGGCGAGGTCGAACACCTGGTGTGGGACCTGCGCCCAGGGGAGGGAGGCGCCCCCCAGGCCGCTGATGAACTCATCGACCCCGGCGTTGAAGATGTCCGGAGCCTTGGTGAAGACGACCTGGATCCCCAGGTTCGACTCCAGCAGACGGGCCGTGTCCAGCAGCCGCTGCCCCGCGGTCACGGTGTGGACGGCCACCAGGACCGTCTTGTGGACTCTGCGCGTCGCCCATCGACGGGAATCGAGCCCAACTGCCACCCTGTTCCATTCGACCATTCTCCTGCCCCACCTCTTGGATTCGTCCGGCCTTCGGCAGTGGGCAAAGCCCACTAACCGGAGCGTCACCCCCGAACCTTGCGGAACCCCTTGCGGTCTCCTTGTCGGAACCCTGCGCCGTCTCATAGGACCTCGCTGTGAATGACGTGAGATACAGAAGTGACATCACGGCCCTGGATCCGCTCCAATTTCGATGAAAAAATCTCACGTAGATGCTGACGCCCTAGGAAAAGGGGCTCGAATGGAATTCCGTATTCTCGGTCCAGTCGAGTTATGGTCCAGCGGGCAACGCCACGACCTGGGACAGGCCAAAACACGTCTCGTTTTGGCCATCCTCCTCATGACTCCGGGACGACCGGTAACCGTGGAGTCGCTCGTCCACAAGGTGTGGGGTGACGACCCGCCCCCCAAGGCCAGAGACAGCCTGTACAGCCACGTCGCCCGGCTGAGAGGCTCCCTCAACGGCACCGTTCACCTGCGGCGACATGCCGGGGCCTACCTCCTTGAGACCGACCCGGAGAACATCGACTACCACCGGTTCCTGAGACTCCGCGCACAGGCCAGGGAAAGCGAGACGACCGAACAGGCGCTGCACCTCTACCGCGAGGCGGACGCGCTCCACCGGGGAGAGGCACTGACGGGCCTGACGGGATCATGGGCCGAACAAACCCGGGAGAAAATCGAAGGAGAAGTGCTCGACAGCAGGATCGAACGCATCGAACTCGAAATTCAGCACGGCCAAAAACCCGAAGACAGTGCGGAACTCGTTGAGCTGGTCAACAAATTTCCGTTCCGCGAGAAGCTCGTGGAGCTTCACATGCGGAGGCTCTGCCACGAAGGAAGGCCGACGGAGGCGCTCAACGCCTACAACCGGGCGCGCCAGGAACTCCGTGAACTCGGCACGGAACCCAACCCGGCGTTACAGGAACTGCATCTGCGCGTCCTCAAGAACGACCCCACATTATTGCCCGCGCCCAGAAAAGAGGCTGCTCCGAACACCCTGCCCCGGGACAAGCAGACCTTCACCGGCCGCACCGCGGAGCTGGACCAACTCGTCGGTTTCCAGGCCCGGCGGGACACGGTCACCGTGCTGGCGATCGACGGCATGGCAGGGGTCGGTAAGACGGCACTGGCCGTACATCTGGCGCACCGGCTCACGAGTGACTATCCGGACGGGCAGCTCTACCTCGACCTGCACGGCCACGACGCCCAGAACGACGCGATGGACCCGGCGACCGCCCTTGACCGGCTCCTGCGAGATCTCGGCATTCCCGGCAAGCTCGTGCCGAACGGTCTGGACGGCCGGGCCGCGATGTGGCGGGCCGAGTTGGCCCGCCGCAAGGTGCTCATCCTCCTCGACAACGCCGCCCGGCACGACCAGATCAGCGACCTTCTTCCTGGGACGCCCGGCAGCCTCGTCGTGATCACCAGCAGGCGGCGGCTTGCCGGACTCGACGACGTCCACTCCCTTTCACTGAACGTCCTGCCGCCCGAGGATGGCGCCGTACTCCTGCGTCGCGTCGCCGGTCCAGGGCGTTCCTTCCAGGAAGAAGGAGTCGCCTCGGTCGTACGGCTCTGCGGTCACCTTCCCCTGGCGATTCAACTGGTCGGCAGTCGGCTCAAGAACAGGGCCGCCTGGGACGCGGCCGACATCGCGGAACTGCTCAGCAGGACTCGACGAAGACTTCCAGCCATCAAGGCTGGGAACCGCGAGATCACCGCTGCCTTCGAACTGTCCTTTCACGCTCTTGACGAACGCCTGAAGCAGGCGTTCTGGCGGCTCGGCCTGCACCCCGGCGCGGACCTCACCCCCGAGAGTGCGTCGGCGCTGTTGGACACGAGCCTCGCCGAGACCGAGGAGATCCTCGACGAATTCGTCGATCACCATCTGATCGACGAACCCCGCAAGGGCCGTTACCGATTCCACGATCTCATCCGTGAGTACGCCCTTCTGCTGTCGGACCGCGAACCGGAGGCGTCCCGCACCGAAGTCCTCGGCCGAGCCTTCGACCACTACCTCCTCACAGCGGACGCGGCGGACCGACTCCTCTACCCCTACCGCGCCCGCGACCCGATCGAGGTTCCTGGCTCGTCGCCCAGAGTGGTCGAATTCGACAGCGCCGACCAGGCCTCCACCTGGATGGAAGCCGAGCTGGACAACCTGGTCCTTATCGTCCACCACGGATGGGCGAAACACGCGGCACTGCTCGCACACGTGCTCAGCCGCCATTTGGACCTGTTGAGCCGTTGGGCCGAAGGCGCCGCCCTCCACGAGCGGGCTACGACGATCTACCGAGAGCTGAACGACCGTTCAGGACTGGCCTACGCGCTGGCCGATCTTGGTATGGCCCAATGCCAGACCGGCCAATACGACGAGGCGCTTCTCCACGTGGCCGAGGCTATGGAAATCCAGAGAGCCGCCGGAAATCAACGAGCGATCGGCGAACTTCTCGACCAGAGCGGCGTGGTGCACTGGCAGCGCTCCGAATACGACGTCGCCTTCGGCTACTTCGAGCAGGCGCTCCAGATTCGCAGAACAGTCGGGGATCGTAACGGACAGGCGAACACTCTCAACAACATCGCGGTCATTCATTGGCATAGAGGCGACTACCCTCGTGCCGCCGAACGCATGTGGGAAGCATTCGGCATGTACCAGGAAGACCATGACTTACGTGGCCAGCAGGTCACAATGAACAATATCGGTTACGTCGAGGTGCGATTCGGCCACTACGAGGAGGCGCTGCGCCACTATGAAAAGGCGGCCTCCCTCAACCCGAACCTGGACCCGCGGAACGCGGCCATCCGACTCAACAATCTGGCCTACGTCTACCAGTACATGGGCCGCTATGTCGAGGCATTTGAGTATTACCAAAAATCCCTGGAGGGGCACCGAAGAATCGGTGACCGCTGGTACGAGGCAGAAGTTCTGAACAACATCGGCAGCTATTACATGCGGCTGGGAAAGAACAGCAAGGCGCTCGCCCAATATCAGACGGCCATGAGCATATCAATTGAGACAGCAAATCAGCACCAACACTGCATAGCCCTTCGCGGAATCGGCACAACCCACCTCAAGGCGAGCAGGAACGAAACAGCGATTTTCTTCTACAAGAAATCACTCGAACTGGCGCAGCAGATCGGCGACGTCTACGAAGAGGCATGTGCCCTCGACGAGCTGGGCACCGCGTTCGCCCAGACAGGCGAGCAGGAGCGCTCGAAGGAGCACTGGCGACACGCCCTTGGCCTCTACGAACGCCTAGGGGTCGTCGAAGCCGGACCACTTCGGGCGCGACTCAACCAGCAGGAGACCTCTGTTCAGTCTCACTAAAGCACGAAACACCCAAAAGCCACAATCAACCTATGCACCATTCATGCACCGCAGAACCTAACATACCCTCCCCACCTGGGCGCCCAAGTCTCACCCAGGCATACATGGCAACGAATCGTTTGGATCCAAATCCTGTCATTCCCTCAAGACCATCGGGGTAGGATATGAGAAGAGGTGAGTAAAACTCTATTCACATAATCTAAGGACGGTAAGTGATCATAAGCTTGGCAACGTTTATTGTTGTCACTGCTATGGGCCCTATGAACCACAGCCCGAGCACCACAGAAGCTTCCATTGTCATCAATGCAAGCTCCATGTACTACAGCTCGGACGTCACAGAAGCTCCCCTTGTCTACAAGACAGGCTTCATGCGGTACGGCTCAGACGCCAAAGAAGCTCCCCTTGTCGACGAGACAGGCTTCATGCGGTACGGCTCAGACGCCAAAGAAGTTCCCTATACCATCACCGATAAGGTGATCTAAATAAAGGGGGAGGCGGAATTGCCTCCCCCTTTTTCATGCGCGAGCCGTACACATTCTGCGGCGGCGTTGGGAACGGGCACCGCCGTGCCGATCCATGAAGTCAGCCAGAAGCGACCTGGAACCAGACCGCGCATCCCGTCTGCCGGACGTGCTCCGTTCCCCATCGCCGGGACATCGAGTTCACCCAGCTGAGGCCCCTCCCGCTGAGGCGGTCTTCGTCGGCGGACCGCATCACAGGAACGCCGGCCGTCGAACCTTCGTCGACCACTTCGACGTGAACCAGGCCGGCCCCGAGCCCGACACCAACCGTGATCACTCCGTCCGCGACCCGGGTCACCGTGAACGATCGCGTTTTGTGACGACCTCGCTCACCGGCAGCGTGATCGTTTCCAGGACCTCGTCCGGAAAACGAGCCCCTGGCACGCGCCAAAATCCCTTCCTTCCATCCAGAGGTGATCGGCGGTCGCCTCCAGGCCGAGGCATACATGCGGACCTCGGTCCCCCGCAGACAGGTCAAGCGTCTTGCGGCGTTGTTCGACCCTTTCGTTGCGCGTTCTCTCGGAGTGCCTTCCCTTCCCCGCGGTCTCGATGATCTGGAGGGCGGAGGCCCAGCCAGGGCGACAACGGCTTGGGGGTGGCGAGAGTCGTCAGGAGGACAAGGAGGCCGCAGGCGGTGACGAGCGCCCAGCCGGGACGTGAGGCTTCCGCCAAGTGCGCCGGCGAAACATGGGCGATGAAGGTGCCCGCCGCGGCGACGCCCAGGGCCGAGCCGAGCTGGCGGGCGGTGGAGGTGATGCCTCCGGCGACGCCCGCACGGGCGGGAGGGAGGCCGCTGACGGCCGTGTTGGTGATGGGGGCGTTGGCGAAGCCGAACCCGGCACCGACGAGCAGGTAAGCGAGGGACAGCGACCACAGGTTCGTGTGGTCGCCGATGCCCACGAGGGACAGGCCGCCCGCGACGATGAAGCCACCGGCGAGCAGCAGGGGCAGGCGTGGGCCTGACCGGCCGACCAGTAGCCCGGACAGTGGTGCGAACACGGTCGCGGCGATGGCCATGGGGAGGGTGACGATGCCCGCGGCCACGGGGCTCAGGCCGCGGGAGTGCTGGAGGTAGAGGGTGGTGAGCAGGAGGGTCGCGCTGAGCGCTACGAACACTGCCACCGCGCCGACCACAGCGGCCAGGAAGGATGGCCTGCGGAACAGGGCCGGGGCGACCAGCGGCTCGGTCCTTCGCGACTCGACCAGGCCGAGCGAGGCCGTCCCGGCAGCGACCAGGAGGTAACCGGCGATCACGGTGGGTGAGGTCCACCCGATGTGCGGGCCTTCGATCAGCACGGCGACGGAACCACCCACCACGACGGTCAGCAGCACCTGTCCCGGGACGTCGAGCCGACGTGGCCGTTCCGCCCGCGACTCGGGGACGAAGAGGGCCGTCAGCACCAATGCCATGACGACCACGGGCAGGTTGATCCAGAAGATCGACCTCCAGCCGAGCCCCGACACCAACGCTCCGCCCACGACGGGACCCGCCGCCATGCTCACCCCGAAGACGGCCGCCCACACGCCGATGGCCCGCGCCCGCTCCTTCGGGTCAGTGATCACGTTGACGACGATCGCGAGGGCCACGGGGCTGAGCATCGACCCGCCGACGCCCTGCGCCACCCGTGCCGCGACCAGTACGCCGATTGTCGGGGCGAACGCGCATGCCACCGACGCCGCGCCGAACACGACAAGACCGAGCCGGAAGACCCGCCTGCGCCCGATGCGGTCGGCCAGTGCCCCCGAAGAGATCAAGAGGCTGGCCAGGACGAGTGTGTAGGCGTCGACTGTCCATTCCAGGCCGCGGGTATCGGTATCCAGACCCGCGCCGATCGCCGGTAGGCCGATGTTGACGATCGTCGTGTCCAGACCGACAAGGAACAGGCTCAGGCAGCAGACCGCCAGTACCTTCCAGCGTCCGGGAGGTCGGGGTTCCTCGTCCATGTCGCTCCTTCGGTGGGTGTCAGGCCACCCACTGTCCGGGCACCAGGAGCCGACCGGCCAGAAAATTTGCGGAAATCGCAAAAAACAACCGGACCGCCGCGACCGCCCGACACACTGGAAAGGTGGATGCGGAACTGGAGCAGACGCTCGCCGCCATCGGGCCCCGACTGCGCTCGCTGCGCCGCGATCGCGGCATGACCCTGGAGGAGCTGTCGGCGGCGACCGGTATCTCGGTCAGCAGGTTGTCGAGAATCGAGTCCGGCAAGCGGCGCCCGACGCTCGAACTGCTCATCCCGATCGCGCGGGCGCACCGCGTCGCGCTCGACCAGCTCATCGCCGCCCCTGCGACCGGTGATCCGAGGGTCCACCTGACCCCGCTGCGCCGCCGAGAGGGCAGCGTCCTGATTCCGCTGACCCAGTACCCGGGACGCCTCAAGGTCTTCAAACAGGTGATCGCGCCCTGCCCTCGCAGGCTTGTCACCCATGACGGCTACGAGTGGCTGTTCGTCCTGGCGGGAGAACTGTTGTTGGTTCTCGGGGAGCGAGAGCTGATCCTTCGTCCCGGTGAGGTCGCCGAGTTCGACACGTCCGAGCCGCATTGGTTCGGCCCGAACGGCGACCACTCCGTCGAGATCCTCCACATCTTCGGCAGGAAGGGCCACAAGGCCACCGTACGGGCCCATCCTGTCGACCACTGACTCTCTCCGAGTGCCGGTCCACAAGCCGCACAAGCAATCGCCAAGGCGGCGCGGCGATACCGAAGTTCGGCGTCGCCGAACGGAAGAGCGCCTTCTTCGAGACGTACGGCAGGGTCGCCCCATCGTGGCCGGGCCCACGTCCCGGGTGCTTGAGGCCGAGGCGCCGACCACCTGCCCGCACCTGAGGCACGGAGCACCGTTCGTCTGCACGATCGGCGGTCGCGCTCACCTCGGCGACCTCCGCCGTGCTCAGCGTCTCCGGCTGCCCGGTGATCCAGCCGCGCACCCGGGAGGCGCGCAGCAGCGGCACGCCGGACGCCTTCGCCACCCGCAGCGTGAAGCACGGTGTATCCGTGCCGTCCCAGAGGGCGCAGCATGGCGGTACGCCGTTCGCCGATCGCCCCTTTGCGTCAGGTTCGTACGGCCTCGTGCCGACGCCAGCGGTACACCGTTTCGGCGGTCCCGACCACAATCGCCGGACGCGGGACCGGGATGCTCTACGCCCTACTAGGAAAAACCGGTTTTCCGTCTGAACCGGCTTCAATACACTCGCCACGAACGGCGCACCGGGCGTTGTGACGAGAGAGGGGCCAGTCGTGCGACACAGCACCGCTGCGATCGTCCCCCCGTCACGACACGAGGTGATCCTGGTGTCTTCGTCGTCCCGGTGTCCGCTGCGCGGCTGACACCGGATGACCTCCTGACGACCATCTGATCCCTGTCCGGCGCCGAAGTCGCCGGCCGGGTCTCTCCCGATGCGGTCACCCCGCACGAGGACTCCCCATGGCCCGGTCCCGGGCCGTTTCGTCAGGCGATCGCGCTGTCCTGTCCGGACCCCGAGAAGGGCCGTAGGCCGTGCGTACCGACCAGTTGAACAACGTCCGCAACCTGGGCATCCTCGCCCACGTCGACGCCGGGAAGACCACCGTCACCGAACGGATCCTGTACGTCACCGGCACCACCCACAAACGTGGCGAGGTGCACGACGGGACGACCGTCACCGACTTCGACCCCCAGGAGCGCGATCGCGGGATCACCATCTTCGCCGCGGCGGTGAGCTGCGTCTGGGACGGTCACCGGATCAACCTGCTCGACACCCCGGGCCACGTCGACTTCTCCGACGAGGTGGAGCGCTCGCTGCGGGTGCTCGACGGCGCGATCGCGGTCTTCGACGGCGTCGCGGGAGTCGAACCGCAGAGCGAGGCGGTGTGGCGGCGGGCCGACCGGCACGGGGTGCCGCGGATCGCCTTCGTCAACAAGCTGGACCGCGCCGGGGCCGACCTCGACACGGCCGTCGAGTCGATCCGCGCCCGGCTGCACGGGACCCCGCTGGTGGTCCAGCTGCCGATCGGGCGGGAGGACACGTTCACCGGAGTGGTGGACCTGCCGCGGATGCGGGCGCTGCTCTGGGACGACGACGGCGCGTTCACGGAGGGTCCGGTGCCGGAACCCCTGCTGGAGGAGGCGCTCCGGCGTCGCCGGCTGCTGGAGGAGACGGTGGCCGAACTGCATCCCGTCGCGCTGGAGGAGTTCTGCGCGGAGTCGGCGATCTCCGCGCGGACCCTCACCTCCGTGCTGCGCGACCTGACCCGTACCGGTGAGGGCGTCGTGGTGATGTGCGGATCGGCCTACCGCGACCGGGGGATCGAGCCGCTGCTGGACGCCGCCGTGGCCTACCTGCCCTCCCCGCTGGACGTGCCCGCGGTACGCGGCGTCCAGGACGGCTCGCCGCAGGAGCGCGCCGCCGACCCGGCGGCGCCGTTCTCCGCTCTGGTGTTCAAGGTGAACGCGACCGCCACGGGGCGGCTGACGTATGTGCGTGTGTACTCGGGAACCGTACGGAAGGGGGACACGGTGCTGGACGCGGGCACGGGACGCACCGAGCGGATCGGCCGGATCCTGCGGGTGCGGGCCGACCGGCACACCGAGGTGGACCGGGCGGTGGCCGGGGACATCGTCGCGGTGGTCGGGTTGAAGACGTCCCGCACCGGGACCACCCTGTGCGCGCCCTCGGCTCCGTTGCTCCTCGAACCGCCGGCCGCGACCGACCCGGTGGTCTCCGTCGCGGTCGAGGCGCGCGGGGGCGGCGACGCCGACCGGTTGGCGACGGCTCTGGCGCGGCTGGTCGAGGAGGATCCCTCGCTGACCGTCAGGACCGACGCCGAGACCGGTCAGACGGTGCTCTCCGGGATGGGCGAGCTGCACCTGGAGGTCGCGGTCGAGAAGATCCGTCGCGCCAACGGGCTGGAGGTCGGTGTGGGCCGGCCGCAGGTCGCCCACCGGGAGATGGTCGCCTCGGGGGTGTCCGGGCTGCTGTACCGGCACGTCAAGCAGGACGGGGGCGCCGGTCAGTTCGCCCACGTCGTCCTCGACGTGGGTCCCCTGGAGGCCGGTTTCGAGTTCCACTCGACCGTCACCGGTGGACGGGTTCCCCGGGAGTACGTCCGGGCGGTGGAGGCCGGTTGCCGGGACGCCCTGGCAGACGGCCCTCTCGGCGGTCATCCGGTGACGGGTCTGCGGGTCACGCTGACCGACGGGGCCACCCACCCCAAGGACTCCTCCGAGCTCGCGTTCCGGGCGGCCGGGCGGCTCGCGCTGCGGGAGGCCCTGCGCGCCTGCCGGATGGTGCTGCTGGAACCGGTGGTCGAGGTCACGGTCGTCGTGCCCGGTGAAACCGCGGGCGGGGTGCTCGGCGACCTGGCGGCACGGCGTGGCCGGATCCTGGACACGAGCGCGAGGACGGACACGGTGGTGATCACCGCGGCCGTTCCGCTGGCCGAGGTGTTCGGATACGCGACCCGGCTGCGCGGCCGGACCCGGGGCCGGGGGACCTTCACCACCCGGACCGCGGGCTACGCCCCGGTGCCGGGCGTGGCCTCCGCCGGGGAACCGTCCCGGTAGGACCTGACAACGGCCCCGCCCGCGTCCGCGCGGGCGGGGCCCAGGCGCCCCGTTCGGCGTCGTAACCCGCGTGCGCGGGAGGACCCCGCAGGTGTCCCAGGAGGCCGGGCCACACGACGCCTCACCCGCGTGCGCGCGGGAGGGCCCTTGGGGGGACGGCTTCCACGTGTGCATACGTTTTGTCGGTGACGATCCCTAATGTCCCGCGCATGACAAGTGCGACGTGGGCGTACGGCTACGCCGCGCCTCCCAAGCCGGTTGAGGGCCGTCCGGAACGGCCGGCCTCCGGCTGCGTCGTGTCGAGCGTGTGGGAGACCGAACCGTCGGGAACGCGCCGCACGCCGACTCACCGACGTGGTTTCTCCGGGTGTGCGCGGACCACCAGGATCGTCGTGGAGGGGGCCCGGTGACCGCCTGGCAGGAGGTACGCGGCCTCGTCGTCGCGCGCAGGGTCAAGGCGCTGACGGACCGCGTGGCCGTACTGACCGAGGCCGAGCGGGCCGAAGTGGCTCGTCGGCTGCCGGAGCTCCTGGCGGAGCTGCGGGAGAACGCCGAGCGGAAGACCCGTGAGGACTGGCGGGCCCGCCTCCTGGCCGACTACGGCGCGGAGGACGACTGGCCCTCCTGGTTGCGGTCCTCAGCGCAGACGGCCGCCCGTTCGGCGGGGCGCGACGGGCTCGCCGAGTTCGGGACGCCGCTGCGGATCGTCGGCGCGGGCACGATCTCGGGCCCCGCCGCGGCGGTCGCCTGGCTGGCCCGCCGCGAGTTCGCCCCTCGATGGGCGGCGGCGCCGCCCCCGGCAGAGCTGGTCCGCACGCTGGCCACCCGTCCCGCTGCCTGGCAGGCCGACGTGGCGGCCCGGCTCGCCAGGAGGATCCGTACGGCGGACGACCACGTCATCCCGCTGGCGCTGGCGCTGCTGCGGACGTGTGGCGTCGAGCCGCCCAGGCACGACCCGCTCGTGCTCGCCTGGCTCTCCGCCGGGACGGTTGAGGACGACCCGCTGACGGACACGCTGCTTCCCCGGATCTTCGAGGCGGAGGGGGTGGGCCGCGCCCTGCGAGAGGAGCGGCTGACCCCCGCCCCCACCCTGTGGCTCGCCCGGATCCAGTGGCTCCTCAAGGCCGGGAAGGTCTCACGTGAGGAGTTCCTCGACGGCTGTCTGAGCCGTTTCCTGCGGGGTGGCGACGCCGTTGACCTGCGGTTCTTCGTACGGTTGCACGAACTCCTCGCGCCGGAGCCGCATGAGGCCGCCGCCCGGGCGCGTGACTACCTGCGGCTGTTGCCCACCGCTCCCAGCGCGGTCGCCACGCTGGCGCTCGCCCAGGTCCGCCGTACCGGCCCGCACGACGCGGCCGACGTCGCCGAGGCGATCGACGCGCTGGTCTTCCGGCCCGAGGCGAAGCTGGCCGACGCGGGCCTGCGCTGGCTCGACGAGGAGGTACGGCGGGCGCCCGAGCTGGCCGGGGAGACGGCGTCGGCGCTGGCCACGGCGTTCGCGCACACCTCCTACCAGGTGCAGCGGCGCGCGGCCCGGATCGCCGTCAAGCGCGCCGCCGCGTTCGGGGCCGGGGCCGCGACGATCACCGACGCCGTTTCGTCGCTGCCCACCGACCTCGGCGCGCAGGTGGCGGCGGTGTTCGGTGGCGAGATCGCGGGGGCGGAGACGCCCGAAGCGTTCGCCCCCGCGGCGTTGCCCGCCGTCGAGGAGCCCGGCCCCTTCCCCGCCCCCTCGCTGGACGACCCCCACGGCGGCTGGGTGGAGTGCGAGCGGTGGCTGGCCGCCTTCGTCGGACAGGCCGGGGGTGACCGTACGGCCCTGCGCGAGCGGCTGGCGGCCTTCTCCCCCCTGGACGACGGGACGGGACCGTGGCTCGACGCCTCCTCCTGGATCACCGCCCTCGCCAAGGAGGTCCTCGCCTCCGGGAGCGACCCCGGGGTGCCGGAGCCCACACCGGCCGATCCCCTGGCCGGTACGGGCTTCTCGGTGACGCACGCCGCCACCGACGAGGACGAGTTCCTGCCCAGGGACTGGCGGGATGAGATCTTCCGCCGGGTCGCGGAGCTCGGGGTCTTCGCGCAGAGGCTGCTCATGCCCTCGCCGGACCGGGCCGAACCGCGCTTCGGCCTGAGCCTTCTCCCGGCGAAGTACCGCACGCGGAACCGGTTGCCCGACCCCCGGAACGTCTCGGGGCCGCACATGTTCCTGCTGCGCCGGTTCGCTGAGCTGTACGGCGCGCTGCGGAAGGGCGCGCTGCCGCCCGTTCTGCTGGCGACGCCCACGTCGATGACCGGGCATCTCGCGCCCGACGTGCTGGTCGAACGGCTGGAGGTCTGCGCGGCGGCGGGGGTCGAACCGCTGCCCGCCGACCTGTGGCAGGCGTTGCTGCGGCTGCCGAGGGGGCGCCACGCCGAGGCGGCGGAGCGTGCCACGCGGGTCGGGTCGCGGGCGGCGGAGGCCGTCGCCACTTGGTTGGCCGGGGGCGGCCTGTCCGACCCCGAGACGGGCGTGAAGTGGGGATACGTCAGGAACGCGCGTGAGCGCGTCTTCGACGACGACGAGCTGACGCGCTCCCCGAACATCCGGCTGATACCGGTGCTGCGCGCCGAGCCGACCGGGCACGAACTCGTCGACGAACTGCTCGGCGAGCCGCCGCGGTGGTACCGGGAGGGGCACGGCCAGGCCATGGAGTGGTGGCCCGCGATCCTGCCGTCGCACCGGGAGGTCGTCGCCGTCAACTACCTGCCCCACCTGCTCTACCAGTGGGACCGTCCGGGGGTGTACCCGCCGCATCTCGTGGCCCTGACCCAGGCGGACGGCCCCGCCGGGGAGGCGACCGCGCTCGTCCTGGCCTACTTCCTGGCCGCCGAACGCCCGGAGGCCGTACAGGCGTTGCTGCGGATGGCGGCCAGGGGGGATCTGCCCGGTGCGGCGGTCGGCCGTCAGCTGGCGTACCTCATCCGCCGCGCCTGGTTCGAGACCCGTCCGGTGCTGGCCGCCCTCACCGAGGCCGTCCACCAGGGCGCGCACAGGCAGGTCTGGGAGATCCTCAGGACCATGACGCCGATGCTGTTGCCGGGCAAGGGGGAACGGCCGACCGTCGTCCACTCCGAGCTGGTGGCCCTCACCGCCGACGTGGCGTCCTGGACCGGGGCCAAGGGTGAGATCCCGGAGGTCTCGTCCCACGCGGCGCGGGGCGGCAGAAGCCGTTTCGTCCGTGAGTGCACCCGGCTGCGCGACCTGCTGGCCCCCGAGAAGGCCGGGAAGGCCGGGAAGACCGGGCAAGGGGCCGGCTGATGTACGGAGGTCGCGCCCGGCGTCGCCGTCGCCGAGTCGGTCCCGGCCATGCGCCTGGGACGTGTGCGGCGACGCGTCGGGCCTCCTCGCTCCGGCATGCGCTCACCAACGGCCGGATCCGCCGGTTCCGGCCGCCAGAAAGACCGTCAGTGACCCGAGACCTCGTTCGTGTCCTGCTCTCGTACGGCTTCCGCCGGGCCGTGCCGTCGGGGCCGGTGGCGTCCGGAGGCCGTGGCCGGCAGGGTGACGGCGGTCAGCGCGGACAGCAGCAGCCAGGGCGCCGTGAAGCCGCCGGTCAGGTCCTTGACCAGGCCGAGGGCGGGCGGCGCCAGGACGACGGCGATCTGGTTGGCGGCCATGGCCGCGCCGAGGACGAAGCCCGTCCTGCCCGGGGGCGCCGATTCGGCCACGTGGGCGACCCATGGGCCGTACCAGCCGATTCCGAAGAAGCCGAGCCAGACGAACACCAGGCAGGCCGCCACGGGCGAACGCCCCACCGGGGTGGCCAGCGCCGACATCCCCACGGTCACGGAGGCCACGCAGGTCAGGACGCAGGTGTGACGTCCGGATCGGCCTCGGTCGCTCCAGGCCGCCAGGCAGACGCGACCGGCGACCCCCGCCCCCTGGACCGCCACCAGGGCCAGGGCCGCCGGGCCCGCTTCGAGGGCCGTCACCTCGTGGAGGTACAGCGCGGTCAGGACGCCGATCCCGCTGTGCACCGAGACCAGGCTCATCCCGGAAACAACGGTCCTCACCATGGCCGGTTCGCGGAGCGTCCGTGACCGCGATCCGAGCGAACCGCCCGGAGGACCGGGGAGAGGCCGCGCGGGCGGCCTGCGGTAGAGGGTCACGAAGGCGACGGCGCCCAGCAGCGCGACGAGCGCACCGGCCGTGAGCGCCGCCCGCAGGCCGAGTTCGGCGGCGAGGGCGGGCAGCGTGGCCGCGGCGAGCACGCCGCCCAGCGGCAGGCCCGCCTGGCGGATTCCCATCGCCAGCCCCCGCTGGGACGTGTCGAACCAGGACGCCACCGACTTGCTGCCACCGGGCTGGACGGTGCTGTATCCGGCGCCGACGACCAGCAGGACGAGGAGCAGGGACTCGTACGTCCGCGTCGTGCCGCCCACCCCCAGGCTCACGGCGACGACGCAGGCGCCCGCCCCGACGACCCAGCGCTCGTCGTGGCGGTCCAGCAGCTCCCCGGCGACCAGCAGCCCGACCAGGGGGGCCAGTTGCGCCGCCGAGAGCAGCAGGCCGAGCTGGGCCGTGCTCAGGCCGAGGTCGCGTTGCAGGTGGACGCCCATCGCCCCGATGCCCTGCACGAAGAATCCTGAGGCGGCCTGGGTGAAGGTGGCGACGCCGAGGACGACCCACCGGTACCGCTCCCTCACGGGCGCCAGCACAGCGCGGGGTCGGGATGGTCGAAGAAGCCGAGTTCCCGGTAGAGCGGCTCGCCCTCGCGGGAGCCGTACAGGTCGACCCGGACGGCGTCGCTCTCCCTGAACCAGTCGAGCAGGCCCCGCATGATCGCGCGGCTGTGGCCACGTCGGCGATACGCCGGATCGGTGACGACGCCGATCACGTGTCCGATGCGGCCGTTGCGCGAGTGCGGGCCGGGAAACCACTGCTCGACGGTGCCGATGCCGCAGGCGGCGAGGCCTTCGTGGCCGTCCACGACGAGGATTCGCGCGTCGTCCCGCGTCAGTTTCTCCTTCAGGACCGCGGCGAGGGCCGTCCGCCATTCGTCGCCCGCCGACGAGGGGTTGAAGAAGTCTCCGCCGAGGTCCCCGAACAGCAGCGCCCGCAGGCGGACGAGTTCAGCGATGTCGTCCTGGGACGCCTGGCGCACGCCGGTGTGATGTGTCATACGGACAAGGGTGATGTAATGGTCTTATGCACCTCAACCCTTACGGCGGAGACGCCGTGAACCTCGCCGCGGATCTGGCCAACCGGCGCCCGGCGACCGCCGAGGAGCTCGCGGACCGCTGCGAGGCCGCCGGACTCGTACTGGAACACCCGGTCACACCGCAGGACGTGGACCGCGTCCACGCCGTGCTCGACGCGTGGGAGAAGGTCGTCGACGCCGCCGACGAGCACGAACGCGCCGAACTGGTCAACCGCATGCTGGCCGGGTCCGCCGCCTACCCACGGCTGACCGACCACGCGGGCAGCGGCTGGCACCTGCACTACCGCGACGACCAGCGGTCGCTCGGCGCCGTGCTGTTCGCGCTCATCTCCGTGGGCACCGCGCTGCATCTGGTCGGGCGGGGAATGCACCGGCTCCGGCGGTGCGCCGTGGCCGAGTGCGTCACGGTCTTCGCCGACACCTCCCGTACCGGGCGGCAGCGTTACTGCTCCCAGCGGTGCGCCAACCGTGACGCGGTTCGCCGGCACCGCGCGGGCCGCGCCGCCGAGAGCACCACCGGGGACGCCACCGAGGGCACCGTTGGGAGCGCCACCGAAGGCGCCGCCGAAGGCACCGTTGGGGGCACAACCGAGGACGCCGTCCTACGGGAGCCCGTACGCGTCCCCCTCGACCGGCACGCCCAGGACCGGCGGGAGTCCGGTCAGCTTTCCCGGGGTCTGGGCCGCGCCGTCCGCCGCTGAAGGTTCTCGGCGAACCTCTCCCACACGGCGGCGTTCTCCATGGCCACCTGGCAGACCAGGCCGACGCAGTACTCCGGGACGACGCCGACCAGCCACTCCGAGGACTGGGCGAGCGCGGCGTTGGCGCTGAGCAGACGGAGGAGGTGCCGGCCGCGTTCCGCGGACCGGAGGGAGGGGTCCTTCATCAGGATGTTCAGGGGCGACCTCCGGCGCTGGTCGCGCCCGGGTTCGGACGCCGAAGGCCGGCGCGACCCGGGTGGCGTCCTCTCCGGCGCCCGCGGGCGCAGTGCCCTCGGCAGGGGGTCCTCCCCGCGCCGCAGCCGGTCGCGGACGTCCCGCACCGTGCCCGGTGAGATCCCCACCTGCTGCGCGATCCTCCGCAGGGAGGCCTGCGGCTCCTTGACGATCAGTTCGGCGGCGCGCATCCGGCCGGCGGAGCCGTCCAGCGGGCGTGTCCGGCCGTCACGCCCCAGCCGGGCCTTCGGCTGCGCGTCCTGCGGGAGTACGGTGCGGCGGATGTCCGCCACCTTCCGCGCGGACAGGCCTGAGATCCTGGCTATCGCCCTGTCCGACCAGTGCGGGTGCGAGCGGAGGATACGGGCCGCCGCCGCGACGCGGTCCCCCGTGGAGAGCGGGAGGCCGTGCGCCGTGTTCTCCTTGACGGCCACCACGAAGGCGTCGTGTTCGTCGCCTTCGAAGAACCGCACACGAATGGTCTCCTCACCGCGTACGACCGCCGCCTGTAGCCGGTGCATCCCGTCGATGACCCGCATGGTCTCCCGGTGCACGATCACCGGAGGCAACGTGTCCTCCGCACCGGAGAGCATGCGTATGTGCTGGGCGTTCTCCCCGAGGCGCCGTGGGGAGTCAGCGGGAAGCAGCGAACCGACGGGGACCGTCTCAACCGCGGAAAGCTCGGGCTGATAGCCCTCTCTCGTGTGGGCGCCGTCTGACGACGACGTCTCTCCGGCCTGAACAGCCAATTCTCTTCTCCCTCGGCGAAGGGTGCCCTTTCTCCGTTCCTGGACCAGGTCGTCCGACACGCCGATCACACGTTCCGGTGTCGCGCGCTCCGAAAGAAGGAATGCCCCACCACCGCTTTACCGATATCTCGTTTCCGCGGGCGTCACGGCCGATAAATCGCCGACGGCCGTACTCTTCTCATGGAATACCGCCACAGAGGCGCCGACCGTTCGACGGAGACGGCGACCCGGCCCCCTCAGCGGCGCACCCCGGAAACCTCCGGCACGACGGGCGGAGGAAGAACACGTTCTGAACGAATATCGACACGACCGTTAACGCCCCGCCCGGAGCCCGTTTCGGCCCGACACGGACCGTTCCCTCTTTCAGCGCCCCAGGGCTGCGAAAGACGACCCCCCACTCCCCGAGACATGAAGACCACACGGGCCGACCGGAACAGATTGACCTGGTAAAACATTCACCCTGTTGATATCGCAAAACAATATGTCACCCTCAAGAGTGACTGTCAACTATTGTCAGACAGGTAATCGCGACCTCTGCCGCTTCGATCCTCCCGTCAACCGCTTATTCACACGGACGGTGGCGACGATGCTCCCGCCCCCTCCGTGAAAGGGACTTCTGTCCCGTTCGCGAATCGACACGACGCCCGGCCGGGAAAATACCGCCCACTCGCCGCCCTGTTGACACCCGAACAATGCCGCACGACCCGAAGAGACCACGGTCGTACGGCACCCGCCACCTCCGGAAAGGCCGAGAAGTTCTATGCGCTGAGAACGCCTCACATTTCACCGGTCCGACCGTCTTCGAAACCCGGTGAATTCCCCGCGTGGACCCCGGGTCTCAGATCCCCGCTCCGTCCGTGAGGCAGCCGGAGCACCCCGTCCGGGCCCTTCGCCGAGAGCTCGGGGAGCGGTCAGGCGGTCAGGCGGGCAGGGCCCGGCGGGCGTAGGCGCGGACGTCGGCGTCCGGGTCGGACAGTACGGCCCGCAGCGCCTCGGTCACCTCCGGCCGCGCGCTCCAGGGGGTCAGCGCGAGGACGACGGCCTTGCGCACGTCGAGATTGGGGTCGGTCGCGGCCTCGGTGAGGAGGGGCACCGCGACCTCGGGGTCGGACGCGCCCAGGCAGCGGACCGCCCCCACCCGCACCTGCCAGGCCGCGTCCCCCAGCCCCCGTACGGCCGCCGCCGTCAGCGGGGAGCCGGTGGCGCCGGACGATTCGAGGGCGGCGGCCCTGACGAGCGGGTCGGGGTCGTCGGCGAGCGTCTCCAGGGCGGCGGACGGTTCGCCGACGGTGCCCAGGCCGACGGCCACCCGGACACGGACCTCCCGGGAGGCGTCTCCGGCCGCCTCGGCCACCAGGCCGGACGCGTCGAGGGAGACCAGGCCGCGGATCGCCTCGATGCGCACCCGGTGGTCGGCGTCCCGGATGCCCGCCGCGAAGACCTCGGCGTCCCCCAGCCGCAGGGCGCGCAGCACGTCCAGCGCGCTCGCCCTGACCACGGCGTCCTGGCTGTCCGTCCGGGCGGTCAGGCCCGCGCCGAGCGCGGCGTCGGCGGGCAGCACCTCGACGAGTTCCCGCAGGCCGTTGGCGGCGGCCCGCCGTACCATGCCGTGGTCGTCGGCCAGGGCGGCGACCAGCGCCTGACCGGCGCCGTCGGGCACGGTCTCGGTGAGCACCGCGATGGCCGCCCGGCGCACCTTGGGGTCGGGGTCGGCGAGGTAGGGGGTGAGCCGTTCGACCGGTGGCTGCTCCTCGGCGAGCCGGTGCAGTTCCAGGATGCGGGGCGAGCGGCCGACGGCGGTCCCGGTCGAGCGGGTCTCCACGGCCGTGCGCACCGGGGCGCTGGTGTGGGCGCCGATGAGCACGGGCTCGGCCCGGACCGGCTGGAACTCCTCGACGGGCACGATGTACGGCTCGACGGGACGCTTGACGAACTCCATGGCGCCGTCGGACCGGCGGCGCAGGTTCAGGTGGAACAGCCAGCCCTCGTCGTCGCGTTCCGGCAGGTCGGCGCGGTCGTGGTAGAGGCCCCAGCGGCTCTCGGTGCGCACCAGGGAGGAACGGGCGGCCATCTCGGCGCAGTCGCGGATGAAGTCCACCTCGACGCAGCGCATCAGCTCGTGCGGGGTGTGCGCGCCCATCGCGGCGATCTCCTGGCGCATCCGCTCGAAGGACTCAAGCGCGATCTCCAGCTTGGCGCCGGTCTTGGGCGGGGCGACGTAGTCGTTGACGAAGCGGCGCAGCTTGTACTCCACCTGCGGCTGCGGCGGCCCCTCGGGGTTGCGCAGCGGCCGGTAGACGAGTTCGTGCGCGGCGGCGACCTGGTCCTCGGGGAGCGTCGCGGGGACCCGGTGGTCGGCGGCGGCGTGCGCCCCGGCGAGGTCGCCGAAGACGAAGGCGCCGATCATGTAGTTGTGCGGGACGCACGCCAGGTCTCCGGCGGCGTACAGGCCGGGGACGGTGGTGGCGCCGTTCTCGTCCACCCAGACGCCGGAGGCGGAGTGGCCGCCGCACAGGCCGATCTCGGAGATGTGCATCTCCACGTCGTGGGTGCGGTAGTCGTGGCCCCGCCCGGCGTGGAAGGTGCCCCGGGTCGGCCGTTCCGTCGAGTGCAGGATGGTCTCCAGGGCCGAGACGCTCTCCTCGGGCAGGTGGGTGAGTTTGAGGTAGATGGGGCCGCGGGCGGAGTCGATCTCGGAGGCGACCTCGGCCATCATCTGCCCCGACCAGTAGTCGGAGTCGACGAACCGGTCTCCCTTCCCGTTCACCTGGTACCCGCCGAACGGGTTGGCCACATACGCGCAGGCGGGGCCGTTGTAGTCCTTGATCAACGGGTTGATCTGGAAGCACTCGATGCCGCTCAGCTCGGCCCCGGCGTGGTAGGCCATGGCGTAGCCGTCCCCGGCGTTGGCCGGGTTCTCGTAGGTGCCGTAGAGGTATCCGCTTGCGGGCAGGCCGAGCCGCCCGCAGGCGCCGGTGGCCAGGATGACCGCCCCGGCCCGTACGACGACGAACCTTCCGCTGCGGGTGTCGAACCCGGCGACGCCGACCGCCCTGCCGCCCTCGGTCAGGACGCGCACCGGCATGACCCGGTTCTCGATCCTGACCTTCTCCCTGATGTCGCGGCGGCGCAGCACCCGGTAGAGGACCTTCTTGACGTCCTTGCCCTCGGGCATGGGCAGCACGTAGCTGCCCGAGCGGTGCACCCGGCGGACGGCGTAGTCGCCGTACTCGTCCTTCTCGAACTTCACGCCGTAGCCTTCGAGCCTGCGGACCATGTCGTGGCCACGGGTCGCGGTCTGGTGGACGGTCCGCTGGTTGACGATGCCGTCGTTGGCCCTGGTGATCTCGGCGACGTAGTCCTCGGGGGTGGCCTTGCCGGGGATGACGGCGTTGTTGACCCCGTCCATGCCCATGGCCAGGGCGCCGCTGTGCCGTACGTGGGCCTTCTCCAGCAGCAGCACCCGGGCGCCGCGCTCGGCAGCGGTGATCGCGGCCATCGTGCCCGCGGTGCCGCCGCCGACGACGAGCACCTCGCACACCAGTTCGAGACGGTCCGTGACCGGGGGAATCTCCACTACAGCTCCTTCAGGATGCGTTCGCGCAGGGCCGCCCTGGGCCCGCCCCGCGTCTCCAGGACGGTCTTGACCCCGGTACGGCCGAGCACCGCGACACGGTCGGCCAGCAGCAGCGCCTCGTCCACGTCGTGGGTGACGAAGACGACCGTCGCCGAGGTGTCGCGCAGCACGTCCAGCAGCAGGCGTTGCATGTCGGCCCTGGTCTGGGCGTCCAGGGCGCCGAAGGGTTCGTCCATCAGCACCGCGCGCGGCGCGCCGACCAGGGCGCGGGCCAGCTGCACCCGCTGGCGCATGCCGCCGGACAGCTCCCTGGGCAGCCGCTGCGCGGCCTCGGCCAGGCCGACCCGGTCGATCCACTCGGTGGCGGCCCGCGCCCGCTCCCGCCGGGGGACTCCCCTGATGGCCAGCGGCAGTTCGACGTTGCGCCGTACGGTGCGCCACGGCAGCAGGCCGTCGTCCTGGAAGACCATGGCGCGCTCGGCGCCGGGGCCGGTGACCGGTTCGTCCCCGGCCAGGACACGTCCCTCCCAGGCGGGCAGCAGCCCCGCGAGGGCCCGCAGCAGCGTGGACTTGCCCGAGCCCGAGGCCCCGACGACCACCATGACCTCGCCGGGCGCGACGTCGAGGACGACGTCGCGCAGCACGGCCGTCCCGCCGTAGCCGAACCCGGCCCCGTCGAGCCGGAACGAAAGCCCGGTACGGCCCGCGCCCACGGTGATCCCGCTGGTGAGTGTCACGTCCCGCTCCCTTCCCCACGCGGCAGCCAGCGGGTGACGCGTCTGCCGACCAGTTCGACGACGGATGAGGTCAGCCAGCCCAGGGCGCCGATGGTGACCATCCCGACGATCACCCCGGGGTAGTCGACGATCGTGTAGGCGTGCCAGGTCCGGTAGCCGACCCCGAACTCACCGGAGATCATCTCCGCGGAGATCACGCAGATCCACGCCACCCCCATGCCGACCGAGAGGCCGCCGAAGACGCCGGGCAGGGTGCCGGGCAGCACGACGTTCCACAGCACGTGGCGACGGCTCCCGCCGAGCGTCCTGACCGCGTCCTCCCACAGCGTGGGCAGCGCCCGTACGGCGTGCCGGGTGCTGACCATGACGGGGAAGAAGGCGGCGGTGAAGGTGATGAACACGATGCCCTGCTCGTCGGTGGGGAACAGCAGGATCGCGATGGGCACCAGGGCGATGGCGGGGATGGGCCGTACGGCCTCAAGGAGCGGCAGCAGCACGTCGCCCGCGCGGCGGGAGCGGGCGATCAGCACGCCGACGGTGATCCCGGCGACGGCGGCCAGCGCGAAGCCGGTGAGGATGCGGATGAGGCTCTGCAGCAGGTCGAGGTAGTACAGCCGGGTCGTGAGCTGGGTGGCGAAGCGCGCGGCGACCTCACCGGGCCCCGGCAGCCGGTCGAACCTCAGCCACAGCCGGGCGTCGGTCGCGGTGAGCGCCTGCCAGAGCCCGGCCGCCACCAGCAGGCAGCCGATCCTGGTCGCCCACCGCACGGCCGGGTGACCCTGGGAGTGCCTGCGCCGTACGGCGGGGCGGGTCACCGGGCGGTCCTGGACGCTCTGGCGCGCGGGGCCGGTCACCGGGACGCCCTGAGGACGGCCTTGAGGGCGTCGTCGTAGGTGACGGCCTCGGTGCCGGGGTGGGCGTCGCGGTAGGCCCTGGCGCCGTCCTCGGTGGTGAAGGGCAGGAACTCGGCGTTCCTCCCGCCGTCGGGGTCCCTGACCCAGACGGCCCGGTCGGCGAACCAGCGGGTCCCGGTGGCCGTGTCGGGGACGTAGGCGGCGCGGACCTTCGCGGTGCCCGCCCCGGCGATCTGCCGCAGCAGGCAGGTGGGCGTCGCGGCGGGCCGGGTGGTGTCCTGGCCGGACAGCCACAGCTCGGAGGCGGTCGCCGGGTCCTTGACGGGGACGTCGCAGACGGGGTCGGTGCCGGTGATCGCGGCGGGGTTGACGGTCGAGGCGAGGTCGGTCTCGTAGGCCGGGCCGTACGCCCTGCGGAGGTAGGTGTCGTTGACGAACGTCGTGACGTCCACCCCGGAGAAGCCGTCGCCGATGCGTCTGAGGTAGGGCACGTCGTGCTCGTGGGCGGCCTTGAGTGGCGGCTTCAGGGTGGCGTCGAAGGTGGAGATGCCGTTGGGGCCGTTGTAGAGGTAGACGACCTCGGGGGGAAGTCCCGTCTGGCCGGCCACGGTCAGCGCGGCCTGGAGCGGGTGTTCGTGCAGGTAGCGGGTGGCGTCGAGCTGCGCCTTGAGGAAGGCGTCCACGACCTCGGGGTGCTCCTTGGCGTAGGCCTGGCGCAGCACGACGCCGTGGAAGGTCGGCACGTCCAGGGCGGCGCCGTCGTAGAGCAGGCGCGCCTTGTCCTGGAAGACCAGCAGGCCGGGCCAGGCGACGAACTGGGCGTAGCCCTGGACTCCGCCTGACTCCAGCGCCGAGGCGCCGACCGGGGGTTGCTGGTTGACGGTCTCCACGCCGGTCGCCGGGTCGATGCCCGCCTTCTCCAGCGCCTGGACCAGGGTGCCGTGTCCGGCGGAGCCGACGCTCGCGGAGATCTTCCTTCCCTTGAGGTCGGCCAGCGTCCTGGCGGGCGAGTCCTTGGCGACGACGACCATGTTGAGCGCGCCGCGCAGGTTGTAGCCGGTGATGGAGACCAGTTCGGTGCGGGCCGAGGGGGTCTGCTGGGTGCGGGAGGCGTTGATCAGCAGCGGGTAGTCGCCCATCGAGCCGATGTCGATCTTCCCGGCCACCATCTTGGCGGTGATCGGGGCGCCGGTGTCGTGGTCCTGCCACTCGACGGTGTAACGGTCGCCGAGCCTCTTCTCCAGGTAGCCGAGCGAGCGCAGCAGCGTCCCGGCGGTCACGGTGTTGATCGTCTTCGACTGGTAGCCGACGACGAGGTGGATTTTCCCGTCCCCGGAGGAGCCGGAGCCGTCGGAGCCACCGGCACCGGCGACCGAGCAGCCGGAGAGCAGGAGCGTCAGGGCGGCCAGCGCCGCCGTACGGAGAGGTCTCATCTGACGGTCAGGTCCTTCAGCGCAGCAGGTAGGGGATGTTGATGGTGACCGCGTCCACGGGACAGCGGGCGGCGCAGGGGCCGCAGTACCAGCACTCGTCGACGTACATGTAGGCCTTGCCGGTCTCGTCGCTGATGGCGAGGGAGTCCAGCGGGCAGGCCTCGACGCAGAGCGTGCAGCCGTCGATGCACAGGGATTCGTCGATGGTCACCGGGACCTCGACGCGCTGGTTGATCAGGGGCATGTGTCCTCCTCCCGGCCGCGGTGCAGGTGGCCGCGCATGGTCAGGCGGTCCCCGCGGAAGCGGACGTACTCCAGGTCGACGGGGCGTCCGTCCGACAGGTGGGTGAGCCGCTCGATCATGAGCAGGGCGGCTCCGCGTGGGGCGTCGAGCACGGCGGCGGTGTGGGCGTCGGCGTTGACGGCCTCCATGGTCAGCTCCGCCGTACCGAGGGGCTGGCCGGTGACGCGTTCGAGCAGCACGAAGATGTCGTTGCCTTCGAGGTCGGCGTCGAACAGCGGTTCGCCGACGTCGCGGACGAGGTAGGTCAGGTCGAGGGAGAGCGGCAGGCCGTTGAGGCTGCGCAGCCGTTCGAGGTAGACGACCTGTTCCCCGGCGGCGAGGCCGAGCCTGCGTCCGACGGCGGCGGGCGGGGCGATGAGGCTCATCGTGCGGACCTCGTTGGTGACCCGGCCGTGCTCGTGGAGGGTCTCGGCGAGGCCGAGGAGCCGGTGCAGGTCGTGGGGGTACTTCTCGGCGGCGACCGTGGTGCCGACGCCGGGGCAGCGTTCGACGAGCCCCTCACCGCGCAGCAGGTCCAGGGCCTCGCGGATGGCGTTGCGCGAGGTCCCGAACTCGCGGGCGAGCGCGGCTTCGAGCGGGAGCCGCCCGGCGCCGTACCCGCCGTGCACGATCTCCCGCCGCAGCAGGTCGGCCACCTGTCTGGCCCGGTCGGCCCTGCTCCGGGACGCCACCGTTGCCGCTCTCACGCGGCCGTCGGACTGTCTCACAGGAAAAGCCTATTAAATGAGTAGGGAAAATGGCATAACGGTCGGATTGCGCCACCCAGGGCACTTCCCCACCTGGACTTTCACCGCCGACAGGGCAAGATCTGCCACGCCCGGGGAAGGTCTCCTGAGAGAAGGGGGGCGGGATGTGCCGTCTGTTCGGGATGACCAGCGCGCCACAACGGGCCCGCGCCACGTTCTGGCTGCTCGACGCCCCCGACAGCCTCAGCGTCCAGGGGCACCGCGACCCCGACGGCACCGGTCTCGGCTACTTCGAGGAGGACGGCGAGCCGCGGGTGCGCAAGGAGCCCGTCGCCGCCTACGCCGACCGGCGCTTCGCCGAGGAGGCCAGGACCGTGCGCTCGGCCACCTTCGTGGCCCACATCAGGTTCGCCTCGACCGGCGGCCTCGACGTCCGCAACACCCACCCCTTCGAGCAGGACGGACGGCTGTTCGCGCACAACGGGGTCGTCGAGGGCCTCGACCTGCTCGACGAGCACCTCGGCGACGCGCGCTCACTGGTCAAGGGGGAGACCGACTCGGAACGGGTGTTCGCCCTGGTCACCAAGGAGATCAGGGCGAACGGCGGGGACGTGGCCGCCGGGCTCGGCCGGGCCGCGCGGTGGATCGCCGGACACCTGCCGCTGTACGCGCTCAACCTCGTCCTCGCCACCCCCGGCGGGCTGTGGGCGCTGCGCTACCCGGACACCCACGAGCTGTACGTGCTCGAACGCGCCCCCGGCGGCAGGCACGGCGACCGGCACCTCGACCACACGGGAACCGGCGGGCGCATCCGGGTGCACTCCGGCGACCTGTCGCGGGCGCCCGCGCTCGTCGTGGCCAGCGAGCGGATGGACGACAACCCCGGCTGGCGGCTGATGGAGCCCGGCGAACTCCTGCACAACGGCCCCGATCTGGGCCTCGTCCGTACGACGCTGCTGACCGATCCCCCGGCGCACCCGCTGACCCTGGCCGATCTGCGCCCCGACGCCGCCGCCTCCCAGCGCGCCGGGGTCCGCTGACCGGTCAGGGAGCGGTGAAGAGCAGGGAGACGTTCTGGCCGCCGAACCCGAAGGAGTTGCACACCGCCGCGCCGAGGTGCTGCTTGCGGGGCTCACCGCTGACGACCTCAAGCTCGACCTCGGGGTCCTTGCTGTCGAGGTTGAGGGTGGGTGGGATGACGCTGTTGGCGACCGACAGCAGGGTGACGATGGCCTCGACCGCACCGGCCGCGCCGACGAGGTGGCCGAGGCTGGACTTGGGCGCGGTGAGGACGACGTCGTTCCCGAGCGCCCGCTGGATCGCGGCCGCCTCGCCCACGTCTCCCACGACGGTGGACGTCGCGTGGCAGTTGACGTGGTCGACGTCCTCCGGCCGGAGCCCGGCGGAGGAGACGGCCCTGAGGATCGCCTGGGTCTGGCCCGCGCCCGTCGGGTCGGGGCCGGTGATGTGATGGGCGTCCGAGGTGATGCCGAAGCCCGCCAACCGGCCGATCGGGCGGGCGCCCCGCGCGGCCGCGAAGTCCGCCCGCTCCAGGACCATGACACCGGCGCCCTCGCCGAGCACGAAGCCGTCACGGTCGACGTCGAACGGCCGTGAGGCGCGCTCGGGGGCGTCGTTGCGCTTCGACAGCGTGCGAACCTGGGCGAAACCGGCGATGGTCAACGGCGTGATGGCGGCCTCCGTGCCACCGGCGATGACGACGTCGGCCTCTCCGGACCGGATGAGCCTGGCGGCGAACGCGAGGGCCTCGGCACCCGACGCGCACGCGGAGACGGGTGTGTACACGCCGGCTCTGGCGCCGTACTCCAGGCTGATCCAGGCGGCCGGGCCGTTCGGCATCAGCATGGGGACGGCGAGCGGGGCGATCCGCTGGGGCCCCTTCTCCTCTATCAGGTCGTCCTGCTCCAGGAGGGTGCCGATGCCCGCGATGCCGGTGCCGACCACCACCGCGAGACGGTCGGGATCGACCTCGGGCATGGCGGCGTCGGCCCAGGCCTGCCGCGCGGCGACGAGTACGGCCTGCTGGCAGCGGTCCATCCGCCGGGCCGTGACGCGGGGCAGCACCTCGTCGGGGGAGACGGCCATCGGGGCGGCGATCCGCACCGGCAGGTCGTCGGCGTGGGCGAAGGGCGCCACGAGGTCGTCGATCCGCCGGATGCCGGAGCGCCCGGCGAGGAGCCCCTCCCACAGTGAGTCGACGTCCCCACCGAGAGGCGTGGTCGCCCCGAGACCGGTGACGACGACGTCCTGAACGCTCATGCTGATCCCCTCGATGTTCCGGCTTGCTCCCGCATAGTTGTATCGCATACAAATACAGCATGCCCACGAGCGACCCTCCCCGGAGCCGGGGCCGACGCACCCGCGCGCAGCTTCTCGACCAGGCCGTGGCGCTCTTCGCCGAGCACCCCTTCGGCTCGGTGAGCGTGGCCGAGATCGCGGCGGCGGCCGGCGCGCACCCGAACCAGATCACCTACTACTTCGGGTCCAAGGACGCCCTGTTCGTCCACGCGGCGTTCCTGATGCTGCTCCGCGACGCCGAACGGCTGGAGCCGGTCGGGCACCGGCAGCGCACGCCCAGGGCGTTCCGTGAGGCGATGGCCCGCACCGCGCTGGCGCTGCCCGCCGTACCGGTCGCCGTGCAGGCCATGTCGACGACGCGGCTCAGGCCCGAGCTGCGGCCGGTGGCGCAGCACAACCTCACCCTGCTGTTCCGGCTGGCGGAGCGCTACCTCACCGTGGTGCTCGACCGCCACGGCTGGGTCGTCGACCGTCCCGCCGCCGTCGAGGCGCGCACCTTCTGGAGCGCCGTCCTCGGGGCCCGGCTGATCTCGGAGTCCGGTTTCGGCGGTCGCTCAAGCGACATCGACCTCGCCGGGGTTCTGACGGTCCACGAGAAGTAGAGGCCCCACCATTCCCACAAAACCCGATATTTCCGGATTATCGGGAAAAATGACACTCGCCGGAGTGGGCGCCGCGAATCCCCGGACGCGGAAACCCGCACGGACCCGGCGGCACCGCGGAAAGACACCCACCCCGTCCGCCGACCAGGCGAAACCCCCAGCACGCCCGGGAAGGCCGCCACAAATCCACGACCGGCCAGGACAGAACGGGAAAAACTCCTTGAATCAGGGTTGGCCACCTGATTCCATTAGCGGCAGATTCCGTACGGGGCCGGCCAAGGAGTGGGAATGGTCCCCAAAAGGCGATCGTGGGCCAGAAGGATCTTCATAGCGGTCTTCTCCCTGGTGTGCGGGTCCGCCGTCCTCATCTCAGTGTTGATCTTCTTCGTCAGGCAGGACCAGGCGGCCGGGTGGGGCGCCGTCCTGGGAGTGCTCACGGCGGCGGCCGGCCTGCTCCTGTCGCAGCTCGAACGTTTCTTCGGGCCTCGGGCCGGTGGCTCCTCGCCGAAGTCCGAGGCGGACGCGCTGCTCAAGGTCGCCGACCAGCTGGCCGTGGCGGTGCGTGAGCAGTGGGAGGCGGAGGCGGCCCTGCGCAGGCTCAACGACCCCTGGCCGCTGAACGTCAGCTGGACCAAGGAGGAGGAGCTCACCGACCCCATCTACGCGCTGCCCGCCGCCAGGGCCGGGAACGCGCGGGCCGCCCGCGCCGACGTGCCCCTGGACGGCGACCTCGCCCGGGTCGCCGACTTCTTCGAGAGCCTGCCCGGCGGACGGCTGGTGATCCTCGGGCCGCTCGGCTCCGGCAAGTCGGTCCTGGCCCTGACCCTCCTGCTCGAACTGCTGGAACGCCGCGTGCCCGGGCGGCCCGTCCCGGTCCTGATCCCGCTGAACAGGTGGAACCCGGCCGAGATCCCGCTGGAGGAGTGGCTGGCCGACCAGCTGGCGACGAACTACCAGCTCGGCTCGCCCCGGCACCGGGACGCGCGGGAACTCGCCAGGCGCCTGTTGCACGACAACCTGGTCCTGCCGATCCTGGACGGCCTGGACGAACTCGCCGAACCCACCCGGCCCCAGGCGATCACCGACGTCAACGGCTGGCTGGGACGGGACCGCCAGATCGTCCTGACGAGCAGGACGAACGAGTACCGCGCCGCCGTACTGGCCGGCGACGCCGTCACCCGTGGGGCGGCCGTCGTGCTGCAGCCCCTCGGCTGCGCGAGGGTCGAGGAGTACCTCAGGGGGGCGACGGCCAGGCCCCGCGTGCGCCGCTGGGACCCGGTGTTCGCCGAGATGCGGGACAACCCCGACGGGCCGGTCGCCACGGCGCTGCGCACGCCGCTCATGGTGACGCTGGCGCGCGCGATCTACGGTGACCGGCCGGGGGACGCGGCGGTCCTGCTCCAGCCGCGTCTCGCCACGGCCGGCCTGGTCGAGGAGCACCTGCTCGGCGAGCTCGTCCGGGCCGCCTACCCCGACGAACGGCGTGGCCCGCAGGCCGGCGACGTCCAGGTCTGGCTGACCTTCCTGGCCCGCAACCTGAGCGGCAGGGACCGGCCGGACATCGCGTGGTGGCACCTGGAGACCGCGGCCCCCGCGGCCGTCGTGCACGCCCCGGCCGCCGTCGTCGGGGCGTGTGTCGTGGGCTTCGTCTTCGGCCCCGTCGCCGCCGTCGTCTTCGCCGTCGCCGTGCTCCTCCTGGCGGGCGACCGCCGTACCGAACGGTGGAGCCTTGAGGGGATCCTGAAGGGGCCGATGAACGCCTGGCTGCGCGGGCTGCGGGAGTCCGGGACGCGGGGCGGCCTCCTCACCCCCCTCATCGGCCTGAACGAGAAGACGCCCCTCGAACGGAGGCTGGCGCTGGGCGCGGGCCGCGTCCTGGGCATGGTGACGGGGCTGGTCCAGGGGTTCGTGGTCTACCAGACGGGCGGCCTGTACCGGGCGGTCGCCGAGGGGGTCGGCCTCGGCCTCGCGGTCGGTCTCGCCGACGGATACCTGACCATCTCGACCCGGTCCGAGCCGAGCGAGGTCAGGTTCGCCTCCCGCCGGGGAGCCGTGGCGTTCGTCCGCCACGTCGCCATCGGGTGTGTCACCGGCGTCGGGGTCGGGGTGACGGCCTGGGCGATCTCGGCGTCGTGGTTCGGCGTGCTCGTCGGCATCCTGGTCGGCCTCGCGTTCGGGGTGATCGACGGGCTGAACATCTGGCTGGACGTGTCGACCGACGTCACCCTCGCGCTGAGCCCGCGCTCGACCCGGCGCGCCGAACGGCTCGCGGCCCTCGCCCGCAGCCTCACGCTGTTCACCACGATCGGCGTCACCACGGGCATCGCCTACACGTTCGCCTACGGCGTCCGGGCGGCCGTGCTCCCGGCGACCGTCTTCGGGCTCGGGTACGCGCTCGCCGACCACCTCATGGGGCTGACGACGTCGGTGTGGGGCCGCTACGCGGTGGCGAAGGCGTGGCTCGCCCTGCTGGGCAGGGTGCCGTGGCGGTTCATGGACTTCCTGGACGACACCCACCGGCGCGGTCTCCTGCGCCGGGTGGGAGCCGTCTACCAGTTCCGCCATGTGAGGTTCCAGGAGTACCTCCTGACGTGGCACAACTAGAGACGGGTGAGACGGGCCATGACGGCTGACCGGTTACCGGACGGATGGCGACGGCGGACCTGCGACGAGGTGATCCGCGCCTACGCCGGAATCGCCCGGCTTCCCACCTCTCCCGGGGAGAAGCGGGTGGCCGCCGCGCTCGCGGAACGGCTGCGCGGCCTCGGTTACCGGGCCGGTGTCGAGCCGGTGCGCGCGACCAGCTCCTACGCGCTGCCGATCGGCCTGCTCAGCGCCGCCGGACTCGCCGCGGGCCTCCTCTCCCGGTACGGCGTCCCTTCACACGGCGGTGGCTCGTACGGCGGCGCGCGGAGGGCGGCGGCCCGCTGGGGCGCCGCGGTGGTCGCGGCGGCGGCGTCGGCGGCCATCGCCGACGACGTCGCGGGAGGCGCCCGCTGGTTCCGCCGGGTCGCGCTCCCCCACCGGCGCGCCCACAACGTCGTGGCGTACGGCGGCGACCCGACGGCGACCCGGACGGTGGTCGTCCTCGCCCACCACGACGCCGCCCCGTCGGGAGTGATCTTCGACCAGCGGGTGCTCCGCTGGGTCGCCCGCCGCTTCCCCGCCGTCATCGCCGCCGCCAAGGAGAACCCGCCGACCTGGTGGCCGGTCATCCTGGGACCTGCCCTGGTCGCCGTGGGCGCCGCGAGCGGCGACCGCAGGCTCGGCGGCCTGGGAACGGCGATCACGGCGGCCAACCTGGCGTTCCTTGCCGACATCGGCCGCAGGCCCGCCGTGCCGGGGGCCAACGACAACCTCTCCGGGGTGGCCGCGCTGGTCTGCGTTGCGCGGGCGCTCCAGCGGGAGCCGGTCTCCGGGCTGCGGGTCGTCCTGCTGTCCGCCGGTGCCGAGGAGGCCCTGCAGGAGGGCATCCGCGGGTTCGCCCGCAGGCACTTCCCCGACCTCGGCCCCGGCACCTGCTTCGTCAACCTCGAAAGCGTCGGCTCGGGAAGGCTCGCCCTGCTCGAAGGTGAGGGGCCCGTGCTGATGCGCGACTACCCCGAGCCGTTCCGCCGGTTCGTCGCGGAGTGCGCGCGCGACATCGGGGTGCCGCTCCTGCGGGGACTGCGTTCGCGCAACAGCACCGACAGCGAGGTCCCCCGGCGGCACGGGTACCCCGTCGCCACGATCGTCTCGCTCGACCACGACAAGCTCATCACCCACTACCACCTCGACTCCGACGTCCCCGACAACGTCGACCTGGACAGCGTGGTCTCCGCCGCCGAACTGGCCGAGGCCGTCATCCGCAGGCTGGCCCGCGAGGAACCGGCCCCCTGAGGAACGGCCCGGCGTCCGCGGCTCCGCCGCAGCAGGGCCTCGGCGAACAGCAGGTTCGGCACCCAGCTCAGGAAGGAGTCGGCCAGATAGGAGCGGTCGAAGGCGGTGACCTCGTCCACGCCGAACGCGGTCTGGAGCGGAACGAGGACAAGCGGCCACGCCCTGAGCATCACCGCGGCGTACGTCAGCGCGAACGCCCGTGTCGCCCAGCGGCGGTGCGCGGCGACGTCACCGCGCCTGATCGCCCGGTAGGCAGCCACGGCGAAGGTCGTCCACAGTACGGCCAGCGTCCCGAAGCCCGCCGTTCCCACCGGACCGGCCATGTTGGCCGGAGCCATCACCAGTCCCGCCACCCCGGCCACGATCATGGCGACGATCACGACCCGCCCGCAGAGCCGGTGGAACCCGGGAAAGCGGGTGCGCAGCCGTACGACGAACTGGGTGGGTGAGACCAGCAGCGCCAGGCCGCCGAAGCAGATGTGCACGTACAGGGCCGCCTGCGCCCAGCCCGGCTGATCGACGTAGGTGGCCGCGATCCCGACGTCGCTCCGCGCGAGGTGCCGCAGCGTGTCCGTCAGGTACGGCAGCGGCGCGTACACCGCGATTCCCACCGCGGTGAGGACGACCCACCACAGTCCGACTGTTCTTCTCATGAACGCCCCCATCGTCGATCGACCGTCCGTAACGGCCTTCCACGGCCGTCCACAACGTAGGTTCGTCCCGGTACGGCGGTCGCCCCCCTGCCGAGGGAAGTGCGTCTCCCTCATCAGAGGGAGACCGGTTGACCCGTTTGCCCGGGTTCGGGGAAAGATGGGGCCATGCGTTTGACCGGCGGCTTCCGCCGTACCCGGCCCGCCGGGGCCGACCGCTGGCTGGCGGGAGCACTGGCCGCCGGGTCCGCCGTCGCGAGCCTGCTGGCCGCCGCGGGGCCGCCCTACCGGGAGGCCGACCTTCCCGGGCTCGCCCTGATCACGGCCGCCTCGCTGGCCCTGCTGTGGCGGCAGGTCTTCCCGCTGCCGGTGGTCGCCGTCGTCTCGGCGCTGCTGATCGTCAACGAGGCGGCGGGATACGCGGTGACCGTCGTGCAGTGGCCTGCCTGGATCGCACTGTTCACCTGCTTCTCCCTGTACCGCGACTGGCCGCACAGGCTGGTGGCCGCCCTGTCCGGCGGGCTGGCGGTCCTCGGGTACGTGGTGTTCGACCGTGGCCAGGTGAGCCCGCTCGAACTGTCGGGGATCACCATGTGCTTCCTGATCTCGACCATCGGGGGTGACGCCGCGCTGAGCCGCCGCGCGTACGCCGCGGCGGCCGAGGCGCGGGCCGTGAGTGAGGCGCGGGAGCGGGTGGCGCTCGCCGAACGGGTCCTGCTCCAGGAACGCGCCCGGCTGGCCGGGGAACTGCACGACGCCCTCGGCCACGCCGTCAACGTGATGGTCATGCAGGCCGGGGTCGGCAGGCGGGTCTTCGCGGAGAACCCGGACTTCGGCCACGAGGCGCTCGGGCACATCGAGACCCTCGGCCGGGGCGCGCTCGACGAACTCGACCGTCTGTTACGTGTCCTCGACCCGGCCGCCGACGGCTCGGGGCACACGAACGTCGACCCCACGACGGCCGACCTCGCCGACCTCGCCGGGCGGGTGCGCGCCGCCGGGCGGGAGGTCGAACTCAACACCGGCGAGGTCGAGCTCCCGGCCAGCGGGGCGCGGGCGGTCTACCGGATCACCCAGGAGGCGGTGACCAACGCGCTGCGGCACACCTCCCGCGGACGTATCCGGATCGACCTGACGCAGACCGGGGACCGGGTGCTGCTTGAGGTGACCAACGAGGGGGACGACTTCCCCGAGCCGGTGCCGGGACGCGGCCTGGTCAACATGCGGGAACGGGCCCGGCTTGAGGGCGGCGACCTGGAGGCGGGCCCCGTCGCGGGCGGCTTCGGCGTCCGGGTGGTCCTGCCGGTGGCGCGGCCATGATCAAGGTGTTCCTCGCCGACGACGACGCGCTGGTCAGGGGTGGTCTGCGAGCCCTGCTCGGCGCCGAGAAGGACATCGTCGTCGTGGGAGAGGCGGCCAACGGGACGCAGGCCGTACACGGGGTCAGGGCGAGCAGGCCGGACGTCGTGCTGATGGACGTGCGGATGCCCGGCCACGACGGGGTCCGCGCCACCCGGGAGATCACCTCCTGGCCCCGGCCGAGGCCCCGGGTGCTGGTGCTCACCACCTTCGACCTCGACGAGATCGTGGACGACGCCATCGCGGCGGGGGCCGACGGCTTCCTGCTCAAGCGGGCGACCCCGGAGCAGGTGGTCGAGGGCATCCGCACGGTCGCGGGCGGGGACGCACTCGTCGCGCCCTCGGTGACCCGCAGGCTGCTTGAGACGCTCGCCGCCCGGCGCGGCACCGGCGGCCGGGACGCCGCCCTCGCGGCTCAGCTGACCGAACGCGAGGCCGACGTACTGCGCGCCCTCGCCGAGGGCCTGTCGAACATCGAGATCGCCCGGTCGATGCACGTCTCCCTGGAGACCGTGAAGACCCACATCAAACACATCCTGTACAAACTACGCGTACGCGACCGCACCCAGGCGGTCGTCTGGGCCTACCGCACCGGCTTCGCCGACAGAAGGTGAGCCCGTTCCCACCCGCCCCGAGCCGGGTGGGAACGGGTCACGGGAAGGTGCTCAGAGGTTGGCGCCGGCGGAGAACAGGATCGGGCGGACCTCGACGGCCAGGCCGTCGATCTTCGCGTCCGGGATCAGCGCGGCGACCTCGTAGGCGCGGTCCTTGCTCTCGCACTCGACGATGTAGTAACCGCCGATGCCCAGCTCACTCACCACGACCGGGCCTTCCTTGACGACGGTGGTGCCGTCGGCGACGCTGACCACCGCGCTGTTGGACGTGTCACCGAGCGCGTGCGTCGAGACGAACTCCCCGGACTCCTTGATCGTCTCCTGGAAGGTGCCGTGACCGCTCATGATCTCGTTGAGTTCGGCCTCGGACAGCTTCTCCATGACCGCGGGGCTGGTGTGCATGATCAGCATGAACTTCGACATATGACTCGCTCCTCCGATTGGGCTTTCGATGTCTTCCATGGAGAGGTCGGAGCCGGGCGCGGGGTTTTGACATCCCGGCGCCGACGAGTTCGGAAGGGTCAGCTGTGGTACTCGCCACCGTTGACGTCGAGGCAGTGCCCGGTGATCGCACGGGCCATGTCGGAGGCCAGGAAGATCACCGCGTCGGCCACCTCCTCGGGCTCCTGGAGCCTGCGGCGGTCGATCGAGCTCGTCATCTCGTCGTAGACCGTCGTCGGGGGGACACCGCGGGCGGTGGCGATCTCCTCGACGAACGCCTTCACCGTGTCGATCAGGATCGGCCCCGGGGCGACGCTGTTGACGCGCACCCCCTGCGGGCCGAGTTCGGTGGAGAGCATCTGGGCGAGCGCGAGCAGCCCTGCCTTGGCCATCTTGTAGGAGCCGCAGCGCTCGATGGAGTGCCGCAGGACCGAGGAGTTGACCATCACGACGGAGCCCCGGTTCTCGACCAGCGTCGGCGCGAGCAGCCTGACCAGCCGCAACGCCGCGTAGACGTTGATCTCGAACCCCTCGCGGACCTCGTCGAGACCGACCTCGACCATCGTCAGGTGCCGCGGCGCGGCGAAGGCGTTGTGGATGAGCGTGTCCACCCGCCCGTAGGTCTCAAGCGCCGCCAGCACCAGGCTCTCGGTCTCCGCCTCGTCGGTCAGGTCGGCCGGTACGACCAGCGCCCGGCGGCCGAGTTGCTTGACCTCGTCGGCCACCACCTCAAGGCGGGACGCGGTGCGCGCGGCCAGCACCAGGTCCGCTCCCGCGCGGGCGCACCGTACGGCCAGCTCCCGCCCGAGGCCGGGGCCGACTCCGGCGACCAGGACCACCTTTCCCGGCAGCAGTTCAGGGACGTTCACGGTTCCACCTCCGGTCGAGGACCCGGGAAACGGGCCCTTCCTCGATGTTCGCGATTCCTTTCCCGGCCACGGGACCGGGTTCTCCCGGCCTCGCGTCCAAGATTTCCGACCCCCGTGAAAAGACCTCCCGCCGAAGCGGAAACACGCCTTTCCCGATGCTCTGACGCGGTGCGGAAAGGCGTTTCTCAGACACCCGCGCCCACCGAGAAGGCGATCGGCCGGACCTCTATGCCCAGTCCCTCGATTCCCGTGTCCGGGATCATCGCGGCGATGGCGTGCGCGCGTTCCCTGCTCTCGCACTCCACGACGTAGCAGCCGACGAGGTGGTCGGCGCGTTCGGCGTGCAGGCCGCCGGTGACCCAGGTCAGTCCGTCACGGACCTGGACGACGGCGCCGTGCGAGAGGTCCCCGAGCGTGATCCTGCCGAGGAGTTCCCCGCTGGCGCCGATCTCCTCGACGAACCGGTGACGGCCCTCGTGCACGTCGGCACGGACCCGTTCCGGCAGGCCGTTCCAGACGCCGGGGTTCTCGTAGATCGCCAGCAGGTACTTCACGTCTTCGCTCCTAGCGTTCGCGCCGGTTCCGTAGACATGTCGGAGCGGACGTCCCGTTCTTGTCATCCAGCCGCGGAACCCGGCAAATCTCTCGAAGGAGGACGTCGAGATCCTCGAACCGGCTCCGATCTGTCCATGAGGGGTGCCTTCGGCACCGTCCTCACCAACCGCCATCCGACCGGACGAGGAGTGACAAGCCCCCATGCATGACGAGACGACGAAGGAGGCACCGCCCAGGGCCGGACGCAGGGAGTGGACCGGGCTCGCGGTGCTGGCCCTGCCCACCCTGCTGGTCGCGCTGGACATCGGTGTCCTGTTCCTCGCGGTGCCCCACCTCAGCGCCGACCTGGGGACCAGCAGTGTCGAACAGCTGTGGATCGCCGACGTGTACGGCTTCCTCCTGGCCGGGTTCCTCATCACCATGGGCACCCTCGGCGACCGCGTCGGCCGCAGGAGACTGCTGCTCATCGGCGGTGCCGCCTTCGGCCTGGCCTCCATACTGGCCGCCTACTCCGGCAGCCCCGGCATGCTCATCGCCGCCCGCGCCCTGCTCGGCGTCGCGGGCGCGACCCTCATGCCCTCGACCCTGGCCCTGATCAGCAACATGTTCGCCGACGCCGGGCAGCGTGGCCTGGCCATCTCGCTGTGGGCCGCCTGCCAGTTCGGCGGCGCCGCGCTCGGCCCCGTCATCGGCGGCGTCCTGCTCGAACACTTCTGGTGGGGTTCGGTCTTCCTGCTCGGCGTCCCCGTCATGGCGCTGCTGCTGGTGCTGGCGCCGCTCCTGCTGCCCGAGTACCGCAACCCGGACGCCGGGCGCCTCGACCTCGTCAGCGTCGCCCTGTCGCTGGCGACCGTGCTGCCCCTGGTCTACGGGGTCAAGGAACTGGCCGTCGGCGACGGCACCGCGCCCGCCGTACCCCTCGCCGCGCTCGCCACCGGCCTGCTCCTCGGGTTCGTCTTCGTACGGCGCCAGCTCAGCCTTGAGCGTCCCCTGCTCGACCTGCGGCTGTTCGCCGAACGCTCCTTCGGCGTCGTCCTGGTGACGATGCTGCTCGGCGGCGCGATGATCGCCGGGACGGGGCTGCTGGTCAGCCAGTACCTCCAGTCGGTGCTCGGCCTGTCCCCGGCGACGGCGGCCCTGTGGTACGCGCCCATGGGCCTGGCGCTGGCCGCGGGAGCCGTGCTCTCACCCGCCCTGGTCCGCAGGATGCGGCCGGGGACGGCCATCGCGGGCGGCCTGGCGCTGTCCGCCGCCGGGTTCGCGCTCGTCGCCCTGACCGGCGGCTCCGGTGGCCCCGGCGGGCTGGCCCTGGCCGTACTCGGCATCGCGGTCATCGCGCTCGGCGACGGCCCGCTGGTCTCGCTGGGGACGGGCCTGGTCGTCGGCTCCGTGCCGCCAGGGCGGGCGGGTTCGGCCGCCTCGATCTCCGAGACCAGCCTGCACTTCGGCGGAACGCTCGGCATGGCCCTCATGGGCACGGTCGGCGCCGCCGTCTACCGCTCGCACATCGCGGGCGCGCTGCCCGCCGGGCTCGGTGACCAGGCGGGACAGGCCGGGGAGACCCTCGCCGGGGCCGTCTCGGTGGCCTCGGGGCTGCCCGCGGAACCCGCGGCCCGGTTGCTGGCCGTCTCGCGGGAGGCCTTCACCGCCGGACTCAACGCCGTCGGCGCCATCGGCGTCGTCGTCTTCGTCTGCCTGGCCGCCCTCACGGCGGCCACCCTGCGCCGCCCCTGACCCGAAAATCGACCTGTTTCCTGAGAACACAACTCCGCATTTTCAGAGAAACGCCGTCCCGATCCCGGTGGGACCATCGAGGCGCGACATTCCCACGCCGTGTTCGAACGCCGATGAGGCGTTTTTCGGCGCGCATTCGTGAACGGCCTCGGAGGGATTCACGCCCCGGCCGAAAAACGCCGTCCGCGTCCCCCGCCGAGATCTTCCAGAGAGGGAGTCGACTGTGACGCAATCACCGGAGAAGGCATTCGACGTCCGCGACGCGCCGGACGAGATGGCCGAGCTCGACCGGAGGCTGACCGAACGGGCGAGGCGGATCTCGCCCAGGCCCCGGTGGTGGCGAAGGCCGTGGATGATCCCGCTGGTCATCCTGGTCGGGGTGTTCCTGACCTACATCTGGGGCCCCTACATCAGGCTGGACCCGCGCACCGCGACCGTGCACCTGGTCCAGAGCATCCCCCTGCACTACGTGCTGGTCGTCACCCACATCGTGACCGCCAGCGTCGCGATGGCCACGGCCTGCCTGCAGGTGTGGCCGTTGATCCGCAGACGGTACCCGGCCGTGCACCGGATCAGCGGGCGGCTGTTCGTCTTCGCGGGCGCCGTCCCCACCTCGATCGTCGCCATCGTCCTGATGCGCATCCGCAACGACCGCGACGGCGGCGTACAACCCGGCAGCTCGGGCCTGTACATCACGGCCGCCCTGTGGCTGGTCATCACGCTCGTCGGCTACCGGATGGGACGCAAGCACCGGTGGGCCGAACACCGCCGCTGGATGACCTACAGCTTCGCGCTGTCGCTGACGAACATCTACAGCAGGCCCATCGCGATCTACGTGTCGAGCATCCCCGGCGCCAACATGAACCTGTGCTTCGAGCTGATCGGCTGGCTGCCGTTCATCGTGCATCTCGGCATCGCCCAGTGGTGGCTCGACCGGACCTCCGGGCTGCCGTGGGGAGGCCGTCGCAGGCCCAGGCGCGCCGTACCGTCACAGAGCTGAGCCGCCGTAAAGCCGCCGTCACGGAGGTGGGCCTCCGCCGGCGGGACCTCGGGCCGGGCGCGCATGGCCCGCCCTGCCCGAGGTCCACGTCCACCGCGTTACTTCTGCTGCATGATCTGGACGTAGTTGCCGTCGGGGTCGACCAGCGTGCCGATCCACCCGTGGTCGTTCTCGCTCAGCTCGGACAGCCACGTCACCCCCAGCCCGTTGAGCCGCTCGGCGGTCTCCACGGCGTTCTCGACGTTGAAGTTGAGAATGTGCCTGCCGGGTTCTGAGTTCTTCTCCGCGACGTCTTCACGCTGGTCGCAGAACAGGGCGACGTCGCCGAAGAACAGGGCGGGTCCCTCGGTCCTGGGGTTGAACGCCTGGACGTACCACTCGCGAAGCCGCTCGGCGTCAGCCGTACCCAGCAGAATGCCGGCGAAGCTCTGTGCGGACATGTCTCCTCCTCAGTGCGGCCCCCTGTGGGCCCCTCTACCTGTGGGTCGGAGCCGTGGACCGTTCTTTGACATCCGGCGCGGAAAAAACCGGGCCCCGGGAAGAACGCCCCGGAACCCGGTCAGGAGAACGGCTCAGAAGCCGGCGTCCGTCACCGCCTCGAACACCTCAAGGGCCCGGTCGAGCAGCTCCTCCCCGCCCTTCGCCGAGGGCACCAGGTCGAGCAGGATCTCGGTCGCCCCGGCCTCCGCCAGCGCCGCCACGTCCTCGACCACCTGCCCGATCGACCCCTGGAACGGCCTGCGCCCGGCGGGGGCGGGCGTCTCGGACAGCACGACGGCGGCCCTGGGGACGAGCTCCAGCGCGGCGGCGTCCCTGCCGTGTTCCACGGCCCGCTGCCTGATCCTGTCCCACAGCTCGGCGACCACGGGCGCGGGCAGCCCCGAGGGCAGCCACCCGTCGGCCTTGCGGGCGGCCCGCTCCACGGCCCTGACGGAACGGCCGCCCAGCAGCACCGGGATCCGCCCGGCCGGTTTCGGGGCGACCAGGGCGCCCTCGACGCTGAGCCGTGAGTCCCGGTACGAGACCGGATCACGCCCCCAGAAGGCGCGGCAGGCGTCGAGGGTCTCGTCGAGGGTACGGCCCCGCGCCGCGAAGTCGGCCTCCATCCCCCGGTACTCGTCGGAGGACCAGCCGCTGCCGAACCCGGCGACCACCCGCCCCCCGCTGGCCCGGTCCAGCGTCGCCAGCGCCCGCGCCAGGTGCAGCGAACGGTACAGCGGTGCCACCAGGACGCCGGTGCCGAGCCGTACGGTGTCGGTCACCGCGGCGGCGAGGGTGAGGACGGTCAGCGCGTCCGCGCACTCCCGGTAGTGGTCGATCCACGGCAGCCCCGGCACGCCGTTCATGCCCTCGGCCGGTTCGAGCGGGAAGAGCACCCGTTCGTAGACCCAGAGGCTGGAGTAACCGGCGCTCTCCGCTCCCCTCGCGATCCTCGCGACGTCGAAGCGCAGGTCGAAGCCGCTGCTCTGCGGCAGTCCCAAGCCGAACCTCACGGTGTTCCCTCCGGTCGTCAGAAGTCAGTGCACGCGGTAGCTGCCGGGGTCCCTGCCCGGTCCCCGGTGCGCGTTGTAGTCGTCGATGAGCCGCTGCCCCTCGGCGTTGGCCTGGGCGAAACGGGCGACCGGGTCGGCGCCGGACAGCAGCACGTCGTGCATGGCGTAGGTCATCACGTCCTGGAGTCTGGGCAGCTCCCCCACCAGGGCGCCCAGCGCAGCGGGCGAGTCGTCCGAGCCTTCGAGCTGGTCGACGGCCACCTTCCGGTGCGGGTTCTCCTCGAACCAGCCCTGCTCCTGGAGGAGTTCGACGGCGGAGTAGGTGATCGGCATGTAGTTGGTGCGCCGGTGCCTGTCGATCGCGTTGGCCGGGTTGTTGAGGTACTGCAGGAAGGCCAGCGCGCCGTCCCTGACCTCCTCGTCGAGGCCGTCGGCCAGGAAGATCCCGTCCCCGCCGAGCACGTTGCCCACGTAGGGCACGTCGTCGTTGTACGGCAGGCGGCTCGCCCTGACGACGAACCCCCGGTCCTTTCCGACCTGCACCAGCCGGGGCGCGTCGACCGAGGAGGTGAACATGAAGGCCACCTGCTGTTCGGCGAACACCCCGAAGCTGCCGACCCAGTCCATCCGGGTGCCGGTGTAGTGGTAGTGGCCGTCCCGGTGCAGGCGCCGCCACCAGTCGACGAAGGCCATCATCTCCTCGGAGTCGAGGTGGGCGGTGTCGGCGACGCCCGCCCTGCCGTTGTCCCGGTTGACGAGGTGGCCGCCCTGCGCGGCGACGGCCTGCATGAACATCCAGCCGTGGTTGCACCAGGTGATCGCGTGCGCGGGCGGGTCGGGCAGCTTGGCCAGGGCCCGGCAGGCGGCGTCGATCCCCGCCCAGGTCCGCGGCACCTCGGTGATGCCCGCCGCCTCAAGGAGCGTCATGTTGGCGTACAGCAGGGTCGTCGAGGACAGCGGGGACAGGCCGGTGCGCCCGTCGGGGGCGGTGAAGTAGTGGCGGGCGTGGGAGAGCACGTCGTGGTCGACGACCGGCTCCCCGAGGATCTCCGTACGGCCTCCGATGGCGTCGGCGACCGAGGTGTACAGCGGTGAGCCGTCGTTGCGCACCATGTCGAAGGCGACCTGGCTCGACGTCGAGTAGTACTGGCCAAGAGTGGGGATGACGCCCCGTTCGACCGCGCGGGCGATCTCCAGGGGCATCCGCACGTAGTCGTGCTCGTGCAGCCTGACCTCGTAGCCGGGGTGCGCCTCGTTGAAGCCTCTGATCGCGTCCCTGGTGCTGTCCAGGAAACGCGGGGTCTTGTAGTAGTGCAGCCACGCGTCGATGACGATCCTCATCCGGCGTGCTCCCTCATCTCTGGGTGGTCCCTTGGCGGATGATTCCGCGCGCGACCCCGTGGCAGAGGTTTTCCCGGGATGGCCGGAATCGCGGGGAAAACAAACTCGAAGCCAATGATGCGGGCCGTTCCCCGAAAAGGCATCTTCCTGGTTGCGGCGTTTGTTCTCTCATGCGAACGGTGTGGGAGGTGGGCAATCAGGGAGATGCGTCACGGTGAATGCGACTGTCAGGGTCAACGTGCACCGAAACCTGCCGCATTTTTCCCGAGGAGGACCGATGGAAATCACCGAGGCGCCGTCGAGGGAGGAGCTCGTCCGCCGGGCGTCCGAACTGGTGCCCCTGCTCCAGAAGAACGCCCTGTGGGCCGAGGAGAACAGGCGTCTGCCCGAGGAGTCGATCGAGGCGCTGACCGAGGCGGGCATCCTGAAGATGCGCGTCCCCACCAGGTACGGCGGCTACGAGTCCGGCATGGGCACCGTGGTCGAGGTGCTCGCCGAACTGGCCAGGGGGGACGGCTCGCACTCCTGGACCGTCGCGGTCTGGGCGATCAGCACCTGGATGGTCGGGCTGTTCCCCGACGAGGTGCAGGACGAGGTCTTCTCGACCCCCGACGTCCGGGTCAGCGGCATCCTGAGCCCGACGGCGGTCGCCGTACCCGTCGAGGACGGTGTGGTGCTCAACGGCAAGTGGTCGTTCAACACCGGCTCGCAGCAGAGCCACTGGAACACCAACGCCGCGGTCCTGGCCACCGCAGACGGCGGCTACGAACCGATCATGGTCGCGATCCCGCTGCCCGACCTGCGGATCATCGACGACTGGCACACCTCGGGGCTGCGCGGCTCGGGCAGCGTCACCACCGTCGCCCATGACCTGTTCATCCCGCGGGAGCGGGTGCTGGCCATGGGGCCGGTGCTCCAGGGCCGGATCTCCTCGAAGCTGAACGCCGACTCCCCGATCTTCCGCGCGCCGTTCATGCCGACCGCCTGCACCACCGTCGGCGCCACGGCGCTGGGCCTGGCCAGGGCCGCCAGGGACGCCTTCTTCGAGCGTCTGCCCGGCCGGAAGATCAGCTACACGAACTACGACAGCCAGAAGGACGCCCCGCTCACCCACCTCCAGGTCGCCGAGGCCGTCACGAAGATCGACGAGGCCGAGTTCCACGCCTTCCGCGCGGCCCGCCTGGTGGACACCAAGGGGCCGACCGGCGAGCCGTGGACGCTTGAGGAGCGGGCCCGTGTCCGGCTCGACCTGGGGGCGGTCTGCCGGCGGGCCAAGGAGGCGGTGGACATCCTCAACACCGCCAGCGGCGGCTCCTCCGTCTACACCTCGGTCCCGATCCAGCGCATCGAGCGTGACGTGCAGACCCTCAACCTGCACGCCATCATGCACCCCAACACCAACCTCGAACTGTACGGCCGGGTCCTGTGCGGCCTTGAGCCCAACACGGTCTACCTCTGAACCGCCGAAGGGGTCCTCACGGGAGATCTCCCGTGAGGACCCCTGACGCGGACGGCCCTACCGTCCGGCGGGGACACGCCTCCTGGGGGTGGTCCGCTCAAGCCACAGGTAGGCCGCGACGAGGCTGACCACCCAGCCCATCCACGAGGAGATGTCGAAGAAGACCGCCACGTCGATGCCGTTGCCCGGGATGGCGAACTGGCTGATCACCCGGCCCCACGAGGTGCCCATGGCCAGCGCGAAGCTGTAGACCATCCAGCGCCGGTGGTCCACGTAACGGCGCTGCCGCGCGGCCCGCAGCCCGGCCAGCGACGTCGCGATCCACAGCACCGCCATCGTCGCCAGCCCCAGCTTGCCCATCGGCGCGGTCGAGTACGGCAGCAGCACCAGCGACAGCAGCGAGGCCGGCAGCGCCCCGGCGAAGACGTAGACCCGCCCGGAGATCCGGTGCAGGCCGGGACGGTGACGCCGTACCCACGGCAGCAACTGGACGAAGACCGTCACCAGCGCCACGTTGCCCGCGACGACGTGCGCCACGACCACCGGGTAGTGCAGGGCGAAGCCCGGGTCGATACGGGTGCGCGACAGGACCGGGTCGAAGCTCAGGTAGCGCGGCAGCGCGTAGATCAGGTTGAACACGACGAGCGCGCCGAGCCCGTACAGCCACGGGCTGCGCCACCACGGCCACGGGGAACGTCGCGTGAGGCCCCCCTCCCTGTCCTCCAGCCCGTCGACCAGGGTCCCTTCGGATTTCTTCGTCACTGCTTTTCCACCTTTTCCTAGGCGGCCCCGCCCAGGGCCGAAAACGTCGTCCGGGGGAGAGAAAGATCGCGGCTGAAGGCGCCAATGGGAGTTTCACGTCCGCTCCCCGGAAAACGCATCTCCCGTATTGCCATGTTCGTCGGCGACACCTGGAAAGCGATGACCCGGAGCAATTCAGAAGATGTCTCACCCGTGTCACCGGTGCGACCATGCAGTGGCGGAGAGGGCGCACGGGAATCCACTGGGAAATCCATTTCGGTTGTCCCTTCCGCGTGCCCGGCCGTACCCAGGCCACGGAGTCGAACTTGTGAGGTGAACCCCTGATGGCCGATGGAGCGGGAACCCGCGCGGTGGTGCTCGGCGGGAGCATGGCGGGCCTGCTGGCCGCCCGGGTGCTCTCCGAACGGTTCACCGAGGTGCTGCTCGTCGATCGTGACCGGCTGACCGGGGTGGCCACCTACCGGCCGGGTGTCCCGCACGGGCGGCACGCCCACGGCCTGGTCGCCAGGGGCCACCAGATCCTGGAGGAGCACTTCCCCGGCCTCACCGGGAACCTGGTCGCGGCGGGCGTACGGCCCGGCGACTTCAACGGCGACATCCGCTGGCTGTTCAACGGCCGGCGGATCGCCCCGTCCCACTCGGGGCTGGGGTGCGTCCCCGCGACCAGGCCGGTGCTGGAGAACCAGGTGCGCCTGCGGGTCCAGGCCATCCCCAACGTGCGCTTCGTCGAGGGCCACGACGTCCTCGGCCTTGAGACGACGGCCGACCGGAGCCGGGTGACCGGCGCGCGGGTGCAGCGGCACGACGGCGGCGCCCCGGCGGAGACCCTCGACGCCGACCTGGTGCTCGACACCACGGGCCGGGGGTCGCGCACCCCGCTGTGGCTTGAGGAGCTGGGCTACGGACGTCCCGAGGAGGAGCGCATCAAGATAGACCTGGCCTACACGACCAGGCACTACCGGCTGCGCGCCGACCCGTTCGGCGGCGACCTGGCGATCATCCCGGCCGCCACCCCGCGGACCCCGCGCGGGGCGTTCTTCTTCCCCATCTCCGGAGGCGAGGGCCTGGTCGAGCTCTCGCTCACCGGCATCCTCGGCGACCACCCGCCGACCGACCCCGACGGCTTCCTCGACTTCGCCAGGTCCCTGCCCATCCCGGACATCCACGAGTCGATCAAGGACGCCGAACCGCTCGACGACCCGGTGACGTTCAAGTATCCGGCCAGCGTGCGGCGGCACTACGAACGGCTGGCCGACTTCCCCTCCGGCCTGCTCGTCATGGGCGACGCGGTGTGCACGTTCAACCCGGTCTACGCCCAGGGCATGACGGTCTCCGCGCTGGGGTCCCTCGTCCTGCGGCGCCACCTGGAGCGGGGGACGGAACCGGACGCCAGGGCGTTCTTCAGGGACCTCTCCCGGGAGATCGACTCCCCGTGGGAACTGGCCGCCGGGTCGGACCTGGGCTACGCCGGGGTGCGGGGGAAGCGCTCGGCGAAGGTCAGGTTCGTCAACGCGTACGTGGCCAGGCTCCAGGACGCCGCCGTCAACGACCCCACCCTCGCCAACGCCTTCATCAGGGTCGCCGGGCTCGTCGACCCGCCCGCCTCCCTCATGCTGCCCCGCCACGTCGTCCGGGTGCTGCGCGGGTCACGGCGATCCCCGGCCGCGCACGGAAACCATGACTCCAGCCCCTCCGCACCGACCGAAAGGCCCTTCGATGCGTCCCTTCCGAGTCGAGTTCCCCCAGGCGGACATCGACGACCTGAACCGGAGACTGGCCGGGACCCGCTGGCCCGGTGAACCGCCGAGCGCCGGGTGGGAACGCGGCGTCCCCCCGGACTACCTCAGGGAGCTGGCCGAGTACTGGCGCACCGGTTTCGACTGGCGGGCGGCGCAGGAGCGCCTGAACCGCTTCCCCCAGTTCGTCACCGAGATCGACGGCGTCGACGTGCACTTCCTGCACGCCCGCTCCCCGCGGAGCACGGCCGTACCGCTGGTCATCACGCACGGCTGGCCCGGCTCCTACGCCGAGTTCCTCGACGTGGTCGGGCCGCTGACCGACCCGGCGAGCCACGGCGGCGACCCGGCCGACGCCTTCCACGTCGTGGTCCCCTCCATCCCGGGGTACGGCTTCTCCGGCCACCCGGGCGAGCCGGGGTGGTCGACCCGCAGGGTCGCGCGGGCGTGGGCGGAGCTGATGCGGCGCCTGGGCTACGGCCGTTACCTCACGCAGGGCGGCGACTGGGGCATGCCGATCTCCCTGGAGGTCGGGCTGGCCGACCCGGACCACGTGCTGGGCGTCCACGTCAACATGTTCGCCGCGTTCCCGCCGCAGGACCCGGCCGAGTGGGGCGAGCTGAGCGAGTCCGACCTGGCGCGCCTCGACTTCGCGGCGCGTTTCGAGCAGGACGGGGCGGGCTGGCGGTTCATCCAGTCCACCAGGCCGCAGACGCTGGCGTACGCGCTGACCGACTCCCCCGCCGGACAACTCGCCTGGATCGTGGAGAAGTACAAGGAGTGGACCGACTCGGCGAAGTCGCCCGAGGACGCCGTCGAACGCGACCACCTGCTGACCATCGCCTCGATCTACTGGCTGACCGCATCCGCCGGGTCGAGTGCCCAGCTCTACTACGAGTCCAACCACCTGACCGCCGACTTCCTGCGGACCTGGGGCGGCCCCTGGCCGTTGCGGGCCCCCGTCGGGGTCGCGGTCTTCCCCTCCGACGTGGTGCTTCCGGTGCGCTCGTTCGCCGAACGGGTGCTGCCGACGCTGTCGCACTGGTCGGAGTTCGACCGGGGCGGGCACTTCGCGGCCATGGAGCAGCCGGGACTGTTCGTCGAGGACGTGCGGGCCTTCGCCCGCCCGCTGCGGTGAGGACGCCATGACCACTTCGGACACCGTCACCGGAACCATCGCGCCGCTCTCCCTCAACCAGGAGTTCGTCTGCGTCTTCGACCAGGGGGACGACTGCGGCCCGTTCGGCCCGCGCTACCACCTCGTCCACGGCTGGCGGGTACGCGGCGGCGTGGACGAGGAGACCCTGCGGGGCGCCCTCGCCGACGTCGTCGTCAGGCACGAGGCGCTGCGCACCCTCATCGTCAGGAGGGACGGCTCCCGCCACCAGGAGATCCTGCCGCCCTGCCCGGTCGAGCTGGAGGTCAGGGACCTGTCGGGAACCGCCCCCGAACGGCGGGACGCGGTGGCCGACGACCTGCTCGACGAGGTCGAGGCGTCCACGATCGAGTCGGGGACGCTGCCACACCTGCGGGCCGTACTGGGCCGGTTCGACGACCAGGACGCGATCCTGGTGATCATCACGCACCACACGGCGACCGACGGGTGGTCCATGCGGCTGATCATCAGGGACGTCGCCCGGTACTACGCGGCGCGGCGCGAGGGCGTCCCCGCCGCGCTGCCCGAGACGCGCCCCTACCGGGAGTACGCGCGCTGGCAGCTGGCCTCCGCGCAGGAGGGGGGCGCGGAGGCCGACCACGCCTACTGGCGGGAGAACCTGCGCGGCGCGGAGATCTTCACGGTGCGCACCGACCGGCCCCGGTCGGCCGAGGCCGGGCAGGAGACGTCGGTGCATCGTTTCCTGATCGGCGCCGAGACGATCTCCCGGGCGACGGCCCTGGCCAGGGCGGCGCGCGGCACGCTCTTCATGGTGCTGCTGTCCGCCTTCTACCTGCTCGAACACCGGGAGACCGGCCGTACGGACATCACCGTGCCCACCTTCACCCCCGGCCGGGGCCGGGAACGGGACGGGTTCGGGGACATGGTCGGCTCCTGCTTCAACTTCCTGCCGCTGCGGACCGACCTGGCGGCCTGCCGTACCTTCCGCCAGGTCGTCGAACGGACCAGGACGACCTGCCTTGAGGGGTACTCGCACGACATCCCGACCCTGCGGATCTTCGGGCAGGCGCCCGAACTGATGCGGCCCGCCATGGAGGCCGACCGGGCGCCCTGGGTCTTCCAGGTCTTCCCGTTCCCGTTCGTGCTCGACGGCGAGGTGATCGGCGACCTGGAGTACACGGAGGTACGGCTGCGCCTGCTCGACCAGTCCGTCGGCTCCGACGTGCCCGACGGCGCGCTGTGGACCCTGAACCTCCACCCGACCGGCGAGATCGTGGGCAGCGTCCAGTACAAGAACGCCCTGTACGACCACGACACGATCGCGGGCCTGGTCGCCGAGTACGGCCGCCTGCTCACCGAGGCCGTCGCCGCCCCGGACGCCCCGCTCCCCCGGGACTGACCCGGAAGGAACCGCCGCCCCGGAACCCGACATCCGGAACCGGAACCGGCGCCCCGGAACCCGAAGCCCCAGGGCCGAGACCCCTCCAGGACCCGCCGCCCCCGGACCGAGATCCCAGAACGGAAGGAGCCGATCAGCGATGACGGCCGTCACGAACGCCCCGGGACAGGGCTTCCCGGCTCCGCCCGAGCCCGGCCTCACCCCGAACGAGGTGCTGGCCAGGGCCGAGGCGATCGCGCCCACGCTGGTCGGCCTCCAGGCGGAGACCGAGCAGCGCACCCACTACTCCCGGCGGACGCACGAGGAGTTCGCCAGGGCCGGTTTCCACCGCATCCTGGTGCCCCGCCGCTACGGCGGCTACGAGTTCGGGATCGACACCTTCATGCGGGTGGTGACGACGCTCGCCCGTGGCTGCCCCTCGACGGCCTGGATGTACTGCCTGGGCGCCACCCACGCCATCGCCGCCGCCACGCTCTTCGGCGAGGAGGCGCAGGCCGAGATCTTCCGGGACGGCGACTTCGTCTGCCCGGCGACGATCGTGCCCAGCGGCTCCGCCGTACCGGCCGCCGACGGGGGGTGGGTGCTCAACGGCACCTGGAACTACTGCTCGGGCGCGCCGTACGCGACGCACTTCATCGGTCACGCCCTGGCCCAGACCGGCGACGGGCCACCCGCGCCCATGCTGTTCATCGCCCCACGTGACCAGTGGCGCCTCGTCGACGACTGGGGGCGGCAGCTCGGCCTCAAGGGCAGCGGGTCGCACAGCGTCACCATGGAGAACGGCCGCATCCCGGCCTCCTTCGCGCTGCCCGGCACGCACCTGAGCGAGGCGACCGTCGCCGGCGGGACCCCGGGCCGCGAGCTGCACGGCAACCCCCAGTACGGCGGCGGCCCGCTCAGCTACATGGTCCTGGAGATCGCGTCGCTGGCCGTCGGCATCGCCCAGGGCGCCCTCGACGTCTACGGCGAGCTGATGCGGTCGAGGAAAACGCTGCTGCCGCCCGTCGTCGGCCGCGCCGAGGACCCCGACTACCAGTTCTGGTACGCCGAGGCCGCCGGAATGATCGCCGCGGCCGAGGCCGGGGTGCAGGGCGCGATCAGGCAGTGGCAGGAACTGTGCGCGCTCGGCCCCGAGGCGTTCACCAGGGAACAGGACCTGCGGATCACCACGATCTGCCGCCACACGATCCGGCTGTGCTGGACGGCGGTGGAGAGCTACCTGTTCCCGACGGCCGGGTCCAGCTCGGTCCGCCAGGGCGAACGCCTCGAACGGGTGTGGCGGGACATGTCCATGCTGCACAGCCACGCCGGGTTCGCGGTCTTCCTGCCGACCGTGGCGAACCGCGAGTTCACCCGCGTCCACTTCACCGCGCCATGACCGCTCCTGAGGCCCGCCTCGCTCGCCGGGGCGAGGCGGGCTACGCGGAGGCGACACGGGTCTTCAACCTGGCCGCGCCCGCCGAACCCGCCGTCGCGGCGACGGTGCGCGACGTCGCGGGGATCAGGGCCGCGCTCGCCCACGCCGTTGCGGAGAACCTGCGGGTCCGGGTGCACTCGACCGGCCACGGCTCGGCCACCGCCCGCCCGATGGGCGAGGCGCTGCTGCTCAGGACCGAACTGTCCGGCGGCGTCGAGATCGACTCCGCGGCCCGCGTCGCCCGGGTGCCCGCGGGGACGCGCTGGGGTCAGGTCGTCGAGGCCGCCGAACCGTACGGCCTGGCCGCCCCGCACGGCTCCTCCCCGCTCGTCGGCGTCGTCGGCTACCTGCTGCGCGGCGGGGTGAGCCTCTACGGACGGCACACCGGGCTGGCCGCCAACTCCGTCAGGGCGGTCGAACTGGTCACCGCGGACGGCGAACCGCGCAGGGCCGACGCCTCCTCCGATCCCGAGCTGCTGTGGGCGCTGCGCGGCGGCGGGGGCGGGTTCGGCGTCGTCACCGCCGTCGAGTTCGACCTGTTCCCCCTGGAACGGGTGGTCACCGGCGCCGCGTACTGGCCCGCCGTACACGCCGAGCGGCTGCTGCCGCTGTGGCTGGGCTGGACGCGCAAGGCGCCGCGTGAGGCGACCACGACGCTGCGGCTGATGAACCTGCCGCCGCTGCCCGAGGTCCCGGAGCCGTTGCGTGGGCGGAGCGTGCTCTGCGTCGACGGCGTCGTGCTCGGCGGCCCCGGGGACGAGGCGGTCGCCGAGGACCTCCTCGGCCCGCTGCGCGCGCTCGCCCCGCCGATCCTCGACACCTGGGGTACGGCCCCGCCCCGCCAGGTGACGCTGACCCACATGGACCCCACCGAGCCGTTCCCCATCTTCGGCGACCACATGCTGCTGGACGACCTGCCCGAGGAGGCGGCCGGGGAGTTCCTGCGGATCGCCGGGCCGGGGTCGCCGCTGACCAACGCCGAACTGCGCCAGCTCGGCGGGGCGCTGGCCGTACCGGAACGGGAGGGCGGGGCGCTCGACCGCCTCGACGCGAGCTTCGCCTACATGGGCGGGGGCGTGCCCTTCGGCGACCTCACCCCGGAGGCCCTCGTCGGCCACTGCGCGCGGACGCGGGCCGTACTACGGCCGTGGGACACCGGCCTGACCGCGCCCTCGTTCGTGGAGAGCCTCTCCCAGCCCCAGCGCCACCTGAGTCCCGAGCGGGTCGAGGCCGTCGACCGGGTCAGGGCCAGGGTCGATCCCACCGGGCTGTTCCGCGACGACATCGCCCCCGGTGCGACGGCCCACAGCAATCCGTGAGACGCCCGGGTGGAACCGGTATGACCCGATTGGGGAGAAAATGCTGAACAGACGACGCCTGCTGACGGCCGGAGGCCTCACGCTCGGCGGCATGGTCGGCGGGACACTGCTGTTGCCCAGGCAGGAGGCCTCCCCCGCCATGGCCGACGCGGGCCTCGACCCCCACCGGCGGACGCACATGACCCACGGCGCGACGCCCACCCGGGGCTCGGACCCGGCACCGTTCCGGGTGCGGATGCCCGTGCCCCGCGTGCTCACCCCGGTCGCCTCCTACCGCGACGTGGACGTCTACCACCAGGACATCCGCGCCTCCCGGGTGGAGATGCTGCCCGGCGTGCGCACCGAGGTCCTCGGGTACGGCGGCGCCTTCGTCGGCCCGACCCTGCGCGTCAGGCAGGGGCGGCGGGTCGTCGTGCGCTACCGCAACGGCCTCGACCGGGCCGTCAACACCCACCTGCACGGCGGGCACGTCGCGGCCGACAGCGACGGTTATCCGATGGACCTCATCGAACCCGGCCGGTCACGGTTCTACGAGTACCCGAACGCCCAGCCGGGGGCGACGCTCTGGTACCACGACCACACCCACCACATGGAGGCCGAACACGTCTACCGGGGCATGCACGGCTTCTACCTGGTCGAGGGCCGGGACGAGAGGCGCCTGCGGCTGCCCTCCAGGGACCACGACGTGCCGATCATGCTCACCGACGCCCACTTCGCCCCCGACGGCTCCCTGATCTACGCCCCCGAGGACACGCCGAACCGCACGACGCTGCTGGCCAACGGACGGCCGCGGCCGTACTTCCCGGTGGCGGCGCGCAAATACCGGTTCCGGCTGCTCAACGTGTCCAACTTCCGGACCTTCCACCTGAGCCTCGACCGTGACATGACGATGACGCAGATCGGCTCGGACGGCGGCCTGCTGCCCGCCCCGGTGCGGCGGGAGGTCGTGGTGCTCTCCCCCGGCGAACGGGCCGAGGTGGTCGTCGACTTCGGCCCCCGCAGGGTCGGCGAACAGGTCGTGCTGAACGACGTCAGCGGCCCGGTCCTGCGCTTCGACGTGGTCACCAGGGCCGCCGACGACAGCCGGGTACCCGACGTGCTGCGCCCCCTGCCGCCGCTGCCCGCCCTCGGCAGCGGACGGACAGACCGGGAGATCACCCTCAAGGTGGACATGGTCCGCGGTGCCGCCTACATCAACGGCCAGGTCTTCGACCCCAACCGGGTGGACGTCCGCGTCAGACGGGGAAGCACGGAGATCTGGCGCGTCACCAACCTCGACACCGACGTGTCCCTCGACCACAACCTTCACCTGCACCTGGTGCAGTTCAGGATCCTGGACCGCGACGGCGCCCCGCCGCTGCCCGGCGAGTCGGGGCTGAAGGACACCGTCCTGGTGCCCGCGGGCGCCTCGGTCAGAATCCAGGTCACCTTCGGCGACTTCCTCGGCCGCTACCTCTACCACTGCCACATGCTCGAACACTCGGTCGGCGGAATGATGGCGCAGATGGAGATCGTCCCCTGACCCCGTTCCCCGCCGAAGCCATGCTGAAAACCCACCGAAAGCCATGTCTAAGGCCGTCGGCGGCCACCACCAGGAGCCTGCCGGATGCCCGCTCCCGGAACCGATGAGGGTTCTGGGTCACCGCGACAACCTTCCCGACCTCCAGAACTGATGAGGACCCTGCCATGAGCGACCTGAGGGACGTGATCGACGACCTGCACGCCGAGGCCGAGGAACTCGACCGGACGGTCGTCGATCTCGACGCCGACGGGTGGGCGACGCCGACCGCCGTACCCGGCTGGACGGTCGGGCACCAGATCGCCCACCTCGCCGCCCTCTACCGGCTGATCGGCCTGGCGGCCTCGGACCCGGTGGCGTTCACCGCGCTGACCACGCAGCCCAGGTTCGACCTGGAGGCGAGGCTGCGCGCGTCGCTGTCCGGCTACCTGCTCGAACCGCCGGGGGCGCTGTTCCCCCGCTGGCACACCGAACGCGAGAACACCGCCACCGTCCTCGCCGCCCTCCCGCCGGACCGTACGGTGCCGTGGCTGGGCGGCCCGCTGGAGGCCGCCGCGCTCGCGGGCGCCGCGATGACCGAGTTGTTCCGCCACGACCAGGACATCGCGGACGCGCTCGGGCTGAGCAGGAAGCGGACGGACCGGGTCAGGCACGCGATCGAGTTCGGGCTGCTGCCCGAAAGCGCCCGCTACCGCCCCACCGGCTGGGCCCCGCCCGGCCCCGGCCTGCACGTGTTCCTCACCGCCCCCTCGGGAGCCCTGTGGGACTACGGCCCCACCGAGTCCCGGCAGAAGATCGTCGGCGCTGCCGAGGACTTCTGCCTGCTGGTGACCGGGCACGGAGCACAGGCCTCCGACCTCCTCGCCAGCGGCCCCGAGGCGAGACGATGGCTCGCCGACGCCCAGGGACACCCCTGAACCCCCTCCGAACGCCTCCTGCGCATCAGCCGTACCCCCTTGGACACATCCCGTACGCCCTACCAGCCTCGGACATGTCCCACATGACCTGGGCATATCCGGTTCGCCACGCCCCAGGGCGCCTGCGTGTCCACGCGCTGACCGCGAAGTACGATCGACCAATGACCGAAATGACCGATACCGCGCCCGGATGGCTCTCTCCCGACGAGCTTGAGGCCGCTCGCGCCCGGATGCCGATCCTCTACGTCGACGCCGTCCCCGTCCGGGTGGACGACACGGGGGTGGTCACGCACGTCGGCCTGCTGCTGCGCATCGGCGCCGACGGCACGGTCAGCCGTGCCCTCGTCTCCGGTCGTGTGCTCCTGCACGAACGGGTCCGCGACGCGCTCATGCGCCACCTGGAGAAGGACCTCGGCCCGGTGGCGCTGCCGCGCGTACCCGCCTCACCGCAGCCCTTCACGATCGCCGAGTACTTCCCGACGCCGGGTGTCACGCCCTACCACGACCCCCGGCAGCACGCGGTCTCCCTCGCCTACGTCGTCCCGGTGGCCGGAGACTGCCGCCCCAGGCAGGACGCCCTGGACCTGGTCTGGTTCACCCCCGAGGAGGCGGCCTCCCCCCTGGTCCAACAGGAGATGCAGGGCGGCCACGGCACCCTCCTCAAGCAGGCCCTGGCCCACGTGGGCCGCCTGTCCTAAGGCTCAGACGCCCGGCGCCGGAGCTCTCCCGATGCCGTGTGTGAGGCGCGTCGGTGCTTTCCCGACGCCAGGTGTGAGGAGTGTCCGGCTTGGGCGCGTCGGTGTCTGGACTGAGGAGTGAGGGAGCGAAGCGGACGAACGACGAGGGAAGACACCGACTCAGGGCGCCCAAGCCCGCGCCGCCGAAGGCGGCGCAAAGAAGCACAACCCGCGCCGCCGCAGGCGGCGCAAAAAGGCGCAGCGCAAAAGTCACCTGTCGAACAAGATCGAGCGCGCCCTCGCCGTGGCCGCGGCGAGTTGGTAGCAGACGTTGACGACCCCCAGCACCTCACGGGGGCTGGACAGGCCGCCGGCGACCGTACGGTCGCCGGTGCGGGTCATCCCGGGGATCATCGCGCCCTGTTCCGCCGCCGCCGCGCTCGGCATGTCGATCTCCAGGTGTAGTTCGTCGGGCACCTGGATGGTCGGCAGTTCCCCGGCCTTCTCGACCGTCTCGGCCGCGGCCGCCCTGATGCGCTCGCGCGCCACGGTCGGCGAGAGGCTGTCCGCGGCGAAGTAGCCGTGCGCGGCCTTCACCTCGACGGTCCGCGCGCCGGGCAGCCGGTCCCTGATGGTGGCGCAGATGACGTCGTCACCGGTGACGAGCCCGACCGGCACACCGACCGCGGCGGCCCGCAGCGCGTTGACCTCGGCCTCGGAGACGACGAGACCGTTGAGGCGGACCTCGGTGAAGTACGAGGAGTAGGTGTGCGCGAGCACGCCCGGTTCACCGGCCGCCGCGTGGTAGCCGAGGAAGAGCGCCACGTCGTGTTCCTCGCTGATCCCCTCGGCCATGCAGTCGAGTTTGGGGGAGCCGAAGATGAGCCTGGCCCTGGGGTCGAGATCCTCGTGGATGAGGTTGTCCATGGTGCCGTGACTGTCGTTGACCAGGACGCTCTCCGCACCGGCGTCGAAGGCGCCCGCGATGGCGGCGTTGGCCTCGGCGGTCATCAGGCGCTGCGCGGCGGGGTAGCCGTGTCCGCCCCTGACCACCTGGTCCATGGTCGCGATCCCGGCGACGCCCTCCATGTCGATGGACACATAGACCCTCATGTTCAGGACTCCTCACGCTCCACGGACGACACCGTCCAGCCTCACCGCGAACGCCTCCGAGGGATACGTTCCGCCCGCCAAGCCGTACGGCTCTCATTTGGAGATGACTCCGTTGCTCCTTCGCGTGATGGATGTTCCGGGTGGTCTTGACGTTCTCCCCAGTAGGTGAGATTACTGACAGCGATATTACTGTCGCTTTACGTGAACACAGGGGGTGTGAAGCTCTGAACACCAACAAACCGCCGGTCCTGGGTACGGCGACGCCCGAAGAGCTGATCGAGGCGGGAGCCCCGAGACCGAGTCACGAACTGCGAGTCCCCGCCGCCCTGGTCGCGACCGCCGAGCACGGCCTGACCTCAGGCGGCACGCCGCGCAAGCGGGTGCTGGTCATCGGCGGCGGGATGGCCGGCCTCGTCGCCGCCTACGAGCTGATGCGCCAGGGGCACGATCCCGTCGTCCTGGAGGCCCAGCAGCGGGTCGGCGGACGGGTCCTCACCCTGCGGGACTTCGCCCCCGGTCTGTACGCCGAGGCCGGAGCGATGCGCATCCCGCGCGTGCACGACCTCACCCTGGCCTACTGCGAGCGGTTCGGGCTCACCCTGCGGCCTTTCGTGATGGGAAATCCGAACACCCTCGCCTACATCCAGGGCGTCAGGACCACCGTCAGGGAGCTGAACGAGAACCCCGGCATCATCGACTTCGAGCTCGCCGAGCACGAGCGTGGCCGCACCTACGAAGACCTGTGGCGCACCGCCACCCAGGAGATCCACGACCTGTACGCCCAGGAGGGCGAGGCCGCGCTCGACCGCATCTGCGCCGAGTACGACCGCTACTCCATCCGCGGGTTCCTGCGCGAGCGCGGCTTCTCCGAGGGCGCCATCGAGCTGTACGGCGTCATGAGCTTCAGGGAGTCCAACCTGAACGCGGCGATCATCGAGCAGTTCCGCGAGATCATCGGCCGGGCGTTCGAGGACATGCAGGAGATCGAGGGCGGCACGGACCTGCTGCCGACGGCCTTCTACCGGGAGCTGAGGAACCACATCCGGTTCGGCCACGAGGTCACCGCCATCGAGCAGGACGACCACTCGGTCACCCTGCACGTCAGGACGGCCTCCGGCAGGACGACGCTCACCGGTGACTACGCCATCTGCACGATCCCGTTCTCGGTGCTGCGTGATGTGGAGGTCAGGCCCGCCTTCTCGCGCCGCAAGCAGCGCGCCATCCGCGAGCTGAACTACAACGCCTCCACCAAGATCCTCTTCCAGGTGCGGCGGCCGTTCTGGGAGCGGACGGACGGCATCGTCGGCGGCACCACGGTCACCGACCTGCCGATCCGCCGCATCTGCTACCCCTCGCACAACGCCCGCGACGAGGAGCGTTCGGTCCTGCTGGCCAGCTACACCTGGGGACAGGACGCCCTGAGGTGGGGCGCGATGTCGCCGCAGAAGCGGGTCGAGCAGGCGCTTGAGGACGTCGCCAAGATCCACCCCGAGATCCACGACCACATCGAGTTCGGCGTGACGCACGCCTGGTACGACGACCCCTACGCGGCGGGGGCCTTCGCCCTGTTCGAGCCGCACCAGCAGACGAGTCTGCACGACGCGATCATCGCCCCCGAGGGTCGCGTGCACTTCGCCGGTGAGCACTGCTCGCTGTGGCACGCCTGGATCGAAGGAGCCCTGGAGTCCGGGCTCAAGGCGGCCCAGGCCATCCACGAGGCGTCCTGACCCCGGCGCCCGGCGTCTCTCCCCCGGCGCCGGGCGCCGTACCAAACGCCTCGCCCCACGTCCGGCCTTCACCGCCGTACCAGACACCTCCCACGGCGCCAGACGTTTCTCACCAGGCCGAACCCCCACCGCCACGCCGTACCAAACACCTCGCCCCGCGCCCGGCCTTCACCGCCTACCGAGCCCCCACCGCCGCTTCGGGCGGTCAGCCGCCGAGTCGTTCGGCGTAGCGGCTCAGTCTGACCTCCGCCTCCGTCAGGTCGGCCGCGGCCACCGCGCACGCGTCGAGGTGGGCCCGTACCGACTCGCGCAGCCACGGTGGTGCCGCACCGCCCTCCTCAAGCTCCGCCTCGATCCTGCGCAGGCGCTCGGCGCAGTCGGCGAGTCTTCGGACGTCGGAGCGCAGCAGTTCGACCCGCGCGGCGATCCGCTGCGGCGCATCCGGTTTGTCGGGGGAAGAAGGCATTCGTTCCTCCGGTTCTCCGGTCCCGGGGCGGTCGGGCCGCCTCCGGTTCTCCGGTTTCAGGGCGGTCAGACCGTCCGCACCGGGACGCACGCCTCCTGGAGCGTCCGCCTGGTGATCGTGGACAGGCACAGCAACGGACGGGCGCCGTCGAGTCCCAGCTCACGCAGCCGCCCCGTCAGCGGGTTGGCCGAGCGCCCGACGACCAGCCGTACCCGGGGGGCGAGATGCACCCGGCCGAGGCCCCGGGTCCGCACGCACGAGCGCAACGTCGCCCCCTCGTGACGCGCGTAGGCGACCAGGTCGCGGTCGCTCGCGGGCACCCACGGGCCGAGGGAGCCGGTCAGGGTGAGGACCCGGTCGGTGAGCTCCCCCACCGTGACCCGCACCGCCCCGCCGGTCAGGTCGAACTCGACCGGCATGACGTACGGCTCGCCGCCCCACAGCCGGGGCGCGACCGCGCGGACGACGGCGGTGTCCACCACGGAACCGGCCAGGAAGCTGCCCGAACGCCGCCGGTCGGCGCCACGCGGCAGGTCGGGCCAGACCCGGATCGACCGCGAACGCCACGGGTCGGGTACCACGACCCCCAGATGGGCCTCGTGGTACTCGCCCAGGCTGGTCCGCCGGTTCCACGAGGCGTGCACCGCGACCAGGGCACGCCCCCCGACCCGTACGGCGGGCCCGAGCCCGGTGCTCACGAGCAGGGCGGCCGTGGCGGCCGGGTCCGCGGCGAAGTAGGCGGTCAGGGAGCCGCCGTCCTGGCATCTGACCGGCAGTTCGACCGACCCGTCCCGCGTCTCGGCCAGGTAGGTGGGCACGGTCAGGAACGGGAACCCCTCCGGGCGGGGAGCCCGGTCGAACAGCTGGTAGGCCTGCGACCGCACGACCCGCCCCCGGTAGGGGGCCAGTTCGGTGTCGATCCGCTCCCGCGCCTCGGGCAGGTCGTCGGCCAGGTTCGCGATGTAGTGCTCCATGCTGTGGCAGCGCGGGAAGAGGTGGGTCGGGTCGAAGTAGTCGACGACGTACCAGTCGGGGTGCAGGTCGAAGCACGTGCCCGCGCCCTGCCCGTCGAGGGTGGGGATGATGTCGTGCTGGTTGGTGACGCTGGCGACCCGGACACGTGGGTCGGCGGGCCGTTTGAAGTCGATGGGCGCGCCGACGGACACGACGTGGGTGACGGTGTGACGGGCGCAGAACGCGGCGTCCTGGACGAGGTTCATGACGGCCGCGCCGCCCGCGCTGTGCCCGATGAGCGCCAGTTCCTCACCGCGCGGCACGCCGTAGTCCTCCACCGCTCTGATCAGGGCCCGGCTGTAGGGACTGCTGTCGAGTACGGCGCTGCTGAAGGCGCCGAGCAGGTCCTGGGGCGAGTTGTCGTCCGGCAGCCCGACCCGCATGCCGGGCGCCTGGACGACGTGACGCGTCGTCCCCTCGTCGTCCTCGACGCTCTGGATGAGCACCCGGCCCGTCGTGCCGAGCAGGCCGATGTTGCGCAGGAAGCCGAGCAGCGAGCCCCGCTGGCTCAGCCGTACGGACTCGACGGTGGCCAGGTCGACGCGGCGGGCGGCTCCCTCGCCGGTGTCGAGGACCGCGACGGCCCTGTTGCCGAGGCCGGTGATCGGGTCGGCGGACGCGAAGCCCCGTCCCGTCGCGATCAGCCAGGCGGCCTCGTCGTTGAACGGGTTCTCGTCCAGCAGGGCCCGCAGGGCGAGCACCTCACCGAAGATCGGCGCGAGCGTGCTGAGCGTGCGCACCGCGCCGCGGTCCTTGAACAGGGCCCGCAGCGCGCGTACCGCCTCAAGGTCGCGGTCCGCCGCCGCGGCCTCGACGAGCCTGGTCAGCATGGGGTCGTCGCGCAGTTCGGGATGCTCGACGGCGGCGGCCGCGATGCGCAGCCGCAGTGAGGTGGCCAGGACGCGGACGGTGAGGCTCTCCGCGCCGCCCAGCACGCCGAGCCTGGCGGCCAGACTTCCGAGCGGCCCGCCCGTGAAGGCGTAGCCGAGCCCCTGAACGTTGGTGACGGCGCGCAGCAGCGCGCGTTCCGCCCGGTAGGCGACGGCGGGCGCGCGGACCACGGCGCCCGGCGCGGCGCTCTCGGTGAGCGCGGTCGTGGCGTGCGTCGACACCTCGTGGATCGTGACGCCGATGTCCACGAGTTCGCAGGCCGCGGCCCGCAGCAGCGCGGCGTGGTCGCGGCTCCGCCCGCTCATCTCCCCACCTCACGGCCCATGCTGACGTAGCGGGGGCGTGGTTCCTCCGGGATGTTGCGGTTGAGCACGTCGGACAGCGTCCCGGTGGTCGCGATGATCCGCAGGCCGAGCGGGGAGAAGGTCGCGGCGTTGAACACCCTCGGCGCCAGCAGCGGATTGGTGAGCGCCTGGGAGAAGGCGTCGATGGCGATGATCTTCGTCAGCAGCGGCGGCAGGATGGCCTCCGAGGAGGCGTGCTCCTCGGCGAACAGCCCGACGTACAGGTCGACGTCGTCGACACCGCCGTACAGCTCGCGCAGCGCCTCGACGACCCGCCGGTCGCCGGTGATCTGCTCGAACCGCCGCACCCTGGGGAACCGGCAGTGTTCTCGGTAGGCGTTGTAGGGGGCCAGGCCGAGGGCGCGTGACTCGGCGACGCTGGCCACGTCCACCTCCCGCAGGCCGGGATCGGTGTTGAACAGGCCGATCCGGCCCGCGCGCTGCCGGGAGGCGTCCTCGAAGAGCCTGCCGATCCCGGGGCCGGGGATCAGCTCGGCGCCGAACAGGGTCCGCGCCAGCGGGAGGTCGGCGTCACCGACCGAGAGCCGGGAGGGGATGAGCCCGTGCCAGCGGTAGACGAGGTTGAACTCGACCGAGGCCCAGTTCTCCCGCTGCCAGGGCGCGTGGGCCAGTCGCGCCGACAGCCGGGAGTCGAGGGTGAAGCGGAAGTGGTAGGGCGTGATGTGGTTGACGTACTCCTCGACGACCAGCTTGATGAGCAGCACGATGAGGATGTTCCTGGTCGTCTGGAACAGCCGTTCGTCGTCCCAGCGCGGGTTCTGCTCGGCCAGCAGGGCGGCCACCCTGTTGTGCTCGCGCAGGAACAGCACCGTGAGCATCGTGAACCCGACCTGGATGTTGCCCCGGTCGCTGCCGACGGCGAACAGGGTGTCACGCCGTGCGGCGTCGACCTCCGCGAGGCGGACCACCTTCAGCGGGGCGAACTCCGGCTTGATCTCGCCGCCCTCGCACAGGTACGGCGGGAACTCCCCGTCCTCGATGATCTGGCTCTTCAGCCGCCCGCCCTCGAAGGACCGTAACACCGCGGTCGCCTCCGGGGTCAGGCCGTAGAGCTGGTTGAGGTCGATGTGGTGGTTGGAGGTGTTCCTGCGCGGGTCACGCGGCACGTTGCTGTCGCCGCGCAGGAAGCCGTCGGTGAACCACTGGGCGAAGTAGGCGAACAGCACGGTCGAACGGGGGCAGGGGATCATGGCGTCGCCCCGGGCGAACAGGTCGGCGGCCCGTTCGGGGGACGGCCTGCGGCTGTCGTCGGCCGTGACCGGCGGCAGGTGCCTGCCGCTGTAGGTGCGGTCGGTCAGCGAGGTCCACGAGGTGTAGTCGGCCATGGCGCTGAGCGGCTCTGGCCGGGGCGGCATCTCGCGGATCGCGTGGTCGATCAGCGTGGCGTTGAGGCGACGTTGCACGGGAGGCATGGCCTGGGCCGCCTCCCACAGGGCGCGCCCCCTGGTCAAGGCGAGGAAGCGTAACCGGTTCGAGGCCCCGTCGGTGGCGATGCCACGCGCTCTCATCCGGCGTCTCCCAGGGCCAGCACGAACCTGTCCGGGAAGATGCCGTGCGCGCGGACGACCTCCCCCTCCGGCCCCGGCAGCCGCCGCACCCCCGGCCGCAGCAGCAGCCGCCGTACGGCCTCGCAGATGATCACCTTCGCGGGGGTCACGCCGAGGCAGGCGTGGTGGCCGTGACCGAAGAACAGCCGGTGGTGGGCGGGCCGGTCGGTACGGAACTCCTCCGGCGCCTCGACCACGTCGGCGTCGAACATCGCCGAGGCGGGCGCGGCCAGCACGAACGTCCCCGCCGGGATCACCGTACGGCGCGGCGTGCCCGCGGCCAGGACGTGGTCGCGCACGCACACCCGGGCCAGCAGCTTGAAGAACGGGTTGAACCGCAGCGCCTCCCAGACGTAGGAGTCGAACCGCGCCGGGTCCGGCTCCGCCGCCGCCTCGACCGCCTGGCCGTACACCTCGGGGCGCAGCATGAGCTGCTCGACCGCCTCGACCATGGCGCCGGGGCCGCTCTCGACGAACCCCAGGGGCAGCCCGGCCATGTTGATCACGACCCGCTCGTCGTCGAACCTGGTGCCCGGGGGCAGCACGGTGCCGACGAGCCTGGCGAAGACGTCGTCGGGCAGGTCGAGCCCGGCCCGCAGCGCGGCCCTGCGCTCGGCGAGCCTGCCGTGCAGGTGGGCGGTCAGCTCGGAGCCCGCGGCGACGGCCGCCGCCTGGATCTCCGGGTCGCCCTGGAAGTTGGCGAAGCCGTCCACGATGACGGCCCTCGTCCAGCGTGACAGGGTCGCCGGGTCGGGGCCGGGCAGGCCGAAGTACTCGGCGCAGACCCCGAGGGCGACGTGCCGGAACAGCTCGTGGACCGCCTCGACCCGGCCTTGGGGCCAGGCGGCGTCCAGCGCCTCGTCGGCCAGCCGCCCTGCCGTGTCGCGCACCCGGGCCGCGTCCTCCTGGGGGAGCATGACCCGCATCAGCCCCTTGTCACGCCAGTTCATCGGGGTGGCGTCCCTGGAGAGCATGAAGGGCGCGCCGAGCGCGGCCTCAAGGCGCGGCCCGAAGGAGCGCACCGTGAAGACCTCCTCGTTGGAGAGCACCTCCACGACGTCGGCGTATCTCGTCACCACCGTGAAGGCCGGGGTGACGAGGACCGGCCTGTGCTCGCGCAGCTCCGCGAGGAAGTCACGCCAGTCGGTACGCAACCACCGCAGGACGAGGGCGAGCGCGGACACCGGATCGTCGGCCAGGGTCTCGTCGTATCTCCTCAGGTGGTCACCGGTGGTCGTCTGGTCGACAGCGCCCATGTCCTGGCCCCTTCTCCCCCGGTCTCCCCGGATTTCCCCGGGGCTTTCCGGAGTCTCTCCGGACCCCTGGAAAGCCGGAGCGAACACGGGTCGTCACATCGGGTGGCCACAACAATTTAGGAGGGTCGCGAGGGATTCACCGATGGCTACTCTATGGAGTGTTTTGCTGCCTCTAAGTGATTATCATGTCACTTTCGGGCGACTGCCACGGCGCCGGAATACGGACGTTCAATAAGCCCCATCCGACCGCAGGGAGAAAACGTGGCCCCGTCGCCCGACTCACGCCCCGACCAGCGGACGGCGGAGACGGTCACGGTCCCCACCGGCCGCAGGGCCGCCTACCTCGTCGTCCTCGTGGTGCTTCCCGTGGTGCTCCTGGCGCTGGCCGTACCGGCCGCGTGGGGGTGGGGGGTCGGGCCGCGCGACCTGGTCATCGCGGTCGTGATGTACTTCGTCAACATCTTCGGCATCGCCATCGGCTACCACCGGCTGTTCACCCACCGCTCCTTCCGGTGCCGCAGGCCGCTGCGGATCGCGCTGATGCTGGCCGGCGGCATGGCCGTCGAGGGGCCGGTCACGCTGTGGGCCGCCGAGCACCGCCGTCACCACAAGTACGCCGACCGCGAGGGCGACCCGCACTCCCCGTGGCGGTACGGCGAGAGCGGCCTGGCGTTGCTGCGCGGCATGGCCCACGCCCACGTCGGCTGGTTCTACACCGCGCGCCGCCGGTCGAGCCGGTCGCACTGGGTGCCCGACCTGCTGGCCGACCCCGACGTCCGGCGTTTCGACGCCGCCTACCCGGCCGTCGTGGCGTTGTCGTTCGCGTTGCCCACGGTCGTCGGAGGGCTGTGGTCGATGTCATGGCAGGGGGCGTTGAGCGCGCTGTTCTGGGGCGGCCTGGTCCGCTACGCCGTGGTGCACCACGTCACGTGGTCGGTGAACTCCGTCTCCCACACCTTCGGGGACCGTCCGTTCGCGACCAGGGACCGCTCGTCGAACGTCCGCTGGGTGGCGATGCTGACCCTCGGCGAGGGCTGGCACAACTGGCACCACGCCGAACCCACCTGTGCCAGGCACGGGGTCCTCAGGGGACAACTCGACCCGAGCGCCCGCCTGATCCGCTGGTTCGAACTGGCCAACTGGGCCGACGACGTCCACTGGCCCAACCCCCACCGCCTCACCGCCCACCGCCTCCCCCACCGGTCAGACGGCTAGGTCCCGGACGGTGGTTATCATGGGGGTGTGTACTCTTCCTCATGTCTGAGCTGGTGGCGCTCCTCGTAGGAGCGGCACCTCTCGCGCATGACCGGGCCGTTCGGATGAACGGCCCTTTCGTGTTCCTGGACCAGGGCTCGTGTCGTCCCGACGGCTCGACCGACCCACCAGGAGACCTCATGAGCACCGTCCAGACCACGACCCCTTCCACCGCAACGCCGGAAGCACCTGGAACGCCCGACGCGCCCGACGCCCTCGGCATGTCCGCCGCGCAGGCCCGCAGCGCCGTACTGGAGGAGTTGATCCTCAAGGACCCGGGGCGGTTCCGGGTGCTGACGGGCGACCGTCCGACCGGGCGGCTGCACCTCGGGCACTACTTCGGCACGCTGCACAACCGGGTGCGGCTGCAGAACCTCGGGGTGGAGATGTTCGTGATCATCCCCGACTACCAGGTCCTGACCGACCGTGACGTGGCGGACAACCTGACCGAGTACGTCGAGGAACTGGTGCTGGACTATCTCGCCATCGGCATCGACCCGGCGCGCAGCACGATCTTCACCCACAGCGCCGTCCCCGCGCTCAACCAGCTGATGCTGCCCTTCCTGAGCCTCGTCTCCGTCTCCGAGCTCAACCGCAACCCCACGGTCAAGGACGAGATCGCCCACTCGCGCCAGTCGTCCGTCAACGGCCTGATGTTCACCTATCCCGTCCACCAGGCCGCCGACATCCTCTCCTGCAAGGCCAACCTGGTCCCGGTCGGCCAGGACCAGCTTCCCCACCTGGAGCTCACCCGGACCGTCGCCCGCCGTTTCAACGACCGGTACGGCGACGGCACCGCGGTGTTCCCCCAGCCCGAGGCGCTGCTGTCGAACGCCCCGCTCCTGCTGGGGACGGACGGCACCAAGATGAGCAAGAGCCGGGGCAACGCCATCGCCCTGTCCGCCGACGCCGACGCGACCGCCCGCCTGATCAGGGGGGCCAGGACCGACGCCGAGCGGCACATCACCTACGACCCGGTCGCCCGCCCCGAGGTGTCCTCCCTCGTCCTGCTGGCGGCCCTGTGCCTGGACCGCTCTCCGCTGCGGGTGGCCGAGGAGATCGGTTCCGCGGGGGCCGCCGCGCTGAAGAGGACCGTGACCGAGGCGGTCAACGAGTATCTGGCGCCGATCAGGGCCCGCCGGGCCGAGTACGCCCGGGACCGCGCCCACCTCCGCAAGGTGCTGCGCGAGGGCAACGAGCGGACCAGGGCCGTGGCCGACGCCACCCTCGCCGAGGTACGCGCCGCCATGAACAGCCACTACTGACTGCCCCGCCCTGACGGGACACCGGGATCGGTGTCCCGTCAGCCGCCCGCCTCAGCCGGCGCGGCCTCGGACCGGGGCAGGAGGACGGCGGGCTCCCGGAACCACACCTCCTGGCGGCCGTCCGCGGTGACCGTCAGCCCGAACTCCTCGTGCCGCGGCCGTCCCTGCTCCGTCCACCACCGGTGGGCGGCCTCGACCTCGTCCCACAGGTCGCGCGGCCCGCCCTGGAAGACCCGCGACTCCAGTGAGTACTCCTCGTCGAAGAACACCGCGGCCCAGGACGGGCCGTCCAGGCCGTACAGCCACATGGTCCGGTTGCCGGACCGGGTGCGGCCGTGGGCGTGGACGCACCCGGGAACCAGCAGGCCGGCCACGAAGTCGAAGACCGCGTAGCCGGAGTCGTCCATGACCTCGTCCACCGGCAGGTCGGTGAACGACCGGCGGGTGTCCCCCGGCCACTCGTCGCCGGGGACGTAGTCGGCCCGGGTGACCCGGCGGTCACGCTGGGACCGCAGATGCATGAACCGTGCGGCGCTGGAGAAACGCCCTCCCGCGCTGCCGTCGTCGTTGACGACCAGCCGCACCAGCGGGTTCTGCCCGGTGTAGTGGGTGCCCCACGGCATCACCAGCACCCCACCCGGCCTGGTCTGCTCGATCCACGCGCGCGGAACCTCACGCACCCCCGCCGTCACGAGAACCCGGTCGTACGGCGCGTGCTCCGGGCTGCCGAGCAGGCCGTCCCCGACGACGATCTCGGGGTGCCAGCCCGCGGCGGCCAGTGACCTGCGCGCGGTGTCGGCCACCTCCTCGTCGATCTCGACCGACACCACGTTCCTCTCGCCCAGCCGGGCCGACAGCAGGGCGGCGCACCAGCCGGTGCCGGTGCCGATCTCCAGGACCTTCGCGCCCTCGAACACCAGGAGTTCGGCGAACATGGAGAACACCGCGGTCGGCATCGAACTGGAGCTGGTGGCCAGCACGCCGTGACGAAGACCGAGGTGGGTGCCGTCGTCCCACTGGGTGACGATGGGCACGTCGGCGTTGGCCCAGTGCCACCACCCGTCGGGGTCGTGGATCCTGGAGACGGCCGTGTGCCCCTCCTCGGTCGAGGGCCACATCACCTCGGGCAGGAAGAGATGCCGGGGAACCACCTCGAAGGCGGCTCCCCAGTCGGGGGTCAGCACGCCCGACTTCCGCAACATGTCACGCAGTGCCCGCCGGTCCTGGTGCGAGGTCGTCATTTCTTCCGGCCCCGATGAGCGTCACCGTCCAGCCGTGAAGGCATCACCCCGAGAATGCGAGGCTCACACCTTTCCTTACGGTCTCCCATTTGCTCCTCTTCCCGTGTCCCGCCCCCGAAACAGAGCACTCGCACCCAGCGTAGGGACAGGTCACGACGGTGACACATGGATTCCCAGGAAAGGTTTACGTCGCTTTTCTTCCCGCCGTTTCGGGGCCCTGGACACAGGAAGTCCATTGAGGATGGAATTTACCTTGTTTTCCACGGCAACCCGGAAATCATGGTGGCTTATGGTTCTTTTTGGTGCCGTTCCTCGACCTCTCGGGTGGGTGTCGGCGCGGCTTCCCGCCTGCCGGATCTCGCCGGGTTCGCACCGAGTACGGCAGGACGGCCGCCCCCGTTGACCGCCCTGCCGTACGGCTGCCCTGTGTCTCTAGCGCGTGGGGCCGTGGTCCTCGCGCCAGAGCTCCGTGCCGTCCCTGCCGTAGCCGACGAGCTCGAAGCCCTCGGCGTAGATGTCGTCGGTGCGCCGTTGCGTTCCGGCGAACATCCGGAAGTCGCCGGCCTGCCACGGTTCCGGCCTGGTGTCGGCGGTCACCGTCGTACCGTCCCGGAGGACCAGCGCGACGCGGGCGGTCCCGGCGCCGGTGATGCCGAACCAGCGGTCCTCGTGCTCCCGCAGCTCCGCCTTCATGGGCCTGCCGCCCATGTCGGTCAGCGGCTCTCCCGGCGAGAGGGTGTTCATGGCGACGGCCCGTCCTCCCAGCTTCCAGATCAGTGACCTGTCGGGCGTCTCGTAGAGGCCCACGACGAGGCCGCCGGGCATCTCCACGGTCGAGCCGACCGGCTTCGCGTCGGTCTCGGGGAACACCGGGGGCTGCCGCTCGATCCTTTTGACCGTCCTGCCCAAGCCGTCCAGGAACTCGAAGGCGGTAACCGGTTCGTCCGCGGAAACGGTCACGGTCCAGATGGCCTGGGGGGCGCCCTGCGGCGTCCGCAGCGTGCCGGTGACCCGCCCGCCTCCCTCGCGTACGGCCACGACCCGGGCGATCCCGGCCTGGGCGGTGCCGTAGTGCAGGACCTTTCCCGTGACGGGGGGCGGGAACGACTCCGTGGAGCCCTGGTCCGTCGCCTCCGCGCCGTCGATCACCGGCCCCTCGCCGCAGAACTCCGTTCCCCCTCCGGTCCTGGAGGTGTACTTCCGGCAGAAGACGGTGGCACCGTTCCTCGCCCTGGCGTACCAGAGCGAGAGGGGACGGCCCTCCGAGGGGTTGTCGATCGTCAGGCGCTTCCCGACGGGGTCCGGGTTCCTGAGCGGGTCCTCGAAGGCCGTGGGGGTCGCGGTGACGACGGCGGCGATGTCGCCTCTCCCGGTGTCGCGGGTGACCGTCACCGCGACCGGCACGGCGACCGCGACGACGCAGACGCCCGCCACCAGCGCATGCCTGCGCGTACGGCGGCGCCGCGACCGGAGCACCACCTCGGCGGAGAACCTCGCCGGGGCCTGCGGCGCACGCGTGGCGGCGGTTCCGAGCGCCGAGCGCAGACGGGATTCCAACCGGTCGGTCATGCGGGGCTCCCGTTGATCGCTGAGGGGCTGGGCAGGACGGAACGGAGCCTGGCCAGGCCGAGTGAGGCGTGGCTGCGTACCGTCCCCCGGGAGACGCCGAGCACGTCGGCGATCTCCGTGTCGGACAGGTCCTCGTAGTAACGCAGCACCAGTACGGCCCGCTGCTTGCGCGGCAGGGTGGCGAGTGCCTGCCACAGCCCCTCGTCGCTGTCGGACGGCGGGCTGTCGAAACGCGCCGTCTCGGGCAGCGCCCAGCCCGGCGCCTCACGCCTGCGCACCCGCCAGATGCTGACGTGCAGCCTGGCCATGATCATCTTGACGTACGGCTCGGGAGCCTGTTTCCGTCGTACCCGTGGCCAGGCCTGGTGCAGCCGGATCAACGCCTCCTGCGTGAGGTCGGCGGCGTCGTGCGGATTGCCGCTGAGCAGATAGCCGTAGCGCAGCAGGGCATCAGCGCGTTCCGCCACGAACTCCTCGAAGCGGGAATCGTCTTCCACCGGCCCCTGCCTTTCCTCGTCCCGTCACGGGATAGACGGCCGAGGAGGCCGAACTGTTGAATCAGCCCTTCCGGTCGTGGGCCTGCCAAGCCCGCTGGGAACGGGTGATGTGCCCGAGGGCGGCCTTGAAGATCCGGTAGTCGTCGTCTCCCAGCTCCTGGCGGTGCCGCCGTTCGATCCGGGCCAGGATGGCGCGGGCCTTGTCGATCTCGTCCAGACCGGTCTCGGTGGGGACGACGAGCTTCGCGCGCCGATCGGCCGGGTCGGCCTCCCTGCGCACGTAGCCGAGCCGCTCCAGCTCGTCGACGATGACCCCGACGATCTGCTTGTGCTGCCCGGACCGCTGCGCGAGCTCGGTCGCCCGCACGCCCGAGGCGGGCAGCACCGCCAGCACCGTGCCGTGTCGTGGCCGCATCTGGGGGTGGCCCTGCTCGGCGAGCCGGGCGAACAGCTCCTCCTGCAGCGCCCGACCCAGCTGCCCGACCAACATCCCCAAGTCCGGCTCCTCGGCGGTGGCGTCCATCTCGACTCCCAAGTTATTCACGATCATTGACTATCACTGATCATTACTATACCTTGAGATCAGTTGATCCCCAACCTCCGGCACAGACGAAGGAGTCCCACCATGAGCACCGCCGGCTTCGACTACACCATCACCCGGACCCTCGACGCCCCGGCCGACAGGGTGTGGGCCGCCTGGACCGTCGCCGACGAATACGCCGTGTGGGCCAGTGCCGAGGAAGTCGTCCTGGACGTCCGGCCCGGTGGCGCCTGGAGCTCGGTCATGGTCATCCCCGGCGGCGCCCGCGTCCCGCTGACGGGCGGCTACGTCGAGGTCGTGGAGAACAAGCGCCTGGTGATGGGCATGAACGTGCCCGGCCGCGACGAGCCCGTCCTGATGACTCTCGACCTGACCGCCGACGGCGAGCGCACCCAGATCAGCCTCTCCCAGACCTTCGACACCGCGGAGGACCGCGACCAGGCCGAGCAGGGCAGCAACTTCCTGCTCGACAGCCTGACCACCCATCTCTCCGCGGCCTGACCACGACGCACGGGAACCCACCGCCGAAAGGCGATCGGGCCGGTGGGTTCCCGCCCGGCTCCAAGACCGTCAAAGTACGAGGCGCCAAGCGGATCGTGGTCACGCACCGGCCCGCTCGCGCCGCAGTACGCGCACGCCGGCGACCGCGAGCGGCAGGAACATCAGGGTGAAGACCGTGCCCGCCACATATGTCAGGTGGATCGGGATGAACATCATTCCGACGAAGGCCGCGACGTAGACCACGGTGAGCCACCATCCGGCCACGCCCGCTCGGGCGAGCCCCACGCTGAGGGCCAGCAGGCCGAGGAAGGCGAAGATCTCCGTGCCGCTCCACAGCGGCATGAACGCGGCCTTGTCCACGGCGTCGGACAGGCGCACCGCGGCGTCCATCTCAAGCTGCCGGCCCAGGATCATGCGCCACCAGTCGTCCCGCACGGCGCCGGACACGTTCAGCATGCTCACCGCGGCGGCCAGCGCCCCGGCCACCGTGAGCAGGCGGCCCCTGCGCCCGCGCACCAGTCCGGGCACGGCCAGCGCGCCCAGCGCGCCCACGAGCAGTCCGTAGTGCAGCAGGATCGCCGACAGCTCGGTCAGGAAGAAGTCGCGGGCCAGTGCGGTGACGTAGTCGGCGGTCGAGTCGGAGCTCTGCGGCGGGCAGGTCATCATCCCGGCGAACACCAGCACGGGCCCGGCGACCAGCGCGACGCCACCGGCCGGCCGCAGGAACCGGGCCGTAGGCTCCGCGACGCGGGCCTCGGTCTCCGGGGATGGGGTGAGGGGGGTCATCTCTTACCTCCTGGTGCTTTTCTTGGCGGGCCTCACCCTCTCGCCGGGACGGGGACCGGCGGATCAGCCATCGCGCACCGTGACGGGTCCCCTTCGGGGCGGACCCGCCCACGGCCGGGTCCGCTGTTCGACGGATGCCCCGAGCTGCCAGGGTCCGTCGTTTGGCGGAGTCGGCGGGCGGCGAGCGTGGTTACGATCGGTGGTCATGACGATGAGCCGGCTGAGGAACGTACGCCTCATCCCGATGGTGTTCGGACCTCTGGTCGCCGCACTGGCCGTGGCGGAGGTCCGGCTGGACGACTTCTTCGACGCGACCTCCACGGCCGTCTGGGTCTCGGGCGTGGTGATGGGCGTCGGCCTGGTACCTGCGGCCTGGTGGCCGCTGGCGGGCACGGTCGTCGCAGCCGCCTGCCTGCCGGTGGGCATGGTGGTGTTCGGCGCGCCCGGGGTCAGCGGCGCGACGATGCTCGGGTTGCTCGGGGCGGTCGCCTGGGCGGGCTGGCGCGAGCCACGGTGGCGTTCGGTCGTGGCGCTGTGCGTCGCGGGTGCGTCCTTCGCCGGTACCGCCGCCGTCACGGCTTCACCGTGGGAGCTGCTGTTCGTGCCCTTGATCCTGCTGCCGGGCTGGTCCATGGGGCTGCTGGCGCGGCGCAACGGCGAGCGGGCCGTCAAGCTGGCCGAGCTCGCGGCCGCCCTCGACGCCCAGAGCGAGGTCGTCGCCAAGGCCGCCGTCGTGCAGGAGCGTACGCACATCGCCCGGGAGGTGCACGACGCGGTCGCGCACTCGGTCAGCGTGATGACCCTGCAACTCGGCGCGCTGCGCAGACTGCTCGCCGACCGCCCTGCCGAGCAGGAGGTCGTGGCCGGGCTGGAGCGTCTCGGGCGGCAGACCGTCGAGGAGATGCGCGGCCTGGTGGGCATCCTGCGCGAACGCGTCGACGGCGAGCCGCTCGCCCTCATGCCGTCGCTGGCCCGGCTCGACGAGTTGATCGCCGACGTACGCGCCGCGGGGCTGGCCGTCACCCTCGACGCCCCCTCCGACCTGCCCCGGTTGCCGCCGGTGCTGGACGTCACCGCGTACCGGGTGCTCCAGGAGGCGTTGACCAACGTGTTGCAGCACGCGGGCGGAGCGCCTGCTTCGGTCGCCATCGGTTACACCGGCCGGGCGCTCACCATGGAAGTGCACAACGCCCCCGCTCCCGTCCCTTCGGGGAGCGGGACGCGGGCCAGGACGGCGAAGGCCCGCGACAGCCTCGCTCCCGCCACCCCGCCCAACGGGAGGCGGACCGGCCACGGCCTGGTCGGCATGCGGGAACGGCTGGCGATGGTCCAGGGCAGTCTGCACACCGGCCCGGAGCCGGACGGCGGCTTCGCCGTACGCGCCCGGTTCCCTCTCCCCCGAGTCTGACAAGGACGGCACGATGCCGATCACCGTGGCCCTCGTCGACGACGAGGCGATGATCCGTACCGGCCTGCGGCTGGTGCTCAGCGGCGAGCCCGACATCGAGGTCGTCGGCGAGGCGTCCGACGGGGCCGAGGCCCTCGAACTCGTCGCGCGCACCCGTCCGGACGTCGTGCTCATCGACGTGCGCATGCCGCGCATGAACGGGTTGGAGGCGTCCCACCGGCTCGTCCGCGACCACCCGGACAGCAAGGTCATCGTGCTGACGACCTTCGACGAGGACGAGTACGTCACCGCGGCGCTGCGTGCCGGGGTGAGCGGTTTCCTGCTGAAGGTCGCGCCGCCCGAGCAACTGGTCACCGCGCTGAGGACGGTCGCGGCCGGCGACGGGCTGCTCGATCCGGCCGTCACGCTGCGGGTGATCGCCGCGTTCGCCGACTGGCCCGCCTCCGCGAGGGACACGGGCCGGCCGAGCGAGCTCGACACGCTCACCGGCCGCGAGACGGACGTGCTGAAGCTGCTCGCGCGAGGGCTGACCAACATCCAGATCGCCGGCAGGCTCCACCTGGGCGAGGCCACCGTCAAGACCCACCTGTCCCGGATCCTGATGAAGCTCGGCCTGACCACGCGTGTGCAGGCGGCGGTCTACGCCTACGAGAGCGGACTGGTTCGCCCCGGCGAACAGCGCGACTGACCGAGGCCACCCACGCGAACCCGAGAGTGGTGCGGACGCGTACGGCGGCTCGCCACCCGGCTGCCGGGCTCCTCGTCACCGTGTCCTGGACCGCGGTGCTCCAGAACCGCCTTGATCGATCGTTTGGGACGAGGCTCGCGTCCATGAGGGGGCATAACCCCGGGACTCGGGGCGAGGACGGCCGGGCGGGGTGGCCGGGCCTGGTGGAGTGGTCTGGTTTTGGGCGTGGCAGTGGAGGCGTTCCAGCTTCTCTGAAATTGAATTCGAATGGATTCAAACGACTCCCGGTCCGGATAAAAATCTATTTTCGATCGCGATCTTGGCCGTTTCGTACACCATGGTGTATATCTATGTACTGCCATTCTTCACCTGCATCCCCTTTACCCCCCCGTGACATGTTGGGCACGTCACGGGCCTTCCACCAGGAGAGCGACATGAAGAAAGCAGTCGATCCGACCATCGTGAGCACACCGGCCGCCACGTCGTCCGCGATATGCGGAATGTTTTCAGAAAAGCATGAAAATCGCGCCGGCAACCTCAGAAACAATGGCGGAGAAGGCTCTATCACCACACGGTCCCGCAACGGGGCCGAGCAACCCGCCGTCGGAGTCCGCGGAAACATCGGGAAAGCGAGCGCTCCCGGCGCACGGAGAATCTCCCGGTCGGGGAACCGCTCCGTCAGGAGACCCATCGGCACCCAGTGGACCCTCGCCTAGGACGACCGCCGGGTAGAAGGCCTGGTAAGCCGGTCACCGTACCCCACAGGATGGCGGTGACCGGCGTTCGTGTGAGGGGGGTCATGCGCGCGTGAGAGTGGGCAAACGGTATGGCCGCGAACGTGAGTGTTCGAGGGCCGCCGGAACGCTCGGCGCGGCCGGGCGGACGCGGGACCCGTGAGGCGGTGAGGGTTGACGCGACCGCTGTGACCAGCGTGAACGGCGTATCCCGCCGGACGGGAGCCGGTCGGGCGCCGTCGGCCGTGCGCCGCACGGGACAGGCGATCGTGACGATGCGCGAACCATACAACGGGGATATGCAAAAGCGATGGCTCCTCATACCCCCGGGGCCCAGGGCAGTGTGGGGACGCTCGCTCTCCCCTCTCCCGAGGAGTCACATGAAACCAGACCGCGTGCCCTCCGCCGTCGCGACATTCGCGATGGTCTCCGTGGGCGTCATCCTGTACGGCGTGGCCGCTGCCCTGGCCGCTCCCGTCGGGGGTTCACGCCCGGCGCGCATCACCAATCCGGGTGTCGTGTGGCCGTTATGGTCGGCCTCACGTAACTACACGGCCGGCGATCTGGTCACCTGCGACGGCTGCACCTACAAGTGCGTCCAGGCCCATTCGTCGGCGGACGGTGGTGATCCGTCGACCACCCCCGCTCTGTGGCGGCTCATCACCTGATGACGCCCCGCCCGACCTCAGCACGGGCGGCTCGTGGATGAGCGTCACAGCCATGGGGTGAAGGCGGACGACCGGGCTTCCCGACCCGGCCGCCGCCTCCACCCCTCCCGTCCGGGCGGCCAACGGACCGGCTCCGCTGGTTCGCCGAAGACGCTCACCGGGGTGCCCTCCCCGGTGAGCGTCCAGGTATGACCGCCGGGGCCACCAGGACGGCGGTGGAGTACGGGCCTGAGGCCGGCGGCCGCCGCCCCCGCGGCTCTGGCGGCCACCCGATGCCGTCAGTCGCCGCCGCTCCCCACCGGCCCGAACGCGACGTTCCTCTCCTGCCGCAGGACCTTCCCGTCGGCCCCGTACGCCGTCACCGTGACGGGCGGCGAGTCCAGGACCACGGCCCCCGCCTTCCCGGAGCCCTCAGGGTCACGTACCGGCCTCCCGATGATCCGTACGATGAAGAACCCGTTGGCGATCCGCGCGGACGTGCGCCGCCCGTCCGCCCAGTCGACCTCGACCCGCCGCACGGCGTCGCTGACCCGCCCGGTGACGACCCGGTACACGTCGTCCTTCTGGATCCGCTGCTCGCCGACCGCGGACGAATGCGTGTGGCTGGTGTACGCGTCCACCCGCAGGTCGCCGGAGAACCCGGCCAGGTCCCCGGGCGGCTGGAACCCCCAGTAGGTGAAGACCGCGCGCTCGGCCATGTCCTTCTGATCGGTCGGCGTGCAGAGCACGAAACCGGCGACACTGCCCACCAGGGCGGTGGTCCCTCCCTTGTCCCGGTACTCCACCAGCACCCGGAAGTCGTCAACCGCCCCGTGCTCGGTGATCCGCCGGTTCCCGTCCATGTTGTGCACGGGCCCGCCCTGGGGCATGCACTCGCGTACGAACCGCAACTGCTCGGGGGTGTTGTCCGGCAGGGCCGCCACATTGGCCCCGGTGTTCGGGCCGGAGGTGTCCGGGAAGGGCAGGACCACTGCCGCCACCACGGTGGCGGCCACCGTGGCGGTCACGGTCACCGCCATGAGCCCGGCGACCGACCACGTCCGGCGCCGACGCCGGGCGAGAGCCCGCGTGGCGTAGGCCAGCGGGTCCACGGGGACGGCCTCGTCGGCCATCAGGCGCAGTTCTTCGGCGATCCGCCGTTCGTCGATGGTCACTGCAGGCCCTCCAGGATGACGGTCTCGCCGACCAGTTCGCGCAGGCGGGCGACGGCTTGATGGGTCTGGCTGCGTACGGTGCCCACCGAGCAGCCCATGATCTTGGCGACCTCGGACTCCGGGAGGTCCTCGTAGTAGCGCAGCACCAGCACCGCCCGTTTGCGCGCGGGCAGGACCCGTAACGCCTCGGCCAGCGTGACGCGGGTCTCCACCTCGGAGGTGCGGTCGGCCACACCGTGATCGGGAGGCGCTTCGAGCACCCGTTCACGGCCCCAGCGTGGGCTGCGCCACCGCCCGACCTGTTCGTGGTACATGACCCGGCGCACGTACGCCTCCGGGTTGGCTCGGATGCGCCGCCAGTGGGCGGCCGTCTTGGCCAGCGCCGTCTGCAGCAGGTCCTCGGCGGCGTGCCGGTCGTTGGTCAGGACGTAGGCGAGCCTGATCAGGCTGTCGGATCGGCCGGCGACGAACTCGGTGAAGTCGCGCTGATGGTCAGGGTGCAAGGGCTCTCCTCGTGTCTCGCACCCTTAGATGGAGGAGAGCTCACGGATCTATGGCGCGCGTCGGCCGGCACCGCCGATGCCCTGGAGGCGGAAGCCGGTAAGCGCCCCTGTGCGAACCGACCGTCAGGGCCACGTGGGAGGGGCGGCTCGCGCGAGCCGTCGTCCATGACGATACCGGCTCGATGGCCTGCCGTTCGGCGTCGGTGGCACCGCACACGCCCCGGAACACGCGGAGGCGGGGGTCGACCAGGATGGCGGCCCCGCCCCTGGGCGCGGGCGGGATCAGGACGTTCCATGCCCCCGGCTGTGGCCTGTTTCTCGGCGCCGCCTGCGAGGCGGTGTGGTGCCGGTCGATGACGGCGGCTCCCGCATCGGATCGACCGTGCGTACCGCGGCCTGCCGGGCGCGCGTCCACGGGATCCGCACGGCCGGGGCCGTCGGCCGCTCACTCCTCGACCGGGTTCACGGGGGCCGACGAACTGGGGCCCCGCGCTGGGTGCCCGAGCGACCGTGGGCCGTACATCGGCCTGTTCTTCGAGGCCCTGGACCTGCCCGGGTCCCGCTCTTCGCGGAGCGGGACGCGGACGTGGTCAGAAGATCCCCGGGCCGGGGGTCAGGATGTGGTCGGGGTCGTACTTCGCCTTGCGGCGCACCAGGTCCGCCCACCGGTCGCCGTACTGGGCGCGCCAGTCGGCCCTGGTGAAGTCCTGGGAGCCGATGGGGTAGCGGGTCCCGCCGATCGCCCGCGCCTTGGCGTGCAGACGGCGGTTGCGCTCCAGCATCTCGGCGGTGAAGGCCGCGTCGGGGCCGGGCGCGGGAGAGGAGGTGAGGATGTCGAACAGGTAGACGTACTCGCTGTCGCCCGGCGGAACCCGGAAGAACGGCCTGGTCAGCTTGGCCCGCCGCTGCGGGAACAGGAAGCCGATGCCGGTCGGGGGGCCGTAGTCGCGGGCGGTGAGCGACGGCATGACCTCCGAGACGTAGGCCTCGGCCGACTCCCCGGGAAGCATGACGTCGAACCACGGCTTGATCAGGTCGTCCCAGGCGCACTGTCGCTGCCACAGCTCGATGACCGGGTCGTAGCGCTTCACCCACCCCAGGTAGGTGCTGTTCTCGATCTCCGCGGAGGCCGGGGAGACGCTCAGGTCACGCAGCAGGCGCTGGTCGTTGGGCGGGGTGTCGGCGTCGTGGAAGACGACCACGTTGAGCTGGCAGGTGATGTTCGTGCCGTCGGGTACGGACATCAGCAGGTAGGAGCCGTCGACCTCGTTCCTGTCCAGCAGGATGTGCAGGTCGTCCCAGGCCCTCGCCACCTCGGTGACCGGGTAGCGGATCATGTAGTTGCGCGCCAGCGAGCGGGAGGGCACCAGGTCGAGCGTGGCGCGGGTGATCACGCCGCACTGGCCGAGACCGCCGAGCATCACCTCGAACAGGTCCCGCTCGCGGTCCATCGAGCACCGGTGCAGGCGGCCGTCGCCGGTGACGACCTCAAGCTCGCGGACGTGGTCGATCTGCACACCGAAGTTGTTCTGCGCGGGGACGCCGCCGACCGAGAGCGTTCCACCGACCGAGAGCCCGACGTAGGTGGTGAACAGCGGGGGCGTCAGACCGCGGGGCGCGGCGGCGTCGGCCGCCTCCCGCCACAGTGCGCCGGAGCCCACGGTGATGGAGTCGGGGCCGATCGAGTGGATGGCGGACAGCGACCGGTTCTCGATGATGAGACCGTCGGTGAGCCCCTGCCCGTGGGTCGAGTGCCCCTGGCCGCGGGTGGAGACCGGGATGCGGTGCTCGCGGCAGAAGCGGACCATTTTCTGGATGTCGCGGACGGACCCGGGCCGAAGCACCGCGCGGGGTAGGCGCTTCACGATCCTGCCGAGGTCACGGCCGTCGGCCTGACGGGTGGCGAGATCGGTGAGCAGGACGCCGTCCAGGTGAGGGATGCGCTGGAGTCCACCGGAGCCGGGACCGGTCGCCCACGCCCGCTCCACAGGATCGAAGCCGACAATGAGGGCGCTCGCACCGAGCGTGCCGAGGAATCGTCGTCGTGTAACCACGTTTGAGACGCTAGTGATCAAGCTATATGGGGACAACGCGCCTTTCGTGACATTGCGCATCGCGCGTCCGCGTGTACAACCGTTTTCCGGGGATCGGGACGCCTCGAAACCGACCTCAACCCTCGGGGTTCGGGACCGGGACCGGCCTCAGGAGGCCTTGAGACCGTGCCGGTAGGCCCGGGGCGAGCAGCCGTACGTCTGCCTGAAGACCCTGCTGAAGTAGGAGGAGTCGGCGAACCCCCACTGCGCGCCCACCTCGCCGACGGCCCTGCCGCCGAGCCGGGGGTCGGACAGGTCCTTCCTGCAACGTTCCAGACGGCGCTGCCTGATCCAGCGGGCGACCGAGACGCCCTGCCGGGCGAACAGCTTGTAGAGGTAGCTGGTGGAGATGTGGTGCGCCGAGGCCACCGACTCCGGTGACAGGCCCGGGTCACCCAGGTTGTCGTCGATGTAGGCACGGATCCTGGGCATCAGGCCGTCACGAGGACCCTCGTTGGGACCGGCTTCGACGAAGCCGGCGGCGGTGTGCCGTACGGCGTCCTTCAACCGCTCGACGGTCGCGGAGTCCGCCGCCAGGTGTCCGGGCAGCCTGAGCACCAGCATCCCGGCGTCCTCGGCGGAGACGTACGTCACCGACATCGTCTCGCCCATCAGGAACCGACGCCCCTGTCCGTCTCGCCGATGTGTCCGCCGGTCGTCACCCCACGAGTCACACGGACCTCCTCAACACTGGGATTTCTCCCACATTAAGGAGGTGTTCACCTGCGGGAACAGGCACTAGGTACGGCCAGGCTGGTACTTTTCCCGGATTTCCTTACGGAAGTCCCCCGGCGTCACCCCGGCCTCCCGCTTGAAGAACCGGCCGAAGTAGGAGGCGTCGTCGAAGGCGAGCGCGCGGGCGATCTGCGCGACCGACAGGTCGCTCTGCACCAGCAGCCGCTTGGCCTCAAGCGTGAGCGCGTCCCTGATCACCTCACCCGGACTGCGTCCCGTCGCCTCCTTGACCGTCTCCGCCAGGTGCCCCGAGGTGACGCCGAGCTGTTCCGCGTAGGCCCGGACGGAACGGACGTCGATCACGTGCTTGGCGACCAGCCGGGTGAAGGCCCGCGCCAGTATCGAGGAGCGCGTGACGGCCCCTCCGCCGTTGCCCGCCTCAAGCAGACGTCCGCTGGTGACCAGCAGGATCTGCAGGTACGACTGGAGCATCGAGGCGAACCCGGCGCCCCGCCCCCGGTACTCCTCGCACATCAGACCCAGCAACCGCGCCATGCCCTCCGCCTCCACGCCGGAAAGGCGCAGTTCGGCACGTTCGCTGAGACCGTGGAAGAAGGGCGGCTCCTCCTGCCACAGCAGGAACTCCTCGGTGAACAGCACCAGCGTGCCCTGCATGGGCACCTCGTACGTCCAGTGGTGGACCTGGCCCGGCGCGATGAAGTACATCGTGTCGGGCCGGATCGGGGACGACCTGAAGTCGACGGTGTGGGTGCCGCTTCCCGCGCTCACGTAGAGGATCTCGTAGAACACGTGACGGTGCGGGAAGGCGGCCCGCGACCACGACCCCATCTCGTCGAAGGTACCGACGGCGAAGGGCGAGAGTCCCATCGGTACCGGCACCTCGATCTCATGCATCGGCAACATCCGGCTCACCCCCTCTGCGTGTGGAACCCGGCCCTAGGACGTGGCGAGGTTGATTCCGGGCTCGTCGATGGGCTTGAGGCCGTACCCGTCGAGGATCCTGTCGAGCGTGCCGTCCGCCTTGAGCTCCTTCAGCGCGGCCAGCAGGGCGTCGGCGAAGGCCTTGTCCTTCTTCGCGACGAACATGCCGACGTAGGTCGGCGCGAAGCCCTCGGCCACGATCGCCACCGGCGAGCCCTGGCTGATGGCGTACTTGGCGGTCTCGGCGACCAGCACCTCCACGTCCACCCGGCCCGAGCGCAGCGCCAGGTCGGCGTCCTGGGCCGTGGGGAACTCGACCGCCTCCGCGGCGGGCCTGCCACCGTCGGCGCACTTCTTCGAGGCGTCCTTGACCACCTGCACGTCGGTCGTGCCGCGGATCGCGGCGACCTTCTTGCCGCAGACGTCGTCGAGTGACTTGATCGTCGCCGCCTTGTCCTTGCTGGTCACCAGGACCTGCGAGGACTGCATGTAGTCGACGAAGTAGCCGATCTGCTGGCGTTCGAGCGTGTCGGAGATGCCGTCGTCGGCCATGTCGTACCGCCCGCCCGCGACGCCCGGCAGCAGCGCCTCCCAGGCCACGTTCTGGATCTTGTACTCCAGGCCGAGCTTGGCGGCGACCGCCTTGCCGACCTCCGGGGTGATGCCCCCGGTGATGTTGTTGGCCGAGTCGGTCAGCAGGTAGGGCAGGTTCGGCAGGGTCGTGCCGACGTTGATGACCCCCGCCTGCTTGATCCGGTCGGGCACCAGCGCCGCCGCGCCGGACGCCGCCGGGGCCTCCGACGCTCCCGGGGCGGGCGCGGCCGAGGACGGGGACGCCTCCGGCGTCGAGGTGCCGCACCCGGCGAGTACGGCCACGGCCGCGATCAGGACACAACCACGGGTGATGACTGACATGTCACTCCTTGCTCTGCGAACTCATGCCGGGCTGTGCTTCGCAGCCCGTGGGGGGTGGCTCGGGGACCTTGCTTCGGGCGCCTCGGGCTCCGGGCTCTTGGGACCCGGGGCTCGGCGTCGAGGGCTTCGAGGTGTCGCCGGCCCTTACAGGACGCGGGCCAGGAACGACGCCGTCCGCTCCGACGAGGGCGAACGCAGTACCTGCTGTGCCGGGCCCTGCTCCTCGACGACACCGCCGTGGAGGAACACCACGGTGTCCCCCACCTCCTGCGCGAACCCCACCTCGTGCGTGACGACGAGCATGGTCATGCCCTGACCGGCCAGGTCGCGCATGACGCCGAGGACCTCGCCGACCAGTTCGGGGTCGAGCGCGCTCGTCGGCTCGTCGAACAGCAGCACCGACGGGTCCATGGCCAGCGCGCGGGCGATCGCCACCCGCTGCTGCTGGCCGCCGGACAGCTGCGCCGGACGCTTGTCCGCATGCGCCGCCAGCCCGACCCGCCCCAGCAGGTCACGTGCCCGCCTCGCGACCTCGTTGCGGTCGCGCCGCAGGACCGTCACCGGCCCGAGCATGACGTTCTCCAGCGCCGTGAGGTGCGCGAACAGGTTGAACTGCTGGAAGACCATGCCCATCTTGCGGCGCGTCATGGCCAGCCGCTTCGGCGACGACTCGACCAGCCTGCCGTCCTTCGGCTCGTAGCCGACCACTTCCCCGTCCACGGCGACCAGCCCGGCGTCCACGGTCTCCAGGTGGGCGATGCAGCGCAGCAACGTGCTCTTGCCGCCGCCCGACGGGCCGAGGAAGCAGACCACCTCACCGGGGGCCACGTCCAGGTCGATGCCCCGCAGAACCGGGGTCGCGCCGTACGACTTGCGCAGACCCCTGACACTCACCGCGCCCTTCACCGCAGCCCCCGCTCAAGGTAGTGCTGGCCGATCGAGGCCAGGCTGACGAGCGCCAGGTACCACAGGGAGGCGACCAGAAGCAGGGCGATGACCTGGTAGTTCTGGCCGTAGATCTGCTGGGCGCGGGTCAGCAGGTCGCCACCGCCGATGACCGAGACCATCGAGGTGCCCTTCAGGATGAGGATGAACTGGTTGCCGAGCGCGGGCAGGATCACCCGTACGGCCTGCGGCACCACGATCCGCCGCGACGCCTGTGCCGGGGTCATGCCGATCATGAGCGCGGCGTCCACCTGGCCACGCGGGACGGCCAGGAACCCGCCTCGGATGATCTCCGCCATGTACGCGGCCTCGTGCAGGGCCAGGCCGAACAGCGCCGCGACGAACGGGGTGATCAGCGTGTTGGCCTCGCCGTACCAGCCGAGTGAGGTGCCGGGAATCCCGATGCCGATCCTGGGGAACAGCAGCGCGAGGTTGAACCAGAAGACCAGCTGGACCAGCAGCGGTGTCCCACGGAAGAACCAGACGTACGCCGCGTAGGCCGCGCTGAGCACCGGGTTGTCGGACTGCCTCATCAGGGCCAGCAGCATCCCGAGGACCAGGCCGAACAACAGGGTCGAGACGGTGAGCAGCAGCGTCACCCCGACCCCGCTGAGGATCGGTTCCGCGAACAGATAGGATCCGATCACCGCCCAGTCAAGGTTCGGGCTGGTGACGACCGTCCAGCAAAGCCAGGCGGTCAGCGCGAGCAGTACCGCGCCGAGCCCCCATCGTGACCCCAGGCGCCGCCGCCGTGCGACGGGCATCTTCGAGAGTTCGTCGAGCACGCGACGACCGTAGAACCGCCCCCGACGCCAAAGCTTGACGCTGACTGCACTCTTGTGGGATCTCCCGATACAGATGCCACGTTCAGCTTGATCATTCCTCCCGTTCGTCCTTCGAGGACCTGTCCGCCCTCGTCTGCGCACCATCCGCCTTCCGATCTTCGAAGGACGAGAACTCCCGGGCGCGCGTCGGAGGGCGGTCGCGGAATCCCGCGACCGCCCTCCGGTCCGCCGGTATCAGGGCGCACGGCCCGGCGCCCCTGAGCTTCTATCCTCTGAGGATCAGTCTGGAGCCGGATTCCGGTATTCCGGCCGAATCGTATCCTCCGTCTTTCGGATGCGACCAGACACTGAAGCCAAGGCACACCACGAAGCTACTGCCATTACCCGGCTCCAGCGTCAGGCAATTTACTTTCGAAGCTTTCGAGCCAGGTACTCCGACGAATTCCAGCATCTCGCCTGCCGATCTCCTATCAGCTTTGGCGAGCGTCAGAGACTCATACGTTGACTTGAGCTTCACTCCGATTACTCCGTGGAAAAAGACTTCGATGAGGTCACGGGTGGAGGCTCTGTCGACGCTCCGAAGACGCAACTCGGAGTGGCTCACCCCGTATCGCCACGGGCGGAACCTCCGCTCAATTAGCAGTGGCAGGTCAGCCCCCTCTGGGGGGCTTGCCTCAGCGTACGAAGGGATTGGCAACGGGTGCCCCGTTTCGGTAGAAGGTCACACGCGGCCAAGAGCTCGGATTGTCCCGTATGAAACTCAGCTCCCACGCGGTCGCGTGCCCGTCGAAGATGGGATCCAGACCGCTTCCAGCTCCGGCAGCGGCCACGGGATCCTCGATACCGTCCAGATTAAAGTGGATACTGGTTTTCCCGTTCTTGACAAAGTCCTTGAACTCGCTGACCCAGTTGTCGCCCCCGGACGGCCAGTCATGATAGGACTTCGCCCCCTTCGAGTCGGCGAAGCTGAGCAGCGCCATGGGATCACCATCGACTTCGCTAAGACCGAGCGCGATGTTCTCACAGGGTCCACTGTTGTGGACGAGGATCGGCGCGGCCCCCGCCACCACATAGTACGTGTGGAGATCGGCGACGGTGAGGTTGTGAACACGCTGGTAGGCGGACCATTTCTTGATCGCGGAGATCTGAACGTAGGTGCCGGCCGAGGTACGCAGCGACATGCCGGGGGTGAGATCCCTGGCGTCGACCCACCTGTGCAGTTCAGGCACCCAGAAGGGGTGGATCTCGGTGGCGATGACCAGACCCGTCTTGTTCCCCTCCTTGCCGTCGGTGTCGACGGTGATCTGGACGAGGTTCTTGTCGTCCTCACCGGTGATCAGTGCGATGACGGGTCTGGCCTCGGTCTTGCCGGTCTCGGGGTCGGTGGCCAGGACCTCGTCTCCGACCTTGACGTCCTCAATCGGCTTTCTGGTGCCGTCGGCCATGAGCACCTCGGTGCCCGGGACGAAACTCTGGCGGCACGCCTTGGAGGCCTTTCTCATCTTGTTCCCGGCTCGGACGGCCTTGCTGCCCGCCCGAAGAACGCCTACGGCCGCTTCCGCGCCTCTACCGAGAGGACCGGCAAGGATGCCCACGGCGGCCCAGGCGCAACTGCTCCCGTCACCTTTGGCGCAGTCAACATAGTCCGCAGCGAAAAGATCGTAGAGCGCGGCTATTTCAGACTTGCCCCAGTTGCACTTCTCGTGTCCGATCTTCTGGCACTGTTGGAAGTAGGCGTTGATGTCCTCACCGGGTTTGGGGCTGGGAGTCGCCTTTGTCGTGGAGGCCTGCTTCTTCACGGGCTTCGGCGGTGACACCGGAGGCGGCGGAGTGGGACTCGAAGCCTTCTTCGGGGCGATGCCGCCGGCGTCTGAGGAGGCCACGTTGAAGTGGCCGTCAATCTCCACGATGCCGATGGGGTTGCCGCCGGTGAAGGCGTAGCGGTTGGAGGTCCAGGGGTCCAGGCCGAGGCCTAGGTCGTCCAGGGCTCCGTCGTAGAAGTCGAGGGTCAGGAAGCGGTTCAGGCCCGGGCTGTAGTCGCGGAAGCCCATGTCGTAGGTCCCGGTGGAGTTGTCCCACCGTTTGGCGTTGAACCGGTAGGGGTTGTACTCGTCCTTGCCGGGGTCGGCCGGGTCGGGTCTGTCGACGCCGGTGAAGAGTTTGTCGTCGTTCTTGCCGTAGGCGGTGTAGCCGTAGGTGGCACGGGTGTCGCCGGTCTCCGAGGTCAGGGTCTCGACGTCGGTGTGGGCGTTGTAGCCGTAGTAGGACGACTCCTCCCCACCGTCGGCCTTGGCCTTCACCTGCGACAGGCGCTCACCCCACGGGCTGTACTGGAAGGAGCGGGTGAGCTTGCCCGCGACCTCCTCGTCCAGCACCTCCTCCGACAGGCCGAGGTAGGAGTAGGCCGTGGTCTTCGCCGTGGCCGTGCCTGTCTTCTCGGTCTTGGACGTGGTGCGGTCGAGCGGGTCATAGGTGTAGGTGGTGACGGTGCTCGCCCCACCTTCGCCGAGCTTGTCGTGCCTGGCGATGTGGTCGAAGCCGTCGTAGGTGTACTTCTCCAGGGTCTGACCGCCGCCGTTGACGGTGCGCAGCCTGCCGTACGGGTCGTAGGTGTAGGTGGTGGTCGCGCCCGCGGTCACCGAGGAGGTCAGCCGGTCACGGTCGAAGGCGAAGGTGGTCGTCTTACCGCCGACTGTTTCCTCATAGAGGTTGCCATTGGCGTCGTGCAGATAGGTTTCGGTCTCGGCCGCGCCGCTGGCCGGGGTTTTGACGCTTCTGGCGATCCGGTCGCGCGGGTCGTAGGTGTAGGTGTAGTCGTTCTCCAGATAGGTACCGGGATTGTCGGCGTTCTGGATCTTGGACAGATCGTGGGATCGCTGCAGGTTTCCCTGGTAGCCGATGGTGTGCTCGGACACCAGCGTGCCATTCGGCTTCTTCTCGATGGAGTGCCGCAGCAGTCCGTCGAGGAAGTAGTCGTAGTCGACGGTGTTGCCGTTGGCCTTGGTCTCCCTCAGGCGTTCGGCCCTGGCCGTGTAGGTGTAGGAGGTGACCTTCGGCGAAGTGTCGGTGGCGGACTTGGCGTTGGTCACCCGCTCGACAAGGTCGCGCACGTCGTAGTCGTAGGTGGCGACGGTCTTGTCGTGGGTGCGCCTGGTCGGAGCACCGTTCTCGTTGTAGGTGTAGGCGGTGGTGTTCTTCACCACGTCGTCGAGCTTCTCGATGATCCGCTCGACCTGGTTGAGACCGGTGTAACCGATGTCCCAGGTGTCGATCTTGGCGTTGGCGGAGTTGTCGACGATCCTCGTCAGGTTGGCGTTGGGGTCGTAGGAGTAGACGAAGTCCTTCTTCTCACTGTCGGCCGCGCCGTTGTCGTGGACGAGCTTGACGGAGTCGGCGGCGACGGTGCCGCTGGCCCTGTCGGTCAGGGTGACGCTCTGTGCCCCGCCCTCAACGAAGGCGAAGGTGCCGATGGAGACCCACTCTCCGGCATGGGTGCGCTGGTCGACCTTGGCGGTGCTCTCCTTGCCGTCATGCTTGACGGTGTACGCGGCGTCGGTCGCGGTCGCCCCTGCTGGGTACTTGACATAGACCTTGTAGGAGCCCCGTACCGGAATGGTGAGGCTCCAGGTGAACCTGTTGGCACCGGAGCCCGCGGAAGCGGTGGCGTAGTCGAATCCGGTGAAGTCCCTGTGGGGTCCCACCGAGACGGGGGCTGTCTTCCAGGAACCGGTCGCGGTTGTTTGACCAGTGTCGGAGTTGTCGGCGAGCACTACGTCCACATCGAGCGGGACTCCGTTGTCGGCGTGGGTCTTGAGCTTGCCATCGGGGAAGTAGCTCCACGTCACGGCTCGCTGGGAGGAGCCGCCCGCCGAGGTCACGGTGCGGTTGGTCTGCAGGCCGAGCGCGTTGTAGTCGTAGGCGGTGGTGATGTCCCACGGGTCGGTGGAGGTCTTGGTCCAGCCCGTGTCCCAGTACGACAGCCTGGTGACGTTGCGGACGGTCTGTCCGTGCGAGGGCGGCGCCGAGACCTCCTTCAGACGGGAGAGCTCGTCGTAGACATACTTCACCGAGTCAGGGGTGTTGAACCTCGGGTCGTCCTGGTCGAAGGGGTAGATCTCCTCGACAGGCCGGTTGAGCTTGTCATACCTGGTCTCGGCGATGAAGTCGGTCGGGTCGTCGGCGGTCTCGACTCCGCGTGGAGTGACAGTCTGCGTCTGGTTGCCGGCCTGGTCGTAGACGAACCTGGTAGTGACGTATTTGATCGTGCCGTCGGTCTCCGCGTGTGGGACCCGGGTCTCCACCACATCACCACGTTTGTCCAGGGTGAGCAGGGTCTTGTTGCCCTCCTGGTCGGTCGTTCCCACTACCAGGCCGTCGAGGTCGTAGTCGGTCGTCGTCCGGTGGCCTGCGGCGTCCCTGGCCTCGATGGGCCGATGAGCGCGGTCGTAGGTGTAGGTCGTGGTGTAGTCGGTGGTGTCCGGGGTCGCGTTCTTCCGCGGATCGACCACCTTGACGGTGTTGCCGACGTTGTCGTAGCTGTATGTGATCTTCTTCTGGTCGGCGTTGATCACGTCGGTCAGCTGGTAGATCGGGTCGTACACGTACGTGGTGGTGAAGTCGCCGGCCTGGGCGGTGAGGTTGCCCTTGGGTTCAACCTGGGTGAGCAGGTTGCCGGCCAGATCGTAGGTGAACGACGCTCTACGCTCGGGGCCGTCGTCGACATCCTTGGGCAGAAGCGACTCAAGCAGTTGGTCGGCCTTGTCGTAGACGGCCGTGGACACCGCCCCGTTGGGCGCGGTCACCCTGGTGATGTTGTCGTTGGGGTCGTAGACGGGTGCGGGGGTGACGACGAACGCCCCGGCGTCCTGGTCCTTGGGGGCCTTGTTCTCCAAGGGCCGACCGAAAAGGTCATAGGTCTGAGTGGTCCTCTTGCCCAGCGCGTCCGTCACCGACAGCACGTCACCGCGCACGTCGTAGGCGGTCGTGGTGACCTTGCCGTAGGCGTCGGTGATCTTCTCTGGGTAGCCCGTGGAGTGATAGGAGCCGTAGGTGGTCGGGTTACCGTTGGCATCGGTCACCTTGGTCAACTGGCCGAGCACGTCGTAGTCGTACGACGTGGTGTAGTCCCCGGCCGTGGGCGTTGCGACGCCGAGCGGGTCGGTGACGGTCTTCAGGTTGCCCTTGGTGTCGTAGCCGAAGGCCCATCCGCGTCCCTGGGGACTGGTCTTGCCGATCAGGTCGGCGACGTAGCCGTTCAGCGCCGTCTGATAGCCGAGCACCGTCGCCGGGGTTCCGTTTCGTACGGCCTCAGCGTCCCTGAGCTCCAGCGGATAGCCGGTCTTGGAGTCGTACCTCCAGGTGGAGACGGCGTTGTTGGCCTCGGTGAGCTTCGTGACGTTGTGGTCCTCGTCCCACTCCAGGGCTGTGGTCTCGTTCTTGGCGTTGACGACCGACGCCGCTCTGCCGTATCCGTCGAAGGTGTAGGTGGCGGCGTGTGACAGCGGATCGGTGACGGTCGCCCGTACAGCGGTGCCGCCTAGCGAGACGTAGTCCACCCGGGTGGTCCCGCCGAGCCGGTCGACGATGGTCGCCAGTTTCGACCGGCCACTGAAGTCGAGCGGAGAAGTGCGGTAGGCGAAGCGGGTGGCATTGCCGCGCGGGTCGGTGACGGAGGTCAGCTTGACGTTGCAGCTGCCACGCGGCGCGTCATAGACGAAGCGGAAGGTCTTGGCCTGAGCGTCGCCCGCGCCGTCGACCAACCTGGCCAGCTGTCCTCTGGCGGTGTAGGTGAAGGTGACCTTCCGCCCGGAGATGTCGGTGACCGAGGCGAGGTTGTCGGCGATGTATGGGTTGGTCAGCCGGGTGCCCTGCGCCTCCTGCCCGTCCTCACCGATGTAGGAGTATTTCTGCCCGCGCTTGTAGTAGTCGAGGGTCAACGTCCTGCGGCCGGCCGCGTCGGTGATGTATCGCAGATACTTGCCGGGGCGGTTGCCGCACAGGGCTCGTTCGTAGGTGAACGACATGGTGTTGCCGTTCTTGTCGACGATCGCCGACTGGTAGCCCTCATCGTCGAAGAAGAACTGGGTCCGGTCCGGCTTGGTCATCACCCAGGAGCGGCGCGGGTCGGTGGAGCCGGTCCGCTGCAGGTAGAGGTGGATACCTCGGGGGTGGGTGTAGTCACAGGTGGCTGGTGTGCAGGTTCGCACGTCGCGACCATGGGTGTCGAGCGTCCACAGATGGCTGGTGCCGTCTCCGTCTGTCAGGCGTACCTTGGCTGGCCAAGGTGAACGCCACGGCAGGAACTCCAGCGGCGAGCCGAGCCGCTGCACCGTCGAGGTCTGCAACGACCAGCCGTGTCCCATCACAGAGTTTGAGGTGTCCAGGGAGTTGTAAGTCGCCCTGACGAAGGTCGAGATGCCTCGCGAGGGGTTGGACAGCGCGTTGTAGTTCCACACCAGGTTTCCGGTGTGCGGGTTGACCAACGCGGTCGATCCGGCACCGGTGTTCTTGCCGGTGTAGGAGTAGAACTTCTCCGATCCCAGGAAGTCACTGGTCGGCCTGACGATCCGGATGAGCTGTGGCAACCGGGGCAGATGGTGGGAGGAGGACTTCCAGGTCCCGGTGAGTGTGTCCTTGACGTCCCAGGCAAGTGTGTACGGCTCCGCCGCGTTGTCCGCCTCGGACCCCACCGGGGCCTTGATCGACGCGTTGACCATGGCAGTCTCGCCGGGCGCGAGGTCCATGGGCAGCGCGGTCAGAGCCTCGTTGGAGGCGTCGGTGACGTCGGTCTCGTCCGGCAGTTGCCACCGGTAACCCAACGAGGTCGAGGCGGCAGGCCAGGTCTGGTCGGTGGTGTTGGTCACCGAGACCCGGACCGTCTGGTTCTCCCCGGCGTCCAGGGCCACGGGGGTTTCCGGGGCGTAGAAGGCGGAGGCTCCGTCGGTCTTCTCCAGGTAGGTGACGCGAAGCCTGGGGCGCAGCAGCGGCTCGCCATCGGCCTCTCCGGACAGGAAGGACGCCGACTGTTTGGCACTGCCCGCCTCGTTGGCCACCTTCACCAGCAGCCCGTACGCGGACGCCTGGTCGGCGACCCAGTCCTTTGCCGCCGTGGTAACGGTCCAGGTGCGCCAACCCGGTGTCGCGCCGAGCCCGGCCACGGTTCCCAGGGCCGTGGCGGTGAAGTCACCACCTGGGGCGGTCCACGTGGTCGAGCCGTCCGCCTTCGTCCACGTGGCGTTCTCGTCGAAGGCCCGAGTGAGCTTGTGCGCGGCGAACGACGCCCCGGAGCCGGAGGTTCCCACGTTCCACAGAGACAACGTCGCCTCACTGACCTGCGCGTCCGCGGGGATCTCGGTGGCGAAGTCGTCGAACTTCAGCGCTGCACGGGTGGTCGCCGGGGCGGTGGTGGTGTTGCCGACCTGCAGCAGGTTCCTGCCGCTGATGGTGTCGTGGCTGGTGTTCGGCTCGCCCGAGGCGATGGTGGTGTCGGCCCCGCCGTACAGGATCTTGGAGATGTGACCGGGTTTGGGCATGACCACCGTCAGCTGCTGTGAGGGCAGGTCCCGGCCGTCCTTCGTCCTGACCACGATCCAGTAGGTGGCCTCGTGGACGTAAGAGGGATCGGCGACCGCCTCTGGATCACCGCCACCGGTGGTGTCGGTGTAGGAGGTGACGTCGGCGGGCAGCGGGGTGACCAGGGTGTCGGCTCCGACACCGCCACAGCCCGAGGGACAGTGGCGGTGTACCTGGTACTCGACGATGTCGTCGGAGTCGTCATTCGGTGTCGGGTCTTGGTACGGCGTCCATGACAACCGAGCGCCCGTCGCCGAGACCGTGGTGACCGGGTTGAGGACGACCGAGGGAGCGCCGTAGGTCACCAGCAGTCGCGGCATGGTCGTGGTCTCACCTGTCATGCCGTCGCCGCCGTAGACGTCCTCACCCGCCTCGTAGACCGGACCGGCGATCTTCGCCGCGGCGCTCTCGTCGGCCGCCTTGAGCACGAATCCGTTGGCGGGAGTCTCGATGTCCGCCAGCCACCGGTTGACCACACCGGTGACCTCGAACGAGTGCCATCGGTTCAACTCGCCAGGTTGACGGGTCACCGACGCGCTGACCGCGTTCGCGAAAGTGGGCTGGGTGTTCCAGGTGACGTCGAAGGAGGTCCAGGCAGCAGTGATCTCCCGCGCCTCGACCGTGACCGGCCCGGTCTCGCCCAGCGCCTGGTCAAAGTAGGTCTGCAGGCGCGCGTCGGAGATCTGCGCGCCGACCGGCAGGTCGCTGAGGTTGAAGTACAGCAGCGCCCGGCTGACTCCGCTTGAGGAGATCCTGCCAACGGGCAGCTTCCAGGAACCGTCGTAGTTGGTGGTCTTGGCAGCGGAGCTGACGTAGGCGTCCATCCCGCCGAAACCGTCGGCGACGATCTTCACGGTCGGGTCAACGACCACCGGCCACTTCCGGTCGGCAGCGGCCAGCCAGCCCGCGTCGGGCTTCACGGTGATGACCGCCTGGTCTGCGTGCTGCTCCAGGCTCTGGGTGACGGCCTCAGAGTGGCGCCTGCCGTACGGCGAGGTGGCGTCCGGCTGGGCGTCGAGCATGAACGGCTTGGGCACGGAGAACACCGGCATGCCGTCTGCGGTGAACACGATCGACCCGTCTGGCCGCTGCTCAGTCCGCACGCCGTCGGAACGGACGGTGAAGGCGAACGAGGCGTCCGGTGCCGGGGGCTTGGACAGCACGATGTACTCTTTCACCCCCACCGGGGTGACCTTGAACACCAGGTCGGCACCGTCCCAGACGCCATGGTAGGTGACCTTCGATCCGGTCACCTGCGGGGAGACCGGCCGCGCTTGGCCCGCAAGACCGAAGGTGACCTGCCGGTCCCCCAGCCTGACATTGAGTAGCTTGTCGGTCGTGTTTCCGAACCGGGAGCCGAATCCGGCTCCGTCGTTGCCCGAGACGAACCCCTCACCGGGCTTCATCCCGGAGAGCGCTGTGACAGAGGTGTCGATCTTCTGCCATCTGCCGGACGAGTCCCGGTAGTGCAGGGGGGTGACAGACAGCTCCGCCTGCCTGCGCCCGTCCTCAAGTTCGTAGACCGTACCGAAGCGAGAGCGCTGCCCGGTCAGTTCCTTGGTTCTCTTACCAGGTGGCCTCGTACGACCGACGGCCGGACCACGACCAGGCAGTTCAGCCGCCTCGGATGCGGGACGTGTTCCACCCACAGGGGTGTCCGTCCCACCAGTGAAGGTCTCTCCCGCCCAGGCGACAACTCCTCTCAGAAGGTTGTCGAACTTGACGGGCAGTTCGGGCGGGCCGTCCGTCTGGGCGAGTGCGGCGGTCGGGGAAGCCGAGGCCACCAACGCGCACAGCAGGACGGTGACCAGTAATCGAAGACGACCGTTCCGGCGGCCTTTTCTCCGGTACCGCTGCGGCAGATTCATGCGCCCACCTCCATTGGAGCGAGAAACACAAAACTCCGCGATCGTAAGAAACAGATCAGCCGCTGTAAACAATGACAGTCGGTTATCGCACGTTTACACAGTAACACCGGAGCCGGAACAGACGATAGTCCAATTCGGTTACATGCGACCCTGGAACGTTCCATCAAGAGTGAACGGTGATTCTCGATGACCGTAAACAGGACGAGGTACGTCACCTCTATTACATGAAGTGGCCATCCAGACACCCATCAAAGAAAAATAAATTCCTTTTTCATGCCGAAACACATGGCGACACAACAGGTCCAGCACCCTGCGTGCACGCAGCTTCTCCCTGTGTTCGACCACGAAGAACATGCTTGTAACCTTCCCGGTCATGGCCCATCGAAAATTGGAAAGAAACGGAGAATCCGCCAGTTCGACGAACTCTCCCAAAACGACCCGTCCGAATATTTCCTAAATTGTCAAACCTAACAACCCGAGGGGCGGCCCGGATGCCGCCATCTGGCACGGTTATCGCCGAGGATTCGGCCGAGAAGAAAACCCATGACTCCTACGAGGAGCATTGTGGCGGCCAGGCCTTCGTAGTCGAGGTCGTCGCGGACGTTGAGAATGGCACAGCCAAGGCTTTTGGAAACGCCGAGCATCCTGCGGGGAAGAACATCACCCAGGCGACGCTGAGGGTAACCCGCAGCGCCGTACCGAGAGGACCTGCGAGGGCTCGGTGCTCGCACCCGACGCCGAGGCCCTCGCCGTACGACTTGCCGACGTGCGGGGGCGGGCTCGCCACGTCCAGCGGGCACCCGCCCTGGTCGATCCGCGTGGTCATCCGGTTCCGCTTCGACGCGGCGGAACTGGCCCTCACGGCGCCCCGGCTTGAGGCAACCGTGAGTGTCGGGCTCGGTTGCGTCGCATCAAGCCCGGCGGACCGTGGACCGCGCGAGGTGGCGTTCCTCGCGCGGTCGCCGAGGGTGTTCAGGGCTGGGTGGGGTTGGCCCTGGTTATCACCTCTTCGGCGGTCAGGGGGGCCTTGGGGTGGTGGGACAGGCAGAGGGGGACCAGGGTTTTGGCGAAGGCGGTTCCCTCGGCCGCCAGGTAGAACTGGCCCGTCGTCAGCCGGGAGACGTCGGCGACCGCGCCGCCCTTCGACCTGGCCATCTCCTTGGCCGCCTCGATCTGGGCCGGGGAGTTCAGCAGGCCGTAGAACTGGGTCGCGGCGTTGCCCGGAATCCAGTTGTGCAGCCCCTTGGGCGCCTGGGTGGCGAACACCAGGCCGAGGCCGTACTTGCGGGCCTGGGTGGCCAACGCCAGCGTGCTCCGCGTGCAGGCGGTCGTCCCACCCGAGGGCGCGAAGGTCTGCGCCTCATCCATCACGAACAGACCGCCGAGCGGACGGTCACCGGCCGGATTCCTCCTGATCCAGGCGAACAGCGCCATCTGCAACTGGTTCACGAAGCTCTGCCGCTGTTCGTCCGACGGCAGGCCGACGAAGCTGATCACCGAGATCCGCGCCCGCTTCCCCGGAGGCGGGGTGAGCAGCACGCCGGGATCGACCGGCGTCCCCTCCCCGGCGAACAACGGGTCGTTGACCATGGCCGCCATCAACGTCTGCGCCAGTTCGGCCGCGATCTTCCCGGCGTTGGCGAGTTCGCTCACGCCGTACGGCAGCTCCGCGAGCAGGTCGACGAAGCCGGACATGCCGACTCCGCCCCCGCGCCCGTAGTGCACGAGGGCCTCCCTGAGCACGGCCAGCCCGACCTCGGTCTTCGCCGTCCTGGTGGTGAGCTTGGCGCGCGGCGCGAGCGAGGCCACCGCGGCGTCCACGGCGACACCGAACTCGTCCGGGTCGGCTGCGACGCTCGCGAAATCCGGCAACGGCTGGAAGCTCAACGGCCGTCCCGCCTTCCGCCGTGGCGTCCAGACGACGACGTCGGTGGCCGCGAGGTACTCGGCCGCCTTCTCCGCGTCACCCGGCCCCCAGCCCTGCGGCGGTTCCGGCCAGCCGTCACCGAGTCGCGCGAGGTCGTTGTTGGGGTCGAGCACGATCGCGGAGACCCCCCGGAGCGCGCACTCCTCGACCAGCCTGCGGATGAGGACGGTCTTCCCCGACCCCGACCCGGCGAAGATCACGGTGTGCTTCCTGAGCGCCTCAAGCTCGACCGAGACGGGCCGGCCGCCGATGACGGTGTTGCCCAATGGCACGTACGGCGGCTGCTCCGTGATCTGTGGGGTCACGGACCGGGAGTCCACGGGCCTGACGGGTTCGGGGGTCACGGCGCCGGTGGGTGTGGGGGTGGGGATCGGTGCGGGCTCCGGCTCGGTCCTGGGGAACGGCTCCGCGACGCCGTTCGAACGCTCGGCTCCGGTCTCGGGGAGCGTGCCGCCCGAATGCTCGGGCTCTCCCTCGGGGAGGGTGTCCCCCAGGGCCTCGCGGAGCAGTTTCACGTCCCGTGCCGGACGCCGTACGGCCAGCCAGGCCCGCAGGTTCGGCGGGTTGTCCGCGTACAGCTGCCGCAGCGCGGCCAGGACCCTGAGGTCCTCCTCGTCGACCGTGAGCACCCGGCCGCCCGCCTTCTCGAACTCGGCGACGGCGGCGATCGTCTTGGGACCCTGCGTCCAGGCCACGTTGCGCAGCACGAACAGCCGCCTGCGGGAGACCTCGGCGTTCAGCCCGGCCGTGACGGAGGCGGCGCGCAGGCGGCTGAGGGCGGCGATGTGGTGCGTGGCGGCGATGGCCCGGAACGCCCAGTGCTCCTCGTCCTCGGTCTCCTCGTCCAGGGTGCGCCGCAGTCGCGCGTGGAGCGGGGGCTTGCTGCTGGGCGGCGGGTCCACACTGAACTGGGCCCCGGCCTCACCGAGTCCGTCGATCCAGGCCGAAAGCCCGGCCGCGAGCAGGGCGGGCATGACGGCGTCCTCAACGGTGGCGTTCAGGGCGTCGTCCGTGGGCGTCAGCTTCTTGAGATCGGCGAACCGGGCATCGAGCTGCTCGAAGGCGGAGGGTGGAGTGACCGGGATAGGCAGCCGGTCGATGGTCTGGTTGAGGTGTTCCAGCTCTCGTACCTCTTGGTTCTCCTGACAGGCGTCGATGTGTGTGTCGATCCTGATCAGGAGCTGCCGTGGGGTGTACTCACTGGCTTCGTCGAAGGCGCTTGGTCGTACCGGCCAAGTAGGGTAAGGCGGTTCGAAGCCGATCTCCGCGAATCGTGCGGAGAATCGCTTCTCAACCAGAGCGCGGGCGCTCTCAGCGTCCGGGAGAGGCTTGAGGTCGGGCATCACCCTGAACCGGTCGCGTGCGGTATCGATGGCGTACGTCTCGACGAGCGTCCAGGTCTGTTGCAGTGAGGAGATGATCGTCAAAGTCCTGCGGGTATTTTCGCGCAGCGACATCAGACCTCCTGCCACTTGGTCGATCATGATCAGGTCGTGCCAGTCATGCGCGGCCGTACCGTCAGTGCCAAGTGGTGAATGAGCGACAAGCACGTCGAGCTGATCGACAGCGATGACGGACGGTCCGGTCAGCGCGAGCAGCCGGGAGATGTCCTTGACAATCTCCTGCGGCGTCTTGGGCAACTGCCGGATTCCCCAGGCCGTGCGCCCGTCGGATTCTTCCTCCCGCAGCGCGCGTAGAAATCCTTCACCGACGTCCTGGGCGTCGTAGTCAGCTCCCGCATACAGCACAAGCGCACGCAGAGTGTCCTTCGTGTCCTTGCCGACATGGGAGTTGAGTGCGCGCACCCCGTTCACGAAGGTGTCGAGGCTTTCTCGTGTCACTGCGCGGTTCCCAATCACCTCACGGTGTACGCCCCGAGGCATGTCGGTGAGTTCGGACAACCGTCGCAGCAGGATCTTGAGCTGGGTCTCTCCCTCGGCACCATTCCTGGACAGGCCGTCAAGCATGGCGAACAGCGTGCTCTCCCAGAAGGTGCGTGCGTCCAGCAGGCTGATCAGGAAGAAGTAGCCACCATCCTGTTGGATACGCTCCCGAATCCAGCCGAGCAGGTGGGTCTTGCCCGATCCTCGTTGCCCTCGCAGAACCAAGCCGATCGGGCTGGTCGCACCGCCAGTCGCCACATCGTCGAGGCCACTGAGGATGGCGCGTTCCACGGTCCGGTTCAGGCCCTCAACGTGGAAGGTGGAGGGGCTCCACACATCTTCCGGGCCCTCAACGTAGTTGATCCTCAGCCTCTGGAGGACTTCAAGCTCCCGGCTGCTCACAGCGCCTCGATCGAGATGAGGTGCTTCTCCTGACCACCGAAGGTCACTGCCGCAGTCCTGGCCTCCGAGGTGAGAACCTTCCTGTTACTCTCCGGCACGATGCTCACCCCTGGTGTGCGGATCATGCCCTTAAGTGCGATATCCACTTCTTCCCGTGTGGCGTCGCCGAGCAAGGGTCGCAGTCGTACCAGGCCGATCAGCTCGCCAGGCTTATCGGCCAGTTCGGCATAAGCAGCGCGGATGCGCGCGGTGATGTCCCCGGCTGGGACCTCCTCGACAGTTTCCGCTTCAACCTGAGGGGCCACTGGAACGTCTTCCAGCAGGAAGAGTTCATTGAACTTCTGCCCACTCTGCGCCAGAACGCGACGGACCAGGGACAACAGGACAAGGCTCATCGCCCCGCCAGCACCACGGACCGTGGGGACATTGGTGTTGGTGATAGCCGCCAGCTGCTTTCCCCCCTTGTCCGTCAGAGTGTGAACAAGAGAACGCCCCTGCTTACGGCTCTCAATGAGCTTCAGGTCGTTCAGCTTCTCGCGTGACTCCTTCCTGAAGGTCACGCCATAACGCCTGCTGAGGTCAGGATTGGCGATCGCTTCCCCCTCATACGCCAAAAGCACCAAAACTGTGATTTCAGTGAACGAAAGCCCTGAATCAGACATATCTCTATCCTTTGTGCGTGGCGCGGTGGGTGCGGAGAAAGCGCTTCAGTTCTCGGAGTACGGACGGCATATCGGTCAAGACGCGCTCATTGGTAAAACGGATGACCGCGTAACCGTCCTCAATGAGGCGTTCGTCGCGCAGACGGTCTCCAGCGAGCTTCCTCGGTCTGCGATGGTCGGGGCCGTCGAGTTCGACGACGCAGCGTTCGGCCTGCCAGATCAGATCGACCTTGATGGGGTTGACCAGCGGATGCGGCTGGTAGGTCTGGTTCCAGGCGCGCCCCGCCGCCCAGGCGTGCGCACTGAGCGCCCGCTCCAGAGTCGCCTCGACGGAACTCCCCGGATGCGGACGCCCCGCCACGGCCGAAGAGGCCGGAGGGCCGCCCATCGATGAAGCCCCAGGAGACGAGGAACCGCGCGCGGTGAAGGCCGTAGAACCGTTCATGGAGGAACCGGCCAGCGGAGAAGCCGAAGAACCACCCGTAGAAGGAGCCCCGGCAGCCGGGGAACTCGTCCCTGGTGAGGCGGGGCCGTACTCCTGGAGAGATGACAGCACCGGGACTCTGTCGACCGTGGTCAGGGCGGCTCCGGTGAGGCAGACGCCCAGGTGGCCGCGGTGGGTGAGCCATTCGGCCGCCGCCACCAGCGTCTCCTCCCGGCCGGGCGAGAGCCCCTCGGGGATCGTGGCCAGGACCACGGTGTGCGGGCGGCCGAAGCTCGCGGCGAACGCCATGGCCAGGCCCTCGGCCCGCGTCTCCGGCGGGACGGACCGGTGGGGAAGGCGCAGGCCCCCGCCCGCCAGGGAGCGCGCGGCGAGGTCGGCCAGGAAGGCGGCGAGGTCGCGACGGCCCCGGACCGTCCGCCTGGCCAGTTCGCGTACGGCGGGCAGCGCGAGCCCGCCCGGCCCGGTGATGTCCGCGGCCTCGGGGAGCCAGGCGGGGTAGAGACCGGTGACGGCCTTCTCCAGCGCGTCGAGCACCTCGGCGACCGTCTCCCGTACGGCCGGGCCGCCGCCCATGGTGTGGGGAAACATCGCGGACGCCGTGGTGGTCGTGAAATCGGCCGAGGACGACGGGGTCGAGACGGCCTTCGTGGCGACCGTGGGATCAGCCCGGTGAATCCAGACGACCCGCCGCGCCGGTGGCTCGTTCCACGATCGCACCATGTCGTTTCCTCCGGGCCGCGGAGTTTCAGCCCGGTGGAGACCGGGTCTTTTCCGGATCTCCCGCCTGTCGCGGTCGTTCTCCGGGAAAACGGTGGACGCCCCGGAGAAACGGGCCTGGCGGTACGTCAACCCGCACGAGCGAAAGATCCAGGGAAAAGACCATAGGGGAATGCCTGGACCCGTGTATAGATTTCCTGGGAAATGCCCTTAAGGCGCTAGTTGGGACCGTACCGGACTCGGGGCGACGAGTCCGGTACGGCGTTCAGCACGCGCGCAGGAAACGGTCGAGAACCCTGGTGCCGAACTCCAGGGCATCGACCGGCACGCGTTCGTCCACCCCGTGGAACAGCGCGGTGAAGTCGAGATCGGGCGGCAGTTTCAGCGGTGAGAAACCGAAGTGCCGCACGCCGAGTCGCTGGAAGGACTTGGCGTCCGTGCCCGCCGACAGCATGTAGGGCAGGAGGCGGGCGCCCGGATCCTCCGCCGTGACGGCCGTGGCCATCGCCTCGACGAGCGCCCCGTCGAAGGTGGTCCGCACCGGGGGCAGGCTGTCCCACTCGCGGATGATGTCCGGGCCGAGGACCTCGGCGAGTTCGGCCTCGAAGGCCTTCTCCCGCCCGGGGAGCATCCGGCCGTCCACGGTCGCCCTGGCCACCGAGGGGACGACGTTGGCCTTGTATCCGGCCTCGAACATCGTGACGTTCGCGGTGTCCCTGAGGGTCGCGCCGATCATCCTGGACAGGTTCCCGAGGCGGGCGACGGCGGCCTCGGGGTCGTCGGGGTCGAAGGGGACGCCGGTCACCTCGGCGACGCCGGTGAGCAGCTCACGCACCGGGTCGGTGAGCACGAGCGGGAAGCGGTGCTGTTCGAGGCGGGTGATCGCGGCGGCCAGCTTCGCCACCGCGTTGTCCCTGTGCAGCATCGACCCGTGCCCCGCCGTACCCCTGGCTGTCAGCCGCAGCCACATGACGCCCTTCTCCGCCGTCTCGACGAGGTAGGCGCGCACGTCGTCGGCGAGGGTGACCGAGAAGCCGCCGACCTCGCTGATCGCCTCGGTCGCGCCCTCGAACAGCTCGGGGCGGTTGTCGACCAGCCAGCGGGCGCCGTAGAAACCGCCGGCCTCCTCGTCGGCGAGGAAGGCGAAGATCAGGTCCCGGGGCGGGACGACGCCGTCGCGTTTGAAGGAGCGCGCGACGGCCAGCGTCATGGCCACCATGTCCTTCATGTCGACCGCGCCGCGTCCCCACACGTAGCCGTCGCGCACCTCCCCGGAGAACGGGTGCACCGACCATTCGGCCGGGTCGGCGGGCACGACGTCGAGGTGGCCGTGGATCAGCAGCGCGCCCCGCGCCGGGTCGGCCCCCGGCAGCCTGGCGATGACGTTCCCCCTGCCCCGGGCGCCGGACTCGACGTAGGTGGTCTCGTAGCCGACCTCGGACAGTTTGGCCGCGACGTACTCGGCCGCCGCCCGTTCGGTTCCCGGCGCCGTGGGGTCGCCGGTGTTGGTGGTGTCGATCGCGATGAGTTCACTGGCCAGGGTCACGACCTCGGCGACGGCCGTCTCGACGCTCATGCGACGGGGACGACGGGGATATGGTCGGGGACGCGCACGGCGAGGAACGTCGTCGTACGGCGGAGCCTGAACCCGAGCGACTCGTAGAGGCGGATCGCGTTCGTGTTGCTCGCCGCGGCGTGCATGAACGGCGTCTCGCCCCGGCCGCGGATGCCGTGGGCCACGGCGAGCACGAGCCGGGTCGCCAGCCCCTGCCCCCGGAAGGCCTCGTCGGTGCAGACGGCGCTGATCTCCGTCCAGCCCGGTGGGTGCAGCCGTTCGCCCGCCATCGCGACCAGCGCGCCGTTCCTGCGGACGCCGAGGTAGGTTCCCATCTCGATGGTCCGGGGCAGGAACGGCCCCGGCCTGGTCCGTTCGACGAGTCCGAGCATCTCCGGCACGTCCTTCCTCTCCAGGCAGACCGCCTCCTCGTACGGCGCGGCGCGCACCCCGTCGTCGACCAGCTGGACACCGGCCAGCCGCATCACGACCTCCCACCCGTCGGGTGGTGGGGTTCGTACCCCGTTGAGGGGGACCACCTCACCGGGGCCGACCAGCGTGGCGATGTCCTCCCAGTCGGTGGCGTCGGGCTCCTCGGGGAGCGCGGTGAACGTGGCGACGTCGGCCGGGTAGCGCAGCACGTTGCCGCGCCGTTCGGCGAAGTGGGCGTGCGGTCCGTTCAGGGACGACCTGGCGGGGGCGTCCAGGGGATGCGGCTCACCGGCCGCGTCCCACCCCGAAGGCGCGTTCGACATCCGGCCCTCCATAACCCTTTATTCCTACTTGAATAGAAGGGTTAATTGTCTCCCGTCCGGCGTTATTCCCCTACTCCCGGGGCCGGCGGAACCGCTCCAGCTCCAGGGACCGGCCGAACTACTCCCGAGGCCAGCGGAACACGACCGGCCGCCGGGCCCGGGGTTCGCGCGAGGGATTTTCCGGCCGGTCGGCGTACACGCGCCAACGCTCGACCGACCTCAGGATGTCCAGGCCGATCCGCTCCAGGAGCGCCCCTCCCCTGACCAGCCGCCGTCCGACGGGCCCGTCGAAGCCGACCGCCTCCGCCGCCGCCATCGCGGCCCGTCCCGCCTCAAGTGTCTGGCCCGCGCTGATCACGATCGAGTGGTACCAGCTGTCGTCGTCGACCACGTAGACGTCACGACGCCGCCGCGGATCGCGCTCGCGCCGGATGAACCCGTGCTGGAGCAGGTAGTTCACGGCCACGGAGACGGAGGCCGGGCTGATCTTCAGCCTGCGGGTCAGTTCGGCGGCGGTGCGCCTGCCCTCCTCGGACATCATCAGGTCGAGGTGCACGCGCGCCATCATCCTCGGCAGCCCCGTCCTGACCGCCATCTCGATGATCTCCTCCTCCCTGGCGTCACCCGGCGACCCGGTCGCGCGCGGGGGCGCCGGGGTGCCGCGCCGCGCCCGCTGGGCCGTCGCCAGGTGCGCCTCCTGGGGCCGGTAGTCGCCGGGGCCGCCGTTGCGGGCGATCTCCCGGCTGATCGTCGAGGTCGGCCGGTCGAGCCGCCGGGCGATCTCGGCGTAGGAGAGGCCGTCGGTGAGTCCGGTGGCGATGCGCCTGCGTTCCTGCTGGGTCAACCGTCCGCCTGGCATGCCGTCAGTATTGCCTTCGCCTCCATTCATTGCAACGATCGATTGCATTCGACCCCAGCGTCATTGCACCAATTTATCGCGATTTACCTGGGCAAATGCATTTCGAATGATTGACAGTCATTCCTGATGCAACGTAGCTTTCAAGATGTATCGAACACGTACTATCGCGAGGTGAGGAATGGCAATGGAACACACCGTCACAGCACTGCCGACCGCGCGTCAGTCCGGCTGTCCGTTCGACCCGCCCAAGGAGCTGACCGAGGCCCGCGCGCACAGCCCCATCAGCCGCCTGACCTTCGCCGACGGGCACCAGGGCTGGCTGGTCACCGGCTACGACCTGGTCAGATCCATCCTGGCCGACCCGCGCTTCAGCTCCCGCAGGGAACTCATGCGCCACCACCCGCTGATCGACTACGGCGACGTCGAGACCCCTCCGGCGGCACCGGGCGAGTTCCTTCTCATGGACGAGCCCCTCCACGGCCGCTACCGCAAGCCGCTCGTCGGCAAGTTCACCGTACGGCGGATGCGGCAGCTCACCGAGCGCGTCGAGCAGATCACCGCCGACCACCTGGACGCCATGGAGAAGGCCGGTCCCCCGACGGACCTGGTGACCGCGTTCGCCAAGCCCATCCCCGCCATGATGATCTGCGAACTCCTCGGCGTGCCGTACGAGGACCGGGGGTCCTTCCAGTCGCAGGTCGAGTCGCTCATCAGCGGGCAGGTCGGCGACGACGAGATGCTCACCGCCTACACCTCCGTCCAGCACTATCTCGCCGAACTGGTGACCGCCAAGCGCGCCGACCCCACCGACGACGTGCTCAGCGACCTCGTCGACGGCGACTTCACCGACGAGGAGCTCCGGGGGATCGGCTTCCTCCTGCTGGCCGCCGGACTCGACACCACCGCCAACATGCTGGCCCTGGGCACCTTCGCGCTGCTGCGCAACCCCGCGCAGCTGGCCGCGCTACGCGCCGACCCCGCCCTCACCGACCGGGCCGTCGAGGAACTCCTGCGCTACCTGTCCGTCGCCAAGCAGTTCTACCGGGTCGCCCTTGAGGACGTGGAGGTCGGCGGACACACCATCACGGCCGGGACCATGATCATCCTGGCCTACCACGCCGCCAACCGCGACCCCCAGCGCTTCGCCGACCCCCACCTGCTCGACCTGCGCCGCGACGACGGCGGCCACCTGGCCTTCGGCCACGGCATCCACCAGTGCCTGGGTCAGCAGCTCGCCCGCGTCGAGATGCGCGTCGCCTTCCCGGCGCTCGTCAACCGCTTCCCCACGCTCCGCCTGGCCGTACCGGCCGAGGAGGTCGGCCTGCGCCCGGAGGCCGCCGACATCCATGGGGTCACGAGCCTCCCGGTCACCTGGGACGTGTGATCACGACATGAACACGAAGGGCATGACCACCAGGAACACGTACACGATGAAGACCACCGCGTACAGCAGGCCCGCGAGGGCGGGCCGCCGGTGCCACCAGGGCAGCTCCAGGCGCGGGTAACGGCTGATCACCTCGCGGAACGACAGGTCGTCACGGCTCACGACGACGCCGTTCTGCTTCCAGACCCGAAGCAGCCCGTCGGGCCAGTCGCTCTGCCACAGCACCCGCGCGACGTCGTCGGCGTTCGTGCTGATGATGATCCAGGGCGTCGGTTTCGTGGCCATCGGGTTCATGACATTGACGTAGTGCACGTTGGTGATCGTGGAGCGGGAGAGCTGCCACCCTTTCCCGTTCCATCCCACGTACCGCAGCGTGTCGCCGTCAACGACCAGGCGCATCGTCCGCCCGCGCCGCAGCAGATACACGATGCCCCAGACGGCGGGCACGCCCAACAGGATCACGAACGCGGGCAGGGCGAGCAGCCCGAGGCCCCCGTTGACGGTCGATCCGTTGATCATCCGTAGCAGCAGGAACACCAGCCCGATGAGCAGCAACGGGATCGACGCGGCCATGGCGACCAGCCATCCCGGCCGCTGAGGACGTAAGACCACAGCGTCAGACCGGCCCGGGGAAACATCAGTCATAACGGAAATCATCTGTCACCGCAGAATCAGCGTCCATCGCAATGGACCAAACCCCTGAGCAGGAAATCGTCTTGTTGAATCAGGCGGAAAAATAACGGCATATGAACGTGGCCGTATCCCGGTGCACGGAAATCCGTCGGGTCCCGCATTTCTCCGCCCGGTGATCGTCGGGCTCAGGCGTCGCGGCGGCGCAGTACGAGGTAACCGCCTCCGAGGGAGAGGACGACCCACAGCACGAGAACGCCCATCCCCGTCCAGGGACCGAGGTCGCGGCCGAACCTCGGATCGCCCGGCGGGCCGGTGAGGTGCATGATCACCGCAGCCGCCTGGTCGGGGAGATACTGGGTCACGGCCTTGAGGCCGGGGACGTTCCCGAGCCCCTGCGAACCGAGGAACAGCAGCGGCATCAGGATCGCGAGCGGCCCCGCCGAGCCACGCAGCATCGTCGCGACCCCCATGGCGAACACGCAGATCAGCGCCAGGTACAGCCAGGCCCCGACGACCGCCTGCGGCACCCCCGCCGCGCCGAACGAGGTGCGGTACGGCCCCAGCCCCGCCTGCGCGGCGACGAAGGCCGCCACCACCGAGAGCGCCGAGACGCCCAGGGCCGTCAGCAGCGCGGCCAGCACCTTGCCCGTGTAGAACAGGCCGCGACGCGGCACCGCCGTCAGCGAGGCCGTGATCGTCCCCGAGGTGTACTCGCCACCGACCACCAGCACGCCGAACACCACCAGGGGAAGCTGGCTCAGCGTGAGGCCGTAGAAGGTGATGAACAACGGGTCGAACCTGCTCTGCATCTCGCTCGACATGCGGGTGAAACCGTTGGCGGTGCTCGCCCCGACGAGATACGCGAGAACGGCGCTGAGCACGAACGTCAACGGCAGGACGAGGACCGTCGAACGCAGCGACCAGATCTTGGCCCATTCCGCGGCCACGGCCGCCCGGATCGCCGCCGCCCGGGATGTCTCCGTCATGGCGCTCACCGCCGCCCGGCTTCGGTTCGGGCACCGGCTTCGGCACCGGTGAGCCTCATGAAGGCCTCCTCAAGGGAGGGCGACTGCGTGCTGACCTCGTGCAACGTCACACCGTTGGCGGCGGCCAGCTCGCCGAGCCCGGCGGCCTCGACGCCGTGGACCTCAAGGGAGCCGTCCTCCGCCGTCCCCGCCTGGATCCCGGCCATGGCCAGCGCCTCGCGCATCCGCCCCGGCTCCGGGGTGCGCAGCCGTACGTGGGAGCGGGCGTTGTCCTCGACGAACCGCCGCACGGTCGTGTCGGCGAGCAACCGGCCCCCGCCGATGACCACCAGACGTTCGGCGGTCAGGGCCGTCTCCCCCATCAGGTGGCTGGAGAAGAAGACCGTCCTGCCCTCCGCGGCCAGGGTCCTCAGCATGCCCCTGATCCACAGGACCCCCTCGGGGTCCAGCCCGTTGACCGGTTCGTCCAGCAGCAGCACCGGAGGGTCACCGAGCAGGGCGGCGGCGATGCCGAGCCGCTGGGTCATGCCGAGGGAGAGGGAGCCCGCCCGCTGACGCGCCGCGCCGGTGAGCCCGACCGTCTCCAGGACCTCCCCGACCCGCCCCCGGGGGACGCGGTTGGTCCGGGCCAGCCACAGCAGGTGGTCGAAGGCGGTGCGGCCCGGGTGCACGGCCGGCGGCGACAGCACGACCCCCACCCGCCGCAGCGGCTCGGGAAGCCGCCGGTACGGCACGCCGTCGAAGAGGACCCGCCCCGCGCAGGGGTGGTCGAGGCCCAGCATCAGCCTCATCGTGGTGCTCTTGCCCGCGCCGTTGCGGCCCAGGAATCCGGTGACGTGACCGGGTTCGACCGTGAAGGACAGGTCGTCGACGACCGCCCTGCCCCGGTGTCGTTTCGTGAGATTCCGTACTTCGATCACCCGTTCAGGCTAGGAACGGGGCAGGCCACGCACAGTCCTCGAAAGTCTCCGGTCCCGACGACGAAAGTCGCGCACGACCACGCATAGCCTGCTGGGCATGGGCCGACACCTCATCGCCGCCGCCGTGGTCGTCGTGGACACCGTGCTGTTCCTCTCCGCGCACCGGTCCTGGGCCGTCGTGGCGTACGCCCTGGCGACGGTGCTGGTGGTCGTGCTGCGCACGCGGAGCCCGGTCGCCGCCTTCGTCGCGGCCCTGGCGCTCGCCTCGCTGAGCGGCGGCTCCTACATCCTGCTGCTGTGGAGCGCCTACCAGGCCGGGCAGGAGGTCCTCTCCCGCTCCGGCGTGGCGGTGGTCGCCGGTGCCGGTGCGGGGGGCCTCGCCGTACGGCTCGCGGCGGGACCGTTGACCCCGCAGGCGGTCGGCACCCTGCTGTCCACCTACCTCGTGTTCGTGGCGCTGCCGCTGCTCGTCGGTCTCTATCTCGCGCAGCACCGGCGGCTGGTCGCGGCCCTCGACCAGAGCAACCGGCAACTGCGGCTGCGGCGGGACCTCCTGGCCGAACAGGAACGGCTGCGCGAACGCCTGCGGATCGCCAGGGACATGCACGACTCCCTGGGCCACCGGCTCAGCCTGGTCTCCGTACAGGCCGCCGCCCTTGAGGTCTCCGCGCTGCCCGTACGGCACCGGCAGGCCGTCGGGCAGCTGGCCGAGTCCGCGCGGGCCGCCATGCACGAGCTGCACGAGCTGGTCGGGGCACTACGCGGCGAGGAGGAGCCGTCCAGGTCTCCGACGGTCGAGGCGATCGGCACCGTGGCCGAGGAGTTCCGCCGGGCGGGCGTCCCGGTGACGTTGCGGGAGCGGGGGCGGCCGCGTCCCCTGTCCTTCGCGGCGGGACAGGCGGCCTACCGGGTGGTCGAGGAGGGGCTGACCAACGCGGCCAAACACGCCCCGCGCCAGCCGGTCACCGTGAACGTCGACTGGGAGTCGGACGCCCTGCTGCTCACGGTCGTCAACCCCCTGCCGGAGCGGCCGGAGACCGGGGCCGGGGTCTCGGAACTCGGGGGCGGGGGTCCTGAGGCCGGGGTCGGGGCCGGCCGGAGCAGCGTCTCGGGTCCTGGGAGCGGGGGTCATGGTCTTGCCGGACTCGCCGAGCGGGTACGGCCCGCCGGTGGGGTCCTGGACCACCGGCTGTCCGACGACGGCTTCCGGCTCTTCGCGATGCTCCCCGTCACGCCGCTGGAGGAGGATCCCGTCGTGGACGACCTGCCCGCCGTGGGACGGGTCCGTACGGTCGCCCTCGGCGCCGCCGTCGCGGTCCTGATGTTCGTGACACTGCCCGCGAGCCTGCTGCTGGGGGTGGTCCGGTGATCAGGGTTCTGGTGGCCGACGACGAACCGCTGATCACGGCGGGCATCCGCACGGTGCTGGAGTCCGCGCCCGACATCGAGGTCGTGGCCGAGGCGGCGAACGGCAGGGCCGCCGTCGAGGCGGCGCTCGGGCACCGCGTGGACGTCGCGTTGGTCGACGTCAACATGCCGGTGCTCGACGGCCTGAGCGCGATCGAGGAGTTGCGCGGGCTGGTGCCCGCACTGCGGACGCTGGTGCTGACGTCGTTCGGCACCGAGCCGAACGTGGTGCGGGCGCTGCGGGGCGGCGCGGCCGGGTTCGTGCTCAAGAGCTGCGCGCCGGACGAGCTGATCCGCGCCGTCAGGGCCGCGTACGGCGGCGACGCCTACCTGTCTCCCCCGGTCACCCGGCTGGTCCTGGGCATGGTCACCCCCGCCGAGGTGGACCGCAGAAGGGAGGCCGCCGAACTGCTCGGCGCGCTGACCCCCCGCGAGGACGAGGTCCTGCGGCTGCTGGCCGAGGGCATGTCGAACGCCGAGATCGGCCGTGGGCTGGCGATGAGCGAGGCGTCCGTCAAAACCTACGTGAGCCGGATCCTGACCAAGCTCAACTGCTCCAACCGCGTCCAGGCCGCCCTACTGGTCAGGGACGCGGGCCACCGCTGATTCCGGGGTGCTTCAGGGGCCGGTCAGAATCGGAGAAGCGCCGGGGCGTGGGACACAGATAGCGTGGTCATCGTGAACGGGGATTTACCCCCGACACATCACCAGATATACGCATTTGATCCAGGAGCGACCATGGCTGACTCTTCCCACCAGGGCATCAGGACCGTGCTGCATCCCGTCTCCGACCTGGCGGCGGCCAAGGCCGTCTACACCGCCCTGCTCGGAGTGGAGCCGCAGGCCGACTCCCCCTACTACGTCGGCTTCGACGTCGAGGGCCAGCACATCGGGCTGGTGCCCTCCGGACCGCAGAGCCCGGACGCTCCGGTGGCCTACTGGCACGTGGCCGACATCGAGGCGAAGCTGGCCGAGGTGACCGCCGCCGGAGCCACCGTGAAGGAGGCCGCGCACGACGTCGGCGGCGGCCGTCTGGTGGCCACCTTCACCGACCTCGACGGCAACGTCCTCGGCCTCCTCCAGGACAAGTGAGCGACACACCGGCCATGAACGACGCACCCCGCTCCCGTCTCCAGCGCCGTCACGACACCGAGCACCGGCTCGCCCACGACGTCGACCTCTGGGTGGCCAGCGCCTCGGCCGACGGCGTGCCGTACATGGTGCCGCTGTCCTTCGCCCCTTCAGCCACCGGCAGAAGCCCGAGCATGACACCTGCGACCCGGAACAACCGCTTCATCCCGTAGAGAGCCTCGTGGTCTTCGACGAGCTGGAAGCGGTTCACTGGTTCGTCTCACCCGCGAAAGGCTTGGCCGCCCCACGCAGGATGCCCCGCTCTTGTTCCAGCTCCCGCATGTGGGCCTTGAGCTGCTTGTTCCTCTCTTCCAACACGTCGCCCGAGGGTATGGGGCCAGCGGAGGTGTCCCTGCCGGTCCTGATCCCGCCGGCCGCTCGTTGCCCGCTTTTCCCCAAGCCTGCGCGGCTCGTACCCATGCTCGCGGCGTCTCGCGGCCAGCTCCAGATCCTGAGCGATCGAGGTAACCGTCCAGCCCGGCCTGGACAATGCCAGCGCCACCATGTCGGCCTTGGACTCGGGCGGATAGTTCTCCGCCGCCGCCAGGGACATCTCTTGCTCTGGACCTCAAGATCCAGCCTCCAAGGTGTCCGCATTCAAGAAATGCCTTCCAGGCCCTGCCGCAGGCCGCACACGCCCAGCCCGGCCAGCCTGTCTTCTCGGTATGAGACGGCCTTCCCGAGCGCGTCAGCGCCGAGGCGCCCGGCTGGATCGTCTCCCGGGCCGGCTGGTTGCCGGTCTACCGACTCCCGCCGTACGCACCAGACCTCAACCCGGCCAAGGGTGTCTGGTCCAGTCCACGCACCAAGCTGTTCAACTTCGCCGTCGGCGGCATCGACAACGCTCACCGCACTGACCCGGAGTGGGCTCAAACCCCTGCACTGCCGACCCGGCCTGCTGGACGGGTTCATCTCCGAACCGGCATGACTCCCGGCTTTCATGATCAGTCACCCAAACGACGCTGTCGTATCACGGGCTCTTCCACACACCTCTGTAACCGGCACCCCGGAACCCGTACTGATCTTGGCGAACGCCTCGTCCTCGCGGAGACAGACCAGCACAGGCAAGGCTTGACAGCCGGAGTCGGGCGGTCGCCTGGTGGATCTGATCCGCTTACGGTGCCGACGGACAAGTCCGATGACATAACGCAACAAATCAACGACGGCACGGTAGAACCGAATGCATAGCCTCTTGGTCCGGACATGGTGGTTGCGACCGTCACCCCTACCAGGGGTTTCTCCACATTACGAGCCGAACCCGTAACTCAAAATCATACAATGATCAGCAGCCTGTAACTAGGGGATGAAATAGGTTCATTGACACCCACCAGCCCCCTAGTTAGGATCATGACTTCCCCAGGAAAAGAAAGAGGTGATTACGAATGGGTACCAAGCCTCAGCCGGTCCGCGGCGGCAAGCAGGAGTAGGACTAGCTCCGCTCTTTTGATGCGGGCGATTCCTATGGTGTCGCCCGCACTTTTTACCCTTATGGAATGGTTGACGACGAGGCAGCGTCCCCAACCGGGACCTTGCCAATGCTGGCGTCCCCGAGATCCGTTGGACAGGAGCTTTCTGTCGCCGTCATCGCACATCACGCCGAAAGAGAAACAAGTGATCATCGAGTCTCGCGCGTCGAGCCGGTCTGCCGAGGTCGACGCCGTTGTTGAGCGCGGCCGACGCGCCGGGGCATGGCTGAAGGAACGGTTCCCTCAGGCCCGAATCTACACAGGCGGAGCACCACTGGCAGGCCTCGGGTCACCCTTCTCCGACATTGACATCTTCGTGGTACTGAACGACGACCAGTCCCGGCTGGACGAACAGCTCGACTTTGAAGGGGAGCGGCTGGACGTCGAGCACATCACCCTTAAAAACCTGTCCACGGCCATCGACGAATGCTCCGAGTTTCGCTTCTCCCGTGACGACCGCAGGCAGATGGCATTTGCCAGCCGCGCCCGGCTTGACCACCTGACCAGGTTCGCGCTGGGCGAGATACTCGCCGATGATCATGTACTGGAAACCTTGCAGCGACAGCTGGGAAGGGCCGTCGACGAATTCACCAAACTGCTGGTGGCGCGGCATTGCGTCGATGGCGCCAACCTCGCTGAGGATATCGCGGGGGCGCTGGCCAACGGGGACGCCTCTTCCGCGGATTATCTGGCCCGCGAGCAGCTGTACCGTTCGGCTGAAGCATATCTGTGCAGCAAAGGCGACCGCTATATCGGCACCAAGTGGCTGTGGGCGCGGTGGGAGCGGACGGTGGGCGACGACCTTGGCGCCGAGGTCCGAAGCTCGATACACCGCGAGCCGGGAGAGCCAAGCGGCCTTGACCGAACCAGGCGTCTGGCCCAGGACCTGGCCGTCATGGCCTCCACCGGACATGACTACCATCCCACCGCGAAGCCCCACCCCGGCACATGGGCGCGTCGCGCGGACACCGTCGTGGTTCCCACCCGCGAGGGGGCGTTACTGCTGACGCCTGGACGCGATGACGTCGCGGTCAGCTGGCAGGGAGCCCTGCTGTGGGGACTGGCCCATGGCCGGACGATGGAACAGACGACCGCACTGATGGGAGAGGCCCTCCTGAAGGCCGGCGAGTCCGCGACCGGTGAGGAGATCGCGGAGTACTGCCATGATCTAGCCGGCTACGGCGTGATGGACTTACGGTGACCGTCTCCGCGAAGCACGCAGAACGCGTCTGGAAGAACCCGAACTATCTGCGTTTCTGGTCAGGGGTCACGATCTCGGGTATCGGCTCGCAGATCACCATGGTGGCACTACCGCTGACCGCGCTGGTGACCCTGAAGGCCGACGCGGGCGATCTTGGCCTGCTCACAGCGGTCCAGTATCTACCGACCCTCCTGATCACCCCCGTGGCCGGTATCCTGGCCGACCGTTTTCCGCGCCGTCAGCTCAACATTTGGTGTGACCTCGCTCGCGGGCTTCTCCTGCTTGTCATTCCGCTCACCGCCGCCGTGCACGTGTTGAGCTTTCCCGTGCTGCTGGCTTCGGGATTCGTCCTCGGCTGCCTGAAGTCGATCGGCGACATAGCCCATCACGCGATGCTTCCCCAGCTGGTCACCGACAAGCAGCTGACGGCGGGTAACGCGGGTATCAGCGCCAGCTACTCGGTCACTGACGTGACCGGGCCTGCGATCGGCGGAGTGCTGGTCCAGGCAGTCGGCGCCCCCTTCGCGATCCTGGCCGACAGCGTGAGTTTCCTGGCTTCGGGCACTCTGCTAGCACTGTCCCGGCCCCGGCCCGACGCCGTCGCCCCGGCGGCGCGTGGACGGTGGCTGTCGCTGGTCAAGGCCGGGTTCAGCTATCTTCTCGCCGATCGTCGGCTGTTGATTCTCGCCATATGCAGCGGGGTGGCGAACATCGCCATCCAGGCTTACATGACGGCCTATGTGATCTTCGCAGTGCATGACGTCGGCCTGTCCCCCGGAGCTCTGGGCCTCGTCTACGGGGCAGGCGCCCTGGGAGGGCTGGCTGGCGCCTCCCTGGCCACCCCGATCTCTCGGCGGACCTCCCCCGGGGCCGCGATGCTCATCGGCATGGGGGCCGCGGCGGCCGGCATCCTCACCGTGGCACTTTCTGTGACACCGTCCGGCCAGGCCGCGCGGATCACAGTTGTGATCATCGGAATGATGGCCTTCGACTGCGGCTTGGGCGTTTACAACGTTCACGCGATCACCGCCCGCCAGACGCTCGCCAGACCGGAGCTCTTGGGAAGGGTCACCGCCAGCTACAGGCTGATCTCCCACGGAGCCGTTCCTCTGGGCGCTCTGCTGGGAGGGTTCTTCGCCGGGAGTTACGGCGCCACCACCGCCATCGTCGTGGCGGGAACCTTCTACCTGCTCTGGACGCTCGCCCTTCCCTTCACGCCGTTTCGCAGCCTGCTCAAACCGCTGGCGGATTCATGACGCGAGCGACTCCGGAACGGGGCACCGCGGCCCGGCCGAGAGTTCGTCGGGGATCTCGCCGATCATCCGAAGACGGACAGCCGTTGACGCTCCTCGAAATCCAGGGCCCTGGCTGCCCGCCCCCACCGTCCGCAATGAGCCTTTTCAACCTGAAGCCATAGATCACGTGCACCGCCACTTGGTCCGGGATCGACCTCTCCCACCGTAAGTGGCCGGCAGAACGTCAACACATCGTTCCATGACGACGACGAGGCCGGTGTGGTGCCCCGTTGCCGAAACGTCCTCGCCAGCAATGGACGGCTCCTATCTTCTGGCCTTGACGACGCTACGGACAAAGGCGGCACGTTCCGCCGCGCTCAAGTTGAAGGTGGCGCGAACTCGCTGAGCGATCCCAACAACGTTGACCGCACCACTCAGAAACTCCTTTCGACGACAACCGAAGGAACCGCCCTTCATGCATGACAATTTTCCGATGTCTTCCGTGCCTGAGGCGCGATCATCAACCGCGCGGCGGCCGGCGTTGCCCGCGGTACGGGACACCTATCCGATGCTGGGTCTGATTTCCTCTGCCTTCCCCTACCGTATGCCTGGGCCGAGGTTTGGCGTCTATGGATCGCTCGTCATGGTCGCTCCGTGCAACATGGCCTGCTCGTACTGCGACGTGGGCGGTTATGCAAAGGATGAGCGACACTACCTGCCCGGCTGGAACGAGATGAGCTTGACAACGATCAGGCAGTTCGTGCGAGACGAAGTGAGCGCGGGCCGGATCATCTACTTGACGGGTGGCGAACCGCTCATGTTCCCCGAACTCGTCGTCACGCTGGGGGATGAGATTCGCCAGATGGGGGGCTATTCGGTCGTGTGTACGAATGCGAGCCTGTCCGGTCGATTAGAGCAGGTCAGTCCCTACATCGACGAGTTCAGTGTGAGTCTCAAGGGAAACGAAAAGCTCGGCGAAGCAGCCTCCGGATTGAAAGGGAAGCTCGCTTTTCAGGTTCCTCGCCGCAACATGATCGCGCTCACGGGCCTGCCCAACACGATCGAGATCGTGGTCGTTATGTTTGCCGGACTGGCGGTTGAGGACATCGTCGATATATACCGTCCTCTCTTCGGAAGGGCGGCCTTCGTGTTCAAGGAATATCGGCACAAGGCAACCGTCGCCCACGAGGACCACACGTACACCTCCTCTTTAATCGACCTTCCGGACGAGGCAACCGTCAGGCCCATGCCAAGAGAAGAGATCCGGTCTGTCTATGAGGAGCTATGTGCGCGCCATCCCGAGCATGCCAAGGACTTTGCCCTGGTCTTGGGCGGTGGCGGAGAACAGGTGGTCGTGACAAGCACGGGTGAGGGGGTCTTCAAGCGATGAGCGCGACACATGTAGCCGTTTCTTCCTCGATCGAGATAGGATCACAGCGGCCGCCGATGAAGCATATCTTCCTCAGGTTGCTCAACACGTGCAATCTCCAGTGTGCACACTGCTATGCGAGCTGTGGCCCGAGTTCGCGAGAGGCGATGACACTGGAAACGGTGTTGCGCCTGGTCTCCGAACTTTCCGAGCTTCGGCCGGACACAGTTCATCTCGAAGGTGGTGAGGCTCTTATGTTTCGGGGCATCTGGGAGGTCATCGACGCCCTCAATGCCCACGGCATCAAGCCGGCGATCACCAGCAACGGCCTGGCCGTAACCCCAAAGATCATAGACCGGTTGAAGGGACGCGTGTCCCGGCTCACCTTCAGCATCGACGGGCCGACGGCAGTCACCCACGACCGGATACGGCGGCGGATCGGGTCGTTCGCGAAGGTGACCGAGGCCACCAGAAACTCCGTGGCCGCGGGCATACCGACGCATATGATCTCCGTCGTCTGGCGAGACACGGTGAAGCGCGTGGCCGAGACCATCGCTCTCGCCGAGCAACTCGGTGTCGAACGCCTGCTGCTCTTCTCCTGCGGCAGCATCGGTGCGGCGATCGAGAACGAGACCGAACTCATGGTCGATCCGGATAGTTGGGTCGAATACCTTCACCAGGTCCGTGACCTGGCCGCCTCTCGACCGTGGGTCTGGTACGAACTCGACCGAGTGCGACGAGAGGATCTGGGCCGTTTCCTGCCGGTTGACTACCAGCCTATCTGTACGAAGAAGCAGCGGGATTCGCTCATTGTCGACCCGCTCGGTGACGTATATCCCTGCGGCTACTTTATTCCCGCAGGAAAAAGCCTGGGGAACATCAAGGACGCGCCGCTGAGTGAGATCGCATACCGAATCCAGCCGGGCGAGCGCTATAGCGGGGCCTGCCGCGACCCGTGGGCGCCCGGGGACGGTCTAGTGGAGCTTTGCAAGCTCGTTTCGATAAACGCCAAAACACCAACCACCGGAGATCGCCTTGTCGACTAGTACGCACACCCCCTCCCTCCTCGACGACGCGCGCGCGAACGCCTACCACCGCGACGGCTTCGTGCTTGGCGGCCGGCTGCTAGCCGACCACGAGGCGGACGAACTACACGAGATCATCCGCGAGATCGTCGAGAACCCGGACCACCAGTACCACCAGCGCGTTTACGATTTCAAGCATGCGGGTCGTCCGCTGCTTCACATCAAGAACATGTGGAAACGCTATGACGCGTTCGCCGAGCTGCACCGGCATCCTCTGGTGACGGAGGCGCTCCATCGCCTTACCGGTCACACTCGCTTCCATCTGTGGCAGGACCGGTTTTTTTATAAGCCGGCGAGGGCGGGCGGAATTCATACATGGCATCAGGACGCGACCTTCCTGCCGTTCCTCCCACCATTCCGCACGGTCAGCGCCTGGATCTCGTTGAACGGGGCCGACAAGGAAAACGGTGCGATGCAGATGGTTCCGGGATCGCACGGCTGGGGCGACGCGACTGAACACATGGACCTGCTGGCCGACCGGGTGGATGCGAAGGACGAGATCCCTGACGACTATCGGGGACATCAGGTGAAACGAGAGCTGTGTCCGGTGCCCAAGGGACACGTGCACTTCCACGATGCATTCACCTGGCACTGTTCCGGCTCCAACTGGAGCGACCGTCCTCGCAGCGCCCTCGGACTGTTCTTCGTCACCGCCGATGTCCGCTTCGACGGGCAGAACCGGTGGGCGAAGGACTATGAGGGTGAGCACGAGAAGCATCTGGATTCGCAGTTCTACCCGGCGGTATTCCACCAAGGAAGTGCAGTGTGAACGGGAGTCGTGCGAGCTGGAAAATACGTTACGACCGCGAAGCCGGATCGGCCTTTGAAACGGACGAGTTCCGGCGCTACGACCTCGGAGGACCGGAGTTACTGGCTCTCGTCGACTCCAACGGCGTGCCTGCCGCACAGGCGGCGCGCGTGCGTAGTCTCGCGTTCGACAGCATCGCCCAGGCCGCCGGGGACGATATATGCCTCCCCGACCTGCTCGATCATGTCCGTAGCGTGGTGACGAAATGGTTTGACACTTCTGATCTCCCGCCTACCGGATGCTTCCTCAATGTAGCCCTGCTCCGGCTCGGGGAAAAAAGGGTCACGCTCGTCGGGGCCTATGCCCCGGTGTACATACTTTCAGCGTCGCAACCGACGCGGTACATCGACTTTCCAGGCCCTGTGCTCGGACCCCATGGGATGCTCAAGCATCCGATCCGGGAAATTGAGATCCAGGTGGAGGCCGACGAGTACGTCCTCGTACCCAGTGACGGGCTTCTTGAGAGCCGCACCCCGGAGGGAAAGATCAACGGGGATACGCACCTCAAGCGTCGTGTCGAGGAGTTCTTCGACGCCGAGGACCTTCATACCGCCGTTCTACGCACCTACCGCGAGCACGACGCCGATCTACGAGACAGCCGGTCGCTGCTTTCGATCAATTGGACGGGGTGAGATTTCATGCAGAACGCTCTGGTATTGATGAAGCCGGATGTCTACGAACGGGGCATACAGCAGGAGATTCTCAACGGTATTGACAAGCTGCCACTGAGTTTGCGGGAGCAGTTCAAAGTGGCGTTCACCCCAGAGGGTGTTTTTGAGTTGTGGCCGCGAATATACGGATGGAGATGGACGGACAGCCTCATGCGTGATTTTCCCACTCGGCCGCTGGACGTCTACGTGTTCAAGGGCGAAAACGCCATCAAGGTGATCATTGAGTTCAAGGACGCGCTCCGCGAGCGCCGAGGCCAGATCAATTCCTACCGCAACATGCTCCACTCGCCGGATAACCAGTCGGCTTTTGAACGAGAGTACTCCTACCTTAGTTCGATCAAGGTTTCCCGATGACGTGGCGTGGTGTGATCTTTGATCTCTTCGGCACGCTTGTCCCGCCTTTCCGCAAGGCGGAACACACCTCGGCCATCCAGGAGTGCGCCAAGATCCTCGACCTGGACTTCGAGCTGTGCCACAGCCTGTGGATCGAGTCCTTTCCGCAGCGTGTCTCCGGCGGTTTCGCGTCGATTGCGTCGAACTTCGCCTGGATAGGGGAACAAGCCGGCATCACACTCAGCCGGGAAGACTGCCTGGCCGCAGCCGCACAATACGCCGAGTTCACCCGGGCCGGTCTCGAACCCCTCGCTGGAGTGAACCAAGCCCTAACCCAGTTGAAGAGCGCCGGACTGCGCTTAGGTCTGCTCACGAACTGCGCTCCTGATGTTCCGGAGGTCCTGGCCGCCACGCCGCTCGGAGCGCATTTCGACGCGGCGGTGTTCAGCTGCTCGGCACGTATCCGCAAGCCTGAGCGCCCGGCGTACGACCTCGTTCTTCAAGAGATCGGCACGCGGCCGGAGCATACGCTCTACGTGGGCGACGGGAGTGATGACGAGTTGCGGGGCGCGGCGGAGGCGGGACTGCGCCCCCTCCTCGTGACTCCCAGCCTCGCCAATACGTACGACAGCCACCGTCCCGCGGTCGAGAACTGGAAGGGCCCTCGCGTCGCTACGATTCCTGCCGTACTGTCCTACCTGGACATCCGATGAGGGCTGCGGTGCTGGCGGCGCCGGGCGACGTCCGCTGTGTGCAAGTCGCCGACCCCACACTGAAATCGCCTCACGAGGCAATCGTCCGCGTCGTCGCCGCAGGAATCTGTGGAAGCGATCTATGGGCTTTCAACGGAATAGCCGTACGGCCTGCGATGCAGCCCATCGGCCACGAGTTCGTCGGTGAGGTTGTCGCGCTGGGAACCGCGGTCGACACCCTGCAGGTCGGCGACGAAGTGGCAGCCCCGTTTTCCTGGAACTGCGGCGAGTGCGTCAACTGTGCGAACGGGTGGACCTCCTCCTGCCAGAACGGTGGCTTCTTCGGCCGGTCGGCAGGTGCGTCGGGCGCACAAAGTGAATACGTTCGCGTGCCCCACGCGAACGGCACCCTTGTCGTGCTGCCGAAAGGCACGCTCCGTTCCAGGACGAACACACTGAACATGCTGCTGTGCGGCGACGTCCTTGCCACCGGCCAGCATGCGGTCGAGCTCGCCGACGTGCGCAAGGAGGACCGCTGTGTGATTATCGGCGACGGTAGCGTAGGACTGGCTGCGGCGGCCATGGCAAAACGCGCCGGGGCCTCGCATGTCACCCTGGTCGGTCACCATACGGATCGAATTTCCCTCAGTGTGGACGCCGATCTCATGATAAACGCTCGTACAGAGGCCAGCTGGGACGAAGAAGTGCGTCGCGGTCGCCCGGACGCGGTCCTTGACTGCGTTGGCACCGCTCGATCCACAGAGATCGCGGTGAGCCTCGCGACCGACGGCGGCCGAGTCGGTGTCGTCGGTGTCCCACATGGCGTCCGGACTGCTCCCGTCGCTGACCTGTTCCGCCGCAACATCGCCCTGCGTTTCGGTATCACGCCCGCACGAAGGTACCTGACGGACCTGCTGAGCTTGGTTCTCGGCGGCGGCCTGGACGCCTCGTGGCTCATCACTCATGAAATGAATCTGATGGACGTGGCCGACGGGTATCGTGCGATGGCCGAGCGTCGAAGTCTCAAAATTGCGCTCAGGCCGTACGAGCAGTGAAGGAAGTGGCCCTCTGTGGCAGTAGAGATCGAGCGACGATTCCTCGTTTCGGACGATGCGTGGAGAGAGGAGGTCACCGGCGTCTTCGCCATCAGACAGGGCTTCCTCAGCCTAGACCGCCAGCGAATCGTCCGCGTGCGTCTTATCGGCGAAAAGACGGGAAAGCTGACCGTGAAGGGCCTGCGTGTCGAAAATCGGCGGCATGAGTTTGAGTACGATATACCTGCCCAGGACGCGGCTTTCATGCTTGACGAGCAGTGCCATCATCCTCTGATCGTCAAGGAGCGACACGTTCTCGGTCGCCGCCATCCTGGTGAATGGGTCGTGGATGTCTTCCGCGAAGCAAACGACGGCCTCGTGATAGCCGAAGTCGAATTCGGCAAAGATGAGGCGATCACCGCACCGGAATGGGCGGGGCTTGAGGTCTCGACGGACGATCGATACGCAAACTCATCGCTGGTGACAAATCCGTTCAAATACTGGGACGCATCTTAAAGCGGCTCCCCGATTTCGGGGAGGGGGAAGGAGGCCTGAAACGCAAGGATTCGTGGCCCCTGAGCATTGACTGTCGATCATTGGACAGTTGACGACGGGGACCACGAGCTACGAACGCCAGGGATTCGGTCCTGTTCGACATGCCTTCGACATACCGGAGGCAACGACGGACGAGCATCGAACACGCACCGGCGGCCCGAGACGACTGCGTGCACCAGACCGACATTCCCATCCGGCGGGCGATCGTTCAGGGACGGGCTCGGAGAACACCACGGCACAGATCGGCGTGTCACCGACGGTGAGGACACGCCGGTTTCGCCAGGCCGGCAGAGCGGGACCGCACTTCACCTCGACGGCGTCGGGCCATTGTCCGTCGTTCGCGGAGCGGGAAAAGATCGCGTCGCGTTGTGCCCGCAAGCTCGGTGTGCATAGGATCGCACGGTATTTAAGGGGGTTGTCGTTGACGATCTCACGGGAGCTGCGGCGCGATGCCTCGCCGCGGACGTGTGACGAGAAATACCGTGCGACGGTCGCGCAATGGCGCGCTGGGTGCCGGGCCCGGCAGCCGGAGATCGCCGAACTGATGGCCAGCCAACGGCTGCGCGAGTATGCGCAGCGGCGACTGGCCGGTGCCACCGTGAAGGAGGCCGCGCACGACGTCGGCGGCGGCCGTCTGGTGGCCACCTTCACCGACCTCGACGGCAACGTCCTCGGCCTCCTCCAGGACAAGTGAGCGACACACCGGCTATGAACGACGCACCCCGCTCCCGTGTCCAGCGACGTCACGACGCCGAGCACCGGCTCGCCCACGACGTCGACCTCTGGGTGGCCAGCGCCTCGGCGGACGGAGTGCCGTACATGGTGCCGCTGTCCTTCGACTGGGACGGCGAAGCGCTGCTGCTGTCCACCCCGGCCAACAGCCCGACCGGCAGGAACCTGGCCGCCACCCGAACCGTCAGGCTCGGGCTCGGCCACACCCGCGACGTGACCATGATCGAGGGCACGGTCGAGGTCCTTGAGATGGACGCGCTGTCCCCGGAACAGGGAGACCGCTTCGCCAAGCGCACCGGCTTCGACCCGCGCGAGTCGGCCGGGCCGTACCGCTGGTTCCGCGTCTCACCGCGCCACATCCAGGCCTGGCGCGAGGTCGAGGAACTCCGAGACCGCGACCTGATGCGCGACGGCCACTGGCTGGCCTGACCCGGGTACGGCGAGGCCGTACCCGGAGGTCATCCGATGGTGGCCGCCCACCTGCCGCGTCGCAGATGGATCGTCCCGTCCGGGGTGATGTGGGCGTGGGCGCCGCGCAGCGGTAGTTCGCCGTGCTGTAGCCAGTAGTGCCGGACCTCGTCGAGCCTGTCCCACAGGCGGCGAGGGCCGCCCTGGTGGACGGTGGGCGGCTCGTCCGACCGGGCGGCGGCTCGGGCCCATGACCCGTCGGCGTGGACCATCCGGGCCGTGCGCACCCCGTCGTCATCCTCCATGTAGTGGTGTTCGATACCGGGACAGACGACCTCCAGCATGGTGGGCAGGTCCCAGTTGTAGGCGACGTCCAGCACCGGGTACCGGCCCCGGGTGACCTCCTCGCCCTCGGCGTCCCACACGGTGTCGAACAGGCCGCGTGCCCCCGGCGGATAGTCTCCGCCGGAGCGGGTCGGCATGAACATGGCGCGGTCCCACTCGATGCGGCCTTCGGCACCGCCATCGTCGCTTTTGCCCGCGGTGATGATGAGCGAGGTGTTCGCGATGACCGCGGCGAACCGCCCACCGGGCCGCAACGCCGCCAGCCAGGAGGCCGGGATGGGCCGTACCGACACCATGGAGACGATGCAGTCGTACTCGCCCGGCAGCGGCCCGGTCGCGTCGACGGCGAGAACCTTCGGGCGCAGGCCGACGGTGTCCAGCCGTACGGCGGCGGCCTCGACAAGGTAGGGGTCCACGTCCACGCTCGTCACCCGGTCATCGCCGAGATGCCCGGCCAGCAGGGCGGCGCTGTATCCCGAACCGGTGGCGACATCGAGCACGTCCGCCCCCTCGTAGACCTCGGCATGGTGGAACATCCGCACGACCAGGCCTGGCAGCGTGGACGACGACGTGGGCTGCCCCTTGATCACCGTCCCTGCTTCCGCGTGGTCGGCGTGGACCCCGGCGACCTGGGTGACGACCGTCTGGTCGTCGTAGACCGTGTCCATCCACGTCTCTGCGTCCCCCGGACCGTCGTGCAGATCCCAAGTGCGGCTGTAGGTTCCGGCGGGCGTGTCCCACCAGCGCGGCACGAACAGATGCCGGGGCGTGGTGGCGACCGGCACCCGCCACTGCGACCCACGAGGGACGGCAGCGGCGGCGAGCCAGGCGGCACGAGGTTGCCAGTTCATGGTCACTTCTTACCGGGCGGGGTGAAGTCCGGGTTGCAGAAGCGTGGAGAGCAAGCCGGTTTCTCCGAAGGCGGACAGTCCCTGCCGTCCTGCTTGGTGGGGCGGCAACTGTTCTTTTCCGGCTCGCACTCCTCTCCCATTCGAGGATCGGGCACCAGAGTCAGAGCCTGCGCCCAGGTGACGCCGGTCAGAATGTCGACCAGCGGCGTGGTCAGCACGTTTCCACCGCGCATGTTCCGCGCCATGGGGCACGGGGTGAGACTGCCGTCCGGCAGCACCGCAGCCGACCCACGGCCGCATGCACCGCACAACTCAGTAAGGTCCGGGGCACCACGGGAAGGGCGGCCCAGCAGCCGCATCCGGTCGATCCCGATCTGCGTCACGCCCAACCGCTGTAGCAGTTCCTGCCCCTCGTCGAGGCGCTGGCCGTCCAGCACACAAACCATGCCGGCCCGCAACGGGATCCCCCGGTCCAACGCCGTGGTGATGTTGTCCTGGGTTCGGGCCAACGTGTTACGGCCGGTGATCAGCATGTGCTCACGGGCATCGTCGCTGTAGAAGGACGTGGCGAGCCGGACACCCGGCTGGGAGAGCGTGTCCCACAGAGACTCCGGTATGTGCACGAGGTTGCTGTAGACCTCGACCTCAATTTTGGCGGCCAAGGCGTGACCGATCAGGCCAGGTAGCGCTTTGTGGAGGGTCGGCTCACCCCCGATGAACTGGACCTGGCGGGTACCGAGAGCAGCGGCCTGGTCGATGACTCCCTTCCAGTCGAGGATGGTCATGGTGCCATCCGTCCCGGTCGGCGAGCTGGACGCGTAACACTGGACGCATTCCAGCTGGCACTTTCCGGTCAACTCCAGCCACAGGAACCGCAGGCCGGTCGCATTGGCGTGCTGTGGAACGGTCATTGACATCCCTTTCGCATCGGGTCTTGAACGGGCATGTGCGGCGGATTCGGTGATCAGGTGGGGTTCAGCAGGGCATTGATGTCGCTCTCGCGGTAGCGGCGTTGCTTGCTGGGGGTTCTTACCGAGGGGATGCGCCCGGTCAACGCCCACCGGTTGACGGTCTTGGGGTCCACGCCGAAGATCCGGGCGACCTCGCCGGGCGTGAGAAGCCGTTCGGTGGTGTCTGGACCGGTGGTGAAGGTGCCGTCCGGGGCGACGGCCTTGAGTGGGGACATGGAGGCTCCGTAGGGGGTCAGTAGCGGCTGCGGTGGAGGATCTCGTCGTGCCGGGCGAGCGTGCGGGCCAGCCGGTGGAGGGTCGTACGGCCGAGCACGTCGCGGGCCCCGGCCCTGCGCTGGTCGGGGCGGAGCGGCTCGTAGTGGATGGCCCACCACCTGGGGAGGCCGGGCAGGTGCCGTTGTTCGTACTGCCAGGCGGGGTGGGTGCTGACGAGCAGGCCGATGAACCGGCGTTCGTACTCGGTCATGGTCGTCCTGGTTCGGAGGGCGGGCGGGAACACGCTTCGCTCGGGCCGGGGGTTTCCGAGGGCTTCGTTCTGGCCACGAAGCCCGGAGTTCGGGGCCTTTCGTGAAGCGGGTGCCCGGCCCCGAGCCGGGGAGCACGGACCGGGCACCCTGGAGGAGGACCGGCCCCACACGCTCAGGGCCGGTGCGCCAGACGGCTCCCTCCTTCCCCAGCACGCTCGGCGTGTGTGGGAGCCGTCTCGCGAGGGGTGCGGCCCAGGTCCCTCCCACCTGAGCCGCACGTTCACGAGGTACGGCGGGGCGGCGGGTGGGATGACGTCCCACCGCCCGCCGTACCGGCTTCTAGGAGCGCAGCAGTCTGCGCAACGCCGTGGACCGACCCGGCCCGACGACGTGAACGGCCCGGGAGATGCGAGCGGTCTGGAGGGCGTGGGCGGCTCGGGCCTGCAAGGCCCGAGCGACGGCGACGGCCTGGATACTCGGCGGCACCACCGGGAACACCTGAGCGGCCAGCTTGCGATCCAGCTCTTCGGCGGACCCGGCCCGCACCAACAACACCTCCCCGGCGTACAGCCTGCCGGGCAGAACACCTCGGTAGGCGCTCCACAGGCCGGAATGCGAGCTGTGGAAGACCAGCCAGTCCGGATGAGCCCGCTGCAAACTGTCGCAACTGGGATGTGCGTCACCGGAGGCTTGACACGGCGATCCGGAGAGAGACATCATGCCGCCCTTCTCGCCGACCGCAACCGTCGCCTCCCGGCCGATCGCCGCCCGTCAGCGGTCGGCATCCGCAGGGTCAGAAGCGCCTCGGCCTCACGCATCCGCCGCTCCAACCCCTCGGAGGTGGCGTCGCTGACGATCACCGGCTGCGGAGCAGGCCACGAACACAACCCGTAGAACCGGCGCATGCCCAGGCTGTAGAGCACCGTCCACCCCGGCCAGGCCCGCTCCAGCACCTCGGCCTCCGCACGGGCCGGGCCGTCCCACACCCGCCGATACACCAGGCTGTACGGCCGCCCATCACGATGCCGCCCGATCACGAGGACACCTCCTCAGCCGGGGCGGTGCCCTTCGTGCTGGGGGCCGGGAGACGGGCCAGGTGCTCGACGATCCGACGGGCCGCCTCCTCCACCTGCGCGACCGGGACCTGATGAGCCCGCTCGTTCCGGTACTTCCAGAAGAAGTCCCGCTCCCGAAGGTCGGTCCAGATCACAAACTCCATCGAGGGCACCTCCAGCAACGGAGCCCCGTCGTCACACCGGAACACCACCTCCACCCGCGACCGGGTGAGCAACCCCTGAAGCCGACGCAACTGCGGCGCCTTGGGGTCGTAGAAACCCTCACTGACCTTCCGACGCAGAGCGTCGGCCATGGGCGTACCGATGGGGAACACAGCGGACTCCTTGGGTGAGGTGGCCCCAGGGGGCGTTTTCGACGCGGCGACCTCCCTGAGGGCCGCCGGGGCGGTCTTGGGAAGGTCGTTTTGGGACTCTTTTTGAGGAAGTGCCCACCCGGCTTTTACTACGCCAAATGGGTCATTTGGCGCCTGAACGCTCTGAGACTTCTGCCGTTCGCGTTCACTTGTTGCCGGGCTCAAGCAGCATCTGCCATTTGACGGCACTATGGAGGGGCACTCGCGCGTGCCCACAGCGTGCCCACACGCTGACCGAAAAGGATCCCCTGGTGGAAATACCCGATCTGCCGCTTCCGGACCTGTTGAAATACCTCCGAAACGCCGCCAGAATGACGCAGGCGGAGGAGGCGGAAAGGCTGTGCGCGCACACCGGCACCTGCACCCTCACCCGGCACGAGGTCGGTAGATGGGAACAAGGCCGCGTCAGGCCGGACGCATGGCTTCCCGCCCTCGCGGAAGTCCTTGGCGTAGATCTGGACATCCTGGAGAGAGCGCCCTCCAAAAAACGCTCGGCCGCTTCGTATGCTGGCCCGAGTAACGACTTGGGACAGGAGAGTGAGTTGCTGCGCCGAACTTTCCTGAGGCAGGGGATCACGCTGTCCGGCTTGCCGATCCTGCACCAAGGCCAAAACAACCGCGTCATACAGGCACTTGGTGTGATCGCCAACGATCGTCCCGGTGGTGTCGCAGAGGGCATCGGTGACCTCGTCGAACACTACGCGTTGACGCTCTACGCCCTTCCACCGGCCGACGTCTACGACGAGTTGTTCATGGTCCGGTCATACGCGAGTGACGTTCTCGACCGTACCGGCCCCGCGCCACGTCGTGCCGACCTCGCCCTCGCCGTTGGCTGGTTGTCCCATCTGCTCGCTGTGGCGGCATGCGACATGGGAGAGCATGCCACGGCTCGGGTTTGGTGTTCCGACGCCGAACGCCGCAGTCAGGAAGTGGGACATCCGGAGCTGGCGGGGTGGGCCATTCTCACGAAAGCCATGATCGCGTTTTACCAAGGGCAGCCGCATCAGTCGGCGGCACTGGCCGCACAAGGGCAAAGAACCACGTCCATTGGTACGGTCGTTCACGCGAAGCTCGCCTCGCAGGAAATGCGTGCGGCGGCGATGGCTGGCGATGCCAATCGCATGACACATGCCAGACGCCACAGCGCCAAAGCGATAACGAGACTTCCCGTTGATGCTCCGACCATGGGGGTGTTCTCCATCGCCTTGACGGAGGATCCTCCGTACACCGCGACGTCACTGCTACTGGTGGACCGCTTCAGCGAAGCCGTGACGACCACCAACAGGGTGATCCAGACCGTCTACCCGTCAGAGGTGCGGCAACGCGGAGAACACCCCTCCGGCTACGCGCGTTCCCTGCTCATCCTGGGACTCGCTCACGCTGGCCTTGGGCGGCTGGACGAGGCCGTCGCCGCCGGCCAGACCGCCCTGGCCAGCAGCCGCCCGGCATGGCCAACGATGGTGTTGGCAGGAAAGCTCGACAAGACTCTGCGAACCGACTTCAAGGATGCACGCCAGACCGCGGATTATCATGCCCGCTATCTGGAAGTGACCGGCGGCCCGGCTGAGGACCATGTATGACCGACGACATCGATCACGAGCAAATCTCCGCCATCACCGCGTTCGTCGACACCGCGACCCCGCCATCCGACGAACCAACCGCCCATCTCATCTTCGGCACCAATCAGATCCGACCGGCTGAGATCGCGGCCGAGCGGTACCACCGTGGGCTTGCCCCGATGATCATCGTGACGGGCGGCGTCAACCGCCACAACGGCATCGTCGAGGCGGCCATGTTCCACCGTTTCCTCCTCGAACGCGGCGTCCCCGACGACGTCATCCGCTACGAGGACCGGTCCGCCAACACCTGGCAGAACATCGAATTCGCGCTGCCGTTCCTCCGCGAGGCGCTGGAACGCGAACTGACCGTCACGGCCATCTGCAAGTGGTACCACCGCCGCGCGATCCACATCCTGAAAACCTTCGTCCCCGATATCGGCGCCTTTCACGTCATCACCTGGGACCCCGTTTACGCCGGGCAACCCGTCACCCGTACCAACTGGCCGCACATCCCCGACGGCAGACGCCGGGTGATTCGCGAATGGCAGGAGGTACCCCGCCGCGTGGCAGAAGGCAGCTTCACCGACGTGAAACTCGTCAACGGAACCTGGCACTGAGTTTCGCCACCGGATCCGGACGGGGAGGATCGTTGTTTCCCGTTCCGTGGAGGTACGCTACGGAAGCCCTGGTAGATCCGATCAGGCCTCAAGATGATCAACGCTCTGACCTGCACCGCTGCATTACCGCCGGACTGCTGCAGAACCAGCGTGTCCCGCTTCCACAGCACCCGGCCTGACCTGGGACTTTACCCTCGGGTCGCTCATCACCCTGAAGGGTTCGCAACAGGGACTCACCGGCCGACTGCAGGGTGGACGGCAAGGTCGCTCATCACCCTGAAGGGTTCGCAACACCATGCTGGCCAGGAGCAGCAGGTCGGTGATGTGTTGTCGCTCATCACCCTGAAGGGTCCGCAACGCCCCCAGCCCGCCAGTAGCCACGAGCACGCCCATCGAGGGACCAGATCCTGGGCCGTGGGAAAATTTGTGCGAAAACTCCGGGGAAAGAAGCTCGCATTGTGCTCGAAGCCCTCCAGATCGGGCTAGGGTCTGTTTCCGGGTCTCTCCCCCCTTGCCATGATCGTTCGGACGGCGCCCTGTGGCGTTGTCACCTCACCCCCGCAAGAACCGCGTGGACCGCGAGCATCGCGTGAATCCCGCGGGCGCGCCCAACAACCGCCATGAGCTTCGTCTTGTGGCGTGTCCATCCGGATGGTTCCGGCTGTGGTGGAGATCCCCGACAACCCAGGCGACGCCGACGGAAGACCGCGAAAGCGGTTCCCAGACGGATGGAGAGAAGTTGAGCAAGGCCATCAGAACGGACACGCAGTCGCCCGCATCACACACCGCCGACAGTCATGACCTGATCCGCGTGCAGGGTGCGCGGGAGAACAACCTCAAGGACGTCAGCGTCGAGATCCCCAAGCGGCGGCTGACGGTGTTCACCGGCGTCTCCGGCTCGGGCAAGAGCTCGCTGGTGTTCGGCACGATCGCCGCGGAGTCCCAGCGGTTGATCAACGAGACCTACAGCGCCTTCGTTCAGGGCTTCATGCCCACGCTGGCCCGGCCCGAGGTCGACCTCCTCGAAGGGCTGACCACGGCGATCATCGTCGACCAGGAGCGGATGGGCGCCAACTCCCGTTCCACCGTCGGCACCGCGACCGACGCCAACGCGATGCTGCGGATCGTCTTCAGCAGGCTGGGTGAGCCGAGCGCCGGGCCGTCGTTCCACTACAGCTTCAACCTGCCCGCCGGTGCCTGTCCTCGCTGTGAGGGCATGGGCAAGGTGACCGACATCGACCTGACCCAGCTCTTCGACGCGAGCAAGTCGCTCAACGAGGGCGCGATCACCATCCCCGGCTACACCCCGGACGGCTGGCTGGTGCGGGTCTTCACCTCCTCCGGCTTCATGGACCCGGACAAGCCCATCCGCGACTACAGCGAGACCGAGCTGCACGACTTCCTGTACCGCGAGCAGACCAAGGTGAAGGTCGAGAGCATGAACCTCACCTACGAGGGTCTGGTCCTCAGGGTCCAGAAGTCGTTCCTGGCCAAGGACAAGGAGGCGTTGCAGCCGCACATCCGGGCGTTCGTCGACCGGGCGGTCACCTTCACCGCCTGCCCCGAGTGCGGGGGCACCCGGCTCAACGAGGCCGCCCGTTCCTCGCGGATCAACGGCGTCAACATCGCCGACGCCTGCGCGATGCAGATCAGCGACCTGGCCAAGTGGGTACGCGGCATCGACGAGCCCTCGGTCGCGCCGCTGCTGGCCACGTTGCAGCAGACCCTCGACTCGTTCGTGGAGATCGGGCTCGGCTACCTCTCCCTCGACCGGCCCTCGGGCACGCTGTCGGGCGGTGAGGCGCAGCGCACCAAGATGATCCGTCACCTCGGCTCCTCGCTGACCGACGTCACCTACGTCTTCGACGAGCCGACGACCGGTCTGCACCCCCACGACATCCAGCGGATGAACGGCCTGCTGCTGCGGCTGCGCGACAAGGGCAACACCGTGCTCGTCGTCGAGCACAAGCCGGAGGCGATCGCGATCGCCGACCACGTCGTGGACCTCGGCCCCGGCGCCGGTACGGCGGGCGGCACCGTCTGCTTCGAGGGCACCGTGGAGGAACTGCGGGCCAGCGGCACCCTCACCGGCCGCCACCTCGACGACCGCGCCGCCCTCAAGGAGAAGGTGCGCACGCCGAAGGGTGCCCTGGAGATCCGGGGCGCCACCTCGCACAACCTGCGCGAGGTGGACGTGGACATCCCGCTCGGGGTGCTCGTCGTGGTCACCGGTGTCGCCGGGTCGGGCAAGAGTTCGCTGGTGCACGGGTCGATCCCGGCGGGCGCGGGCGTGGTCTCGATCGACCAGGGCGCGATCCGGGGGTCGCGGCGGAGCAACCCGGCCACCTACACCGGGCTGCTCGACCCGATCCGCAAGGCGTTCGCCAAGGCCAACGGCGTCAAGCCCGCGCTGTTCAGCGCCAACTCCGAGGGCGCCTGCCCCAACTGCAACGGCGCCGGTGTCATCTACACCGACCTGGCGATGGTGGCCGGGGTGGCGACCGTCTGTGAGGAGTGCGAGGGCAAGCGCTTCCAGGCGTCGGTGCTCGACCACCACTTCGGCGGGCGGGACATCAGCCAGGTGCTCGCGATGTCGGTGAGCGAGGCCGAGAAGTTCTTCGGCTCGGGTGAGGCGCGCACTCCCGCCGCGCACGCCATCCTCAAGCGGCTCGTCGACGTCGGGCTCGGCTACATCAGCCTGGGTCAGCCGCTCACCACGCTGTCCGGCGGCGAACGGCAGCGCCTCAAGCTGGCCACCCACATGGCGGAGAAGGGCGGCGTCTACGTCCTCGACGAGCCGACGACCGGTCTGCACCTCGCCGACGTGGAGCAGTTGCTCGGTCTGCTCGACCGGCTCGTCGAGTCCGGCAAGTCGGTCATCGTCATCGAGCACCACCAGGCCGTGATGGCGCACGCCGACTGGATCATCGACCTCGGTCCCGGTGCCGGTCACGACGGCGGCCGGATCGTCTTCCAGGGCACGCCCGCCGAGCTGGTCGCCGCCCGCTCCACCCTCACCGGGGAGCACCTGGCGGCGTACGTCGGGGCCCACACGGAGTCCTGAGCGAAGGTCTGACGTGAAGCGCCGGGCGTCGTCACCGCGACGCCCGGCGCGATCGTGCCCCTTGAGGTCGCCTCGGCCTCAGGGGGTCGGGGTCATGAGCACCTGGCCACCTGGCAGATCTTGGCGAGCATTGTCTGGGCGTCCTTCGTCTGGTGTGCGAAGTCTGTCTTGTCGGGGGCTCCCCACTCCCCGGATCGGGCGTAGACGACCAGCGCGTTGCCGCGGCGGGTGAGGACCACCCGTTCGCCGCCGACCTTGGCCTTGTTGCCCTGGTAGAGCTGTCCGGTCACGGCCAGCCCCTCGTCGCCGAGGGCCAGGGGGCTGCCGGAGTACCGGTAGGCCGTCTGTGACGTCTGGATGGCGGGGCAGCGGACCAGGGCCTTGCGCACGTCGGCCAGGGCCTGGGAGGCGGCCTTCGCCGACTGGTAGAGGATGACCTGCTCGGAGCGCTGGTCGGAGACCGCGACGTAGGTGACCGTACGGGCCGCGATCCTGCCCGCGGCGGCGGGAGAGCCGACGTAGCAGGGGTTCACCGCGAGCTTGGCGTCCTTGGCCTGGCTGACCGACCACATACCGTTCACGCTCTTCTGCTCCGCGGCCTTCTCGTACAGCAGGAACCCCGGCGGAATCGCCCCCGCGGAGGCGGATGAGGACGCGAACGCGAGGGCGGGGGTCATGACAGTCGCCATGACAACAGCGAGGGTACAGGTTGTCAGGATCTTCATGGAAGGTGAGACGTATGAGACCCCTGGGATGGTTCGCCCGATCCGTCATCAGACCGATCGGGCATGAGTCCCGCACCGGACCGCAGGTCACGACAGGTCGACTGACTGTCACACGACAGTCACTCTCATGACGGCCAGGTGACGGCGCGTCAACCGTTCACGCATTCTAAAGAATTCTTGCGAAAGGTTTCTTGTCTCATCATAATGGCGCCATGGACGAGCACCCCGCCATCACCGATCCACGCGCACTGCGTGCTCTGGCACATCCCATCAGGCTCGCGTTGCTCGAAGCTCTCGGAGTGCTGGGCACGGCCACCGCGACACGGTGCGCGGAGGTGATCGGAGAGAGCGTCGCGAGCTGCTCGTTCCATCTGCGCACCCTCGCCGAGTACGGCTTCATCGAACGGGCTCCCTCCCATACCAGGGAGAAGCCGTGGCGGCTGGCCAAGCCCGTCCAGTCGATCGCGTCCACGGCGGAGACCACCCCGACGGGGAACGCCCTCGCGGAGGTGTTCCTCGAAAAAGAGTTCGCGCGCCTGCGTGCCTGGCGTGGGCGCATGGAATCAGAGCCCGAGGAGTGGAAGAACGCGAGCCTGGTCCTGGGCGCCACGCTCTGGATGACCCCGACGGAGTTGTCGGAGTTCAGGGAGTTCCTCAGGTCGATGGTCATGGGATACCTCGACCGGGTCGAGAAGGCCGAGCTGCGGCCCGAGGGGGCGCGCCCGGTGAGACTGTTCATGGCCAGCAGCGCCGAACACTACCCGGAGCCGGCCGACGACGCGGCGACCCAGGCATGAGCGCGCTGGGCGACTCACGCTTCCGCAGGCTCCTGGCCGGTCAGTCGCTCAGCACCTTCGGCGACAGCGCGCTCTACCTGTCGCTGGGCATCTGGGCCAAGGATCTGACGGGCCAGAACGCGGCGGCGGGAGTGGTCTTCCTCTGTCTGGCCCTGCCGGTGGTCCTCACCCCGTTCGCGGGCCACATCGTCGACCGATTACGCCGCAAGCCTCTGCTCATCGGGGTCAACATCGTCGCCGGCCTCGGCGTGCTCGCCCTGCTGCGGGTGCACACGGTGGCCGATCTGTGGATCATCTACGCGGTCGCCCTCGGGTACGGCCTCTCCTTCATCCTGTTGCGCCCTGCCCAGGTGGGGCTGGTCAAGGAGATCCTCTCCGGTGAGGACCTCGCGGGCGCGAACGCCGCCATCCGGACGGTCGGCGAGGGCATCCGGCTGTTCAGCCCGCTGGCCGGAGCCGCCGTCTACACCGCGGTCGGCGGCCCCATGCTCGCCGTACTCGACTCGATCACCTTCGCCGTCGCGGTCGTCATCCTGCTCACCCTGCGCGTCGAGGAGTCCGCCCCGACCCCGCCCCAGGAGCGCGAGCCGTTCCGGCGGGAGATCATGGCGGGGTTCCGGCAGATCGCGAGCACTCCCCTGGTGGCCTTCACCACGGTCGCCGTCGCCGCCAGCTTCGCGGTGGTCGGGTTGCTGGACACGGTCGACTTCGCGGTCATCGAGTACGGCCTGGGGCGCCCCGCCTCGTTCTTCGGCGTGCTGATGTCGGTCCAGGGCGCGGGCGGGATCTGCGGCGGCCTGGTCGTCGCCGCGCTGATCCGCAGGTACGGCGAGGCCAGGGCGGTCGGCGCGGGCCTGCTGACGGTCGCCGTCGGTACGGCGCTGCTGACCACGACGAGCCTGCCGGTGGTCGTCGCGGGGTTCGCGTTGATCGGCTGCGGGGTGCCCTGGCTGGTGGTCGGCTACACCACGGCGTGGCAGCGTTCGACGCCGCAGCAGGTCCTGGGCAGGGTGGCCGCGGCGGCCGACCTGGCCACGGTCGGGCCGCAGACGCTCTCCATCGCGCTCGGCGCCGCGCTCATCGCGTCGGTCGACTACCGCGTCCTGCTGGGCGTCTGCTGCGCGGTCCTGACCCTTTCGGGGGCCGTGCTCCTGCGCAGGGCCCCCAAGCTCGTCGCCGCCTGACCGGGCGTGGGCCGGACTCCCACGACCGGCCGAGGACGGCCTTCCCCACGGCTCCGGGCGTCAGCCGTACTTCTTGATGGTCCTGCTGATCCAGTCCGCGTAGGCGGGGACGTTGGCGTAGAGGCCGGGGCCCTCCGCGCAGGACGGGCTGGCGGCGCCGGGCCCCGAGGTGACGCCGATGAGCTCCCAGCGGCCGGTACGGCCCCGCCGGATCTGCGGTGAGCCGGAGTCGCCGTTGCAGGCCATGGCGTCGCGCACCCGGCTGATCGTGCACAGGCGCCTGCCCGAGGCGTAGCCGGGGCCGCACTCGGAGACGGCGCCCCTGCGGGTGTCGAGTTCCTGGAGCCGTTCGGCCATCTTCCACTCGGCCGGGTTCTTGCTGAACACGGTGGTGCCGAAGCCGATGATCCTGGTCGGGGTGCCGGGGCGGCCGGGCTGTTCGGCGATCCTGACGGGTTCCTGGGTGACCGGGCGGTCCAGGCGGATCAGGGCGATGTCGTCGCGGTTGGGGCCGCCCTTGAGGTTCTGCCGGAACCCGGGGTGGACCACCTTCTTCGAGATGGCGCGGACGGTGCCTCCCGAGGTGCGGTTCTCGCTGCCGACCCGGACGGTTCCCGCCGGGATCGAGCCGATCTCCGTGTTGAGGCAGTGGGCCGCGGTCACCACCCACCGCGGGTGGATCAGCGCCGCTCCGCACTGGCCGTCCTTGAGGCCCTGGGCGGGGGCGGAGATCGGGACGGACGCCATGAACGGGTAGGACTCGGTGGAGTCCTTGCCGTTGATGATCGCTCCGGCGCTGCCGGCCGTGGCGGCGAGGCAGGCCGTACCGGCGACGACGACGATGGCGAGACGCGACGCCACCCGGCGGGATGATTGCATGCCAAACAAAAGGGCCAGCCCTTCAGTGGGAATTAATACTGAATAAGGCTATTTATCCGCTTTTGTCGGGAAAATCCTGGCAGCACGTGGCCGTACGGTAGGGACAGCCCCCTCAGCCGGGCAGGGTGAGCGTCACCAGGGCCGGGACCACCTCACGGACACGACGCTCACGCAGGTGCTCGACCAGCCGGGCGGCCCCTGCGGCGCCGTCCGCCATGAGACAGCCGGGGTCGAGCCTGCCCCTGGTGACGGCGGCGGCGGAGATCGCCAGCGGGGAACGGCGCAGCTCGGCCACCTGGACGTCCTGTTCCTCCGGCAGCCAGCCCCGCACCAGCTCCGGCACCGAGGGGCTGTCCTCGGGCACCTCGACGATCAGCAGCACGCGAGCCGTACCCCCCGGGCGGAGCACGCCGGGCATCGCGGCGGCCACGAACCCGAGGGCGTGCTCGGCGCTCATCCAGCCGACCTCGGCCTCGGCGTGGTGGTTGGGACCGGTCGGGCTGTTGAACACCAGGTGGTCGGCCAGGTCACCGACCGCCAGCCCGGAGCGCAGGTCCGCGGCCAGGAAGTCGGTCTTCTCCTCCGGGCCCACGTCGAGCCCGTTGACCAGGGCGTTCACCTGGGAGTACGCGACCGCCCTCGGATTGAGGTCGACACCGACGACCGAGGAACAGCCCTCCCGCAACGCCAGGGCCAGGATCCCGCAGCCGCACCCGACGTCCAGGAGCCTGCCGTCGACGGGACCGAGGTTGTCCAGCAGTTCGAAACTCGACGCGTGCGGCGGCATGACCAGCGTGGACCGGGCGGCCATGGTGACCGAGGCGTCACCCCTGAACAGCTGGTCGGACAGCAGATACATGGAACGGCAGGGCGAGACGGAGACCTCCGACGTCACCGTCCCGTCCCGCTCCACGACCAGTTCGAGCCCCGCGAGCAGCCCGCGCAGCCCGGTGGGCACCACCGTCGTGTAGACGTCCCCGGGCACCTCGCCGTTGCGCACGAAGAGCTGCGCCATGACACCCGCCGGGCTCGTCAGCAGCTCGGGGACCCGCTCTGCGGAGCAGACGGCGTAGAAGGCCGTGTTGCTCAGCAGGTCCGTCGGGTCCTCGGCGGACAGGGCGGCGACCGTCGCCTCCTCGGTGAACCCCACCTCGCGCAGCGCCCCGCCGAGGGAGCGAAGGGCCTGGACGCCACGTGCCCGCGCCACCTGGGCGCCCGGTTGCCACACGACGTCACCTGCGGTGCAGGCGGACCGGGAAGGAGTCCAGCCCGAAGTTGATGATGGAGGAGTTGTACTCGGGTTCGCCGAGCGGTTCGACCTCCGCCACCAGCCTGGACAGCTCCGTGAACAGCACCCGCAGCTCGGTCCTGGCCAGCGGCCCGCCGATGCAGTAGTGCTCGCCCCAGCCGAAGGCGATGTGCCGGTTGGGGTGCCGGTTGAGGTCGAGGCGGTGCGGTTCGTCGAAGACGGCGGTGTCCCGGTTGGCCCCCGGCGTCCACACCACGACCCGGTCACCCGCCTTGATCCGCTGCCCGGCCAGCTCGGTGTCCGTCTTGGCCGTGCGCAGCACGTGCAGCCCGACGGAGGTCCACCGCAGCAGCTCCTCGGTGGCGAGCTTCGGGTCGGCCTTGCCGTCCAGTTCCCGCCAGGCGTCGGTGTTGCGCACCAGGGAGAGCATCGCCATCGCGGCCGTGTGCCGTACGGTCTGGATGCCGCCCACGATGATGTTGTCGCAGTTCAGCACGACCTCGTCGAGTTCGAGGTCGGCGGCGAGCGCGCTGATGACGTCGTCCCCCGGGGCGGCCTTGCGCTCCATCGCGAGCTGCAGCAGGTACGGCAGCAGCCGCTGGTGCGCGGCACGCCGTTCCGCCGGGTTGCGGCCGAGGAACGCCTGGTCGCACATCGCCACGATCTCGTCGCGGTCCTCGTCCGGGATGCCCATGAGGTCGCACATCACGGTGAGCGGGACGACCGCCCCGATGTCCTTGACGAAGTCGATCTTCTCCCTGACCAGCAGCCGTTCGATGACGCCCTCGGTCAGGTCGCGGATGCGCTCCTCAAGGCCGTTGGCGCGCCTGGCGGAGAAGAACGGCATGACCGGGTCACGGTAGGCGCGGTGCTTCGGCGGGTCGCTCAGCGCCATCATCCGCCCGGCCCCGGCGGGGGGACCGTACCCGGTGCCCAGCAGCGAACCGCCCTGTGAGCTGTAGGTCTTGGCGTCGCCGAGGACCGCGAGCGACTCCCGGTGGGTGAGCACCGCCCACAGGGGGCCCTCCTGGCCCGACTCGTGCCGCTGGACCGCGCCTTCACCCCGGATCTCGTCGAGGATCGTGTACGCGTCGTCCCTGGCCCAGAATCCGGCGTCGGTGAGGTCATAGGTGTCCAGCAGCATTGGGATTCCTTTCCGCTGTCTGGTCCGGCTCTGCTGACTCGGCCGGGTTTCCGGCGAGTTCGTGGTCGACGCGGGCGGCCAGTTCCCGCAGGGTCGGGTGGTCGAACACGGCCCGTACCGGCAACCCGACCTCGAACCGCTCCAGCACCTCCGCCGTGACCTGCGGCGCGAGCAGCGAGTAACCGCCGACGGTGAAGAAGTCGTCGTCCGGTCCCACCTGCTCGCAGCCGATGACCTGGCACCAGATCTCCCCGAGCACGCGTTCCGTCTCGGTGCTGAACGCGACCGGTTCGACACCCCGGTCACGGGCGTCGGGGGCGTCCGGGGTGGGCAGCCGCAGCCGGTCGATCTTGCCTGTCGAGGTCAGCGGCATCTCGTCGAGCACGACGTACGCCGCCGGGATCATGTACGTGGGCAGCGACCTGGTCAGCCGCCGGTGCAGCGCGGCGACGTCGATCACCGCGTCGGGGCGCGGCTGGACGTACGCGGCCGGGCGCAGCGTCTCCGGGCTGTCGCCGTAGGTCCTGACGGCGGCCTGGGCGACCGCCGGGTCGCGGTAGAGCGCCGCCTCGATCTCCCCCAGCTCGACCCGCGCACCCCTGATCTTGACCTGGTCGTCGATCCTTCCCGAGAAGACCAGCCCTCCGTCGGCCGTACGGCGGGCCAGGTCACCGGTGCGGTAGGTCTGTTCGGGCAGGAAGACCTGGCGTGTCTCCTCGGGCCGGTTGAGGTAGCCGTGGGCGAGGAACCCGCTGCGGACGCGGATCTCCCCGATCTCCCCGTCCGGCACCGGCCGTCCGTCCTCGTCGGTCAGCAGGATCTCCCGTCCGGGGATGGGCCTGCCCAGCGGGATCGGATCGACGGCGTCCTGCGGCACCTGCTGCGAGGTGGCGAGGATGCACTCGGTCGGCCCGTAGAAGTTGTGCACGGCCGCCTTGGGGAAGGCGTCGCGGGCGGCGAGCACGAGCTCGGCGTGCAGCGACTCGCCGAACAGGCTCAGCGTCCGCACGCTGCCGACCGGCGCCGATCCCGCCGCGGCGTCCAGCAGGTGACGGCACAGGCTCGGCACGGTCTGCAGGTGCGTCACCTCGTGTTCGACGATCCACCGGTGGATCCTGGCCGGGTCGCCCTTGACCTCCCCCGGCGGGATGACCAGCGCGGCCCCGCCGTGCACCGCCGTCATGATCTCGACGTAGGCGGCGTCGTAGGCGAGCCTGGCCCACTGGAGCATCCGCGCGCCCTGACGCGTGTCGAGTTCGGTCGAGAGCCAGCGGGTGAGCTGGTCGAGGTTGCCGGTGCGCTGCACGATGCCCTTGGGGGTGCCGGTGGAGCCCGAGGTGTAGACGACGTACTCGGTGTCCTGCGGTACGGACGTCCGCCTCGCCTCACCCGTCGCCCGCCGTACGACCGCGGCCTCGTCCCCCTCCACCTGCACGAGCGCCGTGGGGAAGGGGTCGGCGCCCGCGGGGGCGAGCACGGCGACCGGGGAGGAGTCGGCCACGATCGCCATCTGCCGCTCAAGCGGCTGGTCGGCCGTCAGCCAGGCGAACGGGGTGCGCGCCCGGCGGGCGGCCAGCAGCGCCGCGACCGCGTCGGGGCCGTCGGGAACGGTGATAACCAGCACGTCACCGGGCCGCAGCCCGGCGCGGACCAGCGCCGCGCTGTACTGCGCGGCCCGCCGCTCAAGTCCTCGGTAGGTCAGCGTGCCCGACTCGGTGATGACGGCGGGGGCGTCGGCGCGGTTCATGCCACACCCGCCGAGGTGCTCAGGAAGTCGGCGACCGTCCGCGCCAGCACGGCTCCGGCCGCCTGGACCACCAGGTGGCCTCCTTCGAGGACCCGCATGCTGTACGGCCCGGTCGTGCTGCGCGCCCAGCCCGTCATCTCCTCGCCGCTCACGGTCGGGTCGTCGGTGCCGACCAGCCCGAGCACCGGGCAGTCGAGCAGCGGCTCCCACCGGTGCAGGTAGTCCTGGCACAGGTTGAGGTCGGCGCTCACGACAGAAAGGACGAGATCCCGCAGGTCAGGGTGGTTGAGCACCTCGGTCACCGTGTCGTCGATGGAGGTCAGGAAGGTCACCACGTCCTGCGTCCCCGTCGGCCCGGGTGGGCCGTTCCACAGGTGGGGCGGCAGCAGCGCGGCCAGCACGCACGCGACGGGCGGGTTCTCCGGCGACAGCTCCCTGGCCACGTTGTAGGCGACGAGCGCGCCCATGCTCTGGCCCAGCAGGGCGTACCTCCCGGTGGCGAACGGCCGCATCGCCGCGCTCACCCAGGCGACCAGCTCGTTCACGTCCGCGGCGTGCGGCGCGGTGAACCGCCCGCCCCTGCCGGGCATCCGTACGGCCCACACCTCGATCTCGGGGGGCAGTTCCCTGGCGAGATCGGCGAAGGCGGGCGCGTCCCCGCCGGCGTGCGGGAAGCAGAACAGCCGGGTCTCCGCGTTCGGCCTGGGCACCGGCACCCAGAACCAGTCGGTCACCAGCATCGGCGCCGTCATCACATTCCCCCGTTCTCCGTGGTGTCCGCGCCTGCTCCACTCCGGGTGCCCTCGTGCGTGACGCGGCGCGGGGAGACGTCGAGCTTCGAAAGCGGCAGGTCGGGATCGGCCACGACCTGGGCGAGCAAGGACTGGTAGCCGGCGAGGAGGTTCTCGGCCGAACTCCCGTCGAACAGATCGGTGCGGTAGCACAGCAGCGTCTCGACGGTCTCCGCCGCGGTGTCGAGCACGTGCAGCTCCAGGTCGAGTCTGGTGACCTGCTGACGCACCCCGTCCCACTCCTCGACCTCGATGTCGTGCCAGCGGGCCGGCTGTGCGCGGTGCGGCGTACGCAGCAGCTGGAACCCCACCTGGACCAGTGGGTTGCACGTGGGGTCACGCGGGACGCCGAGGTGGTCGACCAGCATGTCGAAGGGGAGCGAGTCGTGTTCGAGCGCGTCGAGCGTGGCCGATCCGACCTGGGCCACCGCCTGCCGAAAGGACGGATCCCCCGACAGGTCGCCACGCAACGGGACGGTGTTGACGAAGAACCCGACGGTCGCGTGGAACTCCGGCCGCGACCGCCCCGCGACGGGGACGGCCAGGACGACGTCGTGCACCCCGGTCCACCGGGCCAGCAGCATCATGAAGGCCGTGACGGTGGTGACGAACATCGTGCTGCGCAGTTCACCGGTCAGCCCGCGCAGCCGTACGGCCAGCGGCGGCGGCACCACGTCCGGCAGCTCACCGCCCGCGAACGTCTGCGAGACCGAACGCGGCCGGTCCGTCGGCAGAGGGAGCACGGCGGGCGCCCCGAGCAGCCGTTCCCGCCAGTGGGCGAACTCCCGCTCCAGGTACTCACCGCCCAGCAGGCCGCTCTGCCAGGCCGCGTAGTCGGCGTAACCGGCCTGCGGGACGGGCAGCTCAACTTCCTCGCCCTTCACGTACGCCGCGTACAGCTCCCCGATCTCGGCCGTGACGATCTGCACCGACCACGCGTCGATCACGATGTGGTGCATCTCCAGCAGCAGGATGTGCCGCTGTTCGCCCAGCCTCAGCAGGTTCGCCCGCACCGGGGCGGCGGCGGCCAGGTTGAAGGGCCGCGCCACCTGCGCGGCGGCGAACTCGGCGGCGTCCCCACCCTGGGAGGCCAGATCGACGTACGGCAGCGGCACCTCACCGGGGGGTTCGATCCGCGCCCCGGGACGGCCCCGCTCGGCGGGGAAACTCGTACGCAGGGCGTCGTGCCTGGCGACCACCTCGGTCAGCGCGCGCCGCAGGGCCTCGACGTCGAGGGCGCCGCGCAGCTCGTAACCCAGGCACACGTTGTACTGCGTCGATTCCGGGTCGAACTGCTGCAGGAACCAGAGCCGGTGCTGCGCGGGAGACAGGGGAAGACGTCCGGTCTCCGCCGCGCTCCTGTGCTCAGTGCTCATCGGGGGACGCCGCCGTGTCGGGAGCCGTGAGTTCCGTACCCGCGGGGAGCCGCTCACCGACCCAGGTGACGAAGGCCGCGAAGTCCTCGGTGTCGTACAGGTCGCGGAGCGTCAGCTCGACCTTCAACCGGTCACGCACCAGGAACAGCAACCGTACGGCCGCCAGCGAATGCCCACCCAGCGTGAAGAAGTTGTCCGCCGAGACCACGGCGGGAACCCCCAGGACCTCTTTCCAGATGCCGACGAGGGTGTCGTGCAGGGGACTGGTTCGCTGCTCGACGACGTCGCTGGTCGGTAGGGGGGTGAGGGTGTGGGGTGGGGGCAGGGCGTTGCGGTCGGTCTTGCCGTTGTGGGTGGTGGGCAGGTGGGTCAGGGGCAGGTAGG